>JAAVYW010000035.1 GCA_022791315.1 Oscillospiraceae bacterium | reverse complement strand
GGATAAGCTTCACATCAAGGCATTCGATATCTATGGCCTGACGGAGATTTCCGGCCCGGGCGTTTCCTTTGAATGCAGCGAGCAGACCGGCATGCACATCAACGAGGACCACTTCATCGCCGAAATCATCGACCCCAAAACCGGCGAGGTCCTCCCCGAAGGGGCAAAGGGGGAGCTGGTGTTCACCAGCATCACCAAAGAGGCCTTCCCCCTCCTGCGCTACCGCACCCGCGACATCTGTGTCCTGAGCCGTAAGCCCTGTTCCTGCGGCCGTACCCATGTGAAGATGAGCAAGCCCATGGGCCGCAGCGACGACATGCTGATTGTCAAGGGCGTCAATGTCTTCCCCTCCCAGATTGAAACCGTGCTCTTAAACAAGGGCTATCCCGCCAACTACCAGATTGTTGTCAGCCGGGAAAACAACAGCGACAAATTGGAAGTCTTGGTGGAAATGACCCCCGAGATGTTCTCCGACGCCCTGTCCCAGGTCTCCGCCCGGGAAAAGGAGCTGGTAGAGGCCCTCAAGGCCATGCTGGGCATCTACGCCGCCGTGCGCCTGGTGGCCCCCAAGACCATCACCCGCAGCGAGGGCAAGGCTGTCCGCATTATCGACAAGCGCAATCTCTATTGATTGAAAGGAGCGAAGCCCCATGACTGTCAAGCAAATCTCCGCTTTTGTGGAAAACAAACCCGGACAACTGGCGGAATTCACCAAGGTCCTGGAGAAAAACCAAATTGATATGCGCGCCCTCTCCATTGCCGAAACCGAGGATTTCGGCATCCTGCGCATGATTGTAGACGATTCCTACAACACCGCCCGCATCTTGAAGGAGGCCGGTTACGTCTGCTCCCTCACCCCCGTCCTGGCTATCGAGCTCTCCGACGAACCGGGCGCCCTGGTGAAAATCCTGGCCATCCTGGGGGACAAGGGCATCAACCTGGAATACACCTATGCCTTCCTCTCCCGCAAAAAGGACAAGGCCATGATGATTCTCCGGGTCACCGACAACGACGCCGCTGTCAAAGCCCTCTGCGAAAACGGCATCACCCCCATCTGCCAGGACGAATTCTCCGAACTGTTCGATTAACCCTTGATTCCCAAAACAGCTAAAATCAACCCCGCCGCCCCCTTTGTCAACCCCAAAAAATTCTCGGTTCCCCTCCTTGACCCGGCGGCCCTGTTGTGCTATGATAGAACCACCAAAGCCATGAAGGAGACTGAGCACAGCTCCCGGCGGCCAGAGAGGGGCGCATTTTGCTGCGAGCGCCCTGCGCTGCGGCTGTAGCTCTACCACCTCCCGAGCCGCCCGCGACAGAAAGCGGGACGGGCCTCTCCCGTTACAGAGAACACGAGCGACGGCGTTTTTCACGCCGTAAGCAGGGTGGAACCGTGGGACCTTTTACCGTCTCACCCCTGGCAATCCGCAGGGGTGAGACGTTTTTGTCTTTCCCCAAAATTCAGAAAGGAAGTATCGACCATGAGCGAAGCAAACCTCTACACCTTTGAAAATGAGACCTATCGCAAAACCTATTGGCACACCGTGAGCCATATCCTGGCCCAGGCCATGAAACGCCTCCATCCGGAGGTCAAGCTGGCCATCGGCCCGGCCATCGACCAGGGCTTCTACTACGACTTTGACACCCCTACCCCCTTTACTCCCGAGGACCTGGCGGAACTGGAAGCCGAAATGCGCAAAATCTGTAAGGAAAAGCTGAAATTAGAGCGCTTTGAGCTCCCCAGGGAAGAGGCTGTCAAGCTGATGCAGGAACAAGACGAGCCCTATAAGCTGGAGCTCATCCACGACCTGCCCGAGGGCGAGGTCATTTCCTTCTACCGCCAGGGCGAGTTCACCGACCTCTGCGCCGGCCCCCACCTGGATTCCACCGGCCGGGTCAAGGGCAACGCCATCAAGCTCACCTCCGCCACCGGCGCCTATTGGCGGGGGGACTCCAACCGCAAAATGTTGCAGCGCATCTATGGCATCGCCTTCCCCAAAAAGGACGAGCTGGATGCCTACCTGGAACAGCAGGCCGAGGCCCTCAAGCGGGACCACAACAAGCTGGGCCGGGAACTGGAGTACTTCACCACAGTGGATGTCATCGGCCAGGGCCTTCCCGTGCTGCTGCCCAAGGGTGCCCGTGTCATCCAGCTCCTCCAGCGCTGGGTGGAGGATACCGAGCAAAAACGGGGCTACCTCCTCACCAAGACCCCCCTCATGGCAAAGCGGGAGCTCTATAAAATCTCCGGCCACTGGGACCACTATTTAGACGGCATGTTCATCCTGGGCGACCCCCACGACGAGACCAAGGAGTGCTTTGCCCTGCGTCCCATGACCTGCCCCTTCCAGTACCAGGTGTTCCTCAACCGGGCCCGCTCCTACCGCGACCTGCCCATGCGCCTGGGGGAGACCTCTACCCTCTTCCGCAATGAGGATTCCGGCGAGATGCACGGCCTCATCCGCGTGCGCCAGTTCACCATCTCCGAGGGCCATTTAGTCCTCCGCCCCGACCAGCTGGAAGAGGAGTTCCGGGGCTGCTTTGAGCTGGCCAACGAGATGCTGGAAACCCTAGGGTTAAAGGAGGACTGTTCCTTCCGCTTCTCCCAGTGGGACCCCCAAAACCCCGGCAACAAGTACGAGGGCACCCCCGAGCAGTGGGAGCACGCCCAGGGCGTGATGAAGACCATCCTGGACGATTTGGGCATTGACTATGTGGTGGGTATCGACGAAGCCGCCTTCTATGGCCCCAAGCTGGATATCCAAATCAAGAACGTCTTCGGCAAGGAAGACACCCTCATCACCATCCAGATTGACATGCTCTTAGCCGAGAAATTCGGCATGGAATACACCGACGCCGACGGCCAGAAAAAGCTGCCCTATATCATCCACCGCACCTCTATGGGCTGCTACGAGCGCACCCTGGCCCTGCTGATTGAGAAGTACGCCGGCGCCCTCCCCACCTGGATGGCCCCCGAGCAGGTGCGCATCCTCCCCGTCACCGACCGGGCCGCCGACTATGCCGCCCAAATCCGCTCCAGCCTGGAGGCCCAGGGCTTCCGCGCCGAGGCCGACTACCGCAACGAGAAAATCAGCAAGAAAATCCGGGATGCCCAGATGGAGAAAGTCCCCTACATGCTGGTGGTGGGCGACCGTGACATGGAGGCCGGCACCGTCTCTGTCCGCCATCGCGCCGAGGGCGACCTGGGGGCCATGACCTCCGCCGCCTTCGCCAGTCTCCTGCGGGAAGTGGTGGACCAAAAGCTCAAAAAATAGCGCCAAAAAGCCCGCTGTTTCACAGCGGGCTTTTCCTTGCCTTTTTCAGGGTTCCCGGCGCCCTACGCCCCCTTCTCCCCATTTGCCAGCTCCTGGTATCCTTTCCCCCAAACCAGCATCGCGTCCAAAACCGGCTTCAGGCTCCTCCCCAGCTCTGTCAGGGAATACTCCACCTTCGGCGGCACTTCCGCATACACCTGCCGGTGTACCAGCCCCTTTTCCTCCATATCCCGCAGCTGCGCCGTCAGCACCTTTTGGGACACGGTTCCAATCGACTTTTTCAGCTCCCCAAATCGCTTGGTCCCCGGTATCAGGTCGCGTAAAATCAGCACCTTCCACTTGTCCCCAATCAGGGTCAGCGTGGTCTCCACCGGGCAAACCGGCAGCCCCTTTCCCCCAGTACGCTCCTCCACTGTCAAATCCCTCCCTTTGTTTCTCTTAGAAACTAACATCCCTATTATACTGTATTCTCTCTCCACGTCAAGCCCCCACCGTTTCCTCCCGGTAACTAACCCACAAAAAAGTGCGTACTTTACACCCAGGGCCTTTCCGGCTATACTGAACTCACACCGGGCGGGGAACGGCCGCTCCGCCAGGCCCTGTAAAACAAGGAACCCCACAGCGACAATCAGGAGGAAACTGCCATGACAAAGAACACATTCACAACCAAAAAACTGGGCAAGGGAGAAATAAGCCTCTACGACTTCGGCCGCATCCGGCTGCACGCCTACAAGACCAACGACTTGATGGACGACGAAGTCTTCATCCTGGAAAAAGACGGCCAAGCTGTCCTCGTGGAATCCCCCTGCTTCCACGACAACATCGCCGAGCTCACCCAGTATCTAAACGACCTGCCGGTGGCGGGTATCCTGGTGTCCTATCACGGCGCCGGGGCCACCTTCCTGCCCCAGGTGCCCAAATTTGCCACCCAAAACGCCAAGGACTATTCCCGCTCCGGCGGCGGCAAGGCGCTGATTGACAACTTCACCGCCGCCTTCGGCGACAGCTTCGACCCCTCCGTGCACCCTGTCACCCACATCCTCTCCGAGGGGGAGGCCACCATCGGCGGCATCCGCTTCCGCATCCATCCAACCCCCGATGCCTTTGACCTTGAGATTCCGGAAATCAATGCCGTCTACACCCATATGCTGGGGCACGACTGCCACTCCATCGTGGCCGGCCCCGCCCATGCCGACGGCATCATCGCCCAGCTCAGGGAATACCAGGCCAAGGGCTATGGCCTCATCCTCACCTCCCACTACACCCCCGAGGACTTGAAGGACGCCCAAGTCAAAATCGACTACCTGGAAACCCTCAAGCAAATCGCCACAGGCTGCTCCGATGCCGCCTCCTTTAAATCCCAAGTGCAAAGGCGCTACCCCGCCTATTCCGGCCAGAATTACCTGGACATGACCGCCGGCTTCTTCTTCGCCTGATTTCTCCCGGCATGGCAAACCCCGCAGCCAGATTCCCGTCTGGCTGCGGGGTTTGTTCCTGTGGGAAAAAGCCCTCGCCCTTTCCCCTACAAAATGATGCAGATGAGCCCCGAGCACCCCTCGTTGATAACCCGCTCGATGGTCTCCTGCAATTTCATCCTGGCGTCCCCCGGCATGTGATAGAGCTTGTTGTGCAGCCCCTCGTTCACCAGGGCGTAGAGGGACTTCCCAAAGATATTGGATTCCCAAATCTTCGCCGGGTCCTCCTCGAATTCTCCCAGCAGGTAGGACACCAGCTCCTCCGACTGCTTCTCGCTCCCCACAATGGGGGCCACCTCTGCCTCAATGTCCGCCCGCAGCATGTGGATAGAAGGGGCCGAGGCCTTCAGCTTCACCCCATAGCGTCCCCCCTGCTTCACGATTTCCGGCTCTTCCAGGGTCAGTTCCTCCAGGGTGGGCATCACAATGCCGTAGCCGGTGGCCTCTACCTCTTCCAGCGCCCCCGCCAGCCGGTCGTACTTTTTCTTGATTTTCGCCAGCTCTGTCAGGCAGGGCATCAGCTCCTCCTCGGAGTTAATCTGCAAGCCCGTGTTCTCCCCCAGCACTTTATAGAAGAGCTCCGCCCGCAGCCGCACATCCAGGCTGGCCGCACCCCGCCCCATGTCCACCCCCAGGGTGGACACCCGGTCGATAAACTCGCAGCCGCACAGGGCCTGTTCCAGCCCGCTCACCTCGCTGATTTTTTTCAGCTCCCTGGCCGCGTCGGTCACAGTGTCAAACACGGCCTTTTTCAGCCAGTGGTCCTTGGGCAGCCCCACCACCCAGCGGGGCATATCCAGTGCAATCTCCTTGATTGGGAACTCCATGAGGATATCCGAGAGGATTTCGCTGATGTCCTCCTCCGTCATTTCCAGGCAGCTCACTGCTGCCACGCTCACGCCGTATTTGGCCTGCAAATGGGCCCGCAGCTCCTGGCTCTCCGGCGCGTGGGGGTCAATGCAGTTGAGCAGGATGACAAAGGGCTTGTGAATCTCCTTGAGCTCCTCAATCACCCGCTCCTCCGCCTCCTCGTATTCCTCCCTGGGAATGTCGCTGATAGAGCCGTCGGTTGTCACCACCAGCCCAATAGTGGAGTGCTCGGTAATCACCTTCCGGGTGCCGATTTCCGCCGCCATGTTAAAGGGAATCTCCTCTTCAAACCAGGGCGTCACCACCATCCGGGGGGCGTTGTCCTCCACATAGCCCAGCGAGCTGGGCACGATATACCCCACACAGTCGATGAGCCGCACCTTCAGCGTGGCCGTCCCGTCGATGCTGATTTCCACGCCGTCCTCCGGCACAAACTTGGGCTCGGTGGTCATGATGGTCTTCCCGGCCGCCGATTGGGGCAGCTCATCCACTGCCCGCTCCCTCTGGTAGTCGCTGTCAATATTGGGAATCACCAGATTCTCCATAAACCGTTTGATAAAAGTGGATTTCCCGGTCCTCACCGGGCCCACCACACCGATATAGATGTCCCCATCGGTGCGCTTGCTGATGTCCTGATAGATATTGCGCGTCTCCATCGCTTCCGCTAACCCCCTGTCATGGTTTTGGTTTTTCTTTTCTGGGGTTCCCGCCCCTTCAGGGGCCAACACATGTTGGCCTTTGGCACGCGGCGCAATGGCGCCGCTCTCTCTATCTTTGGGGTTCGGCCAGCCCGCCGCATCCCGGCGTCCTTCCCCAGCGGGCCTATCCCATCGCTCCCCTTAAGCAGCTACCGCACCGCGGGAATCAGCAGCATCCGCCGTTTTTCCAGCACAGTGCCTGCCAGGTCGTTTTCCTCCACAATGCGGGAGGCGCTGGTGCGATAGGCCTTGGCAATCTCCCACACGTCCTCGCCCTGGTCGGCGTAGTAGAGGATTAAAGGTGCCCCCGGCCCGTCGCCCAAGGGGGAGTCCTCCAACACCTGGATACCGGTGAGGGCCGAGATTTCCCGCACCTGCCGCAGGGTAAACTCCACCCCGCACTGTACCCGCAGCTCTATCCTGTCCGCCCCCACCAGGGTAAAGGAGCTGCTCTGGGCTGTGGACCTGGCGTCGCACTCCCATTTCTCCGGCAGCGCCCCCAGTTCCTTGCGGTAAGAGAAGTCCACCTGTTTTTCCGCCACCCGGGGCATCCCGTCCCCGGCGTAGTAAAAGAGCAGCACCGTCAGCTTGCCTAAGAGCTCCACCCCGTTTTCCGCCGGTTCCACCCCGGTAATCACCGCTGTGCACCGCACATCCGTCACCGATTCCACCCCAGTGTCCGAGAGGTCTAGGGTGTCCTTCACTGTCAGGCTGTCCTTGGCCTGCTCTGCCAGCTGCTGCAACGCCACCGGCGCTGTCTCCATCTGGGATTCATAGAGGGTGGAGTAGGCGTCGTCCACGTAGGTCAGCCGCCGCTCCCGCATGCACCGCACATGGGCGCACAGCTGCACATCCACGCTCAGGGTGGCCTCCCCCTCGCCCCCTGCCTTGGGCAGGGCCGAGGCCCCGATGACCTCCAGCCAGGCCTCCGGCGTGCTGTCCTCCGTGGCCCCCTCCAGGTCGATAATCTGGTTTAGGGGCAGGCTGTTCATCATCAGCTGGGGCCTCGCCCCCTCCTCCTCCGGCAGGTAAAGGGTTTTGAGCAGGATTTCCCCCTTTAAAATCAGCTTGCCGAAAATCACCTTATACTCCTCCACCTGGGCGTCCCCCACGGTCTTGAGCACTGTGGCCGCCGGGGGCAGCCCTGCCCCCATGGGCACCTCCTCTTTCAGGTCAAAGTACTGGTCGGCCGCCGCCACCGGCTCGTCGATTACCGCCTGCCTCTGGTGCAGTTCCACCCCGCCCCCCTCGGTGGAGGAGAGCAGCTCATAGGGCACAAACCCTGTCACCTTCACCTTTAGCGAAAGCGCCCCCCGCAGGGTAATGCGCCGCTCGTTCACCGCACGCACGTTCACATAGTTCACTGCCGCTGTCACATCGCAGGAGAACTGTGCCGGGCACTGCTTGAGTTCCACGACCTTGGTAAAGGGCACCTGCTGGCACAGGCACTGCAGGCCCCCCTCCCTGCTGCAATAGTAGATGTCCACGCAGGCCACCCCTTCGATGGTGAGCGCGTCCGCCCCCGGCTGCTTGGAAAGCACCCTGGCCGTCACATCGCATTTGAGGATGCGCACCACGTCCGGGTAGTAGTCCGCCAGCGTGCAGTCCAGCTCCACCGGCTGCTCGTAGACGGAGTTCAAAATGGTCTCGTTTATGGTGACTGTCTCTTTTCCGGTCTTAAAATCCATAGTCCTCTCTCCTTACCTTTGGGTCTGCGCAGCTGCCGCCGGGCCACACCGTCCCTGCTTTGGCTCCTAGCCCATCTATATTCGCGGGAGGGACTCGCTATGCGCCCTCCGGGGAAATCAATTTTATTTCACAAAAGCGATTTCCCCGCCCGTGCCTTTCCTTTTTCCGGAAAAAGGTGTATAATGGGGAAAAACGCAGAAAGAGAGAACGCCCATGCTAAAACGATTTATCCACTACTATAAGCCCCACAAAAAGATGCTCACCTTTGACATGCTGGCCTCCCTGCTGATTTCCGTTATTGGCATGGTATACCCCATTGTCACCAACCAGATGCTCAACATCTATATCCCGGAAAAGATGTACACCACCATCGTGTTCTCGGGCCTCATTGTCCTGGCGCTCTATGCGCTGCGCATGCTGCTGCGCTATTTTGTCCAGTACTACGGCCACATGATTGGGGTGCAGATGCAGTCCCAGATGCGCCAGGATCTGTTCGCCCACCTGGAACGCCAGCCCTTCCGCTTCTACGACGCCCACGAGACCGGCCGCATCATGACCCGCATCACCAGCGATCTGTTCGAGGTGTGCGAGCTGGCCCATCACGGCCCGGAAAACCTGCTCATCAGCACGGTGATGATTCTCCTCTCCTTCGGCTATCTCTTTTCCATCGACCCCCTGCTCACCCTCATCGTCTTTGCCTGCGTGCCCATCCTGGTGGTAGTCACGCTGTATTTCCGCCGCGCCATGAGCCGCGCCTTCGATGACCGCCGCAAGAGCAACGCCACCATCAACGCCGCTGTGGAGAGCAGTGTCACCGGCATCCGCGTCACCAAGGCATACACCAACAGCCGCCGGGAAATCGAGAAATTCAAAGAGGGCGACCGCCAGTTTGTCGATGCCTCCCGCCGTGCCTATCAGGCCATGGCCCGCTTCCACTCCTCCACCGCCTTTGTCACCGACATCTTCAACGTGTTCATCCTCATCGCCGGTGGCCTGTTCCTGTACTCCGGCCGTATCTCCTTTGGCGATTATTCCACCTTCATCGTCTCTGTCAACCTGTTCATCAATCCGGTCAACACCCTCATCGGCTTTATGGAGCAGTTCCAGAACGGGGTCAGCGGCTTCAAGCGCTTTGTGGAGATTATGGACGAGCCCCCCGAGGAGGACGCCCCAGATGCCAGGGAGCTGGAAAACGTCCAGGGCACCATTGAGTTTCGCCACGTCTCCTATTCCTATGACCCCACCAAAGAAGTGCTCCACGATGTCAACCTCCGCCTGGAACAGGGCCGCAAGCTGGCCCTCGTTGGCCCCTCCGGCGGCGGCAAAACCACCCTGTGCCACCTGCTGCCCAATTTCTACCAGCTGCCAAAAGACGGCGGCTCCATCCTCATCGACGGCATGGACATCCGGGACCTCACCATGGAATCGGTGCGCCGCAACATCGGTATTGTCCAGCAGGACGTGTTCCTCTTTGTGGGCACCATCCGGGAGAACATCCTCTACGGCCGCCCCGACGCCACCGACGAAGAGGTCTACGAGGCCGCCCGCCGCGCCAATATCCACGACTATGTGATGACCCTGGAGCAGGGCTATGACACCCAAATCGGCGAGCGGGGCGTCAAGCTCTCCGGTGGCCAAAAGCAGCGCCTGAGCATCGCCCGCGTCTTCCTCAAAAACCCCGCCATCTTAATCCTGGACGAGGCCACCAGCGCCTTAGACAACACCACCGAAGTCCTCATCCAGCAGGCGCTGGACGAGCTGTGCAAGGGCCGCACCACCCTGGTGGTGGCCCATCGCCTCTCCACCATCCGGGGCGCCGACGAGATTGCCGTGGTGATGAACGGCCGCATCACCGAGCGGGGCACCCATGAGGAGCTGATGGCCCTGGGCGGCTCTTATCAAAAGCTCTACTCCCTCCAATTCCGCGACAACGATTTCTTTGACTAGACAAAGGAGGCTGCGCACATGCCAAGCAAGGAGCACGCCGGGCACCGCGCCCGGATGCGGGAGCGCTTTTTAAAGGAAGGTCTGGACAGTTTCCAGCCCCACGAGGTGTTGGAGCTGCTGCTGTTCTACACCCGCCCCCAGGGCAATACCAATCCCCTGGGCCACACCCTCATCGACCGTTTCGGCTCCCTCTCCCAGGTGCTGGATGCCTCCTACGAGCAGCTCATCCAAACCCCTGGCGTAGGGGAGCAAACAGCCGTCTTCCTCAAGCTCCTCCCCGCCCTGTCCAAGCGCTATCTGGAAGACCGGCAGCGCCCCGGCACCCTCATCACCTCAGTGGAGGACATCTGGGAGCAGTTCCGCTATGCCTATGTGGGCGCTGTCAACGAACAGGTCTACGCCCTGTTTTTAGACAACAAAAACCAGATTATCCGCCGGGAGCTCCTGTTCGAGGGCAGCGTCAACACCAGCTCCATCCCCAAGCGCCGCCTCATGGAGTTTGCCATCTCCACCAATGCCGCCAGCGTGGTCCTCTCCCACAACCACCCCGACGGCATCGCCGCCCCCTCCCGCGCCGATGTGGAGACCACCAAGCTCCTCCTCACCCTCCTGGAATTCCAAAACATCCAGCTCCTAGACCACATGATTGTCGCCGGCGATACCTATTGCTCCATGCGGGAACACGGCGTTATCCCCGGCTGGAAATAGCCCCACGGCAAAAGAAGCGGGCCGCAGAACAACCCTGCGGCCCGCTTTCCGTTTCCCTATGCCTTCACCACCGGCATCCAGATTTCCCAAGTATAATCCCCGCCCCATACATCCCCCGGGGGGAACACCTCCAAGTGGGGGATTTCCTCGTCCCGTTTCCATCCGCTGTTCGGAAACCACTCCGTCTCAATACGGGTATAGGCGTCCGGCACAAAGTCCGTCCCAGTGGGGGAAGTAAAGGAGAAGACCGCCCAGGTGGCTGCCGGGATTTCCTCCACTGCCATCCCCTCCGGCACATCCCCCAGGCACTCTGCGCCGATAATGGCCCGCACCTTTCCCCCCTCGCAGCCAAACTGGTAGGCTCCCACCTGCCACAAGGGGGCGGCATAGTGTCCCTGTAGCTTGGGGTTATACCTCTCCATAAACTCCCGCCACAGCGGGGTCAAGAGGTCCCCGTCCTGTCCCTCCAGGCCGTCCAGCCCTGCCAGTCCCATCACGGGAAAGGCCTCTCTCGTCTCCAGTCGGAATTTCATTGCAGTTCCTCCCTGTACTTTTCGTGTAAAGGAGAGAGGCGGATAGATCCTCAGGGTCCCCTTCCCCTCCCTGGCCTGGGAGGGCGTCACCCCGTGCAGCTCCTTAAAGGCGCGGGCAAAGGCCCCTGGGGAATTGTAGCCGTACTTCAGTGCAATCTGAATCACCGGCTCCTCCCCGCCCTGCAAGTCAAAGGCCGCCTGGGAAAGCCTGCGCCTCCGCAGGTATTCCCCCAGCGAAACCCCTGCCAGAAAAGAGAAAATCCGGAAGAACTCGTACACCGAGCAGCCCACCAGTCCCGCCAACCGCCCATAGTTGGCAGGCCCTTCCAGCATCCCCTCGATTTCCTCTGTCACCCGGTTCATCCCATTCAGCCAGTCCATGTCCCTCTCCCCTTCTGCTTTCCAGTATACCGCATCCCCCGCCCCGCTTCCCCCCATTCCCTGCACAATTCAGGCAAGCCCCGCATTTTACACAGAAAGGTGGAACCCGTGAAATTTATGTGCTATAATAGAAAAAAAGCCAAAGGAGAGGAACCCATGGAGCGCATCATCAAATCGATGGAACCCAAATACCTAATCCCAACGCTGGACTTAGTGGAGGAGGTTTTCACCCAATCCCAAGACCCCGCCGAGGGCAAACTGGTCCGCCGTCTGGTAGAGGAAATCCGGGCCAAGCAATACTACCTCCCGGAATTGGAGCTCCTTATGGCTAACCAGGAAGACGAGCCCATCGGCTACGCCATGTTCTCCCGCTTCCACCTAGAGGGCCGCTACGAAACAGAACTGCTCATCCTCACCCCCGTGGCCGTCAAAACCGAATTCCAGCGCCAGCACATCTCCAAAGACCTGCTGGAATACGGCTTTGAAAGGGCCAAAGCGCTGGGCTACCAGGCAGTACTGGTGGAGGGGGACCCCAAGAACTATAACCCCCGCGGCTTTGTCACCAGCGCAGATTTCGGCATCGTCGCCGGCCCGGCCATCCGCCTTCCCCATGTAAACTGCCTCATGGTCAAAGAACTCTCCCCCGGGGCCCTCTCCCACATCACCGGCACCGTGGACTATTCCTTCTACGACACCCTGTGCGAATAAACCCGAGAAACCGGCAGCTACGCCCACCCGTAACCGCCGGTTTTTTTGCACCCGTCACACCCCAAACCACTCTGCAAACCCCACCTTTCCCACAGTGACCTCCCGCCCGCTCAGCCCGCCCAGCACCGGCTCCTCCGGTGAAAAGGCAAAGCGGATGCTGTAGGCACAG
Organism: Oscillospiraceae bacterium; assembly: GCA_022791315.1. GTDB lineage: Bacteria > Bacillota > Clostridia > Oscillospirales > Ruminococcaceae > JAAVYW01. The sequence goes on along the minus strand of JAAVYW010000035.1, from coordinate 4,715 downwards.
AGCAGCTGGTTCTGGTATCCCCGCCGCCGGTTCTCCGCCGGGTCGCCGTACTTGCCGTCCCCCAGCAGCGGGTGCCCCAGATGGGCCAGATGGGCGCGGATTTGATGGGTGCGCCCGGTGAGCAGCTCCACCTCCAGCAGCGAGAGCCCCTCCCGGCTGGCAAGCGTATGCCAGCGGGTGGCAATGGGCTTAAACCCCGGCGCCTCCCGGTCCCGTACATCCACTCGGTTCCCCTGCTCCCGCCTTTTCAGATAGGCGTGGTGCTCCCCCGCCGCGGGCGCCATCTTCCCCAGCACCACGCAGAGGTAGCGCTTCTCCACCTTCCGCAGCCGTATCTGCTCTGCCATGGCCCGCAGCGCAGCGGCGTTTTTAGCCGCAATCACAATGCCGGAGGTATACTGGTCAATCCGGTTGCACAGCGCCGGCGCAAAGCTCTGCTCCCGCTCCGGGTCATAGTCCCCAGTGCCCACGAGATAGGCCTGCACCCGCCCCAGCAGGCTGTCCCCCTCCCCGTGGGCCACCAGCCCCGCCTCCTTGTCCAGCAGCAGGAGATTCCCATCCTCATAGAGGATGTTGAGCGCCCCCGCCCGGGCCGTCATCTTCCGCTCCGCCGGGAAAAACTCATCGTTCAGGTAGAGTTCCAGCCGGTCCCCCAACGCCAAGACAGTCTCCGGCAGGCACCGTTTCCCTCCCAGCTTGATGCGCTTCTTGCGAAAGGCCTTGTACAGCAGCGCCGGCGGCAGCTTCTCCGTCACCTTGAAAATAAATTTGTCCGCCCTCTGCCCTGCGTCATTGGGCCCAATGCAAAATTCCCTCATCCCAGTTTCCCCCCTCTTATCTCAGTGCCTTCACCGGGCACTCCTTTACACATTCATAGCAGAGGATGCACTCCGTAGCGTTTTCCCGTTTCCGGGATTCCCGGTTCACCTCCACGTCCATGGGGCAGGCCCGCAGGCACTTCCCGCAGCCCACACACTTCCCCTCGTCACAGTGTACCCGCAGCAGGGAAAAGTAGCTCATGGGCTTCAAAAAAACCGTCACCGGGCAGAGGTACTTGCAAAAAGCACGGTTGTCCCGCAGGAGAAAGGCCAGCACAATCCCCACAAGGTAGTAGAGTACATTCCCGCCCAAAAAGAGCCAGAACATCACCTGCTCCAAGTTTCCCGCCCGGAATAGGAACAACCCCGCCACCAATCCCAGCGACAGCGCGAACATCAGGTAGCGGAGTTTTCCAAGCCCCTTTTTCCTGGGCCCCTGGGGCCTGTGGTAGGGCAGGAAATCCAGCACCATTGCCGTCCAGCAGGCGTAGCCGCACCACCCCCGCCCAAAGGCCAGCGGCCCAAAAATCTTTGCCACTACATAGTGGATGGTAGCCGCCTCAAACACCCCTAGGAAGAGATAGTACCAAAACCCCTCAATCTGCATGTTCTCCCCACACAGTATCCCAAGATAGAGCAGCATGTATCCCCCCACCATCAGCTGCACAAACCGCCTGGCATACCGTTTCCCGCCCAAAAAGAGCGCCAGCCCCAGGGCAATACACCCGCCAATATAGGTGAAGTTGAGCAGGTAAAAGAGCTCCCCCTTCCCCAGCCAGAGCCCCACCGCTACCGCCTCAAACAGCACAAAAATGGCTGCCGAAGGCAAATACCTTTTCACATTCCCCACCTCCGAAATCCCCCTGTATCATCCCCGCCGTGCAAGCTCCCGGTTCACCCGCTCCCGCAGTCTCAGGTAATACCCCTTTTCCCTCGGGTAGCAGGAGAAGGTAATGGGCTCTGCAAGCCCCTCCTCCATCAACTTCAGTACATAGTCCCGCCCGGCCACAGCCGCCAGCCCTTCCAGGGCCCGCAGGTCGCCCAGGGCCTGGTTCAGCACCATCAGCCGCATGGATTCCTCCGGCACGCCCCCCGGCCCCGGATACACCACAAAGGGGTCGCCGCCGGGGAACTTCCCGCCCGCATCCGTCTCGGCATAGGGATTGATGTGCCGGGTGGAAAAGGCAGAATTGTAGAAGTTAAACCCCCAGTGCAAAAAACCGGCAATGCCAAACCGAAAGAGCTGCACCCCCAAAGCCCGGCACCTGGCCAGCGGCATGGCAAAATAGCGGTTGCTCACCTTCTCATGCTGGCTCACACAGTAGTAGGCCCACAGCCCTTCCACCTGATTTTCCAAAAAGGGCTCGATGTGGTTGGTCGCCACCACCGGCGTCTCCACCACTCCCCGCCGGTAGAACTCATAGCTGGAGAGGGCGTCCATGCACCGGAACCCGGCCAGCAGCCCTTTCACCGAGTCCCTGGCTGCCAGATAATCCCCCAGCTGCTCCCCCGAGGGCTCGTCAGAGATGTGGAAACAGCACCGGTCCTGGATTCCCCACTCCCGCAGCTTCTTTGTCAGCTGCGGCAAAAACTCCTTCAAAAAGGCGGTGTATTCCCCACCCACTGCAGGGGTCTCCCAGCCAAACACCTTCTCCTCCCGCCCGTCCTCCAGCATCGCCACCACCTTGGGCGCCGCCTTCGCCCCCCACTGGGTGAAGAGATGGGAGAATTCAATCCACTCTATCCCCTTCTCCCTGCACAGCTCCACCCACCGTTTCAGCCGCTCAAACCCAAACCGCCAGCCCCCCTTTTCCCGGAACACCTGTACCAGCTGCACCGTGGTGCGCTCCCCGCCCACCGCCGTGTCCAGCGGCGGGGTAAAGAGGGGCGTCAGCACCATATTGATGCCCCGTTTCGCCATCAGCCCAATGAATTCCCCCACCACCTGCCAGTGCTCCTCACTCCAAGGTTCCAGCCCGTAGTAGTCCGCCAGGCAATCGGCGTGCAGCCATTGGGTGTGCAGCAGCCGCTGGGGCGGCAGGGCAGCTTCCAGCAGCTCCACCCAGGCCTCCAATTCCCCCGCCACGCCGGAACGGTCGGAAAACCGCAGCACAACGGGAAATCTCCCCGTTTCCTCCCCCGGCTCAATGTCCACCCACAGGGCCCGCCACTGCCCTATCCCCTCCGGCAGCCTGTTCCCCTCTTCCAGGTCCCGCAATACATCCGGGAACATCCCCGGCCTCAGCCGCTCGTAGTTCCCGTCGTCCCACCCTGCCTCTCCCGGATACCCACAGGGCACCGGTTCCACCGCCCGCAGCCTCACCCGCTCCCCCAGCGGCGAATCCACCTCCACCCGCAATGACCCCAGCCCCGGCCCTGGAGCCCGGTACGCCGCCTGGAAAGACACCGTCTCCCCCCGCAGCGCTGTCACCGACAAAGCCCCCTCACAAACCGGCCTCTCCTCCGGGAACACTCTGCTCAACCCGTCACACAGGCAAAATTCATATCCATAGCACCCACTCACAGCCATTTTCCCTGCCTCCTTACCTTTTCCCGTCCTCTCATGAAAAAACAGGCGCAGGGAACCAAGGCCCCGCGCCTGTCCAATTCTCCCTAATAGCTCCGCACCAGTGAAATCACCTTGCCCAAGATACTCACATCCGTCACCAAAATCGGCTCATACTGGTCGTTTTCCGGCTGCAAGCGGATGTGTCCCGGCTCTTTAAAAAAGCGTTTCACCGTGGCCTCGTCCTCAATGAGGGCCACCACAATGTCCGAATTTTTCACATAGGCCGCCTTGTCCACGATAATCACATCCCCCTCCAGGATACCGGCGTTAATCATGCTGTCGCCAATCACCCGCAGGGCAAAGAGGTCCTTGTGGTCCGCGTTCACCGGCTGGGGAAGCTCCACATAACCCTGGATTTGCTCCTCCGCCAAAATCGGCAGCCCTGCCGTCACAGCGCCCAAAATCGGCACACCGCTGCGGGCCCCATTGACCCGGATATTCCGGTTGATACCGCTGATACGGTCGATATATCCCTCTTGTTCCAATAGTTTCAGATAACGGTGTACTGTAGAAGTGGATTTGATGTGCAGTGCCTGGCAGATTTCCCGGACGGAAGGGGGCGGCCCCTCGTTGACGGTCTGCCGGACATAATCCAGAATTTCTTCCGCCATGCGGTTCAGCTGCGCCATGTTGTCTCCTCCCTTTTATTTCAAATGTACAAAATATGCAAAATCAAATTCTATCTGGTCTTCCATCCCTATCATACCTTGTTCTGCTCCATTTGTAAAGCCCAAAATGCACATATGTTCTTAATTTTTACGGAAAAACGGGAAAAATTCATAAATCACTAGTGAAATATTTAAGGTTTGTTAACAGGGAGATAACATTCTCCCTGGTTTTTCGGGTATAATAGGTACTGTACTCAAGAGCAAGCCGCAGCCGCAGCGAGCTTGCCGCAAAAATTGAGTACTGCTCTACCCTCCTCAATAAACACCCCTCAAGCATGAAATGCAAAAAGCAGCCGGAGCAATCCCGCTGCTTTTTGCTATTTTTATACTGTTTTTCAGCTGGGTGGGGTGCATCGCGCCGTAGGCGAAATAAAGTTTCCGTCCAACCTTTTCAAAGGGTGGCAGGTCCAGGACAGCGTCCTGGTCGCTCATCTCAATGAGCGAAATACTCTCAATAAGGGACGGCGTATCGATAACAAGCTAAGGCTCGCACCCAGCCCACAAGCCGCCCTCCACCCAGCTTCCCTTTGCCGCCATCACATCCCACCCCCTCGCCGCCTTTGCCAACGGCAAACAGGCCCAGGCTTCATCTCAGCCCAGGCTCGTCGGTTCCCGCACCGACAAGCGGCTTCCTTGCCTTGCCGCAAGGAAGCGAAAGGC
>JAAVYW010000034.1 GCA_022791315.1 Oscillospiraceae bacterium | reverse complement strand
GGGTTCCATTACAGGGGGGGCAGATGGATTCTTAACAGAAAACCAATATCCCTCAATCAAAAGATAGCAGTCCTCCGTTCCATTGATAACATAGGAAAAGCCTGGATAGCCTCCCTCTGTCAAAACAAAATCATAGACTTCCCCGCCGTCGCTGTCACCTGGAGATTGCCCTTCTTCAAACTCGAAAAGTTCATATTCAAGTTTGGAGGCCCAATCTCTGAGTGCCGCAACCTCTTCTCCCTCTGCTGCCCATTGAACAGATTTCCCGTTGATATGGTGTGTAATATCCACCGTAGTTACGGAATCCCCAATATATGCGGTAATTGGCCTGCCTGGACCTGACTTCTGATGACAGCCAGCCAATGCTAACACGAAAGACAGTGATAAAACGAATGCAACAATCTTTTTCATTTGTGCGGTTACCTCCTAAATTCTGCTTTCATATGGATAGACGCAAAATGAATCCTGATGTTTCGCATTTTAGTTAAATTTCTGCTTATTGCAAGGAACAAAATGAAATATGGTGTCAGCCCTCACTATTGCAAGGGCTGACACATTGCTATGTTTATACAACACTCAAACGGATAAGGGACTTTCAAAATGCTACGCCTTCGGCCGGATAGGGAAGTAGTAGTCCATCTGGGAATATCCCATCGTCTTTTGCGCAAGGGGAGGGGTGATAATGTTCCCCAGCTCCTTGCGGGTAGAATCCCGTTGGAAGCCATTTTGTGCAAGGAAAGCGTCAACTTCCGCGTTCATTGCCTCGCTATCTGTCTCTCCGTCCCGGTCGGCAGCAACGGCATAGAGGCCGCCGGGAAAGTCTATCACGTCGAATTCCGCCGGGACCTCTATCCCGTCTTCGTAGAGGTACACCCAGTGGAACCCCGCCCCCTCCCGGAACAAAAAGTCCCTGGGAAAGAGCCCCTGGGGCTGGGCAGAGAACCAGGCCTCAAACCGCTCAAACTTCTCCTCCCCAAACATCCCGATTCCCGAAGACACCACCTTGCAGTCCGGCATCCCATAAATCCGCACCCCTTGCATGCAAATCCCTCACAGTCTCTCATTTAATTTTGTACATTATATCATAAGAACATATGTTTTGTCAATGCTTTTGGGGAAAGCACAGAAAAAACACACCCTCCGAAAACCCCTCGGAGGGTGTGTTTTGCAAATCTTTACCGTCCGGAGACGGAGATACGGTTCAGCGCCCGTTTTAGCTTGAGTTCAGCCACGTCCTGTTCCCGTTCGCCCTGTGCGGCCTTGAGGGTCTCCTCTGCCGCCGCCTTGGCGCGCTGTGCCCGGTCTACGTCAATCTCCTCCGCCCATTCGCAGGTGATTGCCACCAGGGTGCAGCTCTCCGGGCCCACTTTCACGAAGCCGTTGGCAATGGCGGCCAGCCGGGGCTTTTCCCCCGGCAGATAGACCTCCATCGGCCCAATGCCCAGTGGGGCCACCATGTGGGTGTGGCCGTGCAGCACGCCGATGTCGCCCTCAGCGGTGCGAACCACCAGCTTTTCCGCCTCGCCGTTAAAGAACATCCGGTTCGGCGTCACGATTTGGAGATGAAATGTTGCCATTGGCCCAGCCCCCTTTCCAGTTATTTGGCGTCATAGTTTTTGGTTGGGGCTGGTTTAGCCCTTCTTCACCCGGGCCACCACGTCGTCAATGGTACCTGCCAGCAGGAAAGCGGACTCGGGGATGTCGTCGTGTTTGCCGTCCAGGATTTCCTGGAAGCCCCGGATGGTCTCGGTCAGGGGCACATAGGCGCCGGGCCGGCCAGTGAACTGCTCGGCCACCGAGAAGGGCTGGGAGAGGAAGTTCTGGATACGGCGGGCTCTGGCAACGGTCTGCTTGTCAGTATCGGAGAGCTCATCCATACCCAAAATGGCGATGATGTCCTGCAGCTCCTGATAGCGCTGGAGGATGGCCTGTACCCGCCGGGCAGTCTCGTAGTGTTCCACACCTACCACGTCAGCGGTGAGGATGCGGGAGGTGGAGTCCAGCGGGTCAACCGCCGGATAGATGCCCAAAGAGGCAATGCGGCGGGAAAGGCTGGTGGTGGCGTCCAAGTGGGCGAAGGTGGTGGCGGGGGCGGGGTCGGTAAAGTCGTCCGCCGGCACATACACTGCCTGCACCGAGGTGATGGAGCCGTTTTTGGTGGAGGTGATGCGCTCCTGCAAAGCGCCCATCTCGGTAGCCAGGGTGGGCTGGTAGCCCACGGCGGAGGGCATCCGCCCCAGCAGGGCCGAAACCTCACTGCCCGCCTGGGTAAAGCGGAAGATGTTGTCCACAAACAGCAGCACGTCCTGGTTCTGCACGTCCCGGAAATATTCCGCCATGGTCAGGCCGGAGAGGCCAACCCGCATTCTGGCTCCGGGGGGCTCGTTCATCTGGCCGTAGACCAATACGGTCTTGTCCAGAACGCCGGATTCCTTCATCTCGTTGTAGAGGTCGTTGCCCTCACGGGTACGCTCGCCAACGCCGGTGAAAACAGAGATGCCGCCGTGCTGTTTGGCTACGTTGTTAATGAGCTCCATGATGATAACGGTCTTGCCCACGCCCGCGCCGCCGAACAGGCCGATTTTACCGCCCTTGGCATAGGGGCAAATCAGGTCGATAACCTTGATGCCGGTTTCCAGGATTTCAGTGGTGGACTGCTGCTCCTCATAAGAGGGGGCAGCCCGATGGATGGGCCACTCTTCCTTGACGGCGGGGGAAGGCATGTTGTCCACCGGCTCGCCCAGGAGGTTGAAGATACGGCCCAGGGTTTCGGGGCCCACCGGCACCTTGATGGGGGAGCCGGTATCGGTGGCTTTCAGGCCGCGCACCAGGCCGTCGGTGGAGCTCATGGCGATGCAGCGCACGATGTTGTCTCCCAGATGCTGCGCCACTTCCACCGTCAGCTCCCCGCCTGCGGGCCGCTCAATAGTAATGGCGTTTAACAGCTCCGGCAGGCAGTCGGGTTCAAACTGAATATCCAGTACGGGGCCGATAATCTGGACCACCGTACCTGTGTTACGTTCACTCATCTGTTGCGATTCTCCTTTGTTTCAGGGTTAAAAAATTCCTCTTCCAAAGCCAAGCCGTAGCCTAGTCCTGTGCAAGCGGCACAGTTGGCTCCATCCTGGGGGCTGGCAGCGCCGCCCGTTCCGTGGTGTTCTTCCCGCAGCGGGCCCAGCGCAGCCGCAGAGGAATCCTGGCTTTCGGGATGATGAAACCTAAAGCCCTTACAGTGCCCCTGCCCCGGCTACGATTTCCGTAATTTCCTGGGTAATAGCGGCCTGTCTGGCACGGTTGTATTTGAGGTCCAGGTCATTCACCAATTCCTGCGCGTTGTCCGAAGCGGTCTCCATGGCAGTGCGCCGGGCGGCCTGCTCAGAGGCAAAGGACTCCACCACAGCGCCGTGGAGGATTCCCGCCACATATTCCGGGACAATGGCGTCAAACACCTCCTCGGGGGAGGGCTCATAGATGGTGAGCACGCCCGGGCCCGCAGGCTGCCCCGAGGGCTCCAGGTTCACCGGCAGCACCTTGATAATAGCCGGCTCCTGGGTGAGCGTGTTGATGAAATTGGTGTAGGAGATATAGAGCTCGTCGAATTCTCCCTGGTCATAGAGCTTTAATATTGCCTGGGCAATTGCATAGGATTCCGGCACGTCGATGTGCTCGCCCACGCCGGAGTATTCCAAAACCACCGGATGGGAAGACTTGCGATAGTATTCGCAGGCCTTCTTGCCAATGGCAATCACCTTGGCGTCTTTGCCCTTCATATGGGCGTCCGAGAGCTTAAAGACGTTGGAGTTGTAGCCGCCGGCCAGGCCCCGCTCGCCGCCCACCACGATGTAGCCCACGGATTTCACTTCGCGGGGGGTGGTAAAGCGGGAGGTGAACCCCTTGGTGCCCTCGGCAATCTCCGACATCACGGCATAGAGGGTATCAAAGAAGGGGCGGGTCTCCTCCGCCTTTTCCTTGGCTCTGCGCAGCTTACTGGAAGCGACCAGCTCCATGGCCTTGGTAATCTGCATGGTGCTCTGAACGCTTTTGATGCGCCGTTTGATGTCCTTCATGGACGAAGCGGCCAATGGAAACCCCTCCTTTTACTGCCCAGATACCGGGACAAATTTCTGCTTGCAGCCGGCGATGGCCTGCTCAATGAGAGCAGCAGTCTCATCGTCTAATGTCTTGGTCTCCTGGAGCTTTTCGATAATCTGGGGATAGTTGGTGCCCACGTATAGGAATAAATCGTCGGCAAACTGCTGCACATCCCCCACTTCCACATCAGTCAGCAGGTCGTGAACCACGGCGTAGATGATGATAATCTGGTTTTCAATGGTGAGAGGGGAGTTCTGGGGCTGCTTGAGCACCGCCACAATCCGCTCGCCCTTGGCAAGCCTCATCTTGGTGTCCTGGTCCAGGTCAGAGCCAAACTGGGAGAAAGCGGCCAGCTCGTTATACTGGGAGTAATCCAGCTTTAACGTACCGGAAACCTTCTTCATGGCCTTGATTTGGGCGTTGCCGCCTACGCGGGAAACCGACAAACCGGCGTTCACCGCAGGGCGCACCCCGGAGTGGAACAGCTCGGTGTCCAGGAAAATCTGGCCGTCGGTGATGGAGATGACATTGGTGGGGATATAGGCGGATACGTCGCCCGCCTGGGTCTCGATGATGGGCAGGGCTGTCAGGGAGCCGCCGCCCGCCTCGGCGTTCAGATTCGCCGCCCGCTCCAAAAGGCGGGAGTGGAGATAGAATACATCGCCGGGGAAAGCCTCGCGTCCCGGGGGGCGTTTCAGCAGCAGGGAGAGGGTGCGGTAAGCCACCGCGTGCTTGGACAAATCGTCATAGACGATGAGCACGTCCTTGCCCTGGTGCATGAAGTATTCGGCCATGGTGCAGCCGGAATAGGGGGCGATGTACTGCAAAGGCGCAAGCTCTGCCGCCGTGGCAGAGACCACGATGGTGTAGTCCATGGCGCCGTTTTTCGTCAGGGTGTCCACGGTGAGGGCCACAGTGGAATTCTTCTGGCCGATGGCGACATAGACGCAGATGACGTCTTTGCCCTTTTGGTTGATAATGGTGTCCAGTGCGATGGTGGATTTTCCCACCTGGCGGTCGCCGATAATCAGCTCACGCTGGCCCTTGCCAATGGGAATCATGGCGTCGATAACCTTGATACCCGTTTCCAGGGGCCGGTTAACCGATTGGCGCTCAATGATACCGGGGGCATTGGTTTCGATGGGGCGGTATTCTTTGACCTCAATGGCGCCCTTGCCGTCCACCGGCTCACCCAGGGAGTTCACCACCCGGCCCAGGAGCCCCTCGCCCACCGGCACCGAGACAACCCGGCCGGTGCGCTTTACGCTGCCGCCCTCTTTGATGGCGCCGGCGTCGCCCAGCATAACCACACCCACGGAGTCGGTTTCCAGGTTGAGGGCCATGCCGTAAACGCCGCCCTCAAATTCCAGCAGTTCGTTGGACATGCAGTTGTCCAGCCCGTAAACGCTGGCAATACCGTCGCCGATTTGCGTGACACGGCCGGTTTCGGTGAGGGAGAGCTGCGCGCTGTAATGTTGAATGCGCTCTTTAATAATGCTGCTAATTTCTTCCGGACGAAGATGCATTGCCTACACACGTTCCTTCCTTGAGACGGGGTCCCGTCTTGATTTTCCGGGGCATAAGCCCCTAGCCCAATGTGGCAGAGAGCTGCCTTCCCAGAGCGTCCAGCCGTTCCCGGATGCTGCCGTCCAGTACAGAGCCCTCCGTCTCGATGAGGACGCCGCCCAGCAGGGAGGAGTCGGAAACATAGCGGACAATCACTTTCTTCCGGGTCAGCCGTTCCAGGGCGGCTTCCAGCTTTTCCTGCAAGGGCTGGCTGATGGGCAGGGCGCTGCGCACCGTGACCTCCTGGATACCGTAGTACTCATGGTGCAGCCGCTTGTACTCCTTTGCAATAGGGCCGAATTCGCCGATGCGCAGTTTTTCGATGAGCAGCGAGAGGAAATTCAGCGTGTACTCCTCCAACTTCCCTGAGAGGATATCCCGCACCAGGGCAATGCGCTCACCCACCGGCACCACTGGGGCGCACAGCAGCCGGAAAAAGTCCGGATTTTCGGAAAAGACCGTGTCCAGTGTCTCCAAGTCTTCCAGGATTTGGCCCTGCAGGGAGGTCTCACAGGCAAGTTCAAACAGTGGCCCCCCGTAAGTGACGGCTACTGATTCTGCCATGACGCTTCACCTGCATTTTCTATAAATTCTTCAATCAGCCTCTCGTGGTCGGCGCTGTTGATTTCGCGGCCCAGAATCTGCCGGGCTGCCGTGAGGGCCAGGTCGGAAATGTCGTCTTTCATTTCGTTCATGGCCTTCTGCCGTTCCTTGGCAATTTGGGCGTCCGCTTTTTTCAGCATTTCGCCGGCCTTGGTCTGCGCTTCGTTCAGGATTTCCTCGCTGCGCAGCGTGGCCTTGTGATTGGCGGATTGGATGATTTCTCCCGCGGTCTCCCTGGCCTCCGAGAGCTGCCGCTCGTATTCTTCCCGCATGGCCTCGGCCTCGGTGCGGGCCTTGGCGGCGCCCTGGCTGTCCTCCTCAATCTGCTTGGCCCGCTGTTCCAGCATCTGGTTCACGGGCTTAAAGAGGAATTTCTTAACCAGCAAAAAGAGGATAAGCAGGTTTCCCCAGGTAAAAATCATCGTCCACACGTCAATAGTGACGAAATCCATAAATTCTTTCAACGATAATTCCCCTTTCTGGTGAGAATCCCGCCGCGCCGGATGTGCGGCGGGGGAGCGGCCGCCTTTACAGCAGCTTAATCAGGGGATTGGCAAACAGCAGAATCAACGCGATAACCAGACCATAGATACCGGTGGACTCAGCCACGGCGCAGCCGAACAGCATAGTGGAGGTAACGGTGCCCTTTGCCTCGGGCTGACGGCCCACGGCCTCGGCGGCCTTACCGGCAGCATATCCCTGGCCGATACCAGGGCCAATACCTGCAATCATAGCCAAACCAGCGCCAATAGCGGAAGCTGCGAGAATAAGTGCTCTTTCCATAGTCAAAAGACCTCCTAAATCGATTTGAATAAATGTAATGAGGGCGGGGAATCCTCCCCAGAGGGCCAGGGCCTATTCCTCCGAGGCATTGGAGACATAGACCATTGTGAGCATGCAGAAGATGTAGGCCTGCAGGAAACTGGTGAGCAGGTCAAAATAGATGGACAGGAAGGCAGGCAAGCCCAGCTGGAAGATGGGGATGGAAGCGATAAAGCTGTTTGGAATCGCACCAAGCACCAAAGAGCTCAACGCGCCCAGCGCGCCATAGACCAACGAGGTGATGACCATACCGGCGCCAATGTTGCCAAAGTGACGGAAGCTCATGGAGATGGGCGTGGCAATTTCGCCTACAATATTGATAGGCGTAATAAACACCACAGGCTCCGTAAAACTTTTGAAATACCCTAAGAACCCGTTCGTCTTGAATTTCATGCCCTGAATCAGGACAAAAGTGAGCAGGGCCCAGGCCAGTGTCACGCTCAGGTCGGCAGTTGGGGGACGCATACCCACCAAGCTGGAAAGGCTGGAAATAATACTCAGGGAGAACAGTGCGGTGATATAGGGTGTCCAATGGCGGAATTTCTTCCCCATGGTGCTCTCTACAAACCCCACAGCCATTCCCACAAGCGTTTCCACGACAATTTGCTTTTTGGAGGTGGGCTTCACTTTAAGCCCATGCGTCAGCCAGATACAGGCCAGAACAATGGCTGCCATGATAATCCACATATTGACCACGGTTTCTGTCACCGGGATACCGTCTAAAATCGGAATCCGGAACATTATCCGCGGGCCGTTTACCTCTACGTTCATTCATCTACCCCCTTTCTCTTTGGTTTTATCCCTAGGAAAAAGATAATCAGCCGGGGGAAAATCAGCGGGACTACCACGGCCACCCAGTGGAAACAGGGCAGCTGGATTCCCACAATCACCACTGCTGCCATCAGCAGCAGCCGCAGGGTGTAGGACATCTGCATCTTGGCCTGCGCTTTTTTGGCATCCTCCTGGCTGGTGGTGCGCTGTACAGAAAGGCCCAGCAAAAAGAAATTGAACACGGCAAACCCGCCGCCTAACAGCCCGCCGTAGAGCACGGTCAGGTCAAATTTCCCAATGAGGAAAAAGACGAGAAGCATCACGGCTGTGCAGATCATTGTGCCCAGCCCGATACGCAGTGTCTCCTTGCGAACCACAGGGTCCAGTTTCGGCATGGCGAATTCCTACTTTCCTCTGATTTTATGGGCCGCTTTGGGGAAAATTTCCGGTCAATTTGTTTTTTGTGGAGAGGGGAGAGCAACCCCCTATGGTTCCTTCTCCTCCTCTTTTCGCTCCTTCTCCCGCTGTTCCTCCCGCTGGATGAACTGGTAGAACTGGTAAAACGCGCTGCACCCGCCGCCCACGCCCAAAATGATTCCCACAATCAGCACCCATCCCCCCAGCTGGAACTTGTTCTGCAGCCACACCGCCCCCAAAATGCACAGCAAAATGGGTGTGATAATGGACAGCCCCAGTTGGGTGAGAAAGGAGAGGTACTTCATAGCGGAAAAGATTTGCCGGTTTGGCCCCATGGTGTCAACACCTCCCACCGGAACATAAAAAAGAGGAAAAAAGGGGATTTTTCCTTCCTTTTCCCACATATCTACTATACATCAAAAAGGAATTCATTGTAAAGGAAATGTTTGGGTTGGATTTGATGAAAAATCGGGGGAAATCCCTCGGTTTTTCGTGCAATTTGCGATTTTCGTTCAAATTCTGTCCCTATTCCCTAGGTGAGAGGCGGTAAAGGGTGTTAGGGGAAAAACTGCCGGTGAGCTTTCCCACCCACAGCGGGAAGGAAAAGCTGCCTTCCAGGCGGGTAGCAGCCAGGAGCTCGTGGACCGAAAAGTCCCTGTATTCCCCTGCGGGGGTGAGCAGCCGGATGTTATCCGCCTGCAAATCCAGCGCGACGATGAGCCCTGTCTGGGGGGCAAGCGCCCCCTCCTCCAAGTAGTCAAAGGGCACTGGGACCCCTCTGGACAGCTGTTCCCGGCAGGCCAGCAGGAACTCCGTGTTTTTCAGCTCCCGGAAGCCCTTGGCCGCCATCCCGGGAAGCGATTGTTCCAGCTGATCGGCAAAGCCCTCCGGCCCCCCGCAGGAGATACGCCCGCCGTTTTCCTCCAAGAGCCCCTCTTCTGTCACAGGATAGCCCAGCGCCTGTCCCAACGCAGCAATGATAGCATATTCCCCGCTTGTCTCGGGTATGACAGGTTCTGTCTCCACCGCCAGGGGAACGGCAAAGCGCTCGTCTGCCAGCAGGGGGGCAATGTCGTCATCCAAGCCCCACCAGGCCACGGCCCGCTCCAACGCCAAGAGGCCAACCAGCACCGCCACGCCTACGGCCAGGCACAGTGCCCCGAACCCCGCCTTTGCCAGCAGTTCCCGCCGGCTGAAGGGGAGGGAAGCCGCATGTCTCATCTCTCTCCCCACCCCGGCGTCCTGCCAAAACGATTGCATTCCACACCAGCCATCCCAATCGTCCCCTTCCTGCGGCGATATCGTGAAATAAACTGTCCTTTATTATATCAGATTGCACCCCCCAAGGCAAGTGCCGGGAATTCTTTTGCCAGTCTGGGCCAGAAATATTTTCTCCCTTCCAGAGGGGCTGCTCAGGCGACGCCATAGTTTTCGTAGCAATTCAATTGCATTCCACAGGCACAATAGCCACGATTTCAATCATCTCTGCCACTGCATTTTCTACCAGCCCCTGTGATAAGTTTCCTTATATAATTACATAGAGCATCTTTTACAATCGCTTTCCGTCTTCTTTCGACAATTTCGCCATACTGCCTTTCCGCTCAATTGCGTTTTCTGGTATGGCAGTTTTGTGATTTCCCCTTGTCATGACAGCACGGTACAAAGCTTGACGTTTTAAGAATTTTGCGCTAGACTGTAGTTGCAGCCGGGGGAGGGCAAATATTGCCGGGCAGCGTGAGGCTATCAACCAAAAGCTGATAGGCTTCTGCCCTTCGCTGTATGCGGGATGGGAAGTGGCGATGCCAAGATTTATCATCTGTCAATAGATAGGAAAAACCCCCGGCAGCACCGGGGGTTTTTCCCAATAGGGGAGGGGTTGCCCATGAAAAAGATACTGTTGGACACGGATATTGGCGGGGATATTGACGACGCCGTCTGCCTGGCCTATCTGCTGCGGGAACCGGAATGCCAGCTGCTCGGCATCACCACTGTCTGCGGCCAGCCGGAGAAGCGGGCCGCCGTGGCGGACGCCATCTGCCGGGCTGCCGGAAGGGAGGTCCCCATTGTGGCGGGCCTTGACAGCACCATGCAGCCGGTGCCGATATACCCGACCCCTGAGGGGGCGGGCGCTCTGGAAAACTGGCCCCACAACACCTACGAAAAAGGGGATGCCCCTGCCTTTCTCTATCAAAAAATCAGGGAAAACCCCGGCGAAACCGTGCTGTTGGGAATCGGCAATATGACGAATATCGCCACCCTGTTCCGCAGCCATCCGGAGGCCGCAGGCCTTTTAAAGGGGCTCTATGTAATGAATGGCTATTTTGGCGGGGAACCGCTGCCGGAGCCCTGGTACAACTGGAATTCCTGGGCCGACCCGCTGGCCTCTCAAATTGTGTTTGGCGCTCGGGCGGCTGTGCACCGGGCTGTCCCGCTGGAGGTCACCCAGCAGCTCACGGTGGAGGCGGAACGGGCAGGGGAGATATTCCGGGCGGACAGCGATTTGACAAGGGCTGTGCTGGACTTTGGCGGGGCCTGGCTGAAGAGCGCCGGGAAACTGACCCTGCACGACCCCCTTGCCGCCGTCGCCATCTTCCACCCGGACATCTGTGGCTTTGAGCGGGGGTTTGTAACCGTGGAGACAGCCCGGGAGAGCCATATGGGCGGTACTGCATTTCGCCCCTCGCCGGAGGGGAATTTGGAAATCGCCAGGACAGTGGATAGAGAGCGGTTTTACCGCATCCTGGGGACCACCCTTCTTGGGGCCTGATAGAGCAGGGGGCTAAAGCCGGGAACACCCCAGATAGGCCGGAGTCCCCTCCGCCACTTTTGACACCCTCCCCTCCAGCAGCCTAGGCCGGAAGGGGAGGGTGTCCGCTTCCTCCAGGGGAACCCAGAGGGTCTCCAACTGCCCCTGGTCCGCCTCGGTAGGCGGGAGGGCGGGTACATCCGCCAGCTCTGCCCGGAAGATACAGAACAGCCGGTGGAAATAGTCGGGATAGCGGGCCATCAAGCCCTCGTCCTCCATAATCTCCTCGGCCAGGGCCACCAACTGAGGCTTGGTGACGGTGAGGCCGGTTTCCTCCAAGACCTCCCGCACCAGGGCCGCTTCCAGCGGTTCCCCCAGATGCTGCCCTCCTCCGGGCAGCTCGTGGTAAATCCTGCCGCTTCCCTCGTCCAGGCACCGGTGGAGCAGGATGCACCCGTCCCGCAGAATCATGGCCTTGGCCGTTGTGCGAATGGACATCTACATTCCTTCTTTCCATTTGATACCGATAAAAAGAAGGGCAGGCATATCGCCCGCCCTCAAAAGCTGTGTGGTTTATTTGCCGAAATAGCGGTTCAGCACACCGTTGAACGCGCAGCCGTGTCTCGCTTCGTCCTTCGCCATCTCGTGGACTGTGTCATGGATGGCGTCCAGGCCCAGCTCTTTGGCCTTCTTGGCCAGCTCCAGCTTGCCAGCGGTGGCGCCGTTCTCGGCATCAACGCGCAGCTGCAGGTTCTTCTTGGTGGAGTTGGTTACCACTTCGCCCAGCAGCTCGGCAAACTTGGCGGCATGCTCGGCCTCTTCAAAGGCAGCCTTGGTGTAGATGGCGGCAACCTCGGGATAGCCCTCCCGGTCGGCCTGACGGGCCATAGCCAGGTACATGCCAACCTCGGTGCACTCGCCGGTGAAGTTCATCCGCAGGCCTTCCAGAATCTCCTCGGGAGCGCCTTCGGCCACGCCTACTACGTGCTCGCAGGCCCAAGTGAGAGAACCGGACTGCTCATTGAACTTAGAGGCGGGAGCGCCACACTGGGGGCACTTGGCGGGAGCGGCCTCGCCCTCAAAAACATAACCACAAACAGCACATACAAACTTTTTCATTTTAACATTCCTCCTAATTCCTGATTGCCGCCAGCTCACTGGACGTTTGACAGGGGGAGCGACGGCTTCCACTGTCAGTATAGCGAAATGGGCTCTTTCTGTCAAGAGTTTTTAAGAACTAATTTTAAAAAATTTAACCCATGAAAGTAAAATTTTGATGAACAAATCTCTTTTAAGGGAGCTGTTCCCAATCCTCGCGGGTGATGCGGAAGAGGATGTGGGGCATATCGATGCCGCAGTAGTGTTTCACCATGCTGCCCCACTGGGTCATGCCGTTGCGCCGGGCCACTTTTTGGGAGGGGATGTTGTTGTCGCGGATGATGGAGAAGACATGGGGAAACTGCAATTGGGCAAAGGCATAGTCCCGGCAGGCCATGGCGGCCTCGGTGGCATAGCCCTGGTGCCAAACATCCCGGCGGAAGAGGTATCCCACTTCGGGCACCTTCTTATCTTCCCCAATCTGCTGCATTGTGATACCGCACTGCCCAATCATCGCCCCGGTCTCCTTTAAAACCGCTGCCCATAGGCCAAAGCCGTCTGTGCGGTAGCGTTCCAGGTTCTTATCCAGCCAATCCTGCACCTCTTTGTCGGAAAAGGCGTGTTCATAGGCGTACATCACCTTTTCATCCTGGAGAATGGCGCTCAGGGCGGGCAAGTCCTGGGCTGTCATCTCCCGCAGCAATAGGCGTTTGGTTTCCAGTTGCACAAGCTGTCACTCCTTAGAGAGAAGGGTATCCCGGCGGACAGAGAGCCCGCCGGGATATGTTGTTGCAAAATTATTCTGCTGTTTTCCAGCCGGTTTTATTCAAAGAGGGACACTGCCTTTTTCAGGGTCTCGATAATCTCGATGTGCTGGGGGCAGTGGGCTTCACAGTTGCCACAGGCGATACAGTCGGAGGCCTTGCCGCCGTCCTTTGTGGTGCGCTGGTAATCCTCTTTGCACTTTTCCGGGTTGCCGTAGAGGCTGTACTGGTTCATCACGCGGAAAATGCCGGGGATGTTGATTTTCTGGGGGCATCCGTCCACGCAGTACTTGCACTCGGTGCAGGGGATGGTGGGCGTGGAGCGGAGGATTTCTGCCACCTGGTCAATGACCTTGCGCTCGTCAGCAGTCAGGGGGGTGAAATGCTCCATATAGCTCACGTTGTCGTTTAACTGCTCCTCATTGGACATACCGCTGAGCACCGTGACAATCCCATCCAGGGACGCGGCAAAGCGCACCGCCCAGGAGGGGATGGAGAGGGAAGGATTGGCCTTCTTGAAAATCTCCTGAATCTGGGGGGTCATAGCAGCCAGGGAACCGCCCTTGACAGGCTCCATGATGATGACGGGCTTGCCGTGCTTGCGGGCCACCTCATAGCACTTGCGGGACTGGACAGAGTCGCTCTCCCAGTCGGCATAGTTGATTTGCAGCTGGACAAATTCCATCTGGGGATGCTTGGTGAGAATCTCGTCCAGCACGTCTGCGGTGTCGTGGAAGGAGAAGCCGGCGTGCTTAATCAGGCCCTTTTCCTTGAGGCCCAAAATAAAGTCCCAGGCGCCCAGCTTGTCCAGCCGTTCCAGCACGCGCTTGGAGAGGGAATGGAGCAGATAGAAATCGAAATACCCCGCACCGGTGCGGCGCATGGACTCGTCAAAGAGGCGCTGCATCTCCGCCGGGTCCTCCACTTCCCACAGGGGGAGCTTGGTAGCCAGCTGGAAGGACTCCCGGGGATACCGGTCCACAATGGCCTCTTTGGCAGCTACCTCGGATTTGCCGCCGGTGTAGACATAGGCGGTGTCAAAATAAGTAAAGCCCTTTGCAATGAAGTGGTCCACCATTTTCTTGAGATGCTCCATATCCACCTGGTCGCCCTGCATGGGCAGCCGCATCAGGCCAAAGCCCAACTTGGGAATCGAAGCGCCTAAATAATCCTGACTCATAGTCAAAATTCCTCCCTTTGTCAATCGTTGGATTGCCTTCATTATAAGACTTAGTCCTAGCGCGAAGTCAAGCCCTTTTTGCAAAATATTTTTTCCTTTGCAAAATCACAAAATTGAATTTAAAACATGGTTTTATTATTTTTATAAATAATAAATACAAATATATCTTTTTGTAATTTTACAAAACGCTAATATATTGAGTAGACTTTTGGCAAAATCCCTCCTACGCTAACAGGCAGGAGGGATTTTATGTCGGATTTAGTCGAGGTTGGAAAGAACATTGCAAGGCTGAGAAAGGCGAAGGGGTTATCCCAGGAAGAGGCGGCATTTGCTGCCGACCGGAGCTTTTCCTGCTGGCAGCAAATTGAGCACGGATACCAGAACACCACTGCGGATACCCTGCGGTGTGTGGCAAGGGTGCTGGGAGTTGCCCCGTTGGTGCTGGGCGTCCTGTCCTGGAGCGACGCCGAAATCCTGGCCGCCGTCCGGCAGGCGCCGCAGATGCCGCCCGCTCCCTTTGGGAAGAACATTGCCCTGTTCCGGAAAGGGAAAGGGCTCTCCCAAAAGGAGCTGGCGAAAAGGGCCCACGTAAGCGCCGCCCGCCTGCGGGATTTGGAGCATGGCTGTGCCAATGTCACGGTGGCGTTTTTGGAACGTGTCGCGGCGGGCTTAGGGGTTTCTGCCTTGGCGCTGGGCGCGCTGGGGCTTTCGGAGGACCAGGTCTTGGAGATGGTCCATCAGGCCAGGGAGATGGCAGAGATGCAGGCGGCGTGATACAGAGGAAAAGGCTGCGCCCCATGGGGACGCAGCCTTTTTGCAGAATGGGCGCATTACTTCTCGAAGTGCAGGTTCAGCTCATAGGTGAACTCGGGCTCCTGGAAGCGGTATTGTTCCTCCAGCGCAGGGCCGCAGCTGTTGGAGCCGATGCCGCTCTGGCGGTAATCCAGGTGCAGGATGGTGTGGCCGGAGGGGGTGAGCTGGAAGTTGTGCTGCTTCTCTGTCAGCTCCTCGGTTGTATAGGGGGAGGCGTTGAAGGAGAAGGGGAGGGGGCTGCTGGCAGTGAGCTTGCAGCCGCCGCCCTGAAGCGACACGGAACGGCAGCCGTAGTGGGAGCCGTTTTCCTGGGGCTTCAGGTAGTCCTCGTGGAGCGCCTCCACAGAGGAGGAGAACTTGCCGAGATAGGAGGCGCGGCGCTTATCCACATAGCTCTCATAGGGGCCATAGCCAAGGTACTCCACCTGGTTCATGGCCTTTGGCAGGGTGAGGCACAGGCCGAAGCGGGGCAGGAAGGGCATCTCCGGCAAACGGCTGTCCAGCCGCCGGACGGCGTGGAAGCGCAAGGCAACCTGGCCGTCGGAGGAAATGCGGTAGGTGGCGTCCAGGGTGAGAATCCGCTGGACAACCAGCGCTCCCAGGGATAGGGAGGCGGTGATTTCCACCCCATCCCCCTGGGAACTGGCCTGGATAGAATAGACGCGGGGCCGGGTATGGCGGTAGCCTGCCCGCTCCCACTGGATGCGGATGTTGCGGTCATTGTCCGTGGGAGCACGCCAGATACTGAGCTGGGCCGGGGCCTCCAACAGGTTCACCCCGCCAAAGGTCATCTCGCTGGGCAGGGCGGTGAATTTGTCAAATACATAGCGGAAGTTTGCCCCCTGCACGACAAGGTGCCGCTCGTCCTCGGTGTATTCTGTCGGGGCTTTGGCGGGCTGGGAGACAGGGGCCAAGGGCATATCCCGCAGCACAAACTGGTCAAAGCCCAGCACGTGCCCGGCGGGGGTAAAGGGCAGGTCAGTGGTGAGGATATAGCTGAATTTCAGGGTGCAGAGGCCCTGGGGCAGGAAGAGGGGCAGCGCGGCCTGGGCCTCGCCGTGGGCGGGAATCGCCAGGCTCCCCAGGGTGCCGGTCTCCACGGGCTCCCCATTCACTTCCAGGGCGTAGTCGATGCGGATGCGGTCCTTGGCGTCCACAAAGTCCAGGGTGTTTTGAAAGGCATAGAGGCCCTTTTCGCTGTCCACCACACGGGCACGGAGGGGGCGGGCCACCTGGCCCAGCTCATAGAGGCCGGTGTGGGGCCTGCGGTCGGGATAGACCAGGCCGTCCATGCAGAAGTTCCCGTCGTGGGGGAACTCGCCGAAGTCGCCGCCGTAGTAGTACATCGCCTTGCCCTGGGGCGTTTTGCCCATGTAGACGGCGTGGTCACACCACTCCCACACAAAGCCGCCGCAGAAGCCGTCATGGCGGTAAATCTGCTGGTAGTAGTCCTCCAGGTCGCCGGGGCCGTTGCCCATGGCATGGGTGAATTCGCACTGGATAAAGGGCTTTTTGTTCTCCGGGTTTGCAAAGTAGTCCTCCACATACTGGTGGGAGGCATACATCCTGCTGTGGAGGTCAATCATGGATTTATCGCCGTCAAATTCCGCCCAGGGATGGGCGTCGCCCTCGTAGTGGGTGAGGCGGGAGGGGTCATAGCCCTTGACCCAGCGGCCTGCCTTTTGGAAATTCTGCCCAAAGCCTGCCTCGTTGCCCAGGGACCAGATGACAACGCTGGGATGGTTTTCGTCCCGCAGCACATTGCGCTGCACACGGTCCAGGATGGTCTTTTCAAAGGAGGGGTCGTGGGCCAGCATCCCGTAGATGCCCTCGTAATCCGCGCCGTAAAGGGTGCAGACGCCGTGGATTTCCACATCGGATTCCCCGATGACATAGAAGCCCAGCCGGTCGCAGTACTCGGTGAAGAGGGGGGAGTTGGGGTAGTGGCTGGTACGGATGGCATTGACGTTGTGCTGCTTCATCAGGGCCATGTCCCGCAGCATCTGCTCCCGGGAGATGGTATAGCCGGTGACAGGGTCGCTGTCGTGGCGGTTGACCCCTTTGAATTTGATGTTCTGCCCATTGAGATAGACCACGCCGTCCCGGATGGCAATCTGGCGGAAGCCCACTTTTTGGGCGATGACCTCTGTCCCGCAGGTGAGCAGCAAAGTGTAGAGATGGGGGGTCTCCGCATTCCAGAGGACGGGGGAAGCCACCGGCAGGGCAAGCTCCTCCCCGGCCTCGCCCTGGGCCACCGTGTCCCCCTTGGGGGAGAGCAGGCGATAGGACACCGGGCCGGGGGAACCGGAGAAGGTGAACCGTGCCCGCAGGGTGGCGGCGGAAAAGTCCCCGCCGAACTCGGTGCGGACCGAGAAGCTGGCAATGTGGTTTTCCTCCCGTGTGAGGAGATACACATCCCGGAAGATACCGGACATCCGCAGCTTGTCCTGATCCTCGGCATAGGAGCCGTCACACCATTTGAGCACCAGGACAGCCAGGGTGTTTTCCCCGTCTTTGACAAAGGGGGTCACGTCGAAATCGGAGGTGGAGTGGGAGACCTGGCTATAGCCCACAAAGTCCCCGTTGACCCAGACATAGAGGCAGGAATCAACCCCTTCAAAGGTGAGGGTATAGGCCTTGCCAGGGGCCTTTTTCAGGGAAAAGCTGCGACGGTAGGCCCCGCAGGGGTTTTCCGAGGGGACATAGGGCGGGTCAAAGGGGAAAGGGTAGGAGACATTGGTGTACTGGTGCCGGTCGTAGCCCTGGGTCTGCCACACGCTGGGGACGGGGATGCTGTCAAAGGCAGCGTCATCAAAGCCCGGCCCGGCAAACTCCGGCACTGCCAGGGGATTGGGGAAATAGCCGAATTTCCAGGTGCCGTTCAGGGAGAGGAAACGGTCGGATGCCTCCCGCTCCTCTGTCAGGGCGGCCTCCTCCCCGGAGAAGGGGATGAAATAGGCATGGGGGGGCAGGGTGCCCACGTGCAGGGTTTCCAGGTCTTCATAATAGCGGGGGAGCTGCATGATGATACCTCCAATACTTTTTGGGGTGGGATTGTTCTGCTTTCGCGCCCGTTCCAGCATAGCGCCAAGCCTGTTTCGGTTTTGGTTATGCTATAGCAAGGCTATTGATACTGTGCTTATTATAGCATAGATTTTTTTCTTGTCTATGTATTTTTAGTAAAAATTAAATCAAAATTTTTATGCAAAAAAACCTCCCCCAAATCGGGGGAGGATGGGGGAGATTATTTCTTCTTTAAGCCGCTTTTTTTGCCCCATTGGTAGCAGAGGAGGGCGGCTGCGATGCCGGCGAAAAGGAGGAGGGCAGCGGCAACAACCCAGAGCAGGTGGCCCTCTAAGGCCTCCCGCAGGCTCCAGGGGCGGGTGATGGAGAGGGTGGCCTCCTCGCTGGCGAAGTCACCGTTTTCGGTGAAGGCTTGGAGGGAGAAGGTGTAGTCGCCGGGGGGGAGGTTGGTATAGGTGACGCTGGCGGGGGAGGAGGGGTCGAGAATCCTGGCCTGGGTGTCCTGGCCCTCCAGGCGGCAGATAAAGGTGATGGGGCCGCGGGAGGAGAAATCAGGGCAGGAGAGGTTGAGGGTGAGGGAACGGATGCCGGGCTCCAAGGTGAGGGAGGAGGGCTCCATCACCAGCTGGCCGTCCAGGAGGGCGGAGGAGACGCGGGCTTTGGGCCAGGCGCTCTCCTTCCGGCGCTGGGTGAAGGGGATGTAGCCCAGGCCGTTTTGCCCGGCAAAGCACACCCCGCCCTCCACGGCGCAGCCGTGGGAGCGGCGGCTCACCAGGGTAAAGAGGCCGTCTCCCGGGAGGATGGCCCGGTTGGCCGGTGTCCGTTCCCCGGAGGAGAGGAGGCCCGCCGCGTCAAAGGCCATGATTTTGGAGCGGAAGAAGAGCCAGAGCTCCCCCTGCTCTGTGAGGATGGCATCGCACAATTCCTCTCCGGGGAATTGGCGGACGGGGCGCAGGCCCTCTTCGTCCCAAAAGCACAGGGTGTCGCCTGCACAGGCCCAGCGGCCCCCGTTTTGCTCGTCGGAGACCAGGCGGCCCACCAGGGGCAGGGCATCCTCGCCAGGGGTGAAGAGGGAGGTGACGCCGTCTTTGTCAACCACAAAGGCGCCCTGGCCAGCAGTACCCGCATAGATTTTTTCCTCCTCGCCGGAGAGGGTGAGCACCGGGGCGGCGGGAAGGCCGTCCTGATCGGGGGTCATGTTGTCCAGCCACAGGGAGTCCCGGATGATGGAGATGCCCTGGTCGGTGGCTACCAGGATGTTCCCGGCCCTGTCCTCACTGAGCTCGTAGACCTTTGCGCCGCCGATGCCCGATTCCCCGGCGGGGAAATAGAGCCTGTCCTCGTTCTGGTCGCAGCGGATGACGCCATACTCCCCATAGGTGCCAATCCAGAGATAGCCCTGGGAGTCGGGGAAGAGGCAGTGTACCTCCACGCCCTCCAGCAGCTCAGTGAGGTCGTTTTCCACCGGGCGGCCGTCAGCGTCCAAGAGATAGAGGCCGTCCTGGGCGCCCACCCAGAGCAGCCCGCCATAGGCCGAGACAGTGGAGACCTGGGTGTGGGACAGGCCGCCCGCCATGCTGAGGTCCCACACCGGGCTGTGGGTGAGGCGCAGCACGCCCTGGACAGGGGAGACAAACCAATAGCCCCCGCCGCTGTCCTGGGCCATGGCCTGCATATTGCCGTTGAGCAGCAGGTTATCCACCCGCTGGAAGACCTCGTAGTAGTCAAAATAGCCTGCACCGGTTTCGCCGCAAATCCAGATGCGGCCCTCGCTGTCCTCATACACGGCGGAGGCCTGCTCCACCGGGGCAGTGGACACCACGTCAAAGTCATAGCCGTTGTCAAAGAGGGTGATGAGCACCATTTCGCTGCCGTCGGTGGCGATGCGGTAGACCCCGTCGCTGGCCAGGTGCACCTGGGTGAAGGTGTGGGCAGTGAGCTGGGAGAGCTCCTTGCCCGCATCCTCGGGAAGGACGCCGATGCCGATGAGCAGGGTGCCGTCTTGGGTGACCCCTAGATAGTCCCCCTCTGCGCCCCAGGCAAAGGAGACGACAGAGGCGCTCTTGGGCAGGAAGGAGGCCTGCTTTACAATGCCCTGGGGGGAAATCTGGTAGCTGCCCCCCTGGGCCCCCACCAGCAGGCTGCCGTCCTCTGGGTTTTCGGCAAAGCAGGAGACAGGGCCGGAGATGCCGCTGTAGTAGGAAAAGGCCCCGTCCTGA
Organism: Oscillospiraceae bacterium; assembly: GCA_022791315.1. Lineage (GTDB taxonomy): Bacteria > Bacillota > Clostridia > Oscillospirales > Ruminococcaceae > JAAVYW01. The sequence goes on along the minus strand of JAAVYW010000034.1, from coordinate 25,603 downwards.
TAGCAGACAGCCCCGGCATCCTGGGTGCCAATCCACAGGCGGCCCTGGCTGTCGGCGTAGAGGGCCGAGACGGCGGGGGAGGTGAGGGGCTGTTCCCCGTAGGGGATGCAGCGGAAGGAGCTGCCGTCATACTGATAGAGCCCCTTGCTGCCCCCCAGCCAGAGATAGCCGCCGGCAAAAACGGCGCAGGACATCCCCTCGCCCAGGAAGCTGTTGAGCTCGTCTTTGATGGACTGGCGGTACTCGTAGAGGAAGAGCTCCCCCCGGGCCAGGGCAGGGGGAGCTTGGGAAAAGAGGCAGGCAAAGACCAGGACTGCCGCCAGCATCCGCTGTATCCACTGTTTTTTCCTCATATCCAAATCCTTCCTCTCAAGGGATACCAAATTCCCTGATTTTACTCTATTCTACCACGATTCTACCGGTTTCGCAAGCGCAATACCCGCCGGGAATCAGTTGCGTTTCAGCGGACATTGCTTTATAATAAGTGGAATGGCAAAGCGGGACGGAGGGGATACTGTGAGAAAAGTGACATTATACATCGCAATGAGCCTAGACGGCTACATTGCAGACAGCAGTGGGAACGTGGATTGGCTGAACGGCCAAGACGATGATACGGAAACTATTGATACCTATTCCAATTTTATCAACGGCATTGATACTGTTGTGATGGGGTGGAAAACCTATCACCAGGTGGCGACGGAGCTTTCCCCCGACGAATGGGTCTATTCGGCGCTGACAAGCTATATCATCACCCACAGGGAGCTGCCGTCTACAGAGAACCTAAAATTTGTACAGGAGGGTCCGTGCAATCTTATCCAAAGGTTGAAACGGGAACCAGGGAGGGGGATATGGATTTGCGGCGGGGCAAATATTGTGCAGCCCCTAATCAAAGCCGATTTGATTGACGAATATGATATTTCAATTATCCCCACAGTTTTGGGAGACGGCGTCCCTCTCTGGGGCGGGACGGACGGGGAAATGAAGCTCAAACTGACGCGGACACAGTCCTCTAACGGGATTATGGAGCTTGTTTATGTGCGCCGGTAAAAAAATGAAGGGCAGGCCGCCATGGCCTGCCCTTCACTTCTGGTCTACTGTTTGAGGGTGATTTCCACCACGGTATCGATTTCGTTGGGGAGGTAGGGGGTATCGGTGACAGGGGCAAAGACAACATCCGGGTAGTTCTGCACCATCCAGTTGTCGGCGGGGTGGATTTCGCTGCCGTCCTGGAGAAGGCGCAGGGACTCGACCTGCTCCGGGCGCACGCCGTAGAGGGGGACGGCCCCGATGGAATTTTCCAGGATATGGTAGTAGAGCCTGCCGTTTCCCTGGGTGATGCGTCCGTTTTCCGGCTTGGGGAGGTTTGCCGCGCCGCAGCCGTAGATGGAAGCGCTGTTGTCCCGCATCCAGTCCCCGATTTGGGAGAGGGTTTCCAGGGATTCCCTGGGGATACGGCCCCGTGCGTCGGGGCCCACGTTGAGCAGCAGGTTGCCCCCCTTGCTGACGCACTCCACCAGCTTTTTAATGAGAGAGGAAGCGGGCTTGAAGCGCTTGTCTTTGGCGGTGTAGCCCCAGTTGTCGTTCATGGTGATGCAGGCCTCCCAGTGGAGGGGGGCGCCCTGGGCATCAAAGAGGCCGTTTGGGGGGATAATCTGTTCCGGGCTCACAAAGTCGCCGCTGAACTCGCTGGGGTTCCCGGTGGCCAAGGAGCCGAAGCCGCTGCCGCTCACCTCCAGGCGGTTGTCGATGAGGACATCGGGCTGGAGGGAACGCACCATGCGCACCAGCTCGGTGGCCCGCCAGGTTTCCCCGGTCATTTTGCCGTAGGAGAAGTCAAACCACAGTAGGTCGATTTTGCCGTAGTTGGTGCACAGCTCCCGCACCTGGCCGTGGAGATAGGCCAGGTAGCGGGTAAAATCCCGGCCCGGTTCCTTTTCCCGCTCGGCTTCGCAGTTCCGCATGGGGTGGTTCTGGTCGCCGTAGTGGGGATAGTCGGGGTGGTGCCAGTCTAAGAGGGAGTAGTAGAAGCCCACCTTGAGCCCCTCGGCCCGGAAGGCGTCTACATATTCCCGAATCAAATCCCGCCCAGCCCTAGTGTTGGTGGACTTGAAATCGGTGAGGGCAGAGTCGAAGAGGCAGAAGCCGTCGTGGTGCTTGGCGGTCATGACGGCATACTGCATCCCCGCCGCCTTGGCCGCTTTGGCCCACTGCCGGGGATGATAGTCGGTGGGGTTGAACTCGTGGAAGAAGGGGAGATACTCCTCCTCCGGCATCTGCTCGGTGGAGCGCACCCACTCCCCACGGGCGGGAATGGCATAGAGCCCCCAGTGGATAAACATCCCAAAACGGTCGTGGACATACCACTGCATCCGGTCTTCATAGGCTTTGCGGTCAAATACAAATTGCGCCATACTATCATCCTTTCTCTTTGGGGATTGCCTGCCCCCATTATAGTGCGGGCGGGCCCAAAAGGGAAGGGGGGACTTGGGGCTTGGGAGACAAAGATTTTGCCCTTTCTTTGGCATTTTGACGAAAAGCCCCTGCGCTGCTCCTGTTATGGGAAGAAATCTAAAAAAATGCCAAAAACTATTGACAAACCGGGGATTCTATGGTACAAACTGCTAGGGCCTTTTGGGGCCCCGGGAAAGGATGACGATAGCATGGGATACGATGTGATTATTATAGGGGCCGGGCCTGCGGGGATTTTTACCGCGCTGGAGCTGCTGCGCAGGGGGAGCCGGCAGAAAATCCTGCTGGTGGAGAAGGGCGCGCCCATTGAACAGCGGCGCTGCCCCAAGGACAAGACCAAGCGCTGCGTGAACTGCCGCCCCTACTGCCATATCACCACCGGGTTTTCGGGGGCGGGGGCCTTTTCCGACGGCAAGCTCTCCCTGAGCAGCCAGGTGGGGGGCGAGCTGCCGGGCCTCATCGGCGAAGAGAGGGTACAGGAGCTCATCGGCTACACCGACGGCATCTATCTGGAATTCGGCGCAGACCACAAGGTAGAGGGTGTGAGCGACAACGAGGGTGTGAAGGAAATCCGCCGCCGGGCTATCCAGGCGGGGCTGCAGCTGGTGGACTGCCCCATCCGCCACCTGGGGACGGAAAAGGCCCAGGAAATCTATCAGGCTATTGAGGAGCACCTGGCCGCCAATGGCGTGGAGCTGCTCTTTGGCTACGCCTGCAGGGACATTGTAATGGAAGCGGGGCGCTGCACCGGCGTGGTGCTGGAAAAGGCCACCGACAGCGGGCAGGTAAGGGAAGTGAAGGCTGCCCGGGTGATTTTAGCCACTGGCCGCCGGGGGGCTGACTGGCTGGAAGCCCTCTGCGCCCGCCACGGCGTGCCCCACCAGCCGGGGACAGTGGACATCGGCGTGCGGGTGGAGGTGCGCAATGAGGTGATGGAGCATGTGAACAACGTGCTCTATGAGTCCAAGCTCATCGGGTATCCCGCCCCCTTTGGCAACAAGGTGCGCACCTTCTGCCAGAACCCCGGCGGGTTTGTGAGCCAGGAGAACTACGACGACGACCTGGCGGTGGTGAACGGGCACTCCTATAAGGAGCGGAAGTCGGGGAACACCAACCTGGCTATCCTGTGTTCCCAGGAGTTTGCCCCGCCCTTTGACCAGCCCATCGGCTATGCCAAAAAGGTGGGGGAGCTCACCAATATGCTGGGGGACGGGCACATCCTGGTGCAGCGCTACGGCGACATTTTAGCGGGCAAGCGCACCTGGCCGGAGGAGCTCTCCCGCTCCAACGTGCGCCCCACCCTGCCCGACGCCGTGGCGGGGGACATCACCGCTGCCATGCCCTATCGGGCCATGTGCAATATCATGGGCTTTATCCAGGCAGTGGACAAGGTGGTGCCGGGCTTTGCCAGCATCGAGACGCTGCTCTATTCCCCGGAGCTCAAGTTCTACAGCAACCGGGTGAAGATGGATGAGCGGCTCACCACCGGCGTCCCCGGGCTGCACTGCCTGGGGGATTCCAGCGGCTGGACCAGGGGGCTGATGATGGCCTCTGTGATGGGGGTACACATGGGCCGGATTCTGTGGGAGGAGGAGTCGTCCCATCCCGTCGAATAGGCCTTTGGCAAGTGCATCCCGCTGGATATACGCTGCATGTGGTTGGAAGGCGCCGATAGGCGCGGAGGATTTTCGGGGGATGAAATCGGGCTTCCCAGTATATGGGAAGCCCGATTTGCTATTCTGCCCGCACCAGGTTTACTGTGTCTTCCAGGGCGCAGGGCTCTCCCAAAATGGTGGTGAGGTTCTCGAAGGCCACCGGGACGCCGGGGCCGTGGAGCCCGTCCAGCATCACATGGAAGTGGAGATGGGGAATCCAGCTGGAACCGCTGCTGCCCACCCGGCCCAAGAGCTGCCCGGCCTCCACGGCCTGGCCGGGGCGCACCGCCACGCTGCCCTTGCCCAGGTGGGCGTAGAGGGAGAGCTCCCCATGGGGATGGCGCAGCAGCACGTGGTTGCCGTCGATGCGGGGGGATTCCCCCACCTGGCGTTCCAGGGCGTCTAAGTCGGTATCCTCCGTGGTGTCCTCCAGGCCGTCAAAGGCCTGCTCCACCGCGCCGGCGCAGGCGGCAAAGACCGGGGCCCCGGCAATCCGTATCTGGCGCAGGGTGCCGTCAAAGGCCCCCACGTCCAGGGCAAATTCACTGTTGCGGCACCAGCGGTGGGAGTTGAGGGCGGGATAGGTGTCTGTCACCAGGAATGTGCCCTTGAGGGGGAAGCGGTAGCGGTTGGGGCTCTGGTAGGGTACCACCCGGATGCGCTTTTGGGACAATTCCCCGCCGCAGACGGCCTCTACCAGGAGGCTGTCCACCGGCTGGGAGGCATAGAGGGAGAAATACTCGTGGAGGAAGGCGTTTGGGGGACAGTGGGAAAGCCCCAGGATGCGCCTGAGGCTGCTGGCGCGGTAGCGGGGCAATTCCTCCCGGCCGTAGGCCAGGCGGGCGGCGATTTCTGCGCTCCCATAGGACACCCGGCAGAGCTCCCTGCCGCCGGACAGGCAGGTGAAGGTGAGCTGCTGGGGTTCCTCTGGGAAGGAGAGCCAGCGGAGAAAGAAATCGCTGTGGGGGAGGTGCTCCTGCCGCACCACAGAATAGAGGATGCCGTCGCTGAGAATGGGCATAGTGTGTCCCTCCCCTATGGTTTGCAGCTCTGGCAGGGGGAATAGCCCTGGGATTCGGCCTCTTCCCGGCTGTCAAAGCGCACCTGGTTTTTCTCCTTCATCTTCTCCACCGAGGGGCAGCCGGGGGTATGGAAGACCTGGCTGTTGCGGTTGCCGATGTAGTAGGGCTGGCTGCCGGCGTTGTCCTGGGCGTGGCTGATGCTCAGGGACTGGCCGTCGGAGCAGATGACGATGGGGCCCAGCTGGTCGGTGCGCAAGACGCGGATTCCTGCGTCCCGCAGGCGTTGGAGGGGCTCTTTGTGGGGCATGCCGTAGCTGTTGCCCTCCCCCACGCTGATGACGGCCATCTGGGGATGTACGGCGTCCAAAAACGCCTGGGAGGAGCTGGTGTAGCTGCCGTGGTGGCCCACCTTGAGCACGTTGGCCTGGACATCGGCCCCGGTATCCAGGATATCCTGCTCGGCCTGGGCCTCGGCGTCGCCGGTGAGGAGGAAGGAGGTATCCCCCAGGGTGACTTTGAGCACGACGGAGAAGTTGTTGAGCCCCTCGTAGTCCAGGGCGGCGGGGCCTAGGATGAGGCACTGGGCCTCCCCCAGGGAGAAGCTGTCGCCGGGGATGGGCTGCTGGACGGCGAGCTCCTTTTCAAAGATGCTCTCCAACACCCGGGTGTAGAGCTTGGTGGCGGCCTCAGCGTCGGGGAGGATGACGGTGCCAACAGGGAAGGCCTCCAACACCTCAGGCATGCCCCCGATGTGGTCGGCATGGGGGTGGGTCATCACCAGGTAGTCCAGCTTTTCCACGCCCTGGGATTTTAAGTAGTCCACCACGGCGTCCCCCCCGCCGATGTCACCGGCGTCTACCAGCATGGTTTCACCACCGGAGCAGACCAGGATGGAATCGGCCTGGCCCACGTCCAGGAAATGGACGGCCAGGGGGGCACTGCCGCTCTCCAGATTTTCCCCTTCTTCCAATACCGGCAGCTCATTTTGCGCGGCGGAGTCCGGGGAGGCTGGGGCGTCTGCGGGGATAAATTCCAGGGCACAGCCGGAGAGGGCCAGGCCCAGGGACAGCAGCAGGGGGAGAAGGAGGGAAAATCGCCTGTGTTTCATCATGTTCACCGTTCCTCTTTTCAATGTCGTCTTGCGTGTCTTTGTGTTTATGACAAGGCCATGATTGGCCTTAATGCCGCCCAATGCGGCACTATCTTGCATTGCGCCTATGATACCATAGCCGAAATGTGTAGGCCGTGATAGGATAGATGCTTGGCGCAAACGCGCCAAACCTGTACCTGCGGCGCAGGAAAGACACGCTCTGCGTGTCTTGTCCCTATGATACCATAAATTGGGTAACTAAGGTAGGGGCGATTCCCGCAGGCGGTAGGCGCCCCGGCCAGTTTTTTCCAGGATCTCCCGCTCCGTGAGGCTCTTGAGGAGGCGCTGGAGCTGGCGGCGGCTACAGTGGAGGCGGACAGCCAGGGGCTCCACGCCGCGGAAGCTGCCACCGTCCTGGCGCAGGCAGGCCAGCAGCTTTTCCTCCAGGCGGGAGTAGGAGGCATAGGACTGGGCAAAGAGGGCTACCTTGTGGGCCACGGAGCCCAGCAGGCCCCGCAGGAAGGTGCTGTCGTGAAGCAGTGCCTCCCGGCAGGCAAAGAGGGGGAGCTCCACACAGCGCACCCGGCTCATGGCCTCCACCAGGAAGGGGAGGGAGTTTTCGCCGCAGAACTCCATGTCGCCTAAGAGGGTGAAGCTGTCGGAGTGGGAGAGGGGGTAGCGGCTGCCGTCGGCCCGGACGGCATAGATTTGGATAGTGCCGGAGACTAAAAACCGCAGGACCTGGCCTGGGTCTTTGATATAGTTTAAAATCTCCCCCCGCTCGTATTCCCACAGGCAGAAGGGGAGGCCCGGCGTGTCGAATTTCTGGGGGATTTCATATTGCGCCAGGTACTTTTCCAATAGGGCGGGGTTTTGCAGCAGCTTCATGGGACACCTCGAGAAATTTTCTTCTATTGTGTCATGTGTCACAACAAAAGTCAAGGGGTTATGGTATGATTTCCCCATCGAATGAAATGCGGAAGGGGAGGAACGGGATGGAAAACGAACTCTTTGAAAAAGCGCCAGTGCCAAAGGCCTATTTTAGCCTGGCGCTGCCGGTGGTGATGGGCATGGTGGTGTCGCTGGTGTATAACATGGTGGACACCTATTTCATCGCCCAGGTGGGCAACACCGACCTGATTGCCGGGGTGTCCCTGAGTGCGCCGGTGTTCACGGCGCTGATGGCGCTGGGGAATATCTTTGGGCTGGGGGGCAGCTCGGTGATTTCCCGGCTCTTTGGGAAGAAAAACGATGAGGACGGCAAACGGCTGAGCGCCTTTTGCTTTTACGGGGCATTGCTTTGCGGCGTGGCGGTGGCGGCGGTGCTGCTGCTGTTGCGTGGGCCTGTGCTGGGATTGCTGGGGGCGGGGGAGGGTACCTATCCTTACGCCCAGCAGTACTACACCTACATCGTGCTGGGGGCGCCCTTTATCATTCTCTCCTTTGTGCCCACCAACCTGCTGCGGACAGAGGGGTTTGCCAAGGCCTCCATGGTGGGGAGCATCCTGGGCTCGGTGGTGAACATGGTGCTGGACCCGATTTTCATCTCCGCCCTGGGGCTGGGGGCTGCGGGCGCAGCGATTGCCACGGTGTTGGGCTATGTGGTGACAGATGTGTTTTTTGTCTGGTATCTGCTGCGCAAGAGCCGGCGGCTCTCGGTGTCCCCGGTGGGGATACGCATCAGCGGGGAGGAGCTGGGGAGCATTTTGGCCATCGGTATCCCTGCCTCGGTGACGAATTTCATGTCCACCCTCAGCGCCACGCTGACAAACCGGTATCTTCTGCCCTATGGCAGCGACGCAGTGGCGGCCATGGGGATTGTGGTGAAGGTGAACCTGATTGCCACCTTGGTTTTGGTGGGCTTTGCCTTTGGGCCCCAGCCCCTCTTTGGCTACAACTACGGCGCAGGCAACCGTGGGCGGCTTAAAAAGGCCTTTGGCTTTGCCTATGGGTTTGAGTGCCTGCTGGCGGTGGCGCTGGCCGCCCTGCTCTCCTTGGCGGCCCGGCCCTTGGTTGGGATTTTTGTCTCAGACCCTGCCCTCATTGAGATGGGGATCCCCATGCTGCGGATTTTGCAGGCGGGGATGGTGTTCTCTGCAGTGGTGCTTGTCACCACCACGGTGTTCCAGTCGGCGGGAAAGGCCTGGAGCGCCTTAGTGCTCTCCGTGGGAAGGCAGGGCGTGATTTTTGTGGTGGTGATGGTGCTGCTGGCAAAGGCGATGGGCTATTACGGCGTGCTGGCTGCCCAGCCTGTGGCAGACTTGCTAACGGCAGCGCTGGCGCTGGGGCTCTTTTACCGGGGGCTTTGGCGGGAGCTGAGGAACTAGCGGGTTACGGGAAAAGGCCTGCTCTCTTCTGAGAGCAGGCCTTTTGTGGATTCTAGGGGCAGGCTGTTTGCCGGTAGAGGGAACCGCAGTGAGGGCGGCGTTGGTGGGCTTGGATGAGGAACGCCGCCTTTCGCGTGGAGTGAAGCATGGGTTAGCAGAACTGGGCGTCGTAGAGCTCGCGGTAGAAGCCCTTACGGGCCATGAGCTCCCGGTGGGTGCCGCTTTCCACCACGTTGCCATCCCGCACCACCAGGATGCAGTCGGCGTTCTGGATGGTGGAGAGGCGGTGGGCCACCACGAAGCAGGTTTTATCCTGCATCAGGCGGCGCATGGCGGCGCTGATTTGCTGCTCGGTACGGGTGTCCACGTTGGAGGTGGCCTCGTCTAAAATCAGCATGTGGGCGTCCATGAGCATGGCCCGGGCAATGGTGAGCAGCTGCTTTTGGCCCTTGGAGATGTTGGCGCCGTTGTCGGTGAGCACCGTGTCGTAGCCCTGGGGGAGGCGGCGGATATAGGAGTCGATTTTGGCTGCCTTGGCGGCCTGGCGGATGTCCTCCATGGTGGCGTCTTCCCGGCCGTAGGCGATGTTCTCAGCAATGGTGCCGCCGAAAAGCCAGGTGTCTTGCAGCACCATGGAATAGGCCAGGCGCAGGCTGTCCCGGGTGACCTGGTGGATTTGCTGGCCGTCTACGGTGATTCTGCCGCTGTCCACGTCATAGAAGCGCATGAGGAGGTTGATGAGGGTGGTCTTGCCTGCGCCGGTGGGGCCCACAATGGCAATCAGGCTGCCCTTGGGGGCGTGGAGGTTGAGATGGTGCAGGATGGTGCGGGCCTTGTCATAGCCAAAGGACACGTCCTCCAGCCGCACTTCGCCCTCCACATCCCTCAGGGGCAGGGCGCCTGGGGCATCGGCGGGTTCGGGCTCCTCGTCCAGCAGGCGGAAGACCCGCTCGGCAGCAGCCAGGGCGGACTGGAGCTCCCCAAAGATATTGGCAATCTCATTGATGGGGCCGGAGAATTTCCGGGAATAGAGGATAAAGGAGGAGATATTGCCCACGCTCATGTGCCCCGCCATGTATAGCAGCGCGCCGAAGACGCTCACCAAGGTGAGGGACAGGTTGTTGATAAAGTTCACCGAGGGGCCCATCATGCTGCCGTAGTACTCCGCCTTGTAGAAGGCGTCCACTGCGTCGCCGTTGACCTCATCCAGGGAGTGGATGGTGTTTTCCTCCTGGTGATAGGCTTTCAGGGTTTTCTGGCCGGAAATCATCTCCTCCACAAAGCCGTTGAGCTCGCCCAGCTTTTTGGAACGGGCCCGGAAGAGGGGCCGGGTGTGGCTGGCAATGAAGCGGGTGAGCAGGATGGAGAGAGGGATAGTGAAGACAAACACCAGGAGCAGCACCGGGGAGATGGTGACCATCATCACAAAGGAGCCGATGAGGGTGATGGAACTGGCCAACACCTGCACCAGGTCGTGGGAGAGGGAGGCGTTGATGGTATCGGTGTCGTAGGAGATGCGGCTGAGGATGTCACCGATTTTGTGGGTGTCAAAGAAGCCCACCGGCAGTTTCATCAGCTTGCCGAAGATGTCGGCCCGCATCTGGTAGACCACTTTGCGGGATATGTAAATCATCAGCACCGAGAGCAGGTAGGACAGCAGGGAGGAGAGGAGATAAAACCCAATCATCAGCAGGCAATAGCGGAAGACCAGGGGAAAATCCACCCCGCCGGCCTTGGTGCCGATGGCGTCGATGGCGTAGCCCGAGAGCTTGGGGCCCACTAGGGCAAAGAGATTGGAGCCGATGGTGAGCGCCAGCGCCGCCAAGAGCAGCATCTTATAGCGCATCATATACTGCCCCAGGCGGAGCAAGACAGATTTCTTTTTCATACGGCAACACCCTCCCCCATTTGGATTTTACTGATTTCCTGATACACCGGACAGGAGGCCAAGAGCTCCTCGTGGGAGCCATAGCCCAGGGGCTGGCCGTCTTCCAGCACCAGGATGTGGTCGGCGTGGAGGATGGAGCTGACGCGCTGGGCCACGATGATGGACGTGGTCTGGGCAAAGTGCCCGGCCAGCTGGGCCCTGAGCGCGGCGTCGGTCTTGTAGTCCAGGGCGCTGGAGGAGTCGTCCAGAATCAGGATTTCGGGGCCGGCGGCCAGGGCGCGGGCGATGAGCAGCCGCTGCTTTTGCCCGCCGCTGAGGTTTGCCCCTTTGGCGGCCACGTGGGCCTGGAGCCCGCCTGCCTCGCTGATAAAGGAGGAGGCCTGGGCATATTCCGCGGCCTGGGCGGCCTGTTCCTGGGTGAGGGGCCGGCCTAAGCGGATGTTTTCCAAGATGCTGTTTTCAAACAACACGTCGTTTTGGAACACCACGCCGAAGCGGGCACGCAGCTCCTCCAGGGGGATTTCCCGGATGTCCCGGCCGTCTAAGCGGATGGAGCCGCTGTCAATGTCGTAGAAGCGCATCAGCAGCTGGACGATGGTGGATTTGCCGGAGCCGGTGGGGCCTAGGATGCCCAGCGTCTCGCCCCGCCGCAGGGCAAAGCTGATGTCGGTGAGGTTATCCTCTTTTTTCTCATAGGAGAAGCACACGCGGTCAAAGACGATGTGGGGCGGGTTGGCCTCCGCCTCCTCCCGGGCGGGCGGGGACAGCAGCAGGTCTTCGGGGGCGTCCAGCACCTCGGCGATGCGGTTGGCGCTGGCGGCTGCGGCGGAGAACTGGGTGATAACCCGGGAGACCGAGAGGGTGGCGTTGAGGATGATGGTGAAATAGGAGAGGAAGGCGATGATTTTCCCCACGTCGGAGACGCCGCCGTTGACCCGGTAGGCGCCCACCAGCACCACCAGCACCAGCCCTAAATTCAACAGGAAGTTGATAATGGGGTTGACAATTGCCATTGTCATGTTGGCCTTGTTCTCCTTCTGCATCACTTCCCGGTTGACCCCTTCAAAGCGGCGGATTTCGTAATCGGTCTTGGAGAGGGCCTTGATGACCCGGATGCCGGTGGTGTTTTCCCGCACCACCCGCACCAGCTTATCCACAGAGGATTGCAGGGTGCGGAAGAGGGGGATGCTCTGCTTGGAGCGGAAGGCCACCACCAGGATGAGGAAGGGCAGCATGCACACCAGCACGCCGGTGAGCACCGGGTCCAGGGTGAGGGTGATTAAGATGCCGCCGACGAGCAGGATGGGTGCCCGGATGCCGATGCGCTGCATCATGCCCACAATGCGGTGCATGTTATAGGTATCGGTTGTCATACGGGAGATGAGGGAGGGGATGGTGAAGGCATCCACCTGCCGGTTGGAGAGGTAGACGATGCGGGCAAACAGGTCGTGGCGGATGGCCCGGGTGGTGTCTCTCGCCACGGCGGCGGCCATGCGGTTGGCGGCGATGTTGCCCAGGATAGCTAAGACGGAGCAGAGGAACATCATCACGCCCCAGAAGGCCAGGGCCCGCTTATCCTCCCTGGGGGCCACAGTGTCGATGACATAGGCCAGAATCCAGGGGAGGAACAAATCCATAATAGAGCCGCCAAACTTGACGCTCATGCTGACAAACATACGGCCCAGATAGGGCTTGAGATAGACAAACAAACGCTTCATGTCTCACGACGGCCTTGACGGCGCAAGGCCTCTTTCCTCCTTTTGGGGGTGGTTTATTCTTTCGTTTCGGCCTGGCCGAGGGCGTGGATGAAGCCAGCGCGGCGCTCCTCCTTGGCCCGCTCGGTGAGCAGGTCCAGGGTCTCCAAAAACTTCTGGCGCTCGGCGGGCTCTAAGACCTCAAAGAGCCAGTCGTAAAAGTCGTTTTCCACCGAGATGCTCTCCTCCTTCACCTGGGAGGCCTTTTCCAGGGGGTAGAGGCGGTTGATGCGCCGGTCCTTCTCGTCCTCCTGGCGGCGGATATAGCCCTTCTTTTCCAGGCGGGTGATGGTGCGGGCAATGGCGGCTTTGTCCACCGACAGGCGCTCGCTGAGCTCGGTCTGGCTCTGGCCCGGCAGCCAGGTGATGGAACGCAGGGCGTGCAGCTCGGACAGGTTCATATCCAGCCCCCGCAGCGCTTTCATGGTGTAGCCCTGGGCGATACGGCTGATTTTGGAGATGAAACGCTTTTGCTCCATGGAGTTTTCATTCCTTTCGCTACGGCCAACAGCCGGTTTCCCGGGGATTTGGCCTGATTGAATTTGCTTTCTAGTTTTTCCACCCCTCTATTTTACTCGAGTTCGGTTGATATGTCAACTATAATATTTGATAAATCAACGATTTGGGAAAGGGGAGATTGGGGAGAATTGACAAAAATAGGGAGATGGGGTATAATGACATCGTCCCCTGAAAGGAGGACAAGGCGCTGCAAAAACGGTAGGCGGTTGGTCGATACCCTCCGAAAGGAGGTGAGACAGATGCGTATTACTTTACATATTGGGCCTTTCAAGGTCACGATAACCATAAGTAAATCCGCAAAAAAAGACCGCCACTCGGGCAAGTGACGGTTTTTTGAAATAAAATTTTAAAGAACTCGAACTGGCCAACCGCTTATCGCAGCGCCTTTTCATCTTTATTATAGCGGTGCGGGGGGCTTTTGTCAAGCTGAAAAGAGGTTCCGTATGATGAAAAGGCTTTTTACGATGCTGATTGTGTTCGCCTTGGCGTTTTCTATAATGGGTTGTTCAAAAAACAAGGACAAAACAGTGTGGGACATGATCAAGGTCAGTCCAGCAGCAAGAATGGAACTACCAGATGGCTCCTTTATTTATGTGGATAGTGAGATAGCTTCCTTTCGGTCTTTTGCTGATTTCGACCTCATGGAATCTCCACTGGAACCTGCAGATAACGAAAATGATTGGCTATATCGAATTGTCTTTAATCCATCTGAAAAGGCAGAGGGCGCCGATGAAATCATTGTTTCTTTTCACGAGGGATATGTTCAAATTGATTCAAAGTACTATATAACTCCCGAGGATGTGGAGTTTGAAACCGTTCTTCAATGGGTGGAGTCAAAATTCGATTATTTTATAAACTGAGCGGCAGCATCCGGTTTATCCAGTGGCGGGGGATCGCGCGCTATTGGTATTTTGAAAAAATAGCTGTCAGCAACACGAGGCTGAAATAGGGATAAAGAGGCTGCGGGAAGGAGAGAGAATCGTGGAAATCTGGGACGGATACTATGAGGATGGGACGCTGGCAGGGATTGACCTGGTGCGGGGGGAGGAGATACCCCAGGGGGTGTACCATCTGGTGACGCAGGTACTGGTGCGGCATGAGGACGGGGGCTACCTGCTGATGCGCAGGGACCCGGCCAAGCCCAATTTTGGCGGCTGGTGGGAGGCCACGGCAGGGGGCGCTGCCCTGAAGGGGGAGGGCTCGGAGGCCTGCGCACGGCGGGAGCTGCGGGAGGAGACGGGGATTGAAACAGGGGCGTTTATCCTGACCCACCGGGTTGTGGAGAAGGGCAGGATTTACGATTGCTACCTCTGTGTGACAGGGTGGGAGAAAAGCGCCGTTGTGATGCAGCAGGGGGAAACCGTGGATTTCCGGTGGGTTGGCCCGGAGGAGTTTGCGGCGTTCCTGGATTCTGAGGAGATGATACCGGCACAGCGGAGGCGCTGCCGGGAGGAGTTCAAAAAGAGGATGGAGAGGGGGGAGTGACATGGCAGCAAAGACCAATGCCATGCGGATTTTGGAACGGGAAAAGGTGGCCTACCGGGCCCACGAGTACCCCCATGAGGAGGGGGTGGCTGTGGAGGGCACCAAGGTGGCGGCGCTGCTGGGGCAGGACCCGGCCATGGTGTTCAAGACGCTGGTGGCAGCGGGAGGGGGCGGGCACTATGTGTTTGTGATTCCGGTGGGAAAGGAGCTGGATTTAAAGCGGGCGGCCAAGGCGGCGGGGGCGAAATCCGTGGCGCTGCTGCCGGTGAAGGAGCTGCTGCCGGTGACAGGCTATGTGCGGGGCGGCTGTTCCCCGGTGGGGATGAAGAAGGCATTCCCCACGTTTTTTGACGAGAGCATCCTGGGGCTTGGCGCCGTGATGGTGAGCGGGGGGAAAATCGGCTGCCAGGTGGAGCTGGGCCCGGCAGACCTGCTGCGGGTGACAAGGGGGAAGGCCGCACCGCTTGCCATGGAATAGGCGCATATTTCCCGCCCCTCCCTGCATAGGATGGGACAAACGGGAAAAAGGAGCGAAAAAACATGGCGGGACAAATGGGACAGGCTGGGCGGCTGCGGCTGACGGCTGCGGGGCATTACCTAATCTTTGGGTTTCTCTACCTTATCGGGATGACGGCGGGCATTGTGCTGCTGGCCTCGGGCACACCCTTCCTCTCGGATTTCCTGCGGGCGGCGGTGAAGGCCTGCTTCTTCGGGGTGCTGGAGCGCTCGCTCCAGGACATCTTCCTGCTGCTTTTGCTGCCGGTGTTCGGCTTCCAGCTGCTGCTGTACCTGGGGGGGATGTGGGCGGCCTCGCCCCCGTTTACGCTGGGGCTCTTTGCCCTGCGGGGCTTTGCGGTGGGGCTGCTGGCGGCCTATCTCTTCACCGGCTATGGCCGTTCGGGGATTCTCTGCTATCTGCTGCTGTTTTTCCCCTTCCAATTCCTGGGGGCATGCGTCTCCTTCCTGGGGGGGAAGGAGAGCCTGCGGCTCTCAAAACTGCTGCTTTGCTCCCTCACCGAAGGGGTGGGGGAGGGGAGGCTGCAAACGGTGTTCCGGCGCTATTCCATGCGCATGGTGTGCATTGCCGGGCTGGCGGGGCTGCTCTCCCTTTTGCAGACGTTGGCAGTGTATCTCCTGGCGCAGCTGTTCCTCTAAAGGAAAAGTGCCAAGGCCGGAAAATCTGGCCTTGGCACTTGTTTGTCTCTGGAGCTATTTGTCCTGCGGTTTCCGGCTGTTCCAGGTGTCCATCAGCTCGCTGTGGGGCTGTTCCTCTATGAGCTCGTCGTGGAAGACAGGCTCGTCGTCAAAGAGCTCGGGGTGCTCCTCTTTTTGCCGCTGGTAGTAGGGGGTGACAATGTACTTATCCATGATGGGGTAGGCATTAAAGCAGGTAATCATGGTAAACGTGGTGAAGCCGATGGGCACGATGAAAAAGAGGGTGAGGGGGAAGTACCACAGGCAGGCAAAGAGCAGCACGCCGCCCCAAACCGTGATGAACAGGTTTTTGGCAATGCCCAGCACGCAGAAGAGCAGGGCGTTTTTAAGGATGCCGGTGAGGGGCAAATCCACAGTGACAATCATGAGGAAGACGTAGTAGTTCATAAAAAGGAAAATCAGCGCCAGCACCATGGCAAGGGCAAAGGGCAGCGCGAAGACCAGGCTCTCATACTGCATCCGGGTGAGATAGACGCGGATGGCTAGGAAGAGCAGATAGCCCGCCACAGTGTCCAGCAGGCTGACCGCCAGGGACTGGGCCAGGTTTTTTTTGGCCTGCTCCAAAAAATCGGAGAAGAGGAAGGCGTGCCGCTCCGTGACGAAGTTGCGCACCACATAGGTCATGCCCGCCACCAAGGGGCCGCACAGCGCCGGGGGGATGAGCAGGGCCAGCCCGTTGATGTTCTGGGGAAAGTACTTGAGGCCCAGATAGCTCAATCCCAGCAGGGGCACCATGCAGGCCACAAACAGCAGGTTCACCTTACACAAATCCCAGAATTTCCGGAAATAGAGCTCGGTGAAACGGAAAAACCCCTTTTTCTGCGCCTCGTTCTTGCGCACCCCAGGCCCCTCTTTTCTATTGCTGGAAAAAATACCCAAAATGACATCTCCTTTTTACCGTTCCAAAATTTTGTCCTTAGGGCTATTATAACGTGTATGGGGGGAAACTGCAAGTGTGGCTTTTTGCGGGGATGAGGGAACCCAAAGGGAGAGAAAAAGGAACAGCCCCGCTCCCCAGAGGGGAGCGGGGCTGTTTTTTGTTCCCATAATCCGGACGAGGAAGGAAGCCGGATTATGTAGCGCTTCCCAGGCCGAAGCTGATGGACAGCGCCTGGTTTACTTTTCCCATGGAATCCCCGGTGAGATTGCCCATGCGCTCTTTGAGCCTGGTCTTGTCAATGGTGCGGATTTGCTCCAGGAGCACCACAGAGTCCTTCGGCAGGCCGGATTCCTTGGCCCGCAATTCGATATGGGTGGGCAGCTTGGTCTTTTCCCGCTGGCTGGTAATGGCCGCGGCAATCACCGTCGGGCTGTGACGGTTGCCCACGTCGTTTTGCACAATGAGTACAGGGCGCACGCCGCCCTGCTCCGAGCCCACTACCGGACTGAGGTCCGCATAGTAGATATCGCCCCTTTTGTAGTTCATCTCACTCACTCCGAAATTTTTTTTGGAAGAAGCTCCTTCCGTCTCTATTGTGAGCCGGGAAAGCTTCCTTTAATCATGGGAGCGTGAAAAAATGCTGGCTGCAAAAATGCAGGGGGCTGTTTTTATTCTATGCGGGGGCCAGGTGTTTGGCTATTCCGGCGTTTCCTCTTCATAGCCCAGGATATCGCCTGGGCTGCACTGCAGCTCCTTGCACAGCGCTGCCAAGGTGGAAAAGCGGATGGCCGTGACCCGGTTGTTTTTGATTTTGGAGAGGTTCACATTGGAGATGCCAACCCGCCCGGCCAGTTCATTTAACGATATTTTTTTCTCAACCATCACACGGTCGAGACGCAGTACAATTTTCCCCATTTTCGATAGCCTTCCTTTCTCCCTAGCTGCGGCCTGCTAAACCAGGCCCTCTGTGTCGGCTTCCAGTGCCGCGCCGTGGTCAAAGGCCAGGGAGAGGCAGAGCATAAAGATGCCCATCACAAAGTGGGTGGGGTCCAGGGTGGCGGCTTCCACAGCATCGCCCAACAGCAGGCGCAGCAGCACGCTCATTGCCAGGGAGACCACCGGGATAGCCAGGAAGAAGAGGCCGATTTCCCGCAGCATACGCACGTTCTCCTGCTGGAAGGGGGAGGCGCTGCGGCTGCGCTTTAAAATCAGCCGCACATTGCGGCACACCAGGGCCATCAGCGCCAGGATAACCACTGCTGCAATGGCGAAGAGCCAGACAGCCCGGGATTCCAAGCGGCCCTGCATGGCGACGATTTCAAAGCCATAGGTGCTCAAAGACGGCTCGTTGATTCGGGCGAAAATCCCATCAAGCCAATCCCAGGAGACCGCAGCACAAATCCCCAAAGCCACCATGCTGGCAGCGGCAATCCAGTGCAGCGCCTCCATCACGCCTGCCAAAATCCCTGCGTATTTGTTGAGCTTTGCCGATGCTGTATTGTTCATGTTTCTCTCCCTTTCCCTGTGAAAAATGTGCGGGCACTGCCCGCCTTCGAGAGCTATCATATCACAGGAACACAATGTTTGTCAATAAATTTTTAATGTTTTTCGATAATATTTTAACGAGAAACATTTTGTCCTGAAAAGGGGAGGGGAAATATCTTATTCTGTTTTCGGGGTTTCCAGGGATTGCAGGCGCTGCTCCAGGCGCAAAAGGCGTTCTTCCAGGGCCAGGTTTTCCAGCTTGAGGACCTCCACCTGGGCCTGTAGGAGGTGAAGGGTGTTCTCCCGGCGGGAGAGGCCGCAGCCGCTCAGGCACAGCATGCACAGCGCCGCCGCTGTGAGGCGTTTCATGGTATCACTTCCTTGTGCAATATCCCGCCCCTAGCCCCTCTTCGACAAATTTTGCGGGCAGGGAACTTGATTTTCAGGATACCATATTCCGGTTGGGTTGTCAATTAAAATATACATATAGTGATAATGACTAGGCGACAATTGTATTATACCCTTATCATGAGGGGGTGAGAACGATGGCAATAGCGGATAAAATCAAAGAATTGCGGCAGCGGTTTGGGATTTCCCAGTCGCAGCTGTCCCGGCGGCTGGGAGTGACGCGGTCCAGCGTGAATGCGTGGGAGATGGGGATTTCCACCCCGACCACCCAGTATATTGTGGACATGGCCCGCATTTTCCATGTTTCCACAGACTATCTGCTGGGGGTGGAATGCGAGCCCTCCCTCTCCCTATTGGGGCTTGACCAGCAGGAAGTGAAGCTGCTCTATGACCTGCTGGACTATATGCAGCGGGGCAGGGGGGAATAAGGGTATGGGAAAAGCCCCTCTCCAGGGAACCCGGAGAGGGGCTGAAAACGAGTATGCTTATTTGTTGTCCACAGAGTTCATGTGCTTGATGAGCTCAAGAACCTTGTTG
Organism: Oscillospiraceae bacterium; assembly: GCA_022791315.1. Taxonomy (GTDB): domain Bacteria; phylum Bacillota; class Clostridia; order Oscillospirales; family Ruminococcaceae; genus JAAVYW01. Next base: position 6,869 of record JAAVYW010000034.1, on the reverse strand, counting down.
GAATAACCCCACTCATTGTCATACCAGGAAACCAGCTTGACGAAGTTGGGATTGAGCATGATGCCGGCCTTGGCGTCGAAGATGGAGGTTCTGGGGTCGGTGAGGAAGTCAGAGGAGACCAGATCCTCATCGGTGTAACCCAGGATGCCCTTCATGGCGCCCTCGGAGGCCTCTTTCACCTTGGCGCAGATTTCCTCGTAGGTGGTGGCTTTCTCCAGGCGGACAGTCAGGTCGACCACAGAGACATCCAGCGTGGGAACGCGGAAAGCCATACCGGTGAGTTTGCCCTTGACCTCGGGGATAACCAGGGCGCAGGCCTTGGCAGCACCGGTGGAGGAGGGGATGATATTGCCGGCAGCAGCGCGGCCGCCTCTCCAGTCCTTCTTGGAAGGGCCGTCCACGGTCTTCTGGGTGGCAGTGGTGGAGTGAACGGTAGTCATCAGGCCCTCTACGATGCCAAAGTTGTCATTGATAACCTTGGTGAGGGGAGCCAGGCAGTTTGTGGTGCAGGAGGCGTTGGAAACGACGGTCATGTCGGAAGTGTACTTGTCGTTGTTGACGCCCATTACGAAGGTGGGAGTCTCTTTGTCCTTTGCGGGGGCAGAGATGACAACCTTCTTCGCGCCGGCCTTGATATGAGCGGAAGCGGCCTCGGTGGTGCAGAACACACCGGTGGACTCCACAACATATTCAGCGCCCACAGAACCCCACGGAATCTCCTCGGGCTTCATGCAGCCGAAAACTGCAATCTCCTTGCCGTTGACGCAGAGCTTGCCGTCCTTGACACACACATCGCCTTCAAATTTGCCGTGCATGGTGTCGTACTTGGTCATGTAGACCATATACTCCAGGTCGATGAAGGGATCGTTGACGCCCACAATCTCGTAGACATCAGGCTGTGCCACAGCGGCGCGGAAAACCAGCCGGCCAATGCGGCCATAACCATTGATACCAATTTTAATCGCCATTTTGCATACCTCCAAAAATATTCATGATTTAGTAAAACCATGTCTTTGCATGTCCTTATTTTATACCAAAAATCGGAAACATACAAGTCCCTTTCCCGCAATTTTCCCCCCGCAGTTTTGGGAACCGGAATTTTCGTCAAAGATTACAAATATTAAGGGGGGACCCGCTGCAAAACCAGAATTTTTGCTATGAACAAAGTTGCTGTTTTTGCCTTTGCAGCACAAAAACGGGGCAAAAAACGGCAAATCGGGGGAATTTTTGTCTCGAAAGCGGTGAAATTTGTGCGATGGGAAAAATTATCTTGGCAGGAGGGAACTTTTCTATTTTTTGTTGGAAAAGGGCGAGATTTGTGTTATAATGATGCGGATTAAGAAGAGAGGGCTTTTGCCGGGGGAACCGCTGCTTTTCCCGGCGCATATTCATGGAAGGACTATCAATACTATTACGGCTTTCCAGGAGCGGAAAACAGTGAATGGGCCGACCGGCTCGGAATGGGGGATGAACTATGAACGCACTGATTCAGAACATGGGTGCGCTGTACCGAAGCAGCCCGATGCCGGTGCTGCTCTTTGATACCGAGTGGCGGATTTGCTGGGCCAATGACTATGCGCGGGAAAAGGCGCCGCTGCTGTGCAATGAGGACTATTTGCAGGAGGTCTTTTTTGGGGAGAGCGGGCAGGAGCTGCTGGGGAAGCTGAACCGGGGCGAGGTGCTGCGGGTAGTGCAGCACCGTTTCCTGGGCGAGGAGCTGGAACTGACCCTCACTCCCCACTTTGTGCTGGGGAGGCTCCGGGGCGTTGAGGGACGGGTGCTGCCGGTGCTCAAAAAGGGCGACGAGGGGGTCTACGCCGCCAAAGACTATGCCGGGCAGGTGGTGGATTTGGCGGTTGCCCATCTGCGGGAGCCGCTGACACAGATTTTCTCCCTTATCGACCCGCTGGTGCAGCGGCTGGAAACCACCACCACCGGCCGGCTGCCCTTGGAATATGTGCGGCTGATGACAGAGCAGTCCTATGCCATGCTGGCGGGGCTCATCAACCTGTCGGAGTACTCCCGGTGCATGGGGGGCACGGCTGTCCCCGACATCCACAAAGAGGATTTGGTGGCCCGGATTCAGACGCTTTGCGATGCGGCCAATCTCTTTTTCCTGGGGGCGGGGCTGTCGCTGGAATTTGCCCCGGAGATGAAGACATTGGAGGCCTGCGCCGACTTTGTGCGGCTGGACATTGCCCTGCTCAACCTGCTGCTCAACGCCGCCAACCACTCCTATGAGGGGGGCACGGTGCGGATTGCCCTCTCCCGCAGGGGGGACCATGCGCTGCTGGCGGTCTCGGATTCCGGCTGCGGCATGGATGCCGACCAGGTGCAGAACGCCTTTTCCCCCCTGGCCCTGGGGGAGGACGGCACCGCGCCCGCTGGCTACGGCCTTGGCCTGGGCGTGGTAAAGCGGATTTTGCAGCTGCACGGCGGCACAGTGGCCCTCTCCTCCACCCTGGGGGTGGGCACCACGGTCTCCCTCAGCCTGCCGCTGCGGCAGGAGCTGGAACCCCCGCTGCCGCCCCCCAGCGGCGAGTTCCGCGCCATTCCGCCGTCCCCCTACCTGGAAAACCGGTTTTCCCCGGTGTATGTGTTCCTCTCTGGCGTCCAGCCGTTGAAGAGGGACTGAATGAAAAAATCCCTCCGAGCCCAGAAAAGGGCCGGGGGGATTTGGCTGTTCTGGGGGAATTTTCCTTCCCTCTATTTTCACCGGATAGTATCCGGATAACAGGCAAATTGGCAAACAGACAGGAGATATTGCCCATGAGTTTGTGTCCCTGTAGGTCCCTTCACTGGATGGGGAGGGGGGTGACAACGGGCTTGCCATCCTGGCCGACCAAAACGGTCAACCCGGTGCCCTGTACTTTATTGTGGGAAGCCATCAGGTAGTTTACGCCGGTTTCCGTATCCACAATGACCTTTGCCACATTTAAGAGGCCCTGGTTATAGACTTCTACAAAACGCTCCTTTGCCATGCGCTCACGCTCCTTTCCCGTCCTGTCGTTTGCCAGGGCAAGCATAACACAAAAACACAGCCGCGTGGTTCCCATTTCCTGAATGGGCAGGAAATTTTCCTAAATAGACAGGGAGGGGCCTCACAGGCTCCCTCCCAGTTTTTTGCGAAGCTCTGCCTTCCCGGCCCGGGAAAGCAGGCACTCATAGCCGCCGGCCCACAGCCTATTGTGCTTTAAATCCACGGTTTCAATCTTATCCGCCGCCACCAGATAGGCCCGGTGCGTGCGGATAAAGCGGCCCCCCAGCTGGGCTTCCAGCTCATTGAGGCTGCCCACAAAATCCATCCGGCTGGTGGGGGTGTGGAGCAGGACATGGTGGGGGACGGGGGCGGTTTCAAAAAAGAGGATATTGCCCAGGGGGACATGGCACACCGTTTCCCCTGTCCGCAGCGTGAATATCTCAGCCGGGTCCTGGCGCTCCGCCAACAGGCGCTCCTGTATCTCGCCCAGGCACTGGGATGCAGACGGCCCAACCGGCGACTGGCCTTTGACAATGTAGTCAAAGGCCTCCAGATGGTATTGGAAGGTGCGCCAGGCCAAATCGCCGTAGCTGGTGATATAGACCAGCGTGCTGTGGGGGTCCCGCCGCCGCAGCTCCTGCCCCAGCCGGAAACCGTCCCATTCGCTGTCCCCCAGCTCCACGTCCAGAAAGTAAATCCCATGCCTCTCGTTTTCCGCTGCGGCCAGCAGCTCCTGGGCATTGGCGGCACTGCACACAACCTTCATATCATAGTTTTCCACAAAAATTTTCCATTCCAGGGCGGTCTGGATTTGGTGCCGGACCGAGCTGTCGTCGTCGCAGAGATAAATCCCAATCATGGCCTGCCCTCCACTGTCAGCTCCTGTACAAATACGCCGCCCTCCCAGCTGGTGCCGGTGGAGGCGTTGGGATAGTTCTCCAAAATGCGCTGGTAGCTGGGGAGGCCCAGGCCCCGTCCCGCCCCCTTGGTGGACCAGCCGGTGTCCCACAGTTTCCCCGGGTCAATGGGGTTTACATAGGGGTTTGACACCCGGAGAAACACCCGCCGTCCCTGGGCCAGCAGGATGATTTCCACCCAGGGCTGTGGGGTATCCAGCGCGGCCTCTATGGCGTTGTCCACCAGCAGCCCCAGGCAGCGGACAAAATCCCATGCGTTTAGGGACACATCTTCTACAGGATAGAGCACCTCCAGGCGATAGGCCACGCCCTTGCCCTGCATATCGGTGAGCTTGCTCAGGAGAAGGCTGCGCACCTGGGGGATGCGCAGGTTGCCGATTTGGGCAGACAGCTGGATTTTTTCCCCCAGATGCCGGTCAAACCCCGCGTCCAATTCCGAGAGGGCAGTGCGCAGCGCCCAGAGCTCCCCCTCCTCTGCCTGCTGGGACAGGCCTGCCAGGAGGTTTTTGTAGTCGTGCCGGAACGAGCGCACTTCCTGCCGAATCTCCTCCAGGCTCTGTTCATAGAGCTGCTGCTGGGCGATGATGTCCCGCTGCATTTGAAGCGTCCGGCTGTCGTCAAACCGGCGGGCCAGATAGACTATCAGCCCGATGATGACCAAAACCAGCACAACGCCCAATAGGTAATATGCCGCCAGGTATTGCCCCTCCACGCCGTTTTGCAGGATGAGGAATGTCTCCATGGAGATTTCCAGCAAAAAGAGGAGTATGGCAGTCCGGCAGGGGCTGGACCGGTCCTCCAACAGCAGCCGGAACCAAGCGCCGAAACGGAGCCGCTTCAGCAGGGCCGCAGCCGCTATGGAAAAAACCAGGATGGCGGCCATGGCGGCAAGGTCCAGCCCCAAACTGGAGGGAAAGAGTAGAAATAAAATCTGAAACAGGGCAGTGGTAGCCACTTGCAGGATGGCGGCCATACACGTGGCGGAAAGGGCCTGCCAGAAACTCCACCGCCACGCCCACATCACCCATAGGGTGCACATGGCGAGGATGAGGAGGGAACCGGCGAAATACCGGAGGGCATGGAATACCGGGACAGCATAGAGCCAAAGGGCGGCCAAGCTGGCAACCAGGGGGGACAGGAGCAGCGGGGGCAGTTTTTTCAGCCTTTTCCCAATAGCCCGCTCATCTGTCACGGCCAGCAGGTAGGACACCAGTATCAAGTGCCCTGTCAAAGTATCCAAAAACCCTAGCAAAAAATTTTGAAACAACAGCATAGCAGTATCAGTCTCTTTCATGGGATGCTCGGGGGAGGGGAAACAGGCAAGGCCAAGCCGGTGGCTTGGCCTTGGAAGAATTGCCTTTGCTCAGAGGGGGCGGAAAACCGGTTAGTCGGCGTAGTTGTTGAAATAGTTTTGCACCAGGACAATGGGGGTGCCCTTGTCGCCGCTGCCGCTGGTGAGGTCGCAGAGGGAGCCGATTAAATCGGTGAGACGGCGGGGCGTAGTGCCCTGGGCAACCATGTTGTTCTTGTCGGTGAGCTCGGCGGATTTTTCCCGGATGCGGGCCTTGATGGCGTTTTGCAGCTCCTCGCCGGAGAGGCCGGCGAAGTCGTTGTCCGCCAGGTATTTTAGCTTCAGCTCCTTGGGCAGGCCGCTCAGGCCCTCCGTGAAGCCGGGGGAGACCACCGGGTCAGCCAGTTCCCAGATTTTGCCCACCGGGTCTTTGAAGGCGCCGTCGCCGTATACCATGGCCTCCACGTGCTTGCCGGTACGGGCCAGCAGCTCCGCCTGGATGGCGTTTGCCACGGCCTGGGCGTTTTTGGGGAACAGCTTGATGGTGCTCTCGGTGGCCTTGTTGGAGCCCAAGAGGCCGCATTCGCTGTTATAGCCGCTGCCGTTTACCGGCTCTTTGAGGATATCGGCCAGGGTGAGCACGGTTTCGCCGCCTGCGGCCTTGATGCGCCGGGCTGTGCGCTCCTTGGAGTGGATGTCGCAGCAGAGCACCTGCTTGGTATAGTTCAAAATCGCCTCGGGGCGGTTAGCTAAAACCACCTGGGCCTCTGCTCCCTCTTCCCGGATGAGGGAGGCGTAGTATTCAATATAGTCCATGCCGGTAAAGGGATGCTTGGGATGGCCAAAGAGCTTGTGGAATTCCTCTGCCTCCAGCACATCGGAATAGGGGTTGACCCCGCTGTCATCCAGCGCATCCAGGTCCACCAGGGCGTTGCCCACCTCGTCGGAGGGGTAGCTGAGCATCACAACCACCTTTTTTGCGCCCCGGGCAATCCCCCGCAGGCAGATGGCAAAGCGGTTGCGGCTGAGAATGGGGAACACCACCCCCACCGTGCCGCCGCCCAGCTTGGCCTTGACATCGGCTGCAATGTCGTCGGTGGTGGCGTAGTTGCCGTCTGCCCGGGCCACAACGGACTCGGTGACGCAAACCACATCCCGGTCATGCAGGGCAAAGCCCTCTGCCTGGGCCTGGGCCAGCACAGCGTCGGCCACGATTTTGACAATATCGTCCCCCTGATGAACAATGGGCGCCTTAATCCCCCTGGAAATTGTACCTGCCATGAAAATTCCCCCTATTTTGGTAAATTACAGTTTATTATACCACCCCTTTTCCCTTCCAGTCAATGCGTTATGACAGATTTTTCCCCCGTTTTGTTCAAAAATATCCCCTTTCACCATCCAATTCCCTATTTATGTTGATTTTTGGGCGGAGTTCACCCCTGATTTTGAAAAATCGGGGATTTCTCACTTTTTGCACACCACATCACAAACCAAAAACCCCTTGTTCAGAAAAGTGTACTTTTCTGAACAAGGGGTTTTTCTATTTTTGTCGAGTTTGCGTTCCCTTCCCGACCGCCTTCATTACCACTTTTCGGTCACTTCACCTCAAACACAACACCTTTTTCCTATTTTTTTTCTATTTCCAAGCCCTCCCGACCTTCCCCCTGTTTTGTTCAGAAAT
>JAAVYW010000085.1 GCA_022791315.1 Oscillospiraceae bacterium | reverse complement strand
GCACTTATACCAAGACTGAGCGGGATGCGCTGCAGGCTGAGGTGGACCAGTTGCTGGATGAAATTGACCGTATCAGCCAGTCTGCCAACTTCAACGGCGCAAAACTGCTGGATGGCTCTCTGGCCGCCAAGGGCGGTGCTAAAACAATTGATATTGTTGGCGCCAACAGCAGCAAATCTACAGGCTCCAAAGCAAAATATGTCAACGATGCAGCGATTGCAGCTTGGACTGCTGCAGCTGATGAGGGGCATAAAGCCACCTTTACGATTGGCTTTGACGATGGAAGCTCTGTTAATGTGGAATTGACAGCGCACAAAAACTCCGCTGGTAAATGGCAGCTTCAAGCGGAGGACGGTACTTTTTATGACATCGCAGATGCTGATGGTAAGGCCTCACAGGATGAACTGACAAATGCTGTTGTGAAAGAGCTGCAAAAGACAGACTTAAACAATGAATTTAAGATTACGAGTAAAGCTGGCCTCATTACATTAGAAGCCATGGAAAATGGGACAGGGGGACGCGTGGCTCAGACGATGGACTTGCATCGTTTCGATGCTGCGGGTGTTGCAGTAGATACTGTCATTAAGATGAATGTCACAGTAACTGCTGGTGTAGATGATGGTCGGGAGATAGATGCTAGTTCTATCACCATTTATGATGGAACCAACGCAGATGAGGCTATCTTTGAAATCAATGGTCATAAATTTGTTGTACTGGCTGGCGATAATGCCTCCTTTACAGATGCAACTGACCCCGATAGCACTTCCAATGATGAGTTGAATGCAACGAAGGGCCTGGGCTCTGATGTTACAATCCTGATTAGCGATGCTACCACAAAGAATGGCCTGATGTCGGCTGATACAAACTTCAAGCAGAACATTAAGAAAATTGAGGAAGTAACCGGCCTGAAGGTGACTGATGCCATTGATGAAACCACTATTGGTGCTGCGGCAAATACCGGTGTTGACGGGGGTGGCGGTATCCGTTTAAGCCCTGGGAAAGGTCTTACCGGCGGCCTGGTGCTCCAGATTGGCGACACTGCTGACGACTACAACAAGATGCGTGTTTCCATTGAGGACATGAGCGCCAAGGGCCTGAAAATCGATGGGATTGACATCACCACGGAAAGCAGCGCAAGCTCTGCCATTGACACCATCAAGAACGCCATCAACACCGTTTCTACCCAGCGTGCGTCTCTGGGTGCACTCCAGAATCGTCTGGAACACACTATCAACAACCTGGATGTAGCAGTGGAGAACCTCTCCGCCGCCAACAGCCGGATTAGAGATACGGACATGGCGAAGGAAATGATGAACTACACGAAGATGAACGTGCTGGTACAGTCCGCCCAGGCGATGCTGGCCCAGGCGAACCAGCAGCCCCAGTCTGTGCTGCAGCTGCTCCAGTAATC
>JAAVYW010000084.1 GCA_022791315.1 Oscillospiraceae bacterium | reverse complement strand
GCACTTATACCAAGACTGAGCGGGATGCGCTGCAGGCTGAGGTGGACCAGTTGCTGGATGAAATTGACCGTATCAGCCAGTCTGCCAACTTCAACGGCGCAAAACTGCTGGATGGCTCTCTGGCCGCCAAGGGCGGTGCTACCTCTGCAAAGATTATCGGCGTGAACAGTACCGCTTCCGGCAGCGCTGCTGCAATTTATGGCGCAACTGTTGCAAATGCAGCGGCAGCAGCAGTCAAAGAGGGTGACCAGTTTAAGTACTCGGTTTCCCTGGATGACGGAACCTCCTATGAGGTATCCTTTACTGCTGCGAAAAATGATGCTGGCGATGTACAGAACCTGGTTGCTGCCGATGGCACTGTATATGCGTTGGCCGCGAAGGACACTGCGTCGATTGCCGACCTGAACAACGCTGTTCTTGCTGAGTTGAAAAAGACCAAATTGGGCGATATGTTCACTATCCAGGCAGAGGGGACAACTGCTGGTACTATTGCAACCGGTAGTGTTGCAAGCGCCTTGGTGTTCACCGCTAAGGAACCTGGCACAAAGACACCGCAGGTCAATGGGGTAGACATTCATACTAAATGGAATGGTGCTACCACTTGGACGGATACGAACGCAAACGCCAAAACCCTGATTGAGGGTCTGGATGAAGGCCGGGAGATCACTGCGGCTGACATCACTGAGTACAACGGGAAAAACTATGATGAGGCTGTCTTCACCATTAACGGCCACAAGTTTGTCCTGCTGACTGAGACACATGACGGCAGCGTACTGAATGACCCCACATTGACAGACAACACAGAGGGTATGCATGCCACTTATGGTTTGGGCTCTGACGTTACCATCTTGGTCGGCGGTACGGCTGGCCTCACCTCTGGTGATGATAACTTTGCTCAGAACATCAAGAAAATCGAAGAGGTTACCGGTTTGAAGGTGACTGATGCTGTTGATGAAAGTGATTATGGTGCTGCCGCAGATACTGGTACTGCAAGCGGCGCTGGTATCCGTCTGAGCGCCGGCGCTGGTGTTACTGGCGGTTTGGTGCTCCAGATTGGCGACACTGCTGACGACTACAACAAGATGCGTGTTTCTATCGATGACATGAGCGCCAAGGGCCTGAAAATCGACAAGATTGACATCACCACGGAAAGCAGCGCAAGCTCTGCCATTGACACCATCAAGAACGCCATCAACACCGTTTCTACCCAGCGTGCATCCCTGGGTGCGCTCCAGAACAGACTGGAACACACCATCAACAACCTGGATGTAGCAGTGGAGAACCTCTCTGCCGCCAACAGCCGGATTAGAGATACTGACATGGCGAAGGAAATGATGAACTACACGAAGATGAACGTGCTGGTACAGTCCGCCCAGGCGATGCTGGCCCAGGCGAACCAGCAGCCCCAGTCTGTGCTGCAGCTGCTCCAGTAATCCCTTTCGCAGTTTGTCTTGGAT
>JAAVYW010000033.1 GCA_022791315.1 Oscillospiraceae bacterium | reverse complement strand
CCAGCGACGCCTTTAAGTGCCCCTGCTGTGGCGCCGTCAATCCCAAAGGAAAAAGGGGTAAAGAACTCCAAGTTGTCGAGGAAACCTTTGAAGAGCGTCTTGAACGCTGGCGCTATGACCAAGGCCTTACTCAGGTTTTTATAGCTGGACTCATAGCTGCTTTGAATTTGATCACCTATCTAATTTTTCCTATCCTCTTTTTTCAACCTCCCGCTCTCCTAATGTTAATCCTTGTCATAGTACTGTTTTTTGGCGTTCTCCTAAACTACCTGATGTCCTAACCCCCGCCCGGCCCTCCGCCGGGCTTTTTTCATCCCCGCGCCAATCCCTGGCTTGTCCCTTTGCTTCTTTTCCAAAAGAAGCAAAGGGACAAGCCTCCCTCCCCCGAGGAAGGCTTGGGCCGGAAGAAGTCTTCACGCCCCCAGGCGCTGCTCTTCTCACTTCCCCTCCCTGTGCCTTAAATGCTCGCTCAAAAAGAGCCGCATCATGGCCCGCTCCCCAGCCTGGCGCCGGAAGTATTCCCCCGGCGCCTTCCCATGCCGCACAAAGAGCCAGTAGGCCACCATCAGGTCAGGGTCGCCCTCCTTTAGTTTTTTTTAATCTCCGCAATAGTCCTGGTCCGGTACCCCGAAAGCCTTTCCACCTCTCGGGATAGGTCCTCAATCTCCCCCGGCAGCAGCACCTTTTGGATCGCCTCTGCTGGCGAGATTGCCCCGTATTTTTCCAGCAGCTCCTTGTCCTTCCAGTTGGGCTCCCTTGTCCCCGCCAGCAGGATTTGGATCTCCTGTCCCTCCGTCAGCTTTCGTATCTCCTCCACCCGGGAATATCCAATCCCCCGCAGCCGGAACACCACCGGTTCCTTCGCCAGCCGCGAAAGCCGCTTGATTTCAAAGTCCTTTTCCTCCAGCCCGGCCTCCCCCAGCCCCAGCAGGATTTGCAGTGCATCACGCATCCCCGTCCACCACCATATCCAAATATTCAAATCCCCGGAAGGTAAAGGGGCATTCCACATTCCCCAGTGTGTCCGCCTCCCAGTCTGCCAGCGTCAGGTCGTCAAAGGATACGCTCTTCAGCGCCACCCGTTCCGCCCCAAAGGCGTCCGGGTCGTCCAGCTTGCTGATAATGGTAAAATGGGGGTCTCTCCCCTCCCGCATGGCGTCCGCCACCAGCTTCCCCATCCGGGAAGAGACCTTCCGCAGCCGCACCGACCCCGTGCCCGATACGCTCTTCACCTTGCTCCCTGTCCAGATATTCCCGCACATGGCCACGGTTTCCTTGTTGGCCGTCACCTTGGCCTGGCAGCCGTAGCATTCTGTCACCAGCTCCCCGTCCAGCCAAAGCTGTCCCCAGGTGCCGTTCATCACTCTGCGTTCATCCATCTCATTTCCCCCTCCCTAAATCGTGAAGTCCAGCTTCACGTCTTCAATCGCATCCAGTACCTTGGCCCGGCAGGCCAGGAAGACCATAGAGCCCGTGTTGGCCTCTTTTATCTGCTGCTCCGTCATCTCCTCTGTCTGCACTCCCCTGGATTTCAGGTAATTCTCCTGCGCCGCCAAGTCAATCTCCACTGAGGAAGAACCTGCCTGCAAAATCCCATCCAGTTCCAGCGCCTCCAAATACCCCTTGATAGCCATTATCAGCAGGCACTTGTTGTCATAGGAGTTGGCATATTTCCCAATATAGCTGTCCTCCACTGTCCGGCGGATGTCAGTCTCAATCATGTCCACTGCTTCCAAAATCTTAATTTTCTGGAAGGCCTCCCCCTTGTCCTGGGTCGTTGTCACCAAGCTGTTCACTGCCCGTCCAATCTTCACCTTTTCCCCGTCGTGCACCAGTACCAGTTCCCCAGCGTCCACCTTGGCGTCCAGTTCCTCCTCTGCCAGCTTTTCCACGCCTGTCAGCTCTGGCAGCGGCGCATAGGTGCAGGAAATCGTCATAGGCGTGCCCGCAATCAGCCCTGCAATCCGGGAACAATAGGCCGCCGTCGCAATCTCCTCATTCCCCGACTGTATCCCCGTAGCAGTAAAATTCACAATCCCCTCGTGGTCGGCTTTGCAGCAGGGCAGCACAGCCTTCACCATGTGGTTTGCCAGCCTCCGGCTCTTCACCCAGGAGGCAATGTCCTGCGCCTGTCCCTCTGTCAGCTCCGGTGCGCCCGCCAAGTAGTCAAAACGCTGTGTCTCCAAATAGAGCAGCGCCTCCTCCATGGTGCGTTCCTCCCCGTCATAGCAGGCGCAAATCACCTTTTTCGGCGGGTTCTGGTACCCAATGAGGGCCCGTTTCAGGTAGGCCTTGTTCCCCTCGCTCAGTTCCTCCGGAATATCCGTCACCGCCGTAACGGCAAAGTGTTCCCCCGGCTCCTGCAAAAGCAGCGCCACTGTCCCCTTTTCCGAGCGTTGGATGGCCGCCGCCGCCCGTGTCCGGAATGAAATGACAATGTTTGGCAATCCCATGCTTATCCCTCCTGTGAATTTAAAATGAGTTTTTCCATCAAAGGCAGAGTTTCCTCCGGCCCCCGATTGTCCAAGTATTTTAACTGTAGGGTTATCCCCTCTGCCTCCCGGCCCGCTTCTATTCCCAGCGCCCTGTCCCCCACCCGGAGATACCCGCAGGCAAAGAGCCCTTCCAGCTGTTCCTCCTGTCCCTCCAACGCAAGTAAAAATTTCCGCGTAACCAGCTGCGTCCTCCACCCCGCCGCCTTCCAGGCGGCCTCCTTCTCCTGTATCAAGAGCGCCTCCCCCAGCCCCGGCAGCTTCTCCTCCACCAGCTGTCGAATCGCCCCTTCAATTTCCCCCTGTCTCGTCATATTCCCCTCCCAGTTTCAGAACATTTGTTCTCTACACTTCTATTCTACCACCATTTATCTATAAAATCAAGATATTTTTATAATTTTTAGAGAGTTTCTCCCGACAAAAATCCCGCCCTCTGCCAGTAGCAGAAGGGCGGGGTTCCTATCGCATCAAATAAACCGTAATTCTCAGCCCAATTCCGGCCGCACCAGCAGTACGGCCAAATCGTTCACATTGGTCCCTGTGGCCCCTGTCCGGATGAGCCCGTCCACCTTTTCCAGCGCGTGGTAGGAGTCGTTGTCCGCCAGCACGGCGTCAATTTCCAGCCCCAGCTGCCGCAGGCGAGCCGCTGTCTGTCCGTCCACATAGCCCCCCGCCGCGTCGGTGGGCCCGTCCGTCCCGTCCGAGCCAATGGAGAAAAGGGCAGCGCCTTTGCGGCCCTCCAAGCCCTTGGCCGCCGCCAGGGCCAGTTCCTGGTTGCGTCCCCCCAGGCCCTTCCCCGTCAATTTCACCACGGTCTCCCCGCCTGCAATCAGGGCAATGGGCCCGTCGGCAATATGGCCCGCCGCAGCCAAACCAGCCAGCAGCGCCCCCGCATCCCTGGCAATGCAGGTGAGCCGGTCCGTGAGTACCAGAGGCCGGTATCCAAGCTCACGGCAAGTCTCCTGGGCTGAGGCGCAGAGCTGCCGCACGCTGCCGGTGATGTGGGTCTCCACATTCCCCAGCTCCTTGGGGGTCTCCTCTCCCAGCAGCTTTTTCACCCCGTCCTCCAGCCTCAGCCCATACTTCTCCGCAATCCCCAGCGCCTCTTCACAGGTGCTGCTGTCCGGATACGCAGGCCCCGAGGCAATCATGTCCAGCGGGTCCCCCACAATATCCGAGAGCACCACCGAGAACACCTTTGCCGGCGCGCATAGCTGCGCAAACCGTCCCCCCTTCACCTTGGAGAGCCGCTTGCGGATGGTGTTGATTTCCACAATGTCAGCCCCGCATTGCAAAAGCTGCCCTGTGATGTCCTGGAGCTGTTCCGGCGTACAAATGGGCTGCTCAAAGAGCGCCGACCCACCCCCTGAGAGCAGGAAGAGCACATGGTCCCCTTCCCCCAGCCCTTTCACAGCATTCACAGCCCGTTCCGTGGCCCGGAAAGAGTTTTCGTCTGGCACCGGGTGCCCCGCCTCCCAGATTTCCAACCCTGGCAAATCGCCCCCGGCATGGCCGTATTTTGTCACCACCACACCGCTGTCAATCCGGTTCCCCAGCCTGTCGCTGGCCACCTTTGCCATCTGCCAGGCAGCCTTTCCCGCCGCCACCAGCACCAGCTTTCCCCCAGAGAAATCCGCCTCCTCCAATGCCCTTGCCACTGCCGCATCCGGCAGCGCTGAGGCAATCGCCCTCTCCCAAATCAGCTTTGCATCTTCATAAAGTCCCATAACCAAGCCCCTCCCTTTTTTCCAAATAGGCAGCGGGGCGAACCTCGGAAGAGGCCCACCCCGCCAAGGTGTCCCAAGTAATCAAGTCCCCCAGTTTTAACGCGCAATCAAGTAGGCGATAAACACACCCACCATGGAGGTAATCCCAATAATCAGTGTGCCCAATGTCTGGGTCTTATACCCCTGCTCCGGCGTCATCTCGCCAAAGTTCGTCACCACCCAGAAATAGGAGTCGTTGGCGTGGGAAACCGTCATGGCCCCAGCACCGATGGCGATAACTGTGAGCACCGCCAGCATGGGGGTATTCAGCCCCATCACACTCATCAGCGGCGCCATAATGCCCGCCGTCGTGGTAATTGCCACCGTAGAGGAACCCTGGGCGGATTTCAAAATCGCCGCCAGCAGGAAGGGGAAGAAAATCCCAATCGCCGAGAGCGCACCCGCGTGTTCCGTAATATAGTTCACCATATCCGAGGAGGCGATAACCTTCCCCAGCACACCGCCCGCAGCCGTGACAAAGAGGATAGGGCCCACGGTTTTCAAGGTGTCGTTTGTCAGCTCATAGAACTTGCCCAAGAGCTTCTGCTGTACCAGCAAAATCACGCCAAAGAGCACACCAACAGCCAGGGCAATAATCGGCGTCCCCAAGAAGGTGAGAATCGGGACAGCCACGCCCGCCATGCTGATTGCCGAGGAAACTGCCATCAGCAGAATCGGCACCACAATCGGCGCAAAGGCCAAAAACCCGTTGGGCAGTTTGCCGTAGCTCTTTACCAGCTCTTCATAGCTCTGCACCGTGCCGTCCTGCCCGCCGGCCTCGTCAGCCGCCTTCACCTTCTTGCCGATGTACTTAGCGAAGAAGAAAGCCGCCACCAGGGGAGGGATGGAGAGCAGCGTGCCCATGCCCATCAAAAGCAGCAGGTGCTCGCCCACGCCCATGGTATTGGCCGCCGCAATGGGCCCTGGCGTGGGAGGGATAAAGCAGTGGGCAATGTAAAGCCCCATCGACAGCGCCACCGTGCAGGCCACCGAGGATTTGCCCGTACGTTTCACCAGGGATTTCCGGATGGGGTTGAGCACCACAAACCCGCTGTCACAGAACACGGGAATGGAGACAATCCACCCCATAATCAGCATAGCCAGTTCCGGGTTTTTCTTCCCCACCAGCTTCACCACGCAGTCCGACATCTTCAGCGCCGCGCCCGTGGCCTCCAGCAGCACGCCCACTAGCGCGCCCAGAATGATGACAATACCAATACTGGTAAAAGTGCCCGAAAATCCCGCGCCAATCACTCCAGGAATCTCCGTCAGCACAATGTCAGACACCAGCGCCAACAGCAGCGATACCCCCATAATGGATAAAAAGGGATGGATTTTCAGCTTAGAAATCGCCAGAATCATCAGTACAACCGCAACAACAAATGCAATCATCAGTGGTACGCCTGTCATAGCAAATCCTCCTCGCATGTTTCGACGTTTTTACGCAAATTTCTGCCGCATTCTGCATAAAAACAGATTTTTATTGTGTAAAGTTATTATACAATATTTATAATTATTTGTCAACATCTTCCAGCGCAAAACACATCCCCTCCCCCGCATTCCGCAAAATGAAATTTATGCGGCAAAGGAAATCTTGTCCCTATCGATTATGAGCGCAGCCCTTGGAAATCAATGAGTTATCAACAGGGGCCATAAAAAACATACTTAAGCGTCTACAAGTTTTGGGGGACATATTATCCAGAGTGTGATATAATAAAGCCATATCGTGATATTCCAATCACCCGGGGCGGGAAATGGAACCCCCAAAAAAGAGGACAAGCGACTAATTGGCAAACCCGGCGATAAAAACGAAACATACGATTTAAAGGGAAATTTGCAAGGGACAAAAGCAGGGGAAGGCGGTTTTGCCACCAAAGAACGGCATCATTCCGACCACGGCTATCCCGATAAACACTCTATCCTCCAAGCCCATGACATTACATGGGAGGGAAACCGTCCAAAGTGGGGCGCCCACAAAATTACTGGGATGGTGGCATTCCAGAATGCAACCCTTTCAGGAGGAATCATAAAATGGGAAACCATATTGTCAGAAAAAATTTCTTTGAAGAAAACCGTTTTAAAACTATAAATGAATTCATATTTGCTATAAACTGCGGCGCAGAAGTAGAATTTGAATGGAAAGGCCAAGCCTTCGGGGTCTTCCCCAAACTGCGCCAGACCCCGGATTCCCCTTTGCAAATGCTCATCTCACAGATTTATGTGGACGACCCAGCCGCCACAGAGCAGTGGTACAACACAGCCGATGAGCTGCTGGAATACACCGTCTGCGGCGGCCGCCTGCGGGATGTGATTACCCAGGTCAAGGTCTGGAACCGCACCATCTAGCCCCACATCCAAAAAGCCCTCCGGCAGCTTTCCGCCGGAGGGCTTTTCTCATATCCGGATTACAAATCCAGGTCCAAATCATCCCGGTTCACAATCTCAATGTCAGTGTAGTAGTGGTGGAGAATCTCGTCATATGTATAGCCGTGCTTGGCCATCTGGTTGGCCCCCACCTGGCTCATCCCCACCCCGTGGCCGTAGCCATAGGTAGTAAAGCGGAACTCCCCCTTGCTGGGGCTGTAGCCCATCTGGAACGCCGTGGAGCGCAGCTGGTTGTCAAACACCAGGGAGCGGAAGGCATAGCCGGTAATGGGCTGCTGCTCCCCGTCCTCGTCCTCATACCAGGTCTGTCCCCCCACGCTCATCAGGCTCACATAGCCCCCCTCGTTGCGCTGCTTCACCCGCAGCCAATCCCTGGGGTCGCCCGAGACGGTGATGCCCAGCATCCCCTCAATCACCTCGGCCAGGTTGTCCTCGTCCACCAAGATATTCTCCGCAAAATCGTCCGATTCCTCATCATAGGGGCTCTCCACGCTGCGCAGGTAACTCACCGCATCCGTCCAAACATCCTCGGAATTGTTGGTACGCCCAGAGGAAATGGCAAAATAGGTGGCTTCAATCACCGGCTCGTCGTCGCAGGTCATCAGCAGTGCCCCCACCTGGGAAACTGCGTCCTCCGTCATCTTCCCCGGCGTCTTCAGCGCCGTGCGGTATACCGTCCCCGTGCGCTCTGCCTGTAAAAGCCCGCGGGTGAGGATACAGGAGGAAGCAACTGTCTGGGCCTTAATCATCTCCTCCACCATGTTGGTGGTGCCCTTGTTGTCCCCCACCTCGTTCTGTACAATCCCGCAGAGGATGTTGTAGTAGGTGTCCGTCACCCTTTTCCCCGCCCGGGTGTCGTAGACTGTCACCTGTTCCTCCATAAAATCGGATGTAAAGCTGTCCGGCAGCGAGGCATTCTTCCCGGAAGAGGACGTACCCTCCTCTTCCTCATCCTCCGAGGAAGCAGAGGAACTCTGGCTGGCCTTTGGCTTCAGCTTCAGCACCCCCGCGCCCCCCACAGGGCCAGGCAGCCCAATCACGCCGCCCACCGGCCGTCCCAGCGCCGCGGCAGCAACCCGGTAATATCCCCCCAGCCGGGAGGACATCACCCCATCCTGCAATTCATCGGGGATAAATTCATAGTCATCATCCCCCGAGGAGCCCTCGTCCTCGTAATCATCGTAGTCATCATAGTCGCTGTAGTCGTCGCTGTTGTCCTCATCCTCTTCGCTATTACCCCGGCCACCCATGATACCGTCCTGGAGCTCATCCGGCACAAAGACATCCTCATCATCCGGCAGCTCCTCGTCCTCATAGTCATCCAAATTGCTGTCGTCAAAGCTGTCGTCGTCCTCTAAGTCGTCCAAATCCACGTAATCGTCCTCTAAGGAATCATTGTCATTGTCCGCATCAGAATTGTCCGGCGTCTGCGCCGTCCCGTTCCCTCCAGAGGAGGAAGCCCCTCCTGAATTCCCCGTAGACCCAGAAGCCGTCCCGCCCGAATTTCCTGTAGACCCGGAAGAACCGCTGCTCCCTGCATTCAAAGAGCTGCCAGAACTTCCAGAAGAGCTCGAAGACCCGGAACTCCAGTTGCCCGAACTGCCCGAGCCACTAGAGCTACTTCCCGAAGAACTTCCAGAACTGCTCCCCGCGCCGCCGGAGGTGCCGGAGGACGTCCCGCTTCCCGCCCCACTGGGCCCGGCGAGAATCGTGCCCTCGGCGTCGCCGTCAATAGGGGCCCCGTCGTCAATCGGTTCTCCACTTTCCCCGTCCGCGGTACTGCCTTCACCCAGCACCTCGTGTTCTTTCTCCTTGGTAGCCTCGTCCTCCAACTCCGGATTGCTGATATCCGGCGCGGAAACCGTACTGCCAAAATCGCCTGCCGGGTTGGGGTTGGAAACCACACCCGCCGGCGCCGAACCGCCAAAGAGTTTGTACCAAATATCAGGCATCAGCGGGTTGTCCACTGCTTTGGCCTGGGTCACATCCACTGTGGCGTCTTCCCCCTCCCGCACCTTCCGGGCCACCACCACAAACCGGGCCTCGGTAAACTCATAGGTGCAGGTAGAGAGGGTCAGCAGCGTATCATCCGACTGCACATCCACTCCCGTGTCGATAAAAGAGCGCTTCTTCACCTCATCCACAAACCAGTCAAACTCTGCGCTGTTGCGGGGCGAGACAAAGTTGTGGTACTGGAATACATCCCCGTGTTCCGGCAATGTGTTGGTGATAAACACGCCAAAGATTTTCCACTGGGCCTCCTCATACACCGTGTCAAAGTGAATCACCGGGTGGCTGCGGTAATACGAGAGGTCCCGGTAAGAGGGCAACACGCCAAACATCTGCCCGTCGCGCATGTTGTGGCCGTAGACAATATTGTTAATATTGCTCTGCCCCGACTTCACCCGGAAATCCAAAAAGGGCACGCCGTGCTCCTTATAGTTCAGATAGAAGTCGTGGCGCAGGTACTTGTCATTATCATCTGCCTGCATGACAGGATAATCCACAATCGTGTCGTCAATTTTCAGCCAAGCGGCAATGTCCGGGTTGGCCTCATAGAGCTTGGAAAACTTCGCCAGGTATTCCGTCGGCATCTGGCTGTTCCCGTCCGCCGCCTGGTCCCCGTCCTTTTCCCCCTGGGCCAGCATGTCCTGAATCCCGGAAATCTGCTGTTTATTGGCGTAAGACTGATAGAAATAATAGATGATATACGACAGGGAACCAATCAACACCAGCAGCGAAACCACCAGTACAATCCGCCGTACCACATCGCCCTTTGCGTTTCTCTTGGAGGAAAAGAGGCTGTCAATGGAGCGGTTTCTTCTCCTCTTTCGCGGTCTTCTTCTTTCTTCCATAAGGTCCGGGGCCTCCCCCGTATCTCACCTCGCAGTTTCATTTGCCCGGCCCGGCCGGGACTATCTTTCATAGTCTTCCCCGGATTTCGCCCCAATCAGCGGAAACCCGCACAGACGCCGCCGCACCAAATCCAGTGCCTGCATCGCAGCCAGGCTGCGGATGTATTCCCGCTCCCGCCCGCTCCGGTGGAGCCGCAGCTCCTTCACCCAGGCATTTTCGCCGTCACACAGCGCCACATATACCAGCCCCACAGGCTTTTCCGGGGTTCCCCCCTCCGGCCCGGCAATGCCGGTGATAGAGACGCCCAAGTCAGCGCCCCCCTCTTCCCGCACTCCCCTGGCCATTGCCAAAGCTGTCTGGGGGCTCACTGCGCCGAATTGTTCCAATACCGCCTCCGGCACATGGAGCATCTTGGCCTTAATCCGGTTGGCATAGGTGCAAACCCCGTACTCAAACACCGCCGAGGCCCCGGGAATCCTGGTGAGCCTCATCGAGAGCAGCCCGCCGGTGCAGGACTCTGCCGTGGCCAGGGTTTTTCCCTGCTCTTTCAGCAGCCCCACCACAACCTGCTCCAAGCTGTCCACATTTTCCCCGTATACCACATCACCCAGCACAGCCTTTATGTTATTAACGGTTATCCGGCACATTTTATTGGCTGTTTCCCGGTCTTTTTCCTTCGCCGTCACCCGAATCAGCACTTCCCCCTCCTTGGCATAGAGGGCCGTAGTGGGATTGGCCCCATCCAAGAACTCCTGCACCATAGGTTCCAGCGCCGATTCCCCAATCCCATACTCCCGCAGATTGGTGGAGACAATCACCCCATCCCCATAGCGTGCCAGGAACTCCCGCCCATCCTTCAAAAACATGGGCACAATCTCCCTGGGCGGCCCGGGCAGCATCATCACAACTTTCCCGTCCTTCTCCACTGCACACCCCGGCGCGGTCCCAAACTCGTTGTAAAAAGGCACGCACCCCTGGGGCAGCATCACCTGCTTATAATTATTCGGGGTAATCACCCGTCCTGTCTTCCCAAAATGCGCTTCAAGCATCTCCCGCGCCCTTTTATCCTCATAGAGCTCCACCCCCAGCGCCCGGCAGATGGTCTGCTTCGTTAAGTCATCGTCCGTGGGCCCCAGCCCCCCAGAGGTAATCACCAGGTCAGCCCGCCCCAGGGCCAGCTCCAGCGTCTGCCGCAACCTATCCGGATTATCCCCCACCACGCTCTGGAAATGCACCCCGATTCCCATTGCCGCCAGCTCCTGGGCTAAAAACTGCGCATTTGTATTCACAATATCTCCCAGCAACAGCTCAGTCCCCACTGCTACAATCTCCGCATTCACAGTCCATCATCCCTTCTCCGTTTTTTCTCCTTTTAGGGGCTCTGTCCCCTTCAGGGCAAAGGCCATCTCCACTCTTTGGGCTGAGTAAGCCACTTATTCCCAGTGCCCTTCCCTCTCAGGCCTATCGCGCCGTAGGCAAACTAAAGTTTCCGTCCACCCTTTTCAAAGGGTGGTGGGGTTGAGGGGCAAAGCCCCCATCGCTCATCGCAATGAGCGAAATTCCCCGTCTCCCGGGCGGCGTCTCATATCGAAGCCAAGGTTATCTCCCAGCCAACACGCCGCCCTCCACCCAGCTTTCTTTTGCCGGTAACACTTCCCCCACCCTCGCCGCCTTTGCCAATGGCAAACAGGCCCAAGCTCCATCTCGGCCCAGTCTTGTCGGTTCCCGCACCGACAGGCGGCTTCCTTGCCTTGCCGCAAGGAAGCGAAAGGCCCATAGGGGCTTTT
>JAAVYW010000032.1 GCA_022791315.1 Oscillospiraceae bacterium | reverse complement strand
GTCTCGTCGGTTCCCGCACCGACAAGCGGCTTCCTTGCCTTGCCGCAAGGAAGCGAAAGGCCCATAGGGGCTTTTTGCCCCTATGTACAATCTGTATCGGAGCAAAGCTCCTATACAGATTTGGCGGTGTCAGTAGGGGTCACTCGGGTGTCGGCGGACGCTCCGGATGTCAGCGTTCTCCCACTTTAGCAGTGACAAGGCCAGGTGAAGCGGGCTCGGTGCGGCCCCGCAGTTAGTTCGCCTTGGCTCGTTCGGGGGCAGATAGGCTCTTATTCAGCCTCTCTATTCCCCAAAACCCTTCTCCCACCCTCCCCAAGGGGGTACGGCAAAGGCCACTTCATGCCTCGCCTCAACCCCTTAAAACCAGGAAAGCACCACGTCGAACACACCCCAGGACACTGCGCCCATGATGAGCCCGCACAGCAGCACACCCAGGGCGATTGCCAGGCTGGCCTTTTTCACCGGCAGGTGGAGCAGCGCCGCCACCAGGGAACCCGACCAAGCCCCTGTCCCTGGGATAGGGAAGGCCACAAAGAGCATCAGGCTCAAGAGTTCATAGCGCCCAATCTTCGCCGTCTTCTTCTGGCCCTTGTCGATAATTTTCTGGAAGAGCCTCCCAATCTTAGGGATTTTCGTGCACCAAGTCAACACCTTTTCGGAAAAGAGGATTAAAAAGGGCACCGGCAGCACATTCCCCACCACACACACCAGGTAGTTGAGCCAAAAGGGCAGCCCCATTGCCGCCCCCACCGGGATTGCCCCTCGCAGTTCGATAACAGGGACCATAGAAATAAAGAAAACCCAGAGCAGTTTCTGAATCAAGGCAATGCCTCCCCACAAAAAATCCGCCGGAAAACCACCGGCGGATTTATCATAGCATAACCTGTCCTTTTTCGCAATCATTCCCACCGGATTTCCGGAAAAATTTCCCGGCTTATTCCCCTATTTCCCCGCTCTCCGGCTCCTCTATCTCTTCCCCGGCGCCCTCATCCTCCTGCGGCGGTTCCTCTGGGGCCTTCTGGGCCTCTTCCCGCTGTTCCTCCAGCAGTGTCAGCTCCTCCGGCGAAAAGAGGGGCGCATAGTCTGTCTTCCGTTCCGGCGGCTCCACTTCCGGCTCTGGCTTGTCCTCCTTGGGCTGGGGCATGGTGTCCCAGCTGGTGGCCGGGGGGCTCTCCGGTTCCTGGGGCTCCTCCGTCACTGTCTCCTCTTGCGGCGGTTCCTCTGGGGCCTGTTCTGCCTCCGGCGGCTCTTCCAGCCGGGCAAAGAGGCTCTCCCGCAGCGTCTCCCCCAGCTTTATCGGGTAGGGCATCAGCGGGTAGAGCTTCCACCACAGCGCCCTGAGGGGTTCCAGCCCCGTCAGGGATACCGTGTGTTCCTGTGACAGCAGCGTCACCTTCACCTGGTTTTCCCCCGGAGAAAACGCCAGCAGCGTCCCAGTCTGGGCCCCGTCGAATCCCCCGCAAGTCTGGTCGATACACACCAGCATCGCCAGCGAGGCGCAAAAAAACAGCGTCATGGCAAATGAGAGTACAAAATATTTCCATCCCTTTGGCACAAATGCTACTTCCCTTATTTCAAGTTTTCCGGCCCAAAGGCCTGCCCAGGGGCTATTCCGCCCCGTCCTCTGTCCCGTCGGTGGCTTCCTCTTCGGCTTCCAGCTCCCGCAGCACCTTCACCAGCGCCTTCCCCACCATCTCGCCGGAGTATTTGGCCTCTTCCAGGGTGTTGGCGTGCCCGCCCATTTCAATGAGCAGCGACCCCTTAGTCAGGTGCAGGTTGTAGTTGCGGTCGCAGAGATAGAGGGGCCTTGCCAGCCCAGGGTAGTCGGTTTGCAGCGCATTTTGCAGCATGGCGCCGAAACGCAGGTTGTGCCGGTATTCCGGTACCCTGGCCGAGTCGCTGCCGCAGCCCACGCACACCATCACCTGTGCCGCCTTTTTCCCGTCTATTTTCACTGTGGGCTTCACCCGCACGCCCCCCTCCCGCTCAATGGCGTCCCGGTGAATATCCAGCACCACCCGGATGCTGGGATATTCCTCCAGATAGGCCTCCACCGTAGCCATCGAGCGGTCATAGGAGCCGTTGTAGGAGGGGTTGTCGTGCTGCGTCCCGTCGTGAATCACCCCGATGCCCGCCTCTTCCAACTGTGCCGCAATCACGTCCCCCACTGCCACCACATTTTCCGCGTTGTCGTCGCTGCGGGCGGCGTAGTCCGCATCCCCATACCCCACGTCGTATTTCTCATAGCTCTCGGTGGCATGGGTGTGGATAATGAGTACCTGGGGTTCCTCCGTGTCCGCCAGCACAATTTCCGGCTTCTTCCCCACCTCGCTGCTCACCTGGGCGCGGGACAGGGAACTGGTCATGTTCCTAATATATCCCTTCCCCGCCGGGATATACATATCCCCCATTCCGGAAAAGGAAAACTGTTCCTCTAAAATCTCCACCGGGTTCTCCGGCACCGGCGGAAGTTCCCCCTCCCCCTCCTGCTCCACCGGCTCCGGCTGGTTCCCCAGAACAGGCTGTGCTGCAAAGGGGTCAAACTCCACGTCCTCCCCCCGCGGGAGGAAAACCGGGGCCTCATTAGTCTCTATGTCCTCTCCCAATTCCCCCGCTTC
The DNA here is from genome assembly GCA_022791315.1 of Oscillospiraceae bacterium. Classification (GTDB taxonomy): domain Bacteria; phylum Bacillota; class Clostridia; order Oscillospirales; family Ruminococcaceae; genus JAAVYW01. Next base: position 3,364 of record JAAVYW010000032.1, on the reverse strand, counting down.
CTCTATCCCCCCCGCCTGGGAGACCCACTGGGCAGCCCCCTCTAGGGCCGGCAGCAGCTTCCCCATTCCAAAAAAGCACCCCGCCGCCCCCAGGCAAAACAGCAGCGGCGGAATCAGCAGCCCGCCCCTGCCCTTCCCCCTTCTCCCTCTCATCCCGCGCCCCCCTTTTTGCCATTCGTCTCACCCCTATCCCTATGCAGGATGAAAGGGAAATAGACCATCCCCTCACATCAGCGCTGCAATATCCCCCAGCCCCAGCCCCGGCTGCAAGGCCCGGTTAATCACCAGCCCTAGGATGCCCGCCGCATGGGCCACGATTAAATCCACATCCTGGGGCGTCACCACCATGGTGCTCCCCGGGTTCCCCAGGGCCTTTTCCCCTGCCCCCAGCTGGTGCAGCACGGTGCGGATGTCAATCACCGTGGGCACCCCGATGGATACCACCGGCACCCCTAAGGTGCGCAAGCTAATCTCCGCCCGCCGGTTCTGTACCCCCGAGCCGGGGAAAATCCCGGTGCTGGCAAACTGTAAGGTGGTCCCCAGCCGCTCCGCGTCCCTGGCCGCCAGGGCGTCAATGACCACCACGCAGGCCGGGCGGATTTTCTGGCACACACTAGCTAGGATTTCGGCCGTCTCAATCCCCGTCTGCCCCAACACTCCCGGCGCCAGCACCGCCACCCCCCGCAGCGAGGAGATGCCCACTGTCCCTGCAAAGTCCGGCGGCAGGTGCCTTGTGGCAATCACCTTTTCGCAGGTCAGGGGCCCCACTGCGTCCGGCGTAATGCCCGCGTTCCCCAGCCCCGCCACCAGCACATCCCCTGTCTCCGGCAGCAGCTTTGCCAGCTCCCCGGCAATTTTCTCGGTCTCCTCGTCGCTGTGCCCAGGGTTTTCCCCCAACGGCGGCACCTGTACCGTCACATAGTCCCCCTTGGGCTTCCCCGTGCGCCGCTCCCCCTCCTTGCTCTCAATGGATACCCGGGTGATTTTAATCCCCCCAAATTCCTCCTCTTTTTGCCGTATCCCCCCGTTTTCATCCAGTTTTTTGGCGTCAAAGCTCTCAATTACCAAATCGGTCCGTATCATTTTCCCTCACCGCTTTCTCTAGTTTCCCATCGCTTCCGGGCCTGGCCGGGAGCTGCAAAAGGGCATGTCTCCCTTTATTTTGAGTAAAAGTCCGGGAAATAGTCGGGAAAACCGCGCAGAAACACTTGATTTTTCTCCCCCTTTTTTGTTATACTATAAAAAAGAAACGGTTTTTTGCCTGAAATACAAAAAACCTTCCTGAAACTCCTTGCATTTTTCTGTCATAAATGCTATGATAACTTGTACTGCAAAAAGGAGGTGTAACCGTATGCCGAATATTAAATCCGCGAAAAAGAGAGTTAAGGTGAATGCCACCAAGAATCTTCGCAACAAGGCTTTGAAATCCAGCCTGAAAACTGCTGTGAAGAAAGCCAATGCCGCGATTGAGAATCAGGACGCCGATATGGCGCAGACCGTGAGAGTTGCAGTGAAAAAACTGGACCAGGCTGCTGCCAAGGGGATTCTGCATAAGAACAATGCCGCCCGGAAGAAATCCCAGCTGGCGGCTAGGATGAACAAGGCCGTCTAATCATCCGGCGCTTTCGCCCGACGGATTGTGAAGAAGCTCTGGCGGCAGGACGGAGGAGTAATATGAAAAAAGATATTTCGTTTTGGAAAACCCTGCTTCCCACAGTGGCGGCGTTTTTCCTGCTGGCCGCTTCCGTCACCCTCTTCACCTACCGGCTCCTGAGCAATCGGGCCTATCGGGAAAAATGGAAGGACTATAACGACTGCGGTTTGGCGTAGCAATGTGGGCCCGTCCCGCATCACCCAGTCCTGGGGCTCCAGGTCAAAAATGTGTAACGGAAAAGGGCGCCTTTTGCCAAGGGCGCTCTTTTTTTCTTTCTTCTCGCATAAGATTTCTTAGGCTCGCCCTCTTCGGACACCAACGTATGTTGGCCTTTGGCGCTTGCGCTCTCCTTTACATCCGGGCGGGCCTTTCGGGTTGGGTTTCCCTCCCCAGCGGGCCTCACGCATCGCCCGCCCCATCTCTCTTAGCGAAAGGAGTCTCCTCACATGACGCCCAAAGACCGCCGTACCCTCTCCCTCACCCTGGGCCTGCTGGCAGGGCTGTGCATCGCCGCCGGTTCCCTGCTGTGCAAAGCCCTGCCAGCCCGCCCGGCCTCCGCCCCAGCCGCTTCCCTGCCGCAGCACCCCGTGATTCTCATTGACCCCGGCCACGGCGGCATGGACGGTGGGGCCGTCGGGGTGGACGGCCTGGTGGAAAAGGACTTAAACCTGCAAATCTCCCTCATCCTACGGGACTTATTCCTAGCCAACGGCTTTGAGGTGTATATGACCCGCGATACCGATTGCTCTACCAACGACCCCGGCCTCACCACCATCCGGGCCAAAAAGGTCTCCGACATGAAAAACCGCCGCGCCCTCATGGAGCGCTATCCGGATGGCGTCTTCCTCAGCATCCATCAAAACCTGTTTTCCCAGTCCAAGTATTCCGGCGCCCAGATGTTTTTCAGCCCCAACCATCCCGCCAGCGCCCACTTGGCTAAAACCCTCCAATCCACCCTCCGGGACATGCTGAACCCCTCCAATACCCGGGTGGAAAAACAGGCGGGCAAGGAGCTCTACCTGCTCTACCATGCCCAAATCCCCGCCGTGCTGGTGGAGTGCGGCTTCCTCTCCAACCCAGAAGAGGCCGCGCTGCTGCAAGACAGCGACTACCAGTCCAAGGTGGCCTTCGCCATCTTCTGCGGCGTCCTAGAATCCTACCGTTCCCCCGCCGAAGCACCCCTGTAACCGTTTTCCCATATGCTGTAGTGTAGTGCAATTTTCTTGGAACTCCATCCCCTGATAGAGAAGGTGATACCATGACAATGACAGCCGATGTCCTGAAAAACAACGGCGATAGCCTCTTCGTGCGCGACTGGGAGAGCGGCCAGGAAGTGCAGGTCAATCTGCCCCGCCCCTGCCGCCTCTGCCCTGGAGACCGGGTGTGCATCCGCTACGACGGCGTCATGACCCTGAGCCTCCCGCCCCAGATTGCCGCCCAAAGCGTCCGCAAACTCCATCCCTGCTGACATGGGAAGAGGAGGGAGAATTCTCATTCTCCCTCCTCGCAGACTGTCGAAAAACCTAATTTTCGGAAAAGTGTCCAATTTTAAAATCATAAAAATCAGGACATGCGCCTGATTTTTATCCGGCGTGTCGAATCTTCGACACGCTTAACTCGCGCCACGGTGCGCGAAACCAGGGGTATCCATGCCGGTTCTGTAGGAACCGGCATGGTATCTAGGGGGTACTGGGTACCCCCTAGAAGCGC
>JAAVYW010000031.1 GCA_022791315.1 Oscillospiraceae bacterium | reverse complement strand
TGTCCACTCTTTCTTCTCTCTGGCTGACTTCCAGCAGCAGCTTGCTGTCTATAACCGCCGCTCCAACAACTTTCCGATGCGTCCACTCTCCTGGCTTTCTCCTCTCGAGTTCCTTGTCCAATTTGTTTGACAAACTTACAATTTTCAGTTTTCCTGCAAATATTCTCAAAATCCCCTGTGTCCCAAATGCCAAAAGGCCCGCAGCCTGTCAAAAGACAAGCTGCGGGCCTGCTATCCCCTTATCTGGGCTCCACAATCAGCCGGATTGCCGTGCGGGCCTCCCCGTTGATTTCCACACTGGCAAAAGACGGGGTGCAAATCAAATCAATCCCTATGGGAGCCAGGTATCCCCGTGCAATGGCAACGGATTTAATGGCCTGGTTGGCCGCCCCTGCGCCCACTGCCTGCACCTCCACCTCTCCCTGTTCCCGTATCACGCCGGCAATGGCGCCCGCCACCGCATTGGGGGCCGACTTTGCCGAAATTTTCAAAATCTCCACGCTTGCTCTCCTCCCAGTGTGCCTGTCAGAATCCGCCGGACAAGGGCGCCGCTTCGCCCCCAGCCCACACCTGCCCGCCCCCGCATCGGAGGTGGGCTCTATTCCACAGCGCCCCTCCTCGGGCCGCCGCCTGACTCTCACCACTATATTTAGTTATTTTAGACAACTTTTTTTTTTTTTTTGTTATTTTTTGTCTAACTTACCTAAAGAATAACACACCTTTCAGCAAAACGCAAGTGCAAATTCGATTACTATCTTGTTTTTAGTGCTATTGCACACAAAGATGCTCAATTTTTGTCAGTTTTCCCATAGAATAGTCAATATCCAACAAAACGCAGTCCATGCGGATTGGTGTTTGTGCATATTCAAACCGCACCGGCAGGTTATCCCGCATTTTGGTGATGGCGATATCGGGCCGTATCCCCAAGATAGAGTTTTCCGGCCCGGTCATCCCGGCGTCGGAGATAAACCCGGTGCCCTTGGGCAGGATGCAGGCATCAGCAGTGGGCACATGGGTGTGGGTGCCCAGCACAGCCGTCACGCGCCCGTCCAGGTAGTGGGCCAGCGCAGCCTTTTCCCCGGTGGCCTCGGCGTGGAAATCCAGCAGGCTCACCGGGCAGTCGTTGTGCCGCAGCACCTCGTCCGCCGTGAGGAAGGGGTTTGCCAGCGGCTGCATGTACACGGTCCCCATCAGGTTAAACACAAATACCCGGTACTTCCCCTTCTCCAGCACGGTGTATCCCCGTCCCGGGGTGTTCTCGTTGTAGTTGGCAGGCCGTATCACAGCCTCCTCCCGCTCCAGGTAGGGGTAAACCTCCCGCCGCCGGAACACGTGGTTGCCTGTTGTCAGGCAGTCAATCCCGCTGTCCAGCAGGTGGTCCGCCGATTTGGGGGTAATGCCGTTCCCGTCGGCGCTGTTTTCTCCGTTGGCAATCACAAAGTCCAGCTCCCAGCTCTTCCGCAGCCCCGGCAGATGTTCCCGGATAAACTGGCACCCTGCCATAGAAACCACGTCCCCGATAAATAAAATCCTCATGCTGTCCTCTCTCCCTTCCAACCCAATTGCCAGCCCTCCCCACTCTCAAAAAAGGAAACAAAAGGGAGGGCCAAAACCCTCCCTTTCGCTGGCAGCGGCCTTGCCGCCACTACTTGGCGTATTCAATGATCCGGCTCTCCCGGATGACATGCACCTTGATTTGCCCGGGATAATCCAGTTCCTCTTCAATCTTCTTCACGATTTCCCGTGCCACTACGCCGATATCCTCGTCCCGCACAATCTCGGGCTTGAGCATGATGCGGATTTCCCGCCCGGCCTGGATGGCATAGGACTTCTCCACGCCTTCAAAGGAGTTGGCAATGGCCTCCAGCTTTTCCAGGCGCTTGATATAGTTCTCAATGTTCTCCCGCCTGGCGCCGGGCCGTGCTGCCGAGATGGCGTCCGCCGCCTGAATCAGGCAGGCCAGCACGGTAGTGGCCTCCACGTCCCCGTGGTGGGCCTCAATGGCGTGCAGGATGTTCTTGTTCTCCTTGTACTTGCGGGCAATATCCACCCCAATCTCAATGTGGGAACCCTCGATTTCGTGGTCCAAGGCCTTGCCGATGTCGTGCAGCAGCCCGGCCCGCCTGGCCTGTACCGGGTCAAGCCCCAGCTCCGAGGCCATAATCCCGGCAATGTGGGCCACTTCCCTGGAATGGTCCAGGATATTCTGCCCAAAACTGGTACGGTAGCGCAGCCGCCCGATGAGCCGTACCAGCTCAGGATGGATGTTGTGAATCCCGGTTTCCAGCACAGCGCGTTCGCCGTCCTGCTTGATTTTCTGCTCCACTTCCCGCTGGGACTTCACCACCATCTCCTCGATGCGCGCGGGATGGATGCGCCCGTCTGCAATGAGCTTTTCCAGCGAGAGCCTTGCCACTTCCCGCTTCACAGGGTCAAAGCAGGAGAGGGTGATGGCCTCGGGCGTGTCGTCGATAATGAGGTCCACCCCGGTGAGGGTTTCCAGGGTGCGGATGTTGCGGCCCTCCCGGCCGATAATGCGCCCTTTCATCTCGTCGCTTGGCAGGGGCACCACTGATACGGTGGCCTCTGTCACGTGGTCAGCGGCACACCGCTGGATTGCCTGGGAGATGATGCTTCTCGCCAGGGCTTCGGATTCGTCTTTCAGCTGTTGGGTATAAGCGCTGATTTTGACCGCCTTTTCGTGGGTCAATTCGTTTTCCAGATTGGTAATGAGATAGTCCTTCGCCTGCTCCGCCGTATAGCCGGAGATTTTCTCCAGCATCTCAAACTGATGCCGTTTAATGGTCTCAGCCTCTTCCAGCTGTTGCTCGGCGTCCTTAATTTTTTCCTGTAGGGTATCTTCCTTCTTTTCCAGGTTGCTCAGCTTTTTGTCCAGGGATTCTTCCTTCTGCTGCAGCCGCCGTTCTTGGCGCTGCACATCTGCGCGGCGCTCCTTGAGTTCCCGGTCGGCCTCCGTGCGCAGGCGGTGGATTTCGTCCTTGGCCTCCACCAGGGACTCCTTCTGTTTCACCTCGCCGGCCTTTATCGCGTCATTGATGATTCGCTTGGCCTCTTCCTCTGCCGAACCCAGCTCTGTCTCCGCCACCTTTTTCCGGTAGCGGATGCCGAGGAAAAAGGCAATCACACCAAAAAGAATACCAGATACGACAGCAGCGGTCAACGCAGTTAAAATTGCTGTCATGTTCATTTTCCCGATTCTTCCCTCCTCAATCTTTTCAATTTCTCAAAAACGAATGGATAAAAATATCAGCTGAAAACAAGAAAAATAACCGGGCCTTTCAACGGCCCACGGGGGTATTTTTACAACACGCGCCTGTCCTGCAAGGGAACTGGCACAAAATCGCAAAATGCATCATTTCTATTTTATAGAGATTCTGCCTTCCTGTCAAGGACTCTGCCCCACAATCCCCGGAATTTCTTCCGCAAATTTCCCCCATTTCTTATTTTTTGCGGCTCCTTCCCCTTCAGGGCAGCGCACTGGCCCCATCCCTTTAGCCAGATGCGCCGCCTAGTCCGGGACCATTTCCCCGCTCAGTTCTATCACGCCGTAGGCAAATCAAAGTTTCCGGGCCAGCGCAGCTGGCCTTGTCCACACTTTTCCAAAGGGTGGTAGTTTCCAAAGGCAACGCCTTTGGTCGCTCATCACAATGAGCGAAATTCCCCTTCTAAGGGGCGGCGTATCCATAAAAGCTAAGGCGCGCACCCAGCCCACAAGCCGCCCTCCACCCAGCTTCCCTTAGCCGCTATCACATCCCCCGCCCTCGCCGTCTTTGCCGACAGGCAAACAGGCCCAGGCTCCATCTCAGCCCAAGCTCGTCGGTTCCCGCACCGAGCAGGCAAAGGCCAACTTTTGTTGGCCTGGTTCCTTGCCTTGCCGCAAGGAAGCGAAAGGCCCATAGGG
>JAAVYW010000030.1 GCA_022791315.1 Oscillospiraceae bacterium | reverse complement strand
TGCAATCATTCTCTTGTGTGACCGGTTTGAAACGAATAGTATCAAACCAGTATCACAAAGCAAAGTGACAGGTCAAAAACCCTGTATTCATGCGGGTTTGCGCCGTTTTGACGCTCATTCCCACTCAATCGTCGCCGGCGGTTTGCTGGTCACATCATACACAATCCGGTTAATCCCTTTCACCTCATTGATAACCCTCCGGCTCACCACATCCAGCACTTCATAGGGAATCCGCGCCCAGTCGGCAGTCATAAAGTCAGTGGTGGTAACGCCCCGCAGCGCCAGGGTGTAATCGTAGGTGCGGGAATCCCCCATCACCCCCACAGAGCGCATGCTAGTGAGCACAGCAAAGTACTGGTTGATTTCCCGGTCCAGTCCTGCCTTGGCAATCTCCTCCCGGAAAATGAAATCGGCGTCCCGCAGGATGTCCAGCTTCTCCTCTGTAATCTCCCCAATTACCCGGATAGCCAGGCCCGGGCCGGGGAAGGGCTGCCGCCACACCAGATAATCCGGCAGGCCAAGCTCGGTGCCCAGGGCCCGCACCTCGTCCTTGAAAAGCAGCCGCAGCGGCTCCACAATCTCTTTAAAGTCCACATAATCCGGCAGGCCACCCACATTGTGGTGGCTCTTAATCACTGCCGCGTCCCCCAGCCCCGACTCGATAATGTCGGGATAGATGGTCCCCTGGGCCAGGAAATCCACTGTGCCAATCTTCTTAGCCTCAGCTTCAAAGACACGGATAAACTCCTCGCCGATGATTTTCCGTTTCTGTTCCGGCTCCTCCACGCCTGCCAGGCGGCCCAAAAACCGCTCCCCGGCATTGACCCGGACAAAATTCACATCAAACCCGGCAAAGGCCGCCTCCACCTCATCCCCCTCGTTTTTGCGCATCATCCCGGTGTCCACAAATACGCAGGTGAGCTGTTTTCCCACAGCCTTTGACAGCAGCGCCGCCAGCACAGAGCTATCCACGCCGCCGGAGAGGGCCAGCAGCACTTTTTTCTCCCCGATCTTCTCCTTTAACTCTGCAATGGTGCTCTGGGCGTATTCCCTCATTGTCCAGTCCTGCTTGCATCCGCAGACCTTGAGCAAAAAGCTGCGAATCATCTCCAACCCATTCTGGGTATGCAGCACCTCGGGGTGGAACTGCAGGGCATAGAGCTTTCTCTCCCGGCACTCCATAGCCGCCACAGGGCAGTTTGCGCTGTGGGCCGCCACAGTAAAGCCCTCAGGCAAACGGGCCACCCAATCGGTGTGGCTCATCCAGGTGGCACCCTGTTCCGGCAGCCCGACAAAGAGGGGGCAATCGGGGACAAAGTCCACATTTGTCAATCCGTATTCCCGGATATCGGCAGAGGAGACCTCCCCGCCCAGCAAATGGGCCATCAGGTGGCAGCCATAGCAGATTCCCAATACCGGGATACCCAGGTCAAAGATTTCCCGCCCAATCCTGGGGGCGCCTTCCTCATACACACTTCTGGGCCCACCGGTGAAGATAATCCCCGCAGGCTTCAGCTCCCGCAGCTTCTCCACGCCGATGGTGTAAGGGTGCACTTCACAGTACACATTGCATTCCCGCACCCGCCGGGCAATCAGCTGATTATATTGCCCCCCAAAATCCAGCACAACTACTAACTCATGCTCCATATTTCGCCTCACCAAACCTTTCTCATTTCTCTCCCCTTATTGTGCCATGGTTTTTGTCAAATTGCAAGGAAAAAAGCAAAATTGCAGCAGGAAAACCAAATTCCCGCTGCAATTTTTAGGGCTCTATGTACACCTTGCTTTTCCCTTTGGAAAGCCCATTTCCTTTGGCATAAACCAGCCTGGCACTGCCCATCTTCTGTCCCTTGGCGCCCTCACACCAGTAGGGGCAGCCGGAAAAAGAGGGACATACCGTCCAATGGAACCGCAGGCACTTATTGAGGCCGCTGGTTGGGGTCGTTGTTGGCCTGGGTGTTATAGGGCTGCTGAGGGTTGGCGGGCTGGCCATAGGGGGCCTGGGGCTGCTGGCCGTAGGGAACCTGGCCGTAAGGGGGCTGGCCGGGCTGCTGCCCATAGGCGTAGGCATTGGGGTCACCGCCGTTTTGCAGGTAAGCATTGTAACCGGCCTGATATTCCTTCCACTGCTTCTGGAAGGCAAAGGTGCCCACGACGCCCATTACAAAGCCGATGATGAAAATCACAGCCATATACAGGCCGCTGAACTCACCGCCCAGCCATTGCAGCACCTTGTTCAGCACGAAATAGGCCGCCAGGATAATGGCACAGACCCGGCTCTTTGCCAGGTGGACACCCAGGCCTAAGCCCAGCACCAGCAGCACGTCGATGAGCACCAGGAAATTTCCAGTGAGGAAGCCCAGAACCAGCGTCATCGCCGCCGAAATATAGGCAAAGACAGCAGCAGTGACAACCTGACCCTTCACATTCTTCGGAACCGCATTCTTCCAAAACTCGCTTTTGGTCATAAAACTTCTCCTCTTTCCATCTTCGTTTTCACCGCCCCGGCAGAGCCCCTCGCCCTATCAAAGCACCCTGTCCAGGCAGCCTGCGCTGACGCGCAGATAAAAATGCGAAGCCGCATTTCTACCCCTTTTGCATGGCCCGTCGGCACATCCGGCAGAGTCATACATTTATTATAGCATAGGAATCTATCCCTGTAAATACAAAAAAACTCTGCTTTTCAGCATCAAGGCAAAAAATCAGCTTTTTAATACTGGTACTTTCTCCGCTCCCCCAGCAAAAATGCCGCCGAGACCACCAGGGTGCAGGCTTCCCCCACTGCCAGGGAGTACCATACCCCGTCCAGCTGAAAGAATACCGGCAGGGTCAAAATCGTGACGACAGGGAAAACCAGTGCCCGCAAAAAGGAGATGGCTGCTGAGACGCCGCCGTTGTTCAGGGCAGTGAAGAAGGAGGAGGCATAGATATTCACCCCCATGAGCAGGAGCGGGAACACACAGATGCGGAAGGCGCGGATTGTGAGCGCCATAAGCCCTTCGTCATAGCCCACAAAGATACTGGCCAGCAGCGGCGAGGACACAAACCCCAGCACAGCCATGATACAGCCCCCCACACCCATAGCAGCCAGGCTCTTGCGCAGCACGTTGCGCATCTCCCCATGGTTGCCCGCCCCATACTGATAGCTGACAATGGGGGCACTGCCCGAGGAATAGCCCACAAAGACTGCCACAAACACAAAGGCCGCGTACATCACCACCCCATAGGCCGCCACGCCGTCCTCCCCCGCATAGCGCATCAGCTGGAAGTTGTAGAGAATCCCGGTGAGGGAGCCTGAGATACTGGAGAGCATCTCCGAAATACCGTTGCCACAGGCCTTTATCAGCGGCTTCAGCTCAAACCTGGTCCGGGTAAAGCGGAGGATGGTGTCGTTTCTCCGGCTGAGGAAAAAGAGCAGGGGCAATAGCCCGCCCACACACTGGCTCATCCCCGTGGCTGCCGCCGCACCCACAATGCCCCAGCCAAAGCCAGCCACAAACAGCGCGTCCAACGCAATGTTGGTGAGCCCTGCTGCCACTGTCACTGCCAGCCCAAACTTGGGCCGCTCTGCCGCCACCAAAAAGTTCTGGAACCCAAACTGCATCAGCTGCGCCGGGAGGAACAGCAGCACCACCCTGCCATACAGCACACAGTCCCCCACCATGGTATCCGTGGCCCCAAAGAGGTAGGAGACCGGCCGCAGCACCACAATGCCAATCCCTGCAAAGGCCGCCCCCACTATCCCCATCAGCCGGATTAGCATGGTAAAATACCGGTGGGCCCGCTCTAGGTCCCCCTCTCCCAGCGTCTTGCTCACCAGCGCACTCCCCCCGGTGCCAAACATGGCCCCCACGCCCCCCAGCATCATGGTAAAGGGCATAATCAAGTTCACCGCCGCAAAGGCCGTCTTCCCTGCAAAGTTGGAGATGAACAGCCCATCCACCACTCCGTAAATCGAGGTGAACAGCATCATCACCATCGACGGCGCCGTAAACCGCAGCAGCCGGGAAAAGGTAAAGTGGTCTGATAATCGAATTGCCATAAAAATCACAGAAGTCCTTTCTCTCAAAATAATTTAGTCGCTTTTTCGGACTATTTGTCCATTTATTAGCTCCCGCATCCCTGCGGGAGCCCTGTCTTGGCCTATCCTATTTGATGAGTTCATCCGAGAAGGCCTGAAGATAGCGGCGCAGCATGTTTAACAGCAGGGCCCGTTCCTCGGGGGTAAACTGCGCCATACTCTTTTCCTCCGCCCTGTCTACCTGGGGAATCACCTGCCCGGCGTAGGCCCGCCCCTTTTCCGTGAGGCGGATGAGCTTGTGCCGCCGGTCCTCCGGCAGCTCGGCCAGCTCCACCAGCCCCTGCTTTTGAAAGGCCATCACGATAGAGTTCACTGTCTGCTTGGGCAGGTAGCTCTGGGCCGAGATGGATTTCTGGGTGCAGGCCTCCGACAGTGAAATGATGTGCAGCACATAGAGGCTGGTGTAGCTCAGCCCCACCTGCCTTGCATAGCGGGCATAAATCCTGTCCAGCTGCTCAAAGGCATCGCTGAAAACCTCCACCGCCCCACCCCCTTTAAATAGTCCGATTTTCATACTAAATGGGAGTATACCAAAATCCTCTCCCGCTGTCAAGGGGATTTTCCTCCCAAAACAAAAACCCAGCGGCCCCATCCGGCAGCTGGGTTTTTACACACCCGCTTTCAAACAGCTGTTTGTTTAAAAGCATCCCTAGGATAACGCAGTCCCTGTTCAATTGGCGGCGCCCCATCCGTGCCCGGCGCCGTGGTGGCCGTGTCCCCCATAGCCCGGCGGGGAGGCAGCCTGCCCCTCCTCTCCCGCGCCGGAGAGGAGCGTGCGGATTTCCCGCATCGTCATGCCCTGGATTTCCTCGGGGGTGATGTCGGGGTAAAGGGCCTGCACCTCCAAAAAAGCCCGGTACTTCCCGCAGGAAAGGCTCAGGTGGTGGGCCTCCTGGGCCCATTGGGCGTCCACAGAGTAGCAGTAGGTGTTCCGGTGCCCCGCCGTACAGGACTGAAGCCCCGAGAGCAGCCGCTGGGCCTGCGCCCCCTGGGATTCGGCCACGGTGAACTCCGCCACCTCGCCGCCCGCCAGTAGGGCGGTGACTGCCTCGCTTCCCAGTATCTTCTCCACTGCCTCGGCATAGCCAGAAAACCGGATGTCCAGCGAGCGTGCCAGCTCCTGCCCGTCCTCGTTGTAGGCCTCCACCGAGACCACCCGGTCAAAGCGGTTGATTCCCAGTTCCAGGGAGGGGTTGATGTCAACGCTGATTTTTGCCGTGGGCGTCATGTACATCCAGCCGCCCCCCAGCATCAAAAACAGCAGGCAGCAGGCAACGGCCACAAGCGCCTGGCGGCCCCGCCTGCCCTGCGCCCTCTGTAGCAGGAGGGCCTTGGTCCGGTCCTTCAGCGCCTCCTCCGCCCGCACCTGTTGGAAGGCGGCTTTCACCCTGTCATCGATTTTCATACGGCAAAAGCCCTCCTCTCCCCGGCCTGGGCGTCAGTCCTCTTCCCCGCCCAGCTTCTCCCGGAGCATCTCCCGGGCGCGGGTCAGGAGCGTATAAATCGTGTTGGTGTTCCGGTGCAAAATCCGGCTCATCTGGGGGGCCGTGTAGCCCTCGTAGTAGTGCAGGTATACTGCCTCCCGGTACTTCTGTGGCAGCGCCAGCACCGCCTCCAGCACCTCCCGGTGGTCCGGCGGCAGCGGGGCAGGCAAATCCGCCAGCTCCTCCAGCGCCACTGTCCGGCTGCGGAAAAAGCTCTTCAGCAAATCCCTGCACGCGTTGCGGGTAACCCGGATGAGCCAGACCCGCTCGTGCTCTTCGCCTGCAAAGGGCACGGAACTAAGGGCATATTTCAAAAACACGGTTTGAAATATGTCCTCGGTATCGGCATGGTTCTTTAAATGAACCATGCAAAGCCGCCGAACCAGGTCAGCATATTGGTCTACAGCCCTGTTCACCTCTTGCTCGCTCCGCATCCCAAGCCCTCATTTATATTATCTGCACCTTCTGCCGCATCCCCGTCCGCGGCCATGGTGTCCAGCCCGCACTGTGGCGGCAGGGCGGCAGGCAGCGCCGCCGTGGCAGCTCTCCTCATACCCCAGGCCGCAGTGGTCGCACACCTCGTCCTCATTTTCATCAATAAAGCCGCAGGCCGTGTGCACCAGGTCGCAGATGCCGTCGCCGTTCTCATCCACAAAGGCGCAGTTCTCGTTGGCAAAGTCACACACCCCGTCGCCGTTGGCGTCTGTGTAATTATAATGGCACCCATGCCCCGCTGCAAAGGCGTTCATCGTCCCTGCACTCAGCACCAGCGCCGCCGTCAAAATCCCTGCAAACAGTTTCTTCATTGTCTCTCACCACAGCCCCCGCACCGCGAAGGCTCCCTTTCTCTTTTTTCTATAAGCCGGCTTCACTCTCTATACGATTCAGCCCGGCAAATCCATTCAAACTTTTTAAAAATATTTAACCCCTTTCCCGGCGCTCCGTCAACCGGGAATCCCTCTATATTTATAGTATATAGCCGCTTCCTCGCTGTTGGCCGGAGTATCCCGCTGTTTCTCTGCCCCGGTTGCCCTCCGGCGGTCGCAATCCATTGACAGCTATCCAAAAATCGGTTATACTGGTTCCATCTTGCAAAAGCGGCAGACCCGGCTTTCCCCCGGGCCTGTCCTTTTTACAGAAATCCTAAACCACCAGAAAGGGCGCTTTGCAAAAAGCGGCGAGAGAGCGAAAGGCTATGACAAAGGAAAAATTCAACTGGCGGATATTTTTAAAATCCATCGCCATTATCGCTGTCCCGGTGGCGCTGCAAAACCTGCTCACCACCACCGGCAGCATGATTGACACCATGATGCTGGCCTCCTTAGGGGAACAAACCGTGGGGGCTGTGGGCCTGTGCGCCCAGTTTTCCAGCCTGATGTTCTCAGGCTATTGGGGCTTTGTCGGGGGCGGGATGCTCTTCTTCGCCCAGTATTGGGGCGCCAAAGACGATGAAAACCTCCCCCGCTCCTATGGCCTCACCCTGGCCTGTATGATGACAGTGGGCATCCTGTTCGCCGTGCTGGCCTTAGCCTTCCCCTCCTTTGTCATGGGCGTGTATACCGACAAAGAGTCCATCCAGCAGCTGGGTATCCAGTATCTGCGGGTGGTGGGCTTCGCCTATCCTATCCAGGTGCTGTGTATGGCTATGAGCGCCCTGCTGCGCTCCATCGAGCAGGTGAAAATCCCCCTCTACGGCGGAATCGCCTCGGTCTTCACCAATGTGCTGATGAACTACCTGCTGATTTTCGGCCATTTTGGCTTCCCCCGCCTGGGGATTGTGGGGGCCGCCTTAGCCACCGTGCTGGCCGCAGCTGTCAACTTGCTGGTTATCTCCGGGTTTGTCCTGGGCAAGCGCCTGCCCTATGTCTTCTGGTTCACCAAGCATTTCCGCTGGCCCCGGGAATTCATTGCCCTCTACCTGCGCAAATGCTTCCCCATCCTCATGAATGAAATCCTCATCGGCGTGGGCAACATGCTGATTAATGTGGTGCTGGGCCGCCAGTCCGAGCAGGCCATTGCCGCCGTGGCGGTCTTCCGCACCCTGGAAGGCCTTGTCATCGGCTTTTTCAGCGGCTTCTCCAACGCCTCCTCTGTCCTGGTGGGCAAAGAGGTGGGCGCAGGCAACCACGAGACTGCCTTCCAGCGGGGCAAGCGCCTGGTCTACCTGTGCAGCGGCATTATTGCCGCAGTCTGCCTGCTGCTGAATTTTGCCCGTTGGCCCCTGTTCCACGCCATGGGCCTCTCCGGCGAATCCTACCGCATCGGCTGCGGCCTGCTGCTGATTTACAGCGTTGCCGCCGTCATCCGCATGGGCTTCTGGATTCAAAACGACACCTACCGCGCCGCCGGAGATGCCGCCTTTGGCTCCATCCTGGAAATCACCTTTATGTACGTCCTGGTCCTCCCCTGTGTCTATCTCTCCAACTTCTATTTCCACGCCCCCTTCCTGGTGGTCTTCGCCCTGTGCTATGTGGACGAGCCCATCCGCTACGCCGTCATGCAAAAGCACCTCTATTCCGGCAAATGGATTCGCCCCGTCTCGGACACAGGGCAGGCCACTATCGAGGAATTCCGCCGCAAGCGCCATATTAAAATTTAAATTCTCTTTATGGGTTCCCCCTTGGGGCCAAGGCCAAACCGCCTCCCAGCTGGATTAGCGCAGGGAACACACCCCGAATTTTATTGCATTTTGGCAGGCCCTATGCTATCATAAAATCAGGAAAGCCATCGGCTTTCAGCGCCGCCAGTAACGGTGGGCGGTAAGCCCCTCCTCCCGGAGGGGGACTTCTCAGGGGTCAAGCGCCTGTTTGTCCCTGCCTCCTCCACTTCCATTTCAACGGAAAGGAGGGGGTGCGATGGTTGTTACATACCCAGAGCTGTTTCAGTTCTGCCTAGTCATCATTGCAGTTGTGAGTCTGGTTGTCCAGATTTTTCACAATAAAAAGAAGTAACCGCCAGGCCTTGCAAGCAAGCGGTTACTTCCATCAACTTGTGAGGGGCTAACCGTCTGCCGGCAGCGCCCTTTCCTTTTTCAGTATATTCATTTTTGGCCTGCTTGTCAAGCATTTGCCTGCCCTCGCGAAAGGAGCCCCCACACTATGAACCCCGAAATCCTCTCCCGCTTTGCCGACAGCCAGCGCTTTTTCACCTGCCCGGTGTGCAGCCGCCCCCTGTCCCTCCAGGGCACCAGCTTGATGTGTAAACGGAAGCACTGCTTTGACCTGTCCAAGTACGGCTATGTCAACCTGGCGCCCCAGGCCAAGCAGTCCAAGGCCTATGACCGGCAGTCCTTTGAACACCGCCAGACCATCCTGGAGCACGGTTTCTACAATCACATCCTGGAGGCCCTGGCCGCCCTGCTGGAGCAAACTCCCCGGGCCAAGGCCATCCTGGATGCCGGGTGCGGCGAGGGCTTCTACTCCCGCCGCCTGGAACAGCGTACCGGCCTGGAATTCCTGGCCTTTGACCTCTCCCGGGATTCCATCCAACTGGCCGCCAAAAGCGACGAGGCCCACCGCGTCAAGTGGTTTGTAGGGGATTTAACCCATCTCCCCCTAAAAGACCACAGCATCGACTGTGTGCTGGACCTCTTTACCCCGGCCAATTACGGGGAGTTCCGCCGCCTGCTCACCCCTGGCGGCCGCCTCATCAAGGTCATCCCCGGCGACAGCCACCTGGCGGAATTCCGCCAGCGCGCCCAGCCCCTTCTCACCCGCCAGGAGTACCACAGCGAGCCAGTGGCAGGCTATTTGGAGCAGCACTTCCGGGTAATCAAGCGCCAAGCCGTCTCCGCCACCTTGCCCATTACCCCGGAAGAGCGGGACATCCTGGCCGCCATGACCCCCCTCCTCTTCCACGTGGACAAGTCCAAAATCGACTGGTCCGGCCTGGACAGCGTCACTATTGCAGCCGAACTCCTGGTTGCCAAATAATGGCCCGCCCCTTTCTTTTAAGGGGCGGTTTTTTGTGGGAAAATGCCGCTTGATAGAAAGAAACTGGAATTTTTGGGCAAAATACCGTTGAAAAAGGGGAAATCCCGTGGTATAATGAAACGATTTTGGGAACCGTCGGATGCGCCGCCGGAGCCAAAAGGGCGGAAAAAGAAAGGGGTCTTTATTGATGAGCAAAAAAACTACAGCTGTGGGCGTCGAAGCGGTACGGGATGCCCGGCAGCTCGGCCTGCCAAAGATGCTGTTGCTGGGCCTGCAGCACATGTTCGCCATGTTTGGGGCCACTATCCTGGTGCCTATTATCACAGGCCTCAGCGTCCAAACCACGCTGCTCTGCGCCGGGGTGGGGACGCTGCTGTTCCATCTCCTGGGCAAGTTCAAAGTGCCTGCCTTCCTGGGTTCCTCCTTCGCCTTCCTAGGCGGCTTCACTGCGGTAAAGGCCCTGGAAACCGGCAAGTTTGCCGGCCTCACCGAGGCAGAAAAGCTGCCCTATGCCTGCGGCGGCATTGTGGTGGCCGGGCTGCTCTACCTGGCGCTGGCGGGCATTATCAAGCTGGTGGGCGTCAAGCGGGTGATGCGTTTCCTCCCCCCTGTTGTCACCGGCCCGATGATTATCCTCATCGGCCTCTCCCTGGCAGGCAGCGCCGTGACAAACGCCTCGGCCAACTGGCCCATCGCCCTTGTGGCCTTAGCCATCATCGTGGCCTGCAATATCTGGGGCAAGGGCATGGTGCGGATTATCCCCATCCTGCTGGGCGTGGTGGGCTCCTATCTCTTTGCCCTCATCCTCCACTGGTGCGGCGTCACCAATGCCGACGGCAGTGCCATTTTCAACTTCGCTGCTGTGGCTAAGTCCAACGTGGTAGGCCTCCCCCCCTTCGTGCTGGCTAAGTTTGACATCAGCGCCATCCTGATTATGGCCCCCATCGCCATCGCCACCATGATGGAACACATTGGCGATATGTCCGCCATCTCCGCCACAGTGAACGAGAACTTCATCGAGTCCCCTGGCCTCCACCGCACCCTGCTGGGCGACGGCATTGCCACCAGCCTGGCGGCCCTGGTGGGCGGCCCCGCCAACACCACCTATGGCGAAAACACCGGCGTGCTGGCCCTCTCCCGGGTGTATGACCCTGCGGTTATCCGCATTGCGGCCTGCTATGCCATCCTGCTCTCCTTCAGCCCCATGTTCGCCGATTTGATTGCCTCTATCCCCACCGCCGTCATCGGCGGCGTCTCCTTCATGCTCTACGGCATGATTTCCGCCATCGGTGTGCGCAATGTGGTGGAAAACCACGTGGACTTCACCAACAGCCGCAACCTCATCATCGCGGCCATGATTCTCGTGTGCGGCTTAGGCTTCACCGGCGGCATCACCTTCTCGGTCTTCGGCACTGAGGTCACCCTCACCGGCCTGGCTATCGCCGCCATTGTGGGCATCCTCTTAAACGCTATCCTCCCCGGCAAGGACTACACCTTCGGCGAGGACAAGCAAGGTGCCCAGTCTGTCAACTTCAGCGGCGGCCACCGCCACGTGTAAAAACCGGCATGTTCCCAGAAGCCGCGGGGGTTCCCGCGGCTTCTGTCATTTCCCGCACTTTTTTCCACAAAAATTCCAAAACAAGTGAAATAGTTACAAATATACCATTTATCATAATTGTTTATTGACACATTTAATAAAAGTTGTTATAATAATAAATACAAATAAGAAAAAATCTCGAGAAAAGGAGCTGCTAACTGGTATGGAAAATCGTATTATATTGAATCTGGAGAACATCCCCGGCAGCTCTACCCGTTAAACCGTCTTTTCCGACAGAGAAGCGGTTTTCACACGGTGGGGTTGGTTGTTGACTGACTCTACCGTGTTTTTTTATCCTTTTCGTCTGAGGATTCTTGTGTTTTCCGAAAATCGGTTTGAGAAAGAGGCGGTGAGAAATGGGGGACTCCTGGAAAAAGCTGCTGAAGGAGATGGCCTTTTTACTGATTCCTTTGATTACCCTGCCAATATGCAATACATTTAATCAGTATTATAAAGAGCATTGCGCCAACCCCTATATGTCCTGCCAAATTCAGGAGGAGCAGGATACCTTTTCGGTCAAGGAAAACTTTCTCAGCATTTCGATTGCCCTGCGCCCTCAGCTTTTGGTCTGTTATCACGACAGCGTTCTCTTCATCCTCCATTTGGAGCAATATTATCAGTCCGAATTTTTGCAGCTTCCCAGCGTTCCCGACTCGGATTTGCACATGGGCTCTGCCCCAAAAACCAATCAGGAAAGCGGCGCCAAGCTGCAAGACTATCTCTATACCGCAATTTTAGACGAGCTCTCCACCTCCTACAGCCCGGACGTCGTGGAGGAAATCCAGTCGGACTTGACGATCTTCGTTAGTATTTTTGGTGTGGTGCAGTACCAAAACATCTCGGAGACCAAGACGAATACCTATTGCATTGTGGAGGAAAACGGAATCCTTCACGATTTTCACCCGAAAAGCAAGGTGGTGAAGTACCGGCTATGCGATGAGACGATTCGCCTGGGCGAATATCTCTTTCTCATCGATTTAGACCAAAACGAGCAAATCCGCTGGATTGTCGAGCAGGCCGCAGAGGAAATCCGCCGAATGCAGAAAACGTGATGTGGGAGGGGGGAGGAACAATGGGGACAATCATCGTTAAAATTTTAATCCTCCTATTGGCCCCCTTCCTCTGCTATACTCTGATTGTCGGATGCTGCAAGCGGGTAGAGGCAGCCTGGAGCCGGCGGCTCCTAAGCAGAAAGGGCAAGCGGACTGTGCGCCGAATCTTGGTCGTCATGACAATGGCCGTCTTTTTTGTAATCGAATCCCTGATTCCCGCATTTTCCCAGCCCTATGATCACCCCTATGACTATTCCAAGGCCAAGCAGGCCGCTGCTCCTGAGAACAACCGCAATGCCAACCATCTTTTCCATACAATACAAAAAGATTTTGAGCGGCGAAAGGGAAAGGAGACTTACGACTATCTCCACATTCCGGAAGAGTATATCGGCGCGGCGCAATTCGGCGGGATGATTACATATTACCGCGACACGGTCTATCCGAAATACTGGAACGGGCCCAACGATTCCCCGGAGAAATGGGAGCCGCTAGAAAACAGCCAGTATCCCTTCCTGGCTCCCTCCTACCCCTATATCGCAGAGGCGCAGGACTGGGCCGCAAAATACGGCGGTGCCCTCTGGCCCGCTCATCTCTATCAGTGTGGGAGAGCCTTGAATGACGCGGTGATGAAATACGCCGATATTCCCTTCCCTCTCCTCTTGGAAATCGCAGCTGACGCCGTCTCCAGCGAAGAGGCCTTTCTCACCTATCACAACCGAAACGTCAACGGTCATGGAGACCCCATCCTCATTCACACAGAGGATATTGGCCTGATGCACGGCAAGCTGTTTCTTCATCTCAGCGAGTGTGCCGACGCCGACGCAAAGGGTAAGCCCCTGATGAACTGTCTGCTGGTGCAGGCCTACTGTTGCTTCCAGTGTACCCGTAGCCACACCAGCCCCCAGGACCCCCTCTATCTCAAGCTCACCTATTACACCGCGATTACAGGCGAGCGGATTCTCCTGCGCATGTCCCCCACCGGCGAGCCCATTCCCTATCAAAGTCTGGGAGCCGGTACGCTGTCCTGCTATGAGTGCTGCATTACGCTTTTAGAACAATATCCAAATTTTTATGAGAAGGAACCCAATATGTTAAAAAATGCCAAAGCCGGAAAGGCCACGCTTCACAGCCTGGGCTTCCAATAAACCCGCAGCGAGCATCTGATTTTGCCCGCTGCTTTCTTTTTGCCCCATAGCCCAAAGCCCGCTTCTGCGCCCCCTATGACAACACCTAAAAAGGGCAAAACAAACAGCGCCGCCCCCGGATAGATGGGGCGGCGCTGCCTGCCTTGCCAGCCGGCAACTAGAAATTCTCTTTCTGGTTCTTGCCCTGCTTGGAGTTCTGGCTGTTCTGGTTCTGCTGATTCTGCTGGTTCTGGCTCTGATTCTGGTTATTCTGGTTCTGGCTGTTCTGATTCTTCTGCTGTTTGTTGTTCATGATACAAACCACCTTTTCGTTTTCCGCCGCCGGTCTTCCCGGCACAGCGTCGGTTTTGGACGGCGCAGCCGCCCGCGAATCGAGAGGGCGGCTCTCAGCTGCCCCTCACAGCACTAGTATTGACCGGAAAG
The DNA here is from genome assembly GCA_022791315.1 of Oscillospiraceae bacterium. Classification (GTDB taxonomy): domain Bacteria; phylum Bacillota; class Clostridia; order Oscillospirales; family Ruminococcaceae; genus JAAVYW01. Next base: position 21,642 of record JAAVYW010000030.1, on the reverse strand, counting down.
GGCTTCCTTATGCGCTCAATAATTCTGCGCCTTCAGCTCAAAGAAGGCCTGGGGATGGCGGCAGAGCGGGCAGGCCATGGGCGCTGCATCCCCCACATGGATATAGCCGCAGTTGCGGCAAATCCACACCTGCTGCCCCTCCTTCTTGAATACCTTGCTGTTTTCCAAATTTTGGATTAGGGCCCCGTAGCGCTCGTCGTGATCCTTCTCCACCTTGGCAATCAGCTCCATGCGGGCGGCAATCTCGGAATAGCCCTCCCGCTTGGCCTCCTCCGCATAGTTCTTGTACATCTCTGTCCACTCAAAATGCTCCCCTGCCTGGGCGTCTTTCAGGTTGTCCTTGGTCTCCTTGAGCTGCCCGCCGTGGATATACTCCAGCCAGATGCCGGCATGGGTCTTTTCGTTGCGGGCCGTCTCCTCAAAAATTGCCGCAATCTGCTCATAGCCGTCCTTCTTGGCCTTGTCCGCCATGATGCGGTATTTGGTATAGGCCTGGGATTCCCCCGCATAGGCCGACATAATGTTGGCCAGGGTACGGCTGTCTTTGAATTTCTCGTCCATCCTTGTTCCTCTCCTTTCCTGTGCTCCCAAAAGGCCTGTCTTCCGCCTCCCGGGTTTACCCCTAGTATGCCCTCCGGGAACCGCCCCATACAAAATTTACCGGAATCTTCCCCCATAGGCTTGACATTGCCCCCGATACCAGATACAATAGGGTCAGTACAAGTAAAATACAACTTGGGCGGGGCGCCGTTCAAGTTCCACAAAATTAGAGAAAGCGGGGAAAGTAAACTATGAATCATGCAAAGATGATTGTAGACAAGGATTTCAAAATCAGCCAAATCGACAAGCGGGTCTATGGCTCCTTTATTGAGCACCTGGGCCGGGCGGTCTACACCGGCATCTATGAGCCCGGCCACCCCACGGCAGACAAAAACGGCTTCCGCCAGGACGTGCTGAACCTGGTAAAAGAGCTCCAGGTCCCCATTGTCCGGTATCCCGGCGGCAACTTTGTCTCCGGCTATCAGTGGGAAGACGGCGTAGGGCCCAGGGAAAAGCGTCCCGCCCGGCTGGAACTGGCCTGGCGCACCCTGGAGACCAACCAGTTTGGCCTCAACGAATTTGCCGACTGGTGCAAGCTGGCAAACACCGACTATATGATGGCTGTCAACCTGGGCACGAGGGGCATCCCCGAGGCGCTGGCCCTTTTGGAATACTGCAACCACCCCTCCGGCACCGCCTGGTCCGACCTGCGGGTAAAGCACGGCTATCAAGCCCCCCACAACATCCGTACCTGGTGCCTGGGCAACGAGATGGACGGCCCCTGGCAGATTGGCCACAAGACCGCCACGGAATACGGCCGCCTGGCCGCCGAGACTGCCAAGGCCATGAAGATGATTGACCCCACCATTGAACTGGTGTCCTGCGGCAGCTCCAACTCCAAGATGCCCACCTTCCCCGACTGGGAGAGCGAGACCCTGAGCCACACCTACGACTATGTGGACTTCATCTCCATGCACCAGTACTACGGCAACCGGGACAACGACTCTGCCAACTTCCTGGCCTGCTCCCTGGAGATGGATGCCTTTATCAAAACCGTCATCTCCACCTGCGACTACATAAAGGCCAAGAAGAGAAGCAACAAGACCCTGAACCTGAGCTTTGACGAATGGAACGTGTGGTTCCACTCCAACGCCGATTCTGACGACCAGATGGCCAACCGCCCCTGGACCGTGGCACCGCCCATCCTGGAAGACAACTACAACTTTGAAGACGCCCTGGTGGTGGGCTGCCTGCTCATCACGCTGCTCAAGCACGCCGACCGTGTCAAGATGGCCTGCCTGGCCCAGCTGGTGAACGTCATCGCCCCCATCATGACCGATGCAGGCGGCAAGGCCTGGAAACAGACCATCTTCTACCCCTACCTCCACGCCTCTGTCTATGGCCGCGGCGTCTCCCTGCAGCCCATCCTGGAATCCCCCAAATACGACTGCAAGAGCTTCACCGACGTCCCCTACATCGAGAGCGCCGTCACCTACAACGAGGAGGCGGGCGAAGTCACTATCTTCGCTGTCAACCGCTCCCTCACCGACGGCATCTCCCTCTCCTGCGACCTGCGCAGCTTCTCCGATGTGAAACTCATCGAACACATCACCCTGGAGAACGACGACCTGAAAGCCGTCAACTCCTCCGCCTGCGAGAAGGTGGCCCCCTCCCACAGCAATGCCACCAAGGTGGACGACGGCAAGCTGGAGACCATGCTGAACAAGGCCTCCTGGAACGTCATTCGCCTGAGCGTGAAATAATCTTAATCTACGATGTCAACCGCTGCCCCCACAGAAATGTGCGGGCAGCGGTTCTCTTTCTCCATCCTATCGCGCCGTAGGCGGATTAAAGTTTCCGCCGCCCTTTCCAAAGGGCGGTGAAGGCCACACTGCCCAGCCAACACGCCGCCCCATCGCGCGCCCCTCTGCCGGAACGCCCTATGCCTCACGGCCGCCTTTGCCGCCGGGCAAACAGGCCCGTCTCCCACCCCCCAAGAAAAATCCGGTCCGCCCATTGAACCCAGGGGAATTTTGTGGTATCCTTGTAGCAAACCCCCAATCTGAAAGAAAGGACGCTTCCCCAAAAGCGAACGGTTATCACGATGAAACACGGATTCACCGCCCTACTCTCTGTGCTGCTGTGCCTGCTGCTCTGTTCCTGCTCTATGTTGGACCGTGTCAGCTCCATCGGCTCCAAGGACAAGACCGGCACCCGCTCCAAGGAGGACTGGAATTCCTCCACCCAGGCCGCCCCCCCTGAGGAAGGCACCCCCTCTGCCCCGGATGATACCCCCGACGACGGGACAGAGGAGGACGACGGGGAAATCCTGGCCCTGCCCGATGAAATCCCGGAACAGGAGGAACCCCCTGGCGACGAGGATTCCCCTGCCCCTGAGCCCGCCCCCGACCTCACCGGCTCCTGGGCCTGCCAGGCGGAGGATATCACCGGCACCCTGGCCTTTTCCGGCTCCTCCGTCACCTACACCCTCACCCAGCCCGAGGGGGATACCGTGTACGAGGGCAGCTTCACCCTCTCCGGCGGGCTTTTAAGCCTCTCCCTCACCGGCAGCGAGGGCCAGTCCCTCTCCCCCAGCTTCTTCCTCACCCTGGAGAGCGGCCGCCGCATGACGCTGGAAATCGTCGGCAACGAAACCCTCCCCGGCCTGAGCTACGCAGGGGATGCCCTCGTCTTCCTGCTCTCTTAACCCATAATCCAACGCCAAACGCCGGGGCACATGCCCCGGCGTTGCCCTTTCCCCTACACCTTCACAATCTTCCCCCGGTACTCCTCCCCCTTGGTCCTTGGCACCGGGGCCAACAGGGAGAAAAAATCCGTGGTCCTGGCTGTCTGCCGGTGCAGCCGCGCCGCCTCCTCCGATAGGGCCTCGATTTTCACACCCTTGGAGAGGATTGGCACCTTCCCTCTCCCCAGCAGCGCCTTCCCCCCCTCGGTAAACCCCAGCACCTTGAGATAGGGCAGGGAAAAGGTAAAGTCCTCCCGCTTCACCCCCAGCAGGGCGTGGAGCAAAATCCGCCGCAGCCTTGCCAGGGGATACCGCTTGGTCTTCACCCTGGCCAGGAAATCCGCCATACCGGTACACACCCCTGCCGCCTCCCAGAGCCGGTTTTCCAGCCCCTCGCTCACGTCGGGCAGGGCGGCAAAGTCCTCCCGTTGCATCTGCCGCAGCTGCCAGAGCGCCGCCGCCTCCCCCCGTTCCAGCAAAAAGTCCGGCTGTCCCCGGTAGCAGGCCAGTGCCGCCGGGGGGACAAGGCCTCCCCATCCCTCCCCGGCCCTGTGCATCCCCCGCAGCGCCTGCCCGGAGGCAGTGCCCCCCTCTGGGCGCAGGCTCCCGTGCCCCGCCCCCTCCCTGGGCAGCGCCCTGGGCTGTATCGGGGAACCGCTGTGGGCCAGCGCCCGCAGGTACTCCACTGCCAAGGTATTGTTGGGCCCGTCAAAGAGCGCCGCCCCCTCCCCCAAGACCTTTTCCAGCGCCAGCCGCCGGGCCCTGGCATAGGTGAGCCCCTGGGCCCCCAGCCGCCTGGTCTCCTCCCCCACGGCCGGGTTGTCCAGCGCCGCAGCAGCCCGGCACAGCAGGCCCAGGTCGGCCCGTTCCGCCCCAAAGCACAGCTCCTCCACACACCCCAGCGCCTCCAGGGCCTTCACCCCCATGGCGGCAAAGTCCCTGGCCCTGGCGCAGGCATAGGGGAAGGGCAGCTCAACCACCAAATCCACCCCGCAGGAAAGGGCCGCCTTCGCCCGTACATATTTGTCAAAGAGGGCTGCCTCCCCCCGCTGGACAAAGTTCCCGCTCATCACCGCCACCACCCTGGCCTCCCCCTCCTCCCGGATATGGGCAATCTGCCGGGCGTGCCCGCTGTGAAAGGGGTTGTATTCCGCAATAATTCCCACCACCCGCGCCATGGGCCTCTCTCCTCTCTCCCACGGGGGCCAGGCAGCAGCCAAAACGCCGCTGCCTCTGACAAAATCCCCGTTTCTCTGATTTTTTACTTGAAATTTTTATCCCAATGCTATAATATATAAAATAGGATTTGTCTGTCAAGCGGAAAACGCAGATACCGGCTCCACCCCACCAAAGCGCCGGGCGGGTATCCGACAGTGTGTAGAAAGGAATGGTCAAGCAATATGAAAATTCTGGTTATCAATGCCGGCAGCTCCTCCCTGAAATACCAGCTGATTGACATGGAAAACGAGCAGGCACTTGCCAAGGGCAACTGTGAAAACATCGGCATCAGCGGCGGCAAAATCACCCACAAGACCCATGACGGCCGCAGCTATATCGAGGAGTGCCACTTCCCCACCCATGCCGAGGCCTTTGAAAAGCTCACCGAGGTGCTCACCGATAGCGAGCATGGCATCATCCGCTCCATGGACGAGATTTCCGCCGTGGGCCACCGTATCGTGCAGGGCGCCGAAAAATTCACCGAATCCGTGCTGGTGACAGACCAGGTCATCGACACCATCGAGAGCATCTCCGACCTGGCCCCTCTGCACAACCCCGCCCACGTGCTGGCGCTGCGGGCCTGCCAGAAGGTCTTTGACGCCTCGGTGCCCCAGGTGGTGGTGTTTGACACCTCCTTCCACTCCACCATGCCCCCCAAGGCCTATATGTTCGGCCTGCCCTATGAGTACTACGAGAAATACGCCATCCGCAAATACGGCTTCCACGGCACCAGCCACCGCTATGTGAGCCAGCGCCTCGCCCAGCTGATGGGCAAGGACATCAAGGATTTGAAAATCGTCTCTTGCCACCTGGGCAACGGCTCCTCCGTCACTGCTGTGGACGGCGGCAAATCCGTGGACACCAGCATGGGCTTCACCCCCCTGGACGGCCTGATTATGGGCACCCGCTCCGGCGCTGTAGACCCCTCTGCCCTCACCTACATCCTGGAAAAGGAGCAGATGACCGGCAAGGAAATGAGCGACCTGCTGAATAAAAAGTCCGGCTTCTTAGGGCTCTCCGGCACTTCCAGCGACGCCAGGGATATGGTGACCGACTCCCACAATGGGGATGCAAAGGCCGATTTGGTCTGCCGCATGATTCGCTATCAGGTCAAGCGCTACATCGGCGCCTACGCTGCCGCCATGGGCGGCCTGGATGCCGTGATTTTCACCGGCGGTATGGGCGAGAACTCTGACGAGCTGCGCAGTGAAATCTGCGAAAACCTGGAATTCTTCGGCATCCGCATTGACGAAGAGGCCAACACCCGCCTCAACCACGGCGGCGAGGGGGATATTTCCACCTCCGACTCCCGCACCAAGGTCTACATCATCCCCACCAACGAGGAGCTGATGATTGCCCGGGATACCATGGAAATCATCACCCGCAAATAAGCGCCCAATCCAAGGCCTGGGAAATCCCCGGGCCTTTTTCCTTTTCCGGGCTTATCCCCTGTTCTCATCTCCCCTTTTTCCGGATAAGGATAGAATATCCCCAAAACACAAGGAGGAATCACTATGAATGTACTGCTTCTCAACGGCAGCCCCAATCTCCACGGCTGCACCGACACCGCGCTCCAAGAGGTGGCCGCCGCCCTGGAACAGGAGGGGGTCTCCACGGAAATCGTCCACGTGGGCAACCGGGACATCCGGGGCTGCATCGGCTGCCGCAAATGCAAGACCCAGGGCAAATGTGTCTTTGACGACCTTGTGAACGAGATTGCCCCCAAATTCGCCGCCTGCGACGGATTGGTGGTGGGCTCCCCGGTCTATTATGCCTCTGCCAACGGCACACTCAGCGCCTTCCTGGACCGGCTGTTCTACAGCTGCCCCGCCGACAAGTCCATGAAAGTGGGGGCCTGCGTTGTCAGCTGCCGCCGGGGCGGCGCCAGCGCCACCTTTGACCAGCTCAACAAGTATTTCACCATCTCCGGCATGCCTGTGGCCCCCAGCTGCTACTGGAACAGCGTCCACGGCAACACCCCCGACGAGGTGCGCCAGGATGCCGAGGGAATGCAGGTGATGCGCACCTTGGGCAAAAACATGGCCTTCCTGCTCGGGAGCATTGCCCTGGGCAAAGAGCAATACGGCCTCCCCCAGCCCGAGCCCCGCATCTTCACCAATTTCATCCGCTGACCCAAGAGCCCGCCGGAGCAAATGGGCGGCGGGCTCTTTAGCCTCTACCCCATTATCCTCTGCGTCACCGTGGGAAATCTCCAGCATCCCCGCATACCCTCTGTCCCACTGTAGGCCGGGATACGGGTGCCTCTTTGCCCCTATGAGACAACGTCTTCCAAAACCACAGGGCCCGCCCCGGCAGGCCAGCAAAGGCAACAGCCTTAAAAAGTGATTTATTTGTATCTTTTCTCTTGACATGCAAATTAAAAAGTGATATATTTGTCTTGCAAAGAGATAAATATATCACTTTTTAAGGCAAAGAGAGGAGCATATCTTCACATGAACAAAGACAAGAAAAAACTGTTTTTCATTTTGGGTGTTGTCCTGGCAGTGCTGATGGGCCTGTCCGTCTGGTACTCTGTCGCCTACAACGAGTCCCGCCTGGTAGCGCCTACCAACCTGGCAGAATACACTTTCTGCCTCAAAGACCTGCCCATGATTCTCTCCGGGGTTCTGCTCGTGCTCTATCTGTTGTCCCTGTTTGCCTGTCTCCTCCTCCACCGGGTGAAGGCAAAGGGCGGCCAGGCCAGTTCCACCCACACCCGCACTATCAGCCCCAAGCTGGGGTTATTGGGTCTCCTGGGTTTTTTGGGCCTATCTGGTTTTGTAATTTACCCCATCACCGGGGACATCTTCCCCTTTTTGTTTTTTGTCTTTTTTGGTTTTTTCTCCTTTTATTACGAGGGGAAGATGTCCGGCACCCTCATTGACGAGCGGTATCGGGAAAACCGGCTCAGAGCCCAGCTCAAGGCAAACCGCATTTTTACTTCTATCATCTTCCTCTCTCTGCTGATTTTGGGCCAGGGCCGGTTCCACGGGAACCTGGAATACACCCTCATTGCTTTTGTCATTGTGGTCTCCCTGGCTGTTGCGCTGGAGCTCTTCCTCAGCATGTACCTGCTCTACCGCTACGACCAGGGCGGCAGCCTGGAAGAAGAGGGGGAATAGCTGTGCCGGAGTTCACATGCAGGCTCAAGCAGTTCCGCCAGCAAAAGGGCCTCACCCAGGAACAGCTGGCCGCCCAGGTAGGGGTGCGCCGGGAAACCATCATGCGCCTGGAAAAGGCCCAGTACAACCCCTCCCTCAAGCTGGCAATTGACATCTCCCGCGCCGTGGACGCCCCTATTGAGGCAATTTTCCTCTTTGACTAGCCGCCAAGGGGCATAGAAGCTGCTGCTCTGTGGAACACTAGGTAGGATTTTATTTTAGGGAGGAATCGACCGTGTTCAAGCATGAAAAGCAGCTTTTTCACCCCGTAGGCGTGGAAAAGCCCAATCCCCAGTATGCGGCGCTGCTGCAAGAGCAGCTGGGCGGGGCCAACGGCGAGCTCAAGGCTGCCATGCAGTATATGTCCCAGAGCTTCCGTATCAAGGACGTGTCCATCAAAGACCTGTTTTTAGACATTGCCGCAGAGGAGCTGGGGCACATGGAGATGGTGGCCCAGACCATCTCCATGCTGAATGGCCACGATGTAGCTGCCGACAAGGTAGCCGCCGGCGAAATCCAGACCCATGTACTCACCGGCCTCAACCCCGGCCTCATCAATGCCTCGGGCTATTCCTGGACCGGGGACTATGTCACCGTCACCGGCGACCTCTGCGCCGATATTTTAAGCAACATCGCCTCCGAGCAGCGGGCCAAGGTGGTCTATGAGTACCTCTACCGCCAAATCGAGGATAAGCGGGTGCGGGAGACTATTGATTTCCTCCTTAACCGGGAGGAGGCCCACAACCAGATGTTCCGCGACGCCTTTAACCAGGTGCAGGACACCGGCTCCAACCAGGATTTCGGTACCACCAAGGCCGCCAAGATGTATTTTTCCCTGTCCAATCCCGGCCCCAATACCTTTGCCGGAAAAGAGGTAGGGCCCCCGTCTTTCCAGAATAGCTAAAGCACTTGAAAACAGGTACTATTTTCAAGTGGGCGGGCTTTGCGCGCGCTTTTGACTATGTAATGCGAAACAGAGCCGCGAAAGCGGCTCTCTGCAGCCCTAAGGCCGCAGACTTGAAAAGTGCCACTTTTCAAGTGTTTCGATTATAACCCCTCCCCAGTAAAGCAAAAAACGGCGGAGGCCCTGTGCCATGCAGGGGTCTCCGCCGTCTTTACGGGACAAATAAATAAAGCTCCAGCGTTTTTTCTCCTATTGCGCCCTTTGATACATGGGCAAAAACTGCACCAGCAGCGCCGAGACCACCGCCGTGATAACCGCCTCCGGCAGCATATAGGAGCCGTTATAGGCGAGGGAATAGGCAGCGGGCAGCATCCCCTCGGGGGGCCAGAGCACGGCCCAAATCAGCCAGCCAGAGAGAAAGTGGCAGGCAAACCGCAATAGGCATCCCAGCGCCCCGCCCGCCGCAGCGGCAATGGCCTGGTTCTTGATTCTGTTCTTGAAAACACCGGAGAGCCCCAGCACTGTAAAGGCAAAGGTATAATCCAAAAGCACAACCGCCACTGTTGTGCCCAGTGTCAGCCCCCTCACAGCGCCCAGGCCCAAAAACAGCTGCAATACGCTGTGGACAAACCCCACAAACAGGCTCCATTTCAGGTCATACCGCATGGCAATGAGCACAAGGGGCACCATGCTGCACGCCGTGATAGAACCACCGTTTGGCAGGGAGTACACCTGCACCATGCTCAACACCGTAGCCAGTGCAATCATCACAGCGCTCTCAGTGAGCCGCCTGGTCTTGTTGATTGGTTTTACAGTTTCCAAAAAAATTCCTCCTTTTCCCCAGTGGATAAGACAGCAGTTGCACGAAAAAGCGCCCGCAGAACAATGAGCTCTGCGGGCGCGCATTTGTACGGTTATAAAATCGAACAAACGAATTCCATTTCCTACGCTGGCATTACCCAGATCAGGTATTGGGGTATAGGACGGCCATTCGTCCCCTCTCAGCCGGTATGCGCCAGCTCCCCCTGTTTATTTATTTGTCGTGTTTTATTATACGGCAAAAGCTGTCGGCTGTCAAGCCTCCGGGACTTCAAAAATCGAGCGGATAGCCTTTAAAAAGCTCTCCTCCTCCATAAAGATCCCCTTCACATGGTAGGAGTACCCGTCTCTGGTAAACACTGCGGTGAATTCGTCCTGTAGCACGGTGTCGCCATCCGTCTGGGCCTCGTGGTGGAGGAGCACTTCCAGCCCGGGGGCCAGCACAGTCCACTTCTCCCCCACTGGGACAGTCAGCTTTTCTGTCTGGGCCTTGGCCGAAACCACCAGGCTGGGCCGGGCCGGAGCCCTGCCGCTGCCTGCCTCCCCCTTCTTGGGCTGCACCGTTTGGGCTACAGCTGCTCCCGGCTCTGTCCCGTTTTCAGCAGTAGCTGGAAGCCCGTTCTTTTCCGAGTTCTCCGCCGGGGCACCGCTCTCGTCCAAGGCGGGTTCATCTGCCTTCTCCTGCTCTTCGGCAGGAGGCAAGGCGTACACTGCCACACCGGTCTTCACATCCTCCGGCTCATCGCCAGAGATAATATAGGCCCTCTCCAACGCAAAGCCATCCGGCAGCCAAGCGGGCGCCAGTTTTGTCACGCCGGTCTCCAGCAGCACCGCCTCCAGCTCCTTGGCTGGGTCAGGCCTGGCCTCCGGCGCTTCCCCCTTATGCGGGGGCGCTGTGCCGTCTACCGCCTCGCCGGCAAGCGCACCATCTTCCGGCGAAACCGGGGAAGACAGTGGGGCAGCGGGCTCCCCTTCTGCCGCCAAAGGCGCCGTATCCGGAGCCATCATCTGCGCCGCAAACTTGGAGGACGTCGCCGCTTCCAAATTGCGCAGGATATTGGTCTCATCCACCAGCTGTTCGCCCCCCTGGGGCTCTTCCTTGGGCAGCGCATCCTCCGCATCCTGGGTATTCCCCCCGGCAGGGAAAAATATCACGTCGCTGTCCTGCGCCAAGTCTGTCCCCTCGTCTGGGGCAGTGCTGTCTGCCGTTTCCCCAAAGCCAGCCGTCTCTGCGCCCGGAGCCGTTTTAGGGGCTGCCCCCGCAGGCTCGGGGCTGGCGGCAGGCTCGTCAGGCGCGCTCTTTTCCTGGCTGCCATCCTGCTCGCCAGAGCTTCCCATGCCCGAGGCTGCGGAAACCATAGGGCCCTCCTCTTCCTCGCGGGCTGTCTCCGGCTCTGTCTTTTCCGGCCTAAAAGAGTATCCAGGGTCCATTTCGGCAGAATCCTCCCCGGATTCTGCCGAAGAGGCGGCCGCCTCTTCCCCATAGTCCCCTTTGGAGCGGAACTTGAGCCTCTCCGTCTGGGCAGGCAGTGTCTCTTGGGAGCCCAAATCCTCTTCCGCCTGGCCGGAGGGCTCGCCCTCATCGGGCGCTTCCCCCTTTCCCGCCAGGGGCACCTCTTCGTCCAAAAGGATAGCCGGTTCATCCTCCGCCTGTGGCGCGGGCTCGGCGCTCTCCGGCGCCGCCGCCAGCTGCGCCTCCGGGGTTCCGGCAGTGGGCGCTTCGTCCCAGCTGCCCTCCAGCGGGGCTATGTCATCATATCCCGCGTCGTCGCAGTCATCCGTAATTTCCGGCGCATCGTCTTCCTCTAATAGCCCGCTTTCTGCCTGCCCCACCCTGTCGGCACTCTGCTGGGGCGCCAGCAGCCCGGCGGCCTTTGGGCGGTTTAGGTAGACGAAAAGGCCGCCGCACAGCAACACAAAGCAGGCCGCCAAGCTGGCTGCGCGGAGCACATAGCGCTTCCTAGGAAGAGGGAGGGCGATAGGGGTTTCCGCTCTGTCTTCCCATTCCGACAGCCGGTCAAACAAATCCGGGGTCTGCCCATCGGCATAAGCCTTAATCTGCTGTTCCAAATCGCGATACTGGTTCATCGGTCCCTCGCCTCCTTTCTTCTTCCGCAGAGGTATTCTCAAATCAGCCGGAAGACTGGTTCAAGTACTTTGACATCTTTTTCAGGGCATTGGAGTATTTCCAGAGCACGCTGCCCAAGGGGATGGACATCATCTCCGAAATCTCCCGGTGCTTTAACCCGCCCACAATGTGGAGCATGACAATCTGCCGGTCCGTGTCGCTGAGGACAGCCAGCGCCTTCTCCACCAAGACGGAATTCTCCACTGTGGTGGCCACCCTACCGCTGGAAGAGAGCTCCGTGGCCCCAGTCTCCTCCAAATAGTCAGCGCTGTACTCATAGGCGCCCTTTCGCAGGGCAGTGATAGCCAAGTTGCGGGCAATCGTCAGAATCCAAGCCTTGGAATTGGTTCCCGGACGATAGGAGGCGGCGTGGGTCTTCACCTTGATAAAGGTATCCTGCATCACATCCTCAGCCAGCTCCCTGCTCTTGACAATGGAGAAGGCCAGATTGTACACCGCGCTAGACAGTCCGGTATACAAAATCCGCAGCGCATCGTCATCGCCGCCGGCCAGTGCGACAATCTGCTCATCGCATTCTTTGAGCTGCATCCCTGACTGCCTCCTATCTCTATAACGTAGCGGCCGCCCGGTTTATTGGAAAAAGTTCCAAAAACCCCTGGCCGCCCAAAACTCGTATTACATAGCCACATTGCAGTGCAGCCTGTCATTAGCAGGCTACAAAACTCTGCCGTTCTGTGCTGCGTATATTATAGCATTTCCCCTCCAAAAATGGTAGCCATTTCGTCAAAAAAGCATACTTTTTTTGACCTTCCCGACCCTTTCCCCTTTTTCAAAGGCTCGAAACTACTGCTGCTTCCCCCGCTTCTGCACGTTCCGGCGGTTGCCCGCCTCGTCTACAATCACCATGGAGTTCAGCTGCCGCTCCAAATTTCCCCGAAAGGCGGCCACGTATTCCTGCCGCAGCCGCTGCTGTTCCTCCCGTTCGGCTTCATCCAGCTCTGCCTCCCTGGCCTTCCGGGCCAGTTCATTGATTCTCGCCAGCTTTTCGTCCGTCATAACGCCTGCTCCTTTCAAAATAAAAAGGCACGCCCTTTCTCTAGGCGTGCCTTTTCCTGGTGATCCACCGGAGATTCGAACTCCGGACACCTTGATTAAAAGGCAGTTTTTTCTCGGTACAATTTTGCAAGAACCCGCATAAACACTACTTTCTTTGACCATCAGGCATGGGCGGGAATGGGGTATTCTTAGCCGCCAGGTAGTCAAAAAGTAGTCAGAGTTACACGATAGAATTTGCTCGATTGCCCGGCCCGTAAAGGAATTGACGAATTTATTTTACCATGAGTGTTCCCTACATTCAACCCCTTCATATTCTCTACAAGCTATGGAAGTATTAAAATTTCAGGCACGTCCAAATTTTCGTCTAACGTGTAAAAATCGTGTAGATTTTCCGGGATTTTTAGTGGTATAGGGATTGACGAAATATCCCATTTAAGATATACTAATGATGCGTTCATAGAAAAGCACTTACCCGTGCTTTTCCGAGCTGAAAGACACCGACCCCCATCGGTGTCTTTCCTTTTTGCCCTCCGGGATTTCCCCAGAGGGACTTTTATTTTTCTGCCGTAATCACTGTGCTATACCCCATCTCCCGCAACTCCTTCGCCTGCTTCTCTGCATTGGCCTTGCTGAAAAAAGCCCCTGTCTGCACCCGATATAGTGTCTTCGGGGCTTTGGGCTTGTCCACCCATTTTCCCCCCACGGCGGCCACCAGGCCCTTGGCAATGGCCAGGGCATAGTCATCCAGGTACTTATCAAAAAGGGCATTATCCTCTGCGCTGGAGATAAATAGCAACTCCAGGAGGGCGCTGGGCATGTCCGTCCCCACGTTGACGCCATAGTCGGTGTAGGACACGGCTCCTTTTTTGACACCCCGGCTTTTCCCTCCCACAGCACAGCACCGGGTAAGGATTCCCTTGGCCTGCTCCACGGTCTTATCCATTGCCCGGCTATGTACCCAAATCTCAATGCCACGGGCCTTTGCTCCCGCGCTGTTGCGATGCAGGGAGAGGAAATAATCACAGCCTGCTTTGTTTGCCATGCTGCACCGCCGGTCAATGGTGACGGTCTCTACTCCGTCATCCCTGGTGAGTATCACCGTGTGCCCTTGCTCTTCCAGCAGGGGCTTAATCTTTTTGGCCAGCTTCAGCACATCATCCTTTTCCTTCCGGCTGCCGTTCATAGCGCCGGGGTCGCTACCACCATGTCCCGGGTCAATGCAAAACTTCGCCATTTAGTCGCCCTCCTCTTCATCTGCCCTGTCCGCCACATTTTCCACGGTTTTCTTGAGCTTGCGTACCAGCCTAGTGAGGAACCCAGGCAACGGGAAACCCTCAATACTGCCCAAATTCTCTAGGATGCTGATAAGCTCATTGAGAATCAGCCACATGGTGATTACCAGCCCAAAGGCGAAGGACACCGGATGTCCCAGCCCTACGGCAGCCATGCCAGACATTAGCAGCCAATCCACGCAGCCTCCGACAACTACCAGTACCAGGTATCCCAGCTTCTTCACGATACCGAGGATACCGGTGCGGCTATCCAGTTCCCTATGTACCCATGCTGCGGTGAGGCCGGTGGCATAGTCCAGCACCATCACTACGCCTAGCATCATCACAGGGACAGCAAGCTGGTTAAAGTATCCCAGTAGGCCGGCCGATACCGTGGCAATGAGCGCTTTCAGGATGTTCTCTTTCATTTTGACAACTCCTTTCGGGATATAAAAAATTCACCTGCCATCAGCAGGAGGGCAGGATTAGGACACGGATATGGGTTTCATCCAGGCGGGTCATGACACGGTAAGGGGTACACTGCTCTGAATGGACAGCAATACCTCCCTCTCCCACCTTACACCAGCCGTTCATCTGGCAGGAGCCGTCATCCACGGCCACCAGCTTGCCCAGCAGTCCCACGGCGTCCCACTCGGGCCGCTCGGTGCGGGGGATGTACTTCTGGTCGTTATTATAATTCGGGTTCACCTTCTGCTGACGCTGTGTGTGCCGGGATAATCTCGCGGGTGATGGTCTGGCCGGGATGCTCTGGGTCTGGCTCTTCCCTGGTTTCAGCGGGCACGTCCACATCCTCCCAGATAGGCCGCCCAAAGATGTCCGTCTCAAACATCCCGACCCACTGGTCGTCATGGACATCTCCCACCACAGAAGGGCTTCCAGAGACAATCCCTAGGATGTACTTATCAGTAGGGGAAGCGATACGGATTTTCTCACCATCCAGGGTGACGAAATGGCCGACACGGTCTTCCTGCTGTGGGTTTCTGTCAGCCCACTCGAAAAGCTCGGCATAGTCAGCGCCACTGGCATTGAAAGCAGCAGTACCATATACGCCATTTCTGTTAACACGGAAAGCATTTGCTCGGGAACTCTCGGAATTACCTTTCCCTACCGAAAATAAATTGCCAAGTGTCGTAGAAGAAGACGGGGAAAATTTTCTGTTATATGTTCCTACGGCTGTTTCTGCCTTGTATTCGGCAATAGTGCTGTTTCCTGCCGCATGGGAACTCTGACCAGCCGCTACCGTGTCTATTCCCTCTGCATGGGACCCCCACCCCGATGCTGTCGTACCGTTCCCTTCTGCATGTGATTCTGTCCCAGTTGCCTTTGTCATGTATCCTTCTGCATGGGAATTACCCCCTTCTGCAACTGTCGCTTCTCCCTCTGCGTGAGAGTCGCCGCCTACTGCCGCTGCACGGCCTCCTTCTGCATGGGAACCTTCTCCCGATGCTGTCGTTAAATTTCCTTCTGCATGAGAATGCTTCCCTGATGCTGTAGTTGAATATCCCTCTGCATGAGAACCCTCTTCTAATGCGCTCACCATTAAACCTTCTGCATGAGAATATTTCCCAGTTGCCTTTGTCATATATCCTTCTGCTGTAGCATAACTTCCCGGTGGATTAAATGGATCGCCACTCCCTGCTGTCACTCTTCCCGTGGTATTTCCCAATCCACCGTTGGCAATGCCCAGTGTCCCAGTAACTCCCGGCGTCGCATTGGCCGTGCCATCAAAATTGACTGCGGACGTGCTCCCCAGATTCACTTGGAAGCTCCGAGTTGTAGCTAACTTTGTGGCGCTGTTGGCTACCCCACCTGCCGAATTGCTCCCAGCATAGTTATGGGTATGGCTGGCCGGGGGAAAAGCAGAAGGGATATTCTCCAAATCGCTATATTCCCCCGACCAGGCCACCTGGCGCAGGGATGCAAACCATTTCTTTAGTTTCCCGAGAATACCTGTCATAGTATCGCCGCTGTTGATATTCTCCAAAATTTCCGCCTGCTCAAATTCTGGTACAGCCCCCGCCTTGCTCTCTGCCAGCTTCTTTACGGCAGCAGTATTATTGACGAGTTTTTGAAAAATAAAGTTGAACACCTCGGCATGGGCCGGGGTGTCCGTAGTAGTTTTCTGGATTGCTGTCACATCGTATTCTGGGTTTTCCGGTTCTTCAAAGGGCGGCCCCATAGTATCCTGCCAAGTAGGGTTGTTGTTCTCCGCCATCTCCTATCCCCCCTAAAATTCCATGTCAAATGTAAAGGAAAATTCTACATCGTCGTCCTTCTGCTTGGGATACATCGTCTTGATGGCTACAAAGTTATTTTCTGTATCCACCAGCCCCATTTCCGTAAACTTTGCGCCACCCTGCTCTCCTTCCGGAACAACCGCAGTAAATCTGGCCGTCGTTTCAATTGGGAAAACAGGCGTATCGATGGCATACCGGCACACCTCATGGGTCAGTTCCGTCTGTTCCATGCTCGGAGCGATGGGTTCATTATCTTCTCCACACCCCCCATCTCCCAGGGCCAGGTAGGCCACAGGGGGAATCGTAGAGATTTCTCCTGCCGTAAGCTGGGCCAGTGCAACGCGCCGGGATTTTGTGATGATACTGTTTTTCTCTGCCATTGTAACTCCTCCAATTCTAAAACATACAGATATAAATTGCTATCAGTAAGATGGCACAAGCAAGATACGGATATGGGTGTCATCCAGGCGGGCCATGACGCGGTAAGGGGTGCGCTGCTCCGAATGGACGGCGATGCCGCCCTCTCCCACCTTGCACCAGCCGTTCACCTGACAGGAGCCATCATCCACAGCCACCAGCTTGCCCAGCAGCCCCACAGCGTCCCACTCGGGCCGCTCGGTGCGAGGGGTGTATTTTCGCTCGCTGTCATAGTCCGGGTTTACTTTTTGCCGATGCTCCGTGCGGGCCGGGACAATCTCGCGAGTGATGCTCTGGCCGGGATTCTCCGGGTCGGGGTCTTCCCTGGTCTCGGCGGGCAAGTCCACATCCTCCCAGACGGGCCGTCCAAAGATGTCTGTCTCGAACATCCCGGCCCACTGGTCGTCGTAAACATCCCCTACCACAGAGGGGCTGCCGGAAATGATACCGAGGACATATTCGTCAGCAGGAGTGGCGATACGGATTTTTTCACCGTCCAAGGTGACGAAATGGCCTGCGCGGTCTTCGTGTTCAGGATTTCCATCAGCCCACTCGAAAAGTTCGGCATAGTCGGCGCCACTAGCGTTGAAAGCAGCAGTGCCATAGACTCCGGCAGTGTTGACACGGAAAGCGTTTGCTCGGGCGCTATCAGAAGTCCCTTTTCCTACTACAAAAAGATTTCCAATCAGATTATAGGAAGACGGGGCGTATTTTGTGTTATATCTCCCTACGGCAGTTTCTGCCCAGTATTCCGTGATAGTCTGCTCCCCCGCTGCATGAGAGGCAATTCCGTATGCTTTTGTTGCCATTCCCTCCGCATGGGAACGAACTCCTAGCGCTACTGTGCCATCTCCTTCCGAATGAGAATAATTTCCCGACGCGGTTGTTGCGCTTCCTTCTGCATGAGAGGCGCTGCCACTCGCTACCGTGCTAGTTCCTTCTGCATGTGCAGCATATTCCGTGGCTTTATTTCCACTCTGCGCAGTATATAACCCTCCTTCTACATGAGAGCATTTTCCTGATGCCGTTCCAGAAGCTCCCTCAGCATGGGAAAAACTCCCTGACGCGGTTGTGTCGCTTCCTTCTGCATGGGAATAATCCCCCAACGCGGTTGTGCCGTTTCCTTCTGCATGAGAAAAACTCCCCAACGCGCTTGTGCCGTTTCCTTCTGCATGAGAAAAACTCCCCGACGCGGTCGTAGTGCCTCCTTCTGCATGAGAAAAACTCCCCGACGCGGTTGCGCCGTTTCCTTCTGCATGTGAGGAGTAGCCGCTCGCTACCGTGCTAGTTCCTTCTGCATGTGCAGCATATTCCGTGGCTGTTGTTGCACTTCCCTCTGCATGCGCATTCGTAGCTGTTGCTTTTGTATTTCCCCCCTCCGCGTGTGACTGTGCACCCTCGGCCTTCGTCTGAAAGCCTTCTGCATGGCTGATGACGCCCGAAGCCACAGTCCACTGCCCCTCTGCAAAAGAACAGTTCCCGGTGGCCGCGTTTCCATCACCTAGGGAGACCGTGGAATCTCCAGAGGATGTAGCATTGCTTCCCAGCGCCACACTGCTTCTTCCTACTTTCGTCCCACCTTTTCGCCCCAAGCTCACACTGCCCGTAAACACTGGAGAAGCCACAGGGGCAGCCCCCAGATTTGCCCGTGCTGTTGCAGCATTGGCGGCCCCAGTCCCCCCCCGGGCTACTGGCAGTGTTCCTGCTGCCAACACATCAGCGTTCAGTGCGGGGATTTGCGCTGCTGGTATCTTGCTGTTGGCGTCCAAACTCGCCACACCGTTTGCCGCACCCCTTTGACTTGTGGGCACATAGTCTAGGGCCGGTATCTGCGCTTTTGGAACCTTACCGCTGCTGTCCAGGCTTGCCGTGCCGCCCGCTATGCCTTTTTGGCTTGTGAGGATGTAATCCAGTGCGGGTATCTGTTCTTTTGGGATTTTGCCGTTTTCATCTAGGCTCGCTGCACCGTTCGCTATCCCCTTTTGACTCGCTGGAACAGCCTCCTCCGCCAACCTCTTTACAGCAGCGGTATTGTTGATGAGTTTTTGGAAAATATCGTTGAACAACTCCGCATAGGCCGGAGTATTCGCGGTAGGCTGCTTAATCGCCGCCACATCATATTCCGGGTTTTCCGGCTCTTCAAAGGATGGCCCCATGGTATCCTGCCAAGCAACTGTATTTTTTCCTGCCATTACTATCCCTCCCTAAAATAATCCTATAGCTTGTTTTCCCTTTCCCTAAAGCTTTGAACTGCCGAGCTCTGCATTGAGTTTCCGGGGGCCGTCCAAACTCCTTGCGCCATTCAGTGTCCACATGCTGTCCGTCATAAGCCTGGCCGACACCGTCCCTCCCGCTTCCACTCCAGCCGAGATGACGGCCCGGTAAGATTGGGAAACGCCATTCTCTTTGCGAGTCTTCAGCTTATCTGCGGTTTTGATTCCAGGCATATAGAAACTACGCCCTCCAATTGACATCCCCTCGCATAAAAGGGGGTGCAGCTCTTTACCACAGTACAGGGCCGCTCGGTAAGACTGGGAACCGCCGCCATCCTGCCAGGCTCTCATCTTGTCCCCAGTCTTGATGTCGGGCATACAAGGGGTGCATCCTCGGATGGACGCAGTCCCCTGTAATAAAACCTGGTATCCCCTACC
The DNA here is from genome assembly GCA_022791315.1 of Oscillospiraceae bacterium. GTDB lineage: Bacteria > Bacillota > Clostridia > Oscillospirales > Ruminococcaceae > JAAVYW01. The sequence continues at coordinate 2,512 of JAAVYW010000030.1, read as the reverse complement.
ATAGTGTAGGGCTGCTATGGGGAATTTCGCCCCCCTGGCCCATTCGGTAGAGAGCAGCCAGCCCCCATCCAAGAAATGTACGCCGTCCAGCCGCACCGTCTGCATCCCAAAGATGCTTGACCCGGCGCGGAAATTGAATCGGTGGGCGCAAAAAACCATATATACGCAAGCGGCTGCCTCCACCAATGCAGTAATTTTCTCCAGGTGCGAGCGTAAATTCTTGTAATACGGAATCCAGCTCAATACCCGCTTCTGCTTCTCAACCGTCAGCTCTTCAGAAGCAGGCAGAATAACTCGAAAGCAATACGGATTCCCGCCGTACTCAAACCACTCCTGCACGATTGCCCCCGGATAGACCGCATTCAGCGCCGTGCGCACGGCATATTTTGTCCCCAGATGTTTATGCACCAGCCAGTTATCTTTCAGCGTCCGCCGCTTCTCCTCCAAGCTGTACTCCGGGTCGTACCAGTCCACCTTGAAGTCATAGGCCAGAATATCCAGTACGGCTTCGTCCAGACCGTCGATGTTGGAGATGATGCGCACCCGGTCGATTTCCGCCAGCCGCGCCGCCAGCGCCTCGGCGTCTGACGATGCCAGCGCCATCATAGACGGGTCTTGGGTTAGTGCAGGCGGTACGATAAGCAGAAGGTTTTCCCTGGTGATGCCCAGCCTGGAATCATTCATCCTCGTACCCTCCGTTGATGATTACCGGGAGCCCGGCCAGCCGGGCCAGTTGCGGCGCATCTGTCCCGCTCCCGTCTTTCAGGGAGGTAAAGGCCGGTTCTTCGATAGCCACCCGCTTAATGCCCGTTTCCATCAACATAGAAATGAGCCGTGACGGGTTGATGTCCCGCCCCAGCTTCGCGCATTGCCAGGCCGTGTATTGCGCCACCTTGTCACGTACCGCCGCCTCCAGCGCCTCGCCGCTGACTCCGGCTCCCTCCTGCGTGTAGAAGGTGAATCGCACATGGTAGTCCACGTTCTCCGGATCCTCCACAGAAACCAGGTCCGTCAGGGGGCGCACATCTTCGGCGCTGCACGCCGCCAATACCCGCTCCTTCATTTCCTCGGTGGCTGGTGTGCCGTCGTCCATCAGGACATACAGCTTCACCACTCCCGGCGTGGGGGAGGCCGCTATCACGTCGGCGATCTCGGTGCTGACCTGCTTGGCAAAGTAGATGTACCCGCCCCGCGCTCCGGCGCAGCTATAGCCGTCCATGCTAAGGCGCAGCAGCTCGTAAAACTCCTCGTCCGTGGCCGCGTCCGCGCCGCCGTCCGATTCGGTCAGGTTTTCGCAGGAAAGGAAATAGGCAAACGGGTCAATGATGGAATCGATCTGCCCCTTCACATATCCGTTTCCCTGCTCCCCCGGCTTCTGGCACTGAACCTTTGTATCCGCGCAGCTTTCCCCGATGTTCACATATACGTCCGCCAGCGTTTCCCACACAAGCGTCTGCCTGGCATCGGTAACGCGGGTTCCCTTCGGTATCAGTACAGCGAACGCCTGCGGCTCGGAAATGGTAAAGCGCATGGTGCAGGTCGCGGCTTTGGCCTGCGGGCGCTCCTGGGTATAGAACAGCTCCGCCAGCGCGTCAAGGTTTTCCCCCACCGCCCGACTTGGAATATTCTGGTTTGCCGTGTAATTGGTCATCACCCGCTCCAGCACGATTGCCTCCGCCATCCACTGGATAAACTGCCGCTCCGGGCTTGCCGGTTGTATGGTGACGCCCATGATTTCTTCGTAAATGTCCGTCAGCCAGACAATGATGTCCTCCGGGTCTGTGGGGATAAACTTGTATTCCGCTCTTTGGCTCACTCTGAATCACCTGCCTTGATTTCGATTTGTACCGTAAAGGCCAGCTTTCCCGGATTGGCGGGGTCAAAGAACAGGGATATATCCTGGAAGACCGCGCGCGGCTCCCATTCCTCGATTGCCTCCCGCACCGGGATAACGGCCATGTTTTTTGCCAGATTCATAGGCTTGTCTAAAAAGCTCATGTCCAGGCCGAAACTCCGGTACATGGGAACGCTGCCCTTTGGCGTCGCCAGAATGACGGCCACATTGCGCAGGATTTCCTTTACCCGGTCCTCTTCGTTCAGTTGGATATTTGCAAGGTCTGTGGCCGAAACGGTGTACTCCATTGTCCCGCCCCCTTTATCCCGGTATTGTGAAGGTCTGCCCTGGATAGATAAGGTTCGGATTTTTCCCTATCGTGTCCTTGTTCGCCTCATAGATTTTGGTGTAGTCCGCGCCGCTCCCGTAAAACTTTTTGGCAAGCGTCCAGAGGTTGTCCCCCTTCTTGACGGTGTAGGTTGTTCCACCGGACCCGCCGCCGGATTCGCCCCCTCCGCCTGTGTCGGTCGCCGCCGGTGCTGGCGCTGTGGCCGGGGCCGCGCTGCTGGTATTCTGGTCCTCTCCTTTCAGGTATTCCAGAAGCTCCACCGATACTTCCACGGCGTACATATCCCCGTTCTTGTCGGTGTACTCTATCTTGGTTTCGTGGTTCTTGAT
>JAAVYW010000001.1 GCA_022791315.1 Oscillospiraceae bacterium | reverse complement strand
CCCTTTCGCATTTCCAGATAATCTTCCACTGCCTGTATTTTTTCCTCCGCTCCTATTTTCCCTTTTAAGCTCATGTTAATTGCTCCCCCTATTTCGACAGTTTTATTTTTTCGCTGTCTACTTTAGAGGGAGCATATCAAATTTCAAGACCGCCGTTTTCTCATGGCTGACGCAGCGAAAAAGGGGACTAAGCCGCGCCTTTCTATGAAAATTGTGGCATCCTGCCGCCCCGTCCAGATGTGCTCCCCGCCTGACCGTACCCTGTGGGATACGGTCAGGCTCTTTTGCCTGCCCTAATTTGCCCAGAAAACCTGCTGGGTGGTAGCCAGGGGGAATTCCCGGAGCTCCTTTGAATCCAGGGGTTCCCGGTGCAGGTCAATGGCAGTGAGGGAGTTGTTGGTATAGGTCTTGTAGTAGTAGATACCCCGGGTGGTGCTCATGCAGGCGGAATAGGTGGTGATGTCCCACTGCTTTTCCGGGGTAATCACGCTACCCCGCACCATGGAAACCGAATCCAGCAGGTGGAACATCTGGGCCACACTGCCGGGCTCATCCTTGGGGCATTGGGAGTTCTGGCCCAAAAAGGCGGCCTTTACAAAGCGGGAGGTAGGGGAGAAGTCCCCCGGCAGGCCGTGGCAGCCCAGCCCCAGGCCAAAGGGGGTGACGCCCAGGTTTTCGCTGAAACAGTTCTTGGGCCGCTCCACGGTCAGGTTCAGATACATCCCCAGGCTGGTGAGCTGATAGGGGAAGGCCGGATTGTTGGTGAGCACCCCGGCGGGGTTGTCATATAGCTGGATGCCCTCCTTGGTGGATTCCAGCACCAAAGAGCCGTCCCGCCCGGCGATGTGCCAGTGCAGGGGGGCATTGGGCATCTGCTGGCTAAAGGGGATGTCCACCAAGGGGGTGTTGGCCAGTAGGCGGCGGGCCTCGGCCACATCGGCGCACTGGCCCAGCACCCAGGGGATAATTTCAAAGGGGGAGACGTTGTGCTTGCCCTCCACCTCTTTTTTAAAATAGTGGGCGTTGTCCGGGAAGTTGAGCCCCGCCATGCAGAGCCCCTTCTCGTTCATCCCGTCGGCATAGAGGGGATAGCCCTGCATCACAGTAGCCATCCCCAGGATGGCATAGTGGCTTTCCAACTGCCCCGCCCTGCGAAAGGCCAGGGGGAACCGGCGGGGCATCATCACCACCCGCTCCCCAAAGCAGTATTCCAAATCCATGTTGCGGCCAAAGTAGAAGTCATTTGTGGTGATACCGATTGTCGTACACATCTGGTTTCCTCCTTTTTCATGTATCCTTCCCCTGCATCATACCGCTTACCGGCCCGGATGTCAATTCTCTGCGGGAACAGGCCATGAATAGTGTATGACAGGAGAAGCGGGAAAAAACATCGCCAAAGGGGAGAAGTTGTGCTATACTGGAAACAATAGGAACGGGAGGGGTGTTGGGAAGATGATAGAGACCCAGATTCTGGGAATCCCGCTGTGTTTTGAGACCGGGGGCGGCGTGTTCTCCCCCGGCGGCGTGGACACCGGCACGCTGGCTATGCTGGAAAAGGCAGAGCTAAAGCCGGGGGACAAGGTGCTGGACCTGGGCTGCGGCTATGGCCCGGTGGGCCTCTATGCCGCCAAGCGGCTGGGGGGTGATAGCGTGGTGCTCTGCGACATCTCCCAGGAGGCGGTGTCCTATGCCAGGGAAAATGCGGCCCGCAACGGCCTCCCCGGCCTGGATATCCGTCTCAGCGACGGCTATAGCGCCGTGCCGGAACGGGATTTCACCCTTATCCTCTCCAATCCCCCCTACCACACCGATTTTTCGGTGGCAAAGCGCTTTATCGAGGGCGGGTTCCGCCGCCTGGCCCTGGGCGGGCGGATGATGATGGTGACAAAGCGGCGGGAGTGGTATCAGAACAAGCTGGCTGCTGTGTTTGGCGGGGTGAAGGCCCTGGAACAGGATGGGTACTGGGTCTTCCTGGCCGAAAAGCGCCGGGAGGAACCGGCGAAAAAACAGCCCAAGCCGCCTTCCACCCTCTCCCGCAAGCTGCGGCGCAGGCAGGAGCGGAAAGGGCGTCACTAGCCCGCTGGCGCTGCGGGCCACGGCAGGATTGGAATTTCTGTAAAAATCTTCTGGCAATTTGGGGGAAAATATGGTATGATTTGAACAAGAGCCGAAAGCGGGGGGAGGGGACTTGATGCGGCTTTATCAGGAACAATACCTGGCGAACATGGAGAGGATAGCTGGGCTTACCACCCAAGAGGGGGAGCCGGAGGCCACGCCGGAGGAATTTGCGGCCCGGCTGGAACGGGAAGAACAGGAGAAACGGGAAATTGTGGGGGAGAACATGGCGCTGCTGCGGCAGGAGCTCTTCCCGGCACTGGACAGCGCCGCCGCCCTGGACGAGGCGGCGCGGCAGGAGCTGCGGGATTTTGCCGCCGGGCTGCTTAAAGTGCCCGGCGAGCCGGATGCCACCCTCTTCTGCCAAATCCACCAGGTTTTGCTGGGGCTGGCCCGGTATTGGAGGGACCTGGACGCCGAAATCCAGGAACTCTACTGGCTGGGCATTGGGCGGCACGCCATCTCCACCCGGCTGGTGGGGTTGGATTTTGCGGTGGTAGAGCCCTATACCCAGCAGATGCGCCGCCGCTTTTCCGAGGCGGCCTCCTATCTCAAAGACTTTGCCCATATCGAAGACAGCGAGACCCGGGGCTATATCCTGCGCTCCCTGGCGAATACGGCGCTGGGGCAGTTCCCCAGTGTGAGCCAGCGGGTGCAGCTGATTAAAAGCGCGCTCCAAATCATGCAGGACCCGGAATACCGGCGCATAGCCCCTGAGCTGCCCTGGGACAAATTTGTCCAGCAGACCCACCGGCTCATGACAGCCTCTATCTCCTATTGCAAGGAGGCGGCGATGAGCCCCCAGGACGTGGCCGATATCATGGAATCGGTGTATATCGTCTACCATGAGCACGACCAGGCGGTGCGCACCCAGGAGGAGCAGCGGGATTTGCGCCACGCCTTCCACTACGACGCCATCGAGTACTACTGTGGCATGGATAGCCTTACCGGCCTGCTCACCAAGATGGAGCGGCTGATGAGCAGCGCCTCCGCCGATGATTTCTCCAACGGGGGAATGTATGCCGCCATTTCCCTGCCCGCCTTCTATTCCCAGTATCTTGGGTACTATCCAGAGCTCATCGCCGGGCGGGAGCCCTATCTTGCCGGGCTCTACCGCCGGGTGCTCCGCTACATGGACGGAATTCCCCCAGGGGAGCGGCGGGATACCCTGTTTTTCTATCTCCGCCAGCTCTCCTATACCTTTGTGGAGACGCCCCATGGGGTGCCTTTCAGCGAGTTCCTCCACCGGATGATGTCCCGTTTTGCCCCGGAGATTTATGTCCACTCCCAGATGGTGGGCAGGGCTGCCGCTGCCCTGTGCGGCAGGATTTTTGACAAAGAGCCGGCGTTCTTCGACGGCGTTGCGTCCGTGGCTGCCGCCGGCGGCAGGGAAGCCAAGCGGGAAGAGCTGGCCCGGTTTGCCCTGGAATGCGGCGCCCTGCACGATGTGGGAAAGGTGAATTTCGTCGGGCTCTATTCCGGCCGGGGACGGCAGTGGTTTGAGGAGGAATACCAGATGTCCCGCCTGCACCCGGTGACAGGGAGCACCCTGCTAACCACCCGCCCCTCCACCCGCTGCTATGCCGACGTAGCCCTGGGCCACCACGCCTGGTACAACCACTCCAAGGGCTACCCCTCTGCCTACCGCAGGGAGGCCTGCCCCGCCCGCCGCTTGGTGGATGTGATTGCCCTGGTGGATTGGCTGGAAAACGCCACCCATTCCGCCCAGTGCTGCACCGGCATCTCCCTCACCTTGGAGGAGGCGGTGGCAAAGGCCTTGGAGCTGGAGGGGACCCGCTTTGCGCCCCGGGTGGTGGGCTGCCTGCGGCAGGAGGGCGTCCCGGAGCTGCTCTGGGAGGCCTTTGCCCAGGGGAAGCGGGAGGCCTACGGGCAGATGTATGCCCGGCGAAAGGGGCAGCATGCCCCTAACCGGTGAGGAGGAAGAGAGTATGCAGGGATTTATGGCACCGCCAGGCCACAGCGGTTTCCTGGCGAAAAAACTGTTTGAGACGGGCGGCAAAATCCAGTGGGGGGCCATTGCCCACATTGAGCCCCAGGGCGGCGGCCCTACAGGCGGCCACACCCACCCGGAAGACCATCTTTTCCTGGTGATTCACGGCACCGCCACCATCTGCCTGGCCGGGGAAGAGGTGCAGGTGGGGGAAAACCAGGCCTTTTTCGTAGAGGGAGGTACCCTTCACTCCATCTGGAACCGCACCGGGGAGAGCATTACGGTGGTGAAAATCTCCACCACCGGGGAAAGGGCAGTGACCCTCTGACACAGCAGTGCCGCCCCATCCATTTGGACGGGGCGGTTTTCTCTAAGCCCTATTCCCGGCAGGGCGAGGCAATGCGACGGGCTATCTCCCGCAGGTGGCGGCCGTCGGTGCCGCAGCAGCCGCCAAAGATTTTGAGAGGGAGCAGCTGGCGCAGCCGCATCATCTCCCCGGCCAGCTCGCGGGGCGGGGAGGATTTCAGGTCTTCGCTGCCGTCCAGTTCCCTATAGGGCAAGGGGGGGAGGGGAATCCACCAGGCTGTCGATGTGGGAAATGGCGCGGGAAATCTCCGTCCCGTCCACCAGGCAGCCGTCCCGGTTCACTGTGAAACTGAGCGGATAGGGGATGCCAAACTCCGAGAGGGCTAGGGCCATCCCGGCGGCTTCCTCCAGGGTGGGCAGCAGGGCGGCGTAGAGAAAATCAGCTCCGGCCTCGGCAAAGAGCTGCCCCTCCCACCGGTGGAACTCCCTGGCCTCTTCCAGGCCCAGCGCCCCTTCGCCGGTGTAGGCGTCGCCCCGGCAGCCCAGCAGGCCGCCGGCATACATCTGGATGCCCTGCCGCGCCTGCACCTGGCGCAGGAAGCCCAGATTATCCTGCACAATTGCCTGGGAAAACCGGGAGCGGCCCCACCCGGTTTCCCCGCCGGGTGGGGGGAGTGGCCAGCAAGGGCAGGGAAAATTCCCCGGCAATCGCCGCGTATTCCCCCCAAAGGGCTTCCGGTGCCCGGCGGCCCTCTTCCCGGTACACCAGCCCGGCCATCACCACATCCCCGTCAAATTCCAGGTGATATTCCCGCTTCAGCCGTTCCCCCAGTGCCCCCTCCATTAAGAGGCTCTCTCTGGCCGCAAAGCACTCTGTCAAATCCATCGGTATCCCTCCTACCCTAGTATAGCATTTGGCTTGGGGGAGAGCAACCTTTTCCGGGATGAGGGATGCTTGGAGTCTGGCACTTGCTGATATGGGGATTTTATGGTATCATAGATGACAAAGCAGGCAAGGCGTGTTTTCCTGCACTGTCGGCATAGGTTTGCTGCATTGCGGCACACCGCGCATGTTGCACCATAACCAGTGGATTGTCCTTGCAATTCATAACGCCGCGTCGGGCGGTTCAAGGCCTTTCGCGGCCTTGTGGTATGATACACTGAGACTGCCAAGAAGGGGCTATCTGTATGACAAAACAAATTGATTTGAAACAGGATGGAGTGGAGCCAGTTTGGGTAGAAACTGCCTGTGTCCAGATAGAGGGTGAGAGGGCTCTACAGGTGACGAAGACTGAGCGCTTGGAGGAACACGACATCGACACCATTGCCAAGGTGAAGGATGTCCTGTTTCACAACGGCGTCCTTGAGGTGGACATGCTCTCCCGCCTCCTACCGGAAGCCCCCGCCTATGCCAGGGGCTTTATTGGTATCGCCTTCCGTATTCTCCCGGACAATACGGAATTTGAGTCCTTTTACCTGCGGCCCACTAACGGCAAAACCGAAGACCCAGTGCGGAGAAAGCACGGCTGCCAGTATTTCGCTTATCCAGGCTATACCTTTGACTATTTCCGCCGTCATGCCATAGAGGGCTTTGAAGCGCCCGCAGAGATTGACCTGAATTGTTGGATGCACCTGAAAGCGGTGATAGAAGACAGCCGCGCGGCCTTTTACCTGGATGGCAGCGATACGCCGCTGCTCTGTGTGGATAACCTGAAGCACGGGGGAGAAGCGAGGGGGCAAATTGGCTTTTTTGTGGATACCGGCACCGAGGGCTATTTCAAAAACCTAAAAGTAACCTGCTGGGACTAACACCCCGCCAAATCAAAAACCGCCCGGCGAAATTGCCTGGGCGGTTCTCCTGTTAAAACACCTTGTGCTCTTCCCCTTCTTCCCAAAGGCTCTCCGGTGAAAAGGTGACGCGGGTTTTCCCGTAGGACACTGCGTGCATCTCCTGGGGACGCCCCAAAAAGCCGCTATAGGTGCTCACCTGGCCGGTGCCGTCCAGGATAGAGCGCAGGGCGGCGATGCAGTCGTCCAGCATGGATTCGGGCTGGGAGAGGCAGTCCACATGGCCGGAATAGCCGATGTGCCCGTTGTAGCTGCGGTCCCATTCCCCCTCGTGGGTCTTGAGCTTTAAAAGCCCACGCAGCGCGGTGCTCACGGTGCCGCGGGACAGCAGGAGGTTGGAGTTTTCCGCGTCGCCGGAGAAGAGGATGCGGGTTTTGGGGTCGATGAAGCAGCAGGAGCCGGGGGTGTGCCCCGGCGTGTGAATCACCGAGATAATCCGGTCTCCCAGGTCAAAGGCCTGCCCGTCCTGGAGGGGCAGCAGCGCCGGGAAGGCGTCCCACACCCGCAGGGTAGCTTTCCCATAGGCAAAGGTGTCCGGGTCTCCCATCACGCCCCGCACCGCCTCGCCGTAGGAGAGCCGCTCTTCTTGGGTAATGCTCTTAGCCATCTCCCAGTCGGCGGGATGGAGATAGACTTGTTCAAATTGGCCCGCGCCCCCGGCGTGGTCCACATGCCCGTGGGTGAGGGCCACCAGATAGGGCTTTTTGGTCAAATCCCGGATAATCCCCTTGAAATCACAGAAGCCGCTGCCGGTGTCAAGCACCAAAGCCCGTTGGCTCCCCTCAATGAGGAACATGGCGTCCAGCCCAAACTCGTTGACGACATAGGTTTTTGGGGCGATTTCCGATACAATCGGCTTTTGAATCGGCATGGGGTATTCCCTCTTTCTGTTTGTTTTTAAGGGCTCTCCTACGGCACGAAACCAACAGAGCCCTGCTCTCCTGTCCAGTATAACACACTTTCCGGGAATGTGTTGTAAAAAAATCCCCCTGCTTTTCGTATGCTTTGGGAATTGTAGATTGGCAAAAAGTGGACTATAATAAAAAAAGCAGAATTTTTTTAAAGGGAAGGAGATATAGCAATGATGGATTTAGAAAAAATCCTCCGGGAGCTGACACTGGAGGAGAAGGCGGGGCTCTGTTCCGGGCGGGATTTCTGGCACACCAAGGGGGTAGAGCGGCTGGGCATCCCCTCGGTGATGATGTGCGACGGCCCTCACGGCCTGCGCAAGCAAAGGGGCGAGGGGGACCACCTGGGCATCAACGAGAGCATCGATGCCACCTGTTTCCCCACGGCAGCGGCCCTCTCCGCCTCCTTTGACCGGGCCCTGATCCGCACCCTGGGCGAAACCCTGGGGGAGGAGTGCCAGGCAGAAGACGTGGGTATGCTGCTGGGCCCGGGGCTCAATATCAAGCGCAGCCCTCTGTGCGGGCGCAATTTCGAGTATTTCAGCGAAGACCCCTATCTGGCGGGGCAGCTGGCCGCCTCCTATGTGAACGGGCTCCAGGGCAAGGGCGTGGCCGCCTGTGTGAAGCACTTTGCCGCCAACAGTCAGGAGACATTGCGCATGAGCGGCAACTCCAAGGTAGATGAGCGCACCCTCCACGAGATTTACCTCCCCGCCTTTGAGGCGGCAGTGAAGGAGGGGGGCGCCCGCAGTGTCATGTGCGCCTACAACGCCCTAAACGATACCTTCTGCGCCGAAAACCGGGAGCTTCTCACCGGCATCCTGCGGGAAAAATGGGGCTTCTCCGGTTTCGTTGTCACCGACTGGGGCGCGGTGAAGGACCGGGTCAATGGCCTGCTGGCCGGGCTGGATTTGGAGATGCCCGGCGGCCCCGGCACCCAGGACGCCCAAATCGTGGAAGCGGTCAAATCCGGCAGGCTGGAGGAATCCGTGCTGGACGAGGCTGTGAGAAACGTGCTGCAATTTGTCTTTGACTACCAGGAGCAGCGCCATCCCGAGGCCGCCTATCCCCGGGACGAGCACCACAAGCTGGCGGTGTCCATGGAGCAGGCGTGTGCCGTGCTGCTAAAGAACGAGGGCTCTCTGCCTCTGAGCGGCGGCCAGAAGGTGGCCTTCATCGGCGAGTTTGCCCAAGTGCCCCGGTATCAGGGGGGCGGCAGCAGCCATATCAACACCTCCCGCACGGTCTCCGCTGTGGCGGCGGCAGAGGGCCGGGATGTGTCCTTTGCCCTCGGCTACCGTGCCCATGACGCAAAGCCTGACGAGGCCCTGACGGCTGAGGCTGTGCAGGCTGCCCAGAAAGCCGATGTGGCTGTAATCTTTGCCGGGCTGCCCGACGCCTTTGAGAGCGAGGGGGCCGACCGTGCCACCCTGGCTATGCCCGAGAACCAAAACGCCCTGATTGCTGCCGTGGCTGCCGCCCAGCCCAATACGGTGGTGGTGCTCCACGGTGGCTCTCCCATGGAGATGCCCTGGCTGGGCGGGGTAAAAGCGGTGCTCACCATGTACCTGGGGGGCGAGGGTGTGGGCGAGGCCGCCGTGGCCCTACTCTATGGAGAAGCCAATCCCTCCGGCAAGCTGGCCGAGACCTATCCCTGCCGCCTGGCCCATAACCCCTCCTACCTGAATTTCCCTGGGGAAGAGGGTACGGTGGAGTACCGGGAAGGGGTCTATGTGGGCTATCGCTACTACGATAAAAAGCAGATGGAGGTGGCCTTCCCCTTCGGCCATGGCCTGTCCTACACCACCTTTGCCTACCGCGATTTGACTGTGAGCAGGGAGAGCCTCACCGACAGCGAGACGCTCACCGTCACCTGCAAGGTGAAAAACACCGGCGGCTGCCCCGGCAGGGAAGTGGTGCAGCTCTATGTGGGCGATGTGGAAAGCACAGTGGGCCGCCCGGTGCGGGAGTTAAAGGGGTTTGAGAAGGTGCTTTTGGAGCCCGGCGAGGAGAAAACCGTCTCCTTCACATTGGACAAACGCTCCTTTGCCTATTATGAGCCCAAAATCCACGATTGGTTCGTGGAGAGCGGCGCCTTTACCATTGAAATCGGCGCTTCCAGCCGGGACATCCGCCTGAGCGGGACTGTAGATGTGACGGGCACCGTGGAATTGCCCGTGGCCTACACCGCCTACAGCCCCATCGGCTCCCTGAACAAGACAGCCCGCGGCCGTGCCGTGCTGGCGGAGATTCTGAAGTCTGTTTCCGGCCAGAGGGAGGGCCTTTTCTCCGCCGGCAGCATGGAGAACCTGGGGGAGGGGGCCGAGGCCATCGCCCAGTCCATGATGCGGGAGATGCCCCTCTCCGGCATGGTTACCTTTGGCGCAATCACCCAGCAGCAGCTGGACGAAATGTTAAAGCAGCTGCAATAAGCCGGCATAAAGTACCCTAAAAGGCCTGCCGCCCGGAAATTGTGGGCAGCAGGCCTTTTTGTCATACCTTGGCAGGGCGGCATAGAAATACAGTCTTGAGAAAAAAACGGTCTTATGGTAAAGTATAAACTGGGCTTCACGTTTCGGGTACAATCAGCCGCCGCTATAGGGGCATTGGCTGGAAAAGGGGTGTTTGCAGGATGTTTGAAAGAAAAATGTCCCCTGTTCTCAAATGGGCGGGCGGCAAAACGCAGCTGTTAGGGCTGATTACGGATAATATGCCTACAGAATATAACAATTATTACGAGCCCTTTATCGGTGGAGGGGCTGTCCTGCTTGGCCTTTCCCCCCAACGGGCCTTTTTTAATGATATAAACGAACAGCTGATAAATCTCTATCTGCAGCTCAAAACTGCCGTTGAAAACGTCATTGAAAAAGTGAATAAGCTGGATTCTGTCCCCTGTAACAGCGAAGTGTACTACGGTATCCGAGAACAATACAACCAAAAAATTGCAAATCACGATTTAGATGCAGAATGTGCTGCACTGATGATTTGGATAAACAAGCACTGTTTTAATGGGCTCTATCGTGTGAATAAAAAAGGGCTTTTTAATGTTCCGTACAATAATAGAGTAAATGGGAAATCTATTGACGAAAGCAACATGAGGGCAATTTCGGAGTACCTTCAAAACGCTGATGCCACGATTACTTGCGCTGATTTTGAAATGGCCTGCGAGAATGTACTGCCCGGGGACTTTGTTTATTTTGACAGCCCCTATGTTCCCGAAAGTATAACTGCTTCCTTTACGGATTATACAAAGGATAGTTTTTCCCTTGCCGATCATAAAAGATTAGCCGTACTGTTTCGGCGCTTGGATAGACTTGGCGCAAAGCTCATGCTGTCTAATAATGACCTCCCCTTTGTCCGGGAGCTCTACGCTGGGTACCACATTCAATCTATCGGCGTGAAACGCATGATTAACAGGGACGCAAATAAAAGAACGGGAAAAGAAGTTTTGGTTACCAATTATTGATAGATATGGAAAAGTACCTTGACGAAAGGGGAAAGGAAACGTGAAAACACGGGATTTTTCACAATGGCTGTCTACATTTCGGCCCTCTATTAACGGTTATGGCTATTACACGGATTTTGAGAAAGTATATAAAAACGCGGAACGCTTGAAGATTGAGATCAATATCCTCAACTCACTTGTGGGGTCAAAGGATATTGAGGCAGAATTTAAGACGGTTATTTCAAAATATCCGGACTGTATCAAAGCGATCCCCCTCCTGCTTGCCGTGCGGGAAAATGAAATTTATTGTCAGGATGAAAACGGAGCTGTTAATTATAAATTTAACGGAAAGATTCAAACTACCCAGCAATATACATATTTTATGCGCCAGACAGGGCTTTTTGATATGTTACAAAACCACATCATCAACAACCTTTACGATTATGTTATAGGCGTTGAAGTCGGTTTGGGCTCAAATGGACGTAAAAACCGAGGCGGCCATCAAATGGAGCATTTGGTGGAAAGCTACTTAAAAAAAGCCGGAGTGGAATACTATAGGGAAATGAATTTAACAGAAATTGAACGCAAGTGGAACAGGAACCTATCTTCTATATCCGCAGAGGGTACGTCTACGAAGCGCTGGGATTTTGTAGTAAAAACATCAGCCAGTATCTATGTTATTGAAACAAATTTTTATACTACCGACGGCTCAAAACTGAATGAAACAGCGAGAAGTTATAAAATGATTGCAGAGGAAGCAAAAGGAATCCCAGAGTTTCGGTTTGTCTGGATTACAGACGGCGGCGGATGGGCAAAAGCAAAACACAATCTGGAGGAGACCTTTCAAGTGCTGGATGATATTTACAATATAGCGGATATGGAAAACGGTATTTTCTTTTCGCTGTTTCAATAAGGCGTTTCAGGGTTTTGCCCCTATTTTTGGTTGTAAGCGGCCATCCTTCCTCCGGTGGAGTTATTGCGGTTCCCTATAGAAAAAAGGCGTGCTCTGCACGCCTTTTTTAGTTTTCACCCTTAACCGTCTATTCCTCCTCAGGGTTTGAACCAGGGAATTTCTCCCGCATAAGAGCCTGTTGCTTCTCTTGATACTCCTCCGGCCAGTCGTCTACGTAGGTGCCGTATTTTAACAGGGGGCGCAGATAAAATGGTATCTTGTATTCCGGATCAAAACGAGACCACTCTTCCGGAAGGATAGTATACATTAATTCAACCGAAGATTCTCCATCTTCTCCTGTGACCCAAACCGTCAATGTCAAATAGGAACAGTCCCCGACGACCCATGCTTCACTCCATCCTCTGTCTGCATTTTTCCGAATTTTATCGTCTCCGGATGCCCTGATTTCCTCGCAAACTCCTTCACCGCAGAGATAGTCCAGGGAGGTAAAATGCCCATGCTTGGGCCCCATGCTATATCTTTCCTCCGCAGCCCGATAAAGAGCTTCCGCAATATCTGCCGTTTCTTCTGCGGTATCACAGTCACAGGTATATGTGATAGCCCTGAACAAGGCTGTTTTATGATCGAGCCCCATTGTTTTGGTAAATTCCTTTTCCTGGACGGCAGTCGGCTTATTGATACGCATGAGGCCTGTCCATGAGGTATCCACTAAACCTGGCCGATATTCTGTAATGGTAGCATTCTCATCCGAAAGGCCTAATTTTTCGATTGCCGCCTCCCTCGTCAGGCCATACAGCGATTCCATGTAAGCCAGAGTTCCGTCATCTAACAAGAGACGATCCAGATCTTCTGTTTCAAAGTGCTCTGTTTCCTGGCACCCGCACAGTATTAGGAGGAGCACAATACAGAGAACCAAAGTCGAGAGCTTCCTCTTCCGGATTTGAGCCATAGAGACACCTCCCCAAAGCAAGGCACATTGTGAGGAATCCTTTCCACTGTTATCAAATTCGTTGTCAAATTAACTATCCATCTTTATCTTAACACAAATTCCACACTTTTTCAAGGTCTTAGGAAAAAAGAGGAGAGCGTAAGCTCTCCTCTTTTTTATTTGCGGAAAACTCTTGAAACCCGCTCTCTATTCCTCTTCTTCCACAGGGAAAAGGGCAAAGGGAGCCTCAACCCCAGGCACAAACCGATGCCATTCCTCGGGCACCACACGATAGGTCAATCGGATTGAGAAAAGCCCTTTGTCTTCCTTTACCCAGATATCAACATCCATCCGAAGCCAAGAGATTTCACCGATTCTCCCCCATGCTTCATACCAGTTGCCTCT
>JAAVYW010000029.1 GCA_022791315.1 Oscillospiraceae bacterium | reverse complement strand
TGGGTATCCGGCATAAGCTTATCCGTCCCTACACACCCAGACATAACGGCAAGGTGGAACGCAGCCACAGGGAAGACCAGAAACGCTTTTATTCTCGCCACTCTTTCTTCTCTCTGGCTGACTTTGAGAAACAGCTCGCTGTCCATAACCGTCGCTCCAATAGCTTACCCATGCGGCCGCTCCAATGGTTTTCCCCTTTCGAGTTCCTTGTCCAATTTCTTTGACAAACTTACATTTTCCAAATTTTTTTAATTCCTCCCCCTTCAAGGGAGATGCCCCTGGAAAGGCTTGCGCCTCCCAAGGGGCATCTAATGCTGGCTTCTCTCCTCACATTCCGTCCCGCTGGGCGATGATGACATAGAGCTTGCCATCGCCTTTGAGAACATCGTCGTAGTAGCCGGTGATGGTATACCCGGAGAGCTTGGAGACAGACGACAGGGTCGTTGAACTGTAAGAGCCGTTCTGCGAAAGGAAGACTGCCGCGTTGGCCCCCACTTCATAGGTTGTGCCGTCCACTGCGGTCACATCCCTGCGCCCGCCGATGTGTTCCAGCTCCACTTCGCTGAGCAGCTCCAGCTCCTTCACCTTCACGCCGCTGTAGCGGATGGCTGCCGGGCCAAAGGAGATGCCGTAGAAGTCCCCGGTATTCACAAACTGCTGCGCCGTCCCGGTGTCATCCAGCAGGGTGATGAGCTCTGCCGTGGTCTGGCCGCCGTCCTCATCTTTGTAGGAGATGGTCTGCACATTGGTGATGATGCCATAGGCCAGCCCGCTGTCCTTTGCGCTGCTGATGACATCCACCACGTCATTGTTCATCCCCAGAATCAGGGTGGCCACATCCCCGGTGTGGTAGCTGCCCATAGAGGAGAGCTTATACGCCGCCGTGGAGGAGGAGACCTGGTAGGTCTCACCCAGCAGCGTCACCGTTGTGGGGTTGAGCCCGCCGGGGGCAATGGCCGTAATCAGCCCCGAGACCTTTTTGTTGTAAACCCAGACGGTCTTGCTGTTGGCGTTGTAGTACACCACGTCATACTGGCTCACCTGGCTGGACTTGCCGCTGCTGCCGTTGTAATACAGGGTGGCCTCCGACAGGGCAAAAGGCAGGATATCCTTCCACTTACTGCTGCTCACCACATAGGGCCCCTCCAGGTCGCCGGAAATCACCGCCAGGTAATTCACCGAGCCGTCGCTGTTCAGCGTATACCCCAGCGTGCTGGCATAGACTGCCCCGGTCTGGGTCTTGGCCTCCAGCAGGTGGTAGAAGATGGACACACACTCCTGGTTTGTCAGGGTTTGCCCCTGCTTTTTGGTGAGTCCGTCCGCAAGCCCCAGCGCAGCGGCCTTGTTGATTTGGGCAGCCGGATAGGCCCCAATCAGGTCGGCGGTGGAGTAGCCCAGCAGCTTGAGCAGCGCCGTGGCAGCCTCCTCCCAGGTGATTTTGTCCTCAGGCCGGAAGGTGCCGTCCAGATAGGCCGACATCCAGCCGTTTGCCACTGCCACCTTGATATACCCGGAGTCCGGGTGGTCCTGCTTCACATCCGGGTAGAGGGAGAGCCCGGCGCTGCCGGTGACACTGTCCTTATACACAGAGGCCAGGGTAAGCATCCGGGCGAAATCCCCCCTTGTCACCTTGGCACCCAGGGAGGCCCCCTTGGGCACGATGCCCAGGGCCTGCACCGTGGCCTGGGCCGAATTTGCCGCCCCCAGCGTGCTCACGCCGGAGGAGCCCTGTAGGGTGAGCCCCTTCCCAGAGGAGGCCTTGCTCTCGTCTTTTCCCTTCAAGGTCAGCGTCTTTTTCTCCGGCTCCTCCTTGGCCGCCCCCTTGAAGGTGAGCGTGGCGGCAAAGGCCGAGGCCGGCAAAGCTGCCGCCATCACGCCCGCCAAAAAAAGTGCCACTAATTTTTTCATGGTGTTCTCCCTTTCATTCTTTTTTCAGGTTCCCTTCCAGGTAAGAGCCAACTTCGCTGCACAAGGCCAAGCCGATGGCTTGGCCTGCGCGGGTCCCGCTGCTGGCTCCATCTGTTTGCCCCGGTGGGCCGCTTGTTCCCGGGCGGGGCCGGCACGCCTGCATCAGTCGTAGCGCAGCGCCTCGATGGGGTTGAGCCGCGCCGCCTTGCGGGCGGGCAGGTAGCCGAAGAGGATGCCAATGGCCGCCGAGATGGCAAAGGCCCCAATTACCGAGCTGCTGGAGGGAATCACGGCCAAGTCCTCCTGCATCAGGTTTACGATGAGGAAGGTGGCAATGCTGCTCATGCCATAGCCCAGCAGGATACCCAACACGCCGCCGATGGCGCTGGTGGTGGCCGCCTCAATGACAAATTGGCTCAAGATATGCCGCTGCTTGGCCCCCAGCGCCTTGCGGATACCGATTTCCCTGGTGCGCTCTGAGACTGAAACCAGCATGATATTCATAATGCCGATGCCCCCCACCACCAGGCTGATGGCCGCAATGGCCGCCAGGATGGTAATCATCACGTTGAGCATCTGGGTCATGGTATCCAGGATTTCCGACATGCTGATGAGCTGGTAAGCGCTGTCGCCTCCAAAGGCCTCTGTCAGATAGTCCTCAATCACCAGTTTAGACTGGCTCACCGTGTCCTCCGACACAATCTGGAACGTATAGCTGTTAATGGAGCCCCAGGAGAGCTTGGCGGCAGTGCTGTAGGGCAGCAGCACCTGGTTGTCGGTGCTGTGCTCCGTGTTATCCCCGATGACCTCCAGCACGCCGATGATGGTAAATACATTCCCGTTGATGCGGATAGTCTTGCCCAGGGCGTCGCCGCCGTAGTACTCCTGGTTCACATAGCTGCCCACCACGCACACCTTGTTCCGTTTGAGGATATCCACGTATTGCAAAAAGCGTCCCTGGGCCATTTCATATTTCTTGATACTGGCGTAGTCCTCCCCCACCCCTAGGGCGGAGGTGTAGCTCAGGGACTCATTGCCCACCTTCACGTTTCCGGCATTCACCTCGGGAGAAAGGGCCTTTAAGTATTCCGGGTTATCCTCCACCAGCTGGTAGAGGTCATCCACATCCACGCTGCGGGAGCTGCCGCGGCCGTAGATGCTGAGGGTCAGGGTGTCGGTGCCCATGCTCTGGAAACTCTGGGTCATGTAGATTTCCATGCCATTGCCCAGCCCCACAATGAGGATGACCGCCCCCACGCCGATGATGATGCCCAGCATGGTGAGGATGGCCCGCACCTTGCTGGCCATGATGTTTTTCACCGCCAGCTGAAAGCACTGGAAAAAGCTCATGCGCCGCTCCCCCCTTCTCCCCGGTCAGTCACCACAGCGTCCTCCGCGTCCGGGAGCCCGTCGTAAATCACTTTCCCGTCCTCCAGCCGGATAATCCGCTGGGCCTTGCGGGCAATGGAGTTGTCGTGGGTGATGAGCACCACCGTGTTGCCCTCCCGGTTGAGCTGCTGCAAAAGCCGCAACACGTCCCGCCCGGTTTTAGAGTCCAGGGCCCCGGTGGGCTCGTCGGCCAGAATCACCGAGGGCCGCCCAGCCAGCGCCCGGGCGATGGAGACCCGCTGCTGCTGCCCGCCCGAGAGCTGGCTGGGCAGGTGCTTGAGCTTGTCGGCCAGTCCCACCCGTTCCAGGGCTGCCAGGGCCCGCTCCCGCCGTTCCTTCCCCGGCACCCCCGCATACATCATGGAGACCTCCACGTTCTCCTCCACGCTCAGCTTTGGCAGCAGGTTGTACTGCTGGAAGATAAAGCCAATCATCCGGTTGCGGATAGCGGCCAGGGCGTTGTCCGATAGCTCCCCCACGTCCTGCCCATCCAGCAGGTACTCCCCCGAGGTGGGGACATCCAGGCAGCCGATGATATTCATGCAGGTGGATTTCCCCGAGCCCGACTGTCCCACAATCGCCACAAATTCCCCCCTAAAAATCTGCATAGACACCTTGTCTGCGGCGTGTACCGCGCTGTCGCCCATGTGATAGATTTTGGAAACCTGCCGGAATTCAATCAGCGCCCCCATCAGAAACCACCTCCGGGGCCTCCAGGGCCGCCACCCGGCCCGCCGCCGGCGGGCTCCTCTTCGCTATAGGAATAAGTGACTACGTTGCCGTCTCCCATACCAAAGTACATCATGTCGCCGCCGTTCCCCCGGTTAGGCGTGTAGGCCACCTCGTCCCCCTCCGAGAGGCCGCTCACGATTTCAATGTAGTCCTCGTCGCTCACGCCGGTCTCCACAGGGGTGGGGGTAAACTCATCCTCCGCGCCCTCTGCCCCGGTCTTGAGCCGCACCTGGTTGCCTCTTCCCACAGCGCTCACCGGCACGCTCAACACGTTCTCCTTGTGCTGCACCACAATCACCGCGTCCACGTTCATCCCCGGCAGCAGCCCATCGGTCTCGTCGATGCGCACGGTAACGGGATAGGAGGTCACGCCGTTTTGGGTCGTGCCCTTGATGTTCACCTTTGTGACTACCCCTTCATACACCTTCCCCGGCACGGCCTCTGCCGTCACCTCCACCTTCTGCCCCACCTCAATCTGGCTGATGTCCAGCTCGTCGATGTTCAGGGTCATGGTGAGGTAGGAGAGGTCAAAGATGGTGCACAGGGTCTTGCCCGTCTCCATCTTGTCCCCGGCCTTGAAGTATTTCTCAATGATGGTGCCGGAGATAGGGGATTTGATGGTGAAATCCTCCAGCCGGTCCCGCTGGTTGTTTAAGGAGATTTCGGCGTTTTTAATGGAGCTGGCCGCGTCTTCCAGGCTGTCGGCCATGTCTTCACTGGAGAGGGTCATCACCACCTGGTCCTTCTGCAAAAACGCCCCCTCCTGCACCGCAATGGAGGCCACCTTGCCCGACACCGGCGCCATCAGCTGGGCCTCGCCCTTGTAGGCAAAGGTGCCGCCCTGGGCGCAGGCTGCCTTCCCAATAACAGCCGTGGCCGCCTGCCCGGCAGAGATGCCGCCGGGGTTTTCCACGTCAATCGTCACCTGCCGCACCAGCATGTTCCCGGTGAGGATGTCGTCCACTGCCGTCACCTTGCTCACGGTGCCCGCCACCTGCTCAAAGGTGCCGTCCACCGTCACCACCGCCTTTTGCCCCTCCTTGATGAGCAGGGCGTCGTCCGCCGCAAAGGGGAGGGTCAGGCTCATGACAGAGTCGTTGCGCAGGGTGGCCAGCAGCTGCCCGGCGCTTACCTCGTCCCCTGCCTCCACCTCCAGCGACACAAGGGAGCCCCCCTCTGCCGCCTTGATGTTCAGGTCGTCCTGGCCCCGCAGGGTACGGTTGTAGTTCCGCTGGCTCTGGGCCAGCGAGAGCTCCGCCTGCTCAATGGTGGAATTCAGGTCGGAGCTGTCCACCTCATAGAGCACGGCATCCTTCTCCACCACGTCCCCCTCTTCAAAGTCAGCGGCCAGGATTTCCCCCTCCACCAGGGAGGTGATGGTGTAGGAGTCCGCCGCCTGCAGGGTCCCGCTTCCGCTCAGGGAGACCGTGATGTCCCGCCGCTCCACCTGGGCAGTGGTCTGCCCGGTCATAGCGTTCATCACCTGCTTTACCTTCTGCACCTGCCCGTTCCACCACACGCCAATGCCCACTCCCAGCACTGCCAGCACCCCCAGCGTGATGCAGAGCTTCTTGTGCCGCAAAAAGAAATTCTTTTTCTTAGGCTTTTTGGGCTGGGGCTCTTCCAGCGCGGGCGGGCCCGCCTTGGCCTGTTCAGCCACTTGGGCCACGGCCAGTTCCAGCTCGGCGTCCCCCGCAGCGGGGGGAGCGTTCTTTGGCGCCTGGCCCTCCGCCAGTTCCCTGTTCTCGTTGCTCTGGTTTTCCGCCATGCTTTCCCAATCCTTTCCGTGCTTTTTTGCCTTCTCAAAATTCTAACGAACAAAGCCCTTTGATTATAACGGAGAAATGTGAAAAAAATGTAAAGAAAGTGTTTTTAGAAGAAAAACCGTTTATAAATTTTGGCAGAGCCCCCCTCGCACAAGCAGAAAACGCCCTGTCCCATCCGGGATAGAGCGTTTTTGAGAAAAGCAGGGGCCTAGCCCTCCTCTGCCGTCTCCTCCGGTTCCCGCCGTTCCTCCCTGGTAATGAGCACTTTGGCATAGAGGGCACGGGAGGCCATCAGATAGGGCAGCACATAGAGCAGCGGCACCACCAGCAGCCCCAAGAGCATCCAGGGCAAAAAGGAAAGGCCAAAGAGCAGCAGGTTCCCCTTTTGCTCCCTTGTCCCCCGGATAGAGAGCTGGATAGCCTGGGAGACTGTCAGTTCCGGCCTGTGTACCAGGTAATAGGGGGTGAGGAAATAGCGCAGCAGCACCAAAATCAGCACCAGCGTGCACAGCACCAGCAGCACGCAGGAGAGCACCAGCCCAAAGGAGAGGGCTGTCAGCTGCAAGTTTTCGTTTTCCCCTGGCCGTTCCAGGTAATAGCTGCAAAGGGCAAAGAGGACGAACCCCGGCGCAAAGAGCAGCACCCCCCACAAAAAGCTGCGCACCGTAATCTGCACATGGTACCACACCGATTTAAAGTAGAGCCCTTTCTGGGAGAAAAACTGGAATACTGCCGAGGCGTCCGCCGTCTCGCCCCCCACGGCGCGGTAGTACCACTGGGTCACGCCCAGGGAGAGGGGGGAGAGCACCAGCAGCCCGCAGGCCATGCTGGCCAGCGAAACCAGCTGCGGCGCCAGGCGGATGGTGCGGGCCTGGCTCAGCAGGGGGTAGTCGGGCGGGATAAAGTCCAGCGAGAGCACCGGCCCCGTCTGCCCAGTAAACTGGAAAATCCAGTAAAACAGCGCCTCAAAAAAGACAAAGAGCATGGAAACCGCAAAGAGAATCAGCAAAATGGCAATGGCCTTCCCCCAGTTGCCCGCCAACGCCCGCTTTGCATTTTCCTTGATTTTGGCAATCATCCCAACATCCCTTTCTTTTTGGAGTTCCCTCCCCTTTGGCCCGCTATCCCTGTTGCGCCCTCTCCCGGGCGGGCACCGCGCCAAAGACCTCCACTGTCCCGCTTCGCATCCACAAATCCGGCGCAATGAGCACCGTGTAGCCCTCGCCGCTTTTCGTCTTCCACTGCAGCATTCCCTGGCGGGGGAAGGCCATGGCCGCCAGCAGGGTGGCAATCACACCCCCATGGGTGATAGCCGCGGCCTCGTACACCTTGTCCCCCATCATGTCCTTAAAAATCTG
This sequence comes from Oscillospiraceae bacterium, assembly GCA_022791315.1. Taxonomy (GTDB): domain Bacteria; phylum Bacillota; class Clostridia; order Oscillospirales; family Ruminococcaceae; genus JAAVYW01. The sequence continues at coordinate 3,481 of JAAVYW010000029.1, read as the reverse complement.
CCCAAAGGCGGCGATGCACCGCCCGGCAAATTCCTCCACGCCCTCCCCCCCTTCCGGCGGGTTGGCAGCGCTGTTCTCCAGCCACTTTACAAAGGCGGGGTCGCTTTTCAGCTCGTCGGGATACCGCCCCTCAAAGACCCCAAAATGGCATTCCGCCAAGTTGTCCACCACCACCGTCTCCTGGTCCGGGTAGAGGATGGCCGCCGTCTGCCGGCAGCGCTGCATCGGGCTCACATAGACCCTCCCCACCGCCGGGTACTCGTAGCGGGCCCGCTTTTCCGCCAATTCCTCCAGCCCCCGCCTGCACAGGGGCACGTCCAGCCTGCCGATGTACTGCCCGGTAAAGTTGGCCTCAATGAGCCCGTGCCGGATGAAATGCAGCCGATAGTTCCTCATAAAAACAGGGGGTATTCCCCCTTCACCTCGCTTTGTGTCCCAGTCTGCCGGGCAGAATCACCGAAGAAGGCCCCCTCTCTTTTCCGTTTCTCACAAAAAACAGAGGGCATCCCCACTTTTCCCCGCTTCTGCCTTTACAAACCCCTTATCCTATACTATAATTTACTATATGTTGTCATTTTAATCAGCAATTTACCCACGGTATACTCTGGGTATTTCAGTATCATCGCCAGTTGGAGGGAACCCGCCATGAACTGTGATTTTCCCCGCATCCTCACTCTTTTGCGCAAGGAGCGCGGCATCAGCCAAAAAGAGGCCGCAGGCAGCCTTGGCATCTCCCAGGCGCTGCTGTCCCACTATGAAAAGGGCATCCGGGAGTGTGGCCTGGATTTCCTGGTGCGGGTGTCAGATTTTTACGGCGTCTCCACCGACTATCTGCTAGGGCGCTCCCCCCACCGCCCGGGCCTGTCCGCGTTAGAAGAGGGGACCATCCCCGGCGAGAGCCCCGGCAGCCAGCGGCAGGCCATCCTCCACTCGGTGCAGCTCCTGTTTGAGCTGCTGCGGGCCTGCGGCAACCGCGGCCTGCTGCGGGACGCCTCCCGCTATCTCATGCTGGCACTCTATCAGCTGTTCCATATCCTCCACCAGGCCAATCCCCAAAACCCGCCGGGCCTCTTTTCCCTCTCCCCCGCGCTGGGGTGCCAGTATGCCCAGGGCGTGATGCACCTGTGCGAGGGCAGGCTCAATGCCGTCTGCCGCGGGGAGCGGGGCCAGGGCCTGGAACCCATTGCGGATATGGATACGCTCCTCCTCTCCGCCGATTCCCTAGCCGCAGAGTATCCCCAGCACGCGCCTGCCCTCCTCCAGCTCATCCGTCAGGCTGAGGAACAGCTGGCCCTGTGCAGCACCGGCGCAGAAGAGCCCTGATTTCCTCTATTTTAGCACGGTTTTTCCGGGAATAAAAGCATATCCTGTCATTATTCACATTTTATTCAGGAGTTTTTTGGAAACACTGCTCCCGACACCCGACCCAGGTGCCGGGAGCATATCTGCTATTCTGCACATCAGCTATCAAAGACGCATCGTCTGGGATTTCCCCTGCCTCCCTGTCACCGGCCGCCGGGAAATGCAGCATAACGGCTTCCCTCACACCTCAATTCCAAACAGCCGGCAGGTGTTCTCCCGTGCCCTGTCCACCACCTGCTGGGGCTCCATCCCCTTCAGCTCGGCAATGCGCTGGGCTGTCTTTTCAATCATGGAGGAGTCGCAGCGCTGGCCCCGGTAGGGCACAGGGGCCATGTAGGGGCAGTCGGTTTCCAGCAGCAGCCGGTCTATGGGCACGGCCTGCACTGCGGCCAGCAGCTTGTTGGCGTTTTTGAAGGTCACAGCCCCGGTGAACCCCACATACAGCCCCAGTTCCACCACCTCCCGGGCGGTCTCGGCGCTGCCGGAAAAGCAGTGCACCACGCCTTTGGGCCGGTAGCGGCGCAGCAGCTCCATCACGTCCTGGGTGGCCTCCCTGCTGTGGATGATGACGGGCATCCCCAGCTCCTTTGCCAAAATCAGCTGGGCCTCAAACACGGCCTTCTGCACCGGGCGCGGGGAAAAATCGTAGTGATAGTCCAATCCAATCTCCCCAATGGCAACGGCTTTGGGGTGCTTTGAGAGGTCTGTGAGGATTCCCAGATAATCCTCCGGCAGCCCCTCCGCCTCATGGGGGTGCACCCCCACCGCGGCATAGATTTGGGGGTATTTGTCCGCCAGGGCCAGGCTTTTCCGGGAGCTCTCCAAATCCGCCCCCACATTCACAATGCCGCAGATGGGCTGGGCAAAGAGCTTCCCCAGCACCTCCCCCCTGTCCTCGTCAAAGCGTTGGCTGTCATAGTGGGCGTGGGAGTCCAGTATATTTTCCAGCATTTGCCTCCTCCTTCCAAATCAAGCACAATGTGCAGGCGTTGTGAAGCGCCTGCACATGCTTTTCCCTATCTTCCAATTCACTTTTGTGTACCTGATGTATAAGAATTGCTTTTGATAAATATTTATTCTCCCCTATAAACTGGAAGTTGTCATTCTAAATGGGTCTTATAACAAAGATTGTTTCCAACACATACGAATCCACATTCCGTTGCAGCATTCTCATATTCTTCATCACAGAAGAAGGTCATAAATCTGCCATTTCTGCGCTTTGCATCTGACAACGCTGCATTTAGCAATTTTTTAAATAGTTCTGGATGATAGGCTTCTTGAGCCATGTCAATTCCATAAATTTCAAACCACCCATCAACTAGGGCTAGTGCCCTGTAATAGACTGCGCCCTGCGGTTCCCCGTCTTTTTCCTGGACTAAAATAATCCAGTTGTCCAGATCTGCCAGCATTTTTCCGGAATTCCAATACCCGTCTGTTTGGCCATGAAGTGATTCAAATTTTTCATAGTTTTCCTTTTCAATTCGTATCAAATCGCTATTCTCCCGCGTCTTATCCAATTTGTCGAGGAAAGCTGTGTTGTTGTAATCATTTTCAATACATTCAAATCCTTGTTCAGTAAGAAAATCCACCGCTGACTTATTTTCAGCGGGAAACCTTAAAAACACATCGTACCCTTTAAAGCGTTCACCGACATATGCTAAGAATTCCGAAATTGCCTGTTTCGTCGCTTTGCTGATATTGAAACAGAGCGTTTGAAGATAATGATCCTCTGGAACCCAATAATAGTGAATCATTCCCTGCACTTCACCTTCATACTCGAACAGAAGCATACGTTCGGTATCCCGTTCAAACGCCTTAAGAGAACGTTCAACAAACTGCACCTTTGTCTTGATTCCATCACAGTACGTTGGATAACCAGACTTCGTCAAGTCCGTTGCCAATTCATATATAAAATCAGTGTACTTATCGAATTCATTCTTTGAACATAAATGTAGCATTTTTCACCCCCACAAATTTCAGTTCATCTCCTCGATAAACTGAAATTTATCACACACACACCGATAATACTTAAATCCGTCCGCCTCTCTTATATACTGAAATCCTACTTTTTCAAGAACGTGTTGGCTTCGAGTATTCTTTATAACTGTATCAGCATTTA
>JAAVYW010000028.1 GCA_022791315.1 Oscillospiraceae bacterium | reverse complement strand
TGTCTTGTGTTATACTCTTGTTCATGAAGGATGTGGCCTCCTCTCGATTGTGTTGGTGTGACAACTCAACTTTAACCGATGTGGCCGCTTCCTTCTACTTTTTTCTTCCTCTACTGTCCAATTTCTATTGTACTCCTACAGGGAGGAATTAAAAAAATTTGGAAAAGGGGTTGACAGGAGCGTCCGGGTGTGTTATTATAATAAAGTCGTTTGGGACTGGAAGGCTCGTCGGGTTATGAGCCCAAAGGTCATGAACAGGCAGGTTTTAAGAGGAAAGTTTAATATCGCGGGGTGGAGCAGTTCGGTAGCTCGTCGGGCTCATAACCCGAAGGTCATAGGTTCAAATCCTATCCCCGCAACCATCAACCCGCATGGCAAGCCGCTTTGCGGGTTTTCCCTCGCCGTTTTTTCCCTGTGGTTTTGTTGCAGTGGGGTGATTTTTACTCGTTGAGAAGGCTGCAACAGGGTGTATAAAAGCGAGATAGTATGCCTTTGATTTAGACAGTTTTGATATAAATTTGGGGATGGACTTTTACCCTATACAGGAGGTGATAGATAAGAATTTTCCCTCTGGGCCAGCTGGGGACAGGGGGCGATTGAGGTATCCCCAAATTTTCAAAATGCCTATTGACGAATGCGACTTTTATGGTATGATAGAACCAAGAATTGACATTTTGAAGAAAAGAGGAATCGCTTATGAGAACAAAGATGATATACCGTGGCGTGGCGGCATTCATCAGCTTGGTATTGATTGCTCTGTGTGCCTTTGTCCTGCCAGTGGGCGCAGTAGAGGGAGAAGGCCCTACCCAGGGCGGAATACAGGCGGATAAGACGGTTGTTGACTTCGGTACAATGAACCGGAATGAAATCCTTGCGAACTCGAAGTTGCAGGCCCAGGTTGGGCTTACCAATATGACAGGTGAAAGGCTTACCCGTACAAAAGTGCTGCACCGGGCTTCCGCGTCGGGGGAGTTCCAAGAGGTGGCAGCTGATGCAGGCCAGATGTACAATGGCTCGGTCTTTTGTATGTATGGCCCCGCCTCTTTGGATGCAAGCGGGGAACTCCAGACAATGCAGTATATTGTTGCACCAATTCGTTCAAAGGATGTCATTATTTCCAGAGAAGAGCCCTATGAGGAAGCGTTCCAGCTGGTTTTTGCAGATGCCAGTGGGAATGAGTATACAGTGGAGTATTCTGTCACGATGACGGTGACAGACGGTACTGGGGAAACGCACATCAATAAGGTGAACCCCAACAACGGGACGCTTTGGATTTATATGAACGAGAAACTTATCCAGGATGCGTCGGCGCTGCGGGACCTGACATGGGAGGACTTTACCGTTACAGCCCAGGATGAGGGAGGGGAAACCGTTTCCCTGGAGAACCTGAGGATTGACTATGATACGGCGCAAAACGCTGTGAAGATGTACTTTGACGAGATTGTATCGGACACGGCTAGGATTATCACGGTGTCGGTGCAGTTTAGGGAAGAGGCTGCAAAGACGGCGGACTTTGAAGTGTTTGCCATGACTACGGAGAGCAATGTACCCGAAGACGGGAATGTGACGGTCAAGGTGATTGACCACGAGACCAAGGAGCCGGTGGCAGGTGCGCCGGTGCTCCTGGCGGCCTCCGGGGTGCAGCCGCTCACCGTTGCCACGGACGCCCAGGGCTATGCGCGGTTTTCCGGTTTGGAGGCGGGGACTTACTCCCTCTCCATCCACATGGACGGCTATGAGGATGTGGATATGGCCAGCCCGGATTTGACCTCCGAGCTGCTGGTGGAGCTCTCCCGGCCTGGGGATTTGGCGCCTGGGGAGGCGGCCAATATCCAAATCCTGGTGAAGAACCAGTATGGCGAGCCGGTGAGCGATGCCACGGTACAGTTCTACTGCCCGGCCAACAAGGGCAGGGGAGCGGCCCAGACCAACGGCCAGGGCGTGGCGACGTTCCGGCTGAATGCCAACAACTATGAGATTACTGTAACCAAGAGCGGGCATTTCCCCTCTGGCAGCAAAATCCTGTCGGTTACCCACCGGGAGGAGACCTTGGAAGTGGTGCTGGAGCAGCGCTTTATGTGCAGCGTGATGACTACGGTAGTGGACGAGAGCGGTCGGCCGGTGAGCGGCGCGCTGGTGTACTACACCTGCCCCACAGATAACGATTTGGGACGCTCTACCACGGGGAGCAACGGCAAGACCTCGGAGTGGATTTCCATCCGGGCCAACGACTATGTGCTGAAAGTCTCCAAAACAGGCTATGAGACCTATGAAAAGAACGTGCGGGTGAGCGAGGCCAATGCGGAGTTCACAGTTACGCTGCTGCGCTCCCGGGCTGTTGACGACGACAGGGACTACAGCTCCTCCGGCAGTTCCTCCTCTGACAAGGGGGGCAGCACTGCCAAGGACAAGAACGTGAACAGCAAGAACCAAGTGGTGGCTTCGGAAATCAACCGCCAAATCCTGCAGGGCATCAAGGAACAGTCCAGTGCAGGACAGAAGGCCACTGTGGAGGTCAAGGTGAAAAATGCCGGGTCCATTACCCCGGCTGCCCTGAAATCCATGCGGCTGACGACAGAGGCCTCGGGCGGTAAGGCCAAGCTCCTGGCGGATTCCACCACCCCTGATGGGAAGGTGGCGGCCCGGCTCTATATTGACCCGGCCAAGTCCTTCTATGTGGACAAGGAAATCAAGCTGGGCGTTTCCATGGAGAAGAAGGACGTGCAGAAGACCCAGGACACGTTTGAGAAACACTTTGACAACAAGGTATCGGTGGTGCATTTTGAACACCAGGGCACCTTTGGCATGAACATTGACGCTGCGGTTAAGGTGGACCTCTCGGGGCTCAACACCAAGAACCTGATGTTCTACTCCTATGACCCTGCCACCAACCGGTATGCGCCGATTAAAGACCCCAATGCCTATGTGGACGAGAACGGGTTCCTCCACTTTACCACCAGCATTGGCGGGGATTTGGTTATCACAGATAAGCCGCTGACATCCCGGAAATAAATAGTATCGTTTCTCGAAGAAGTACGCCTTTGGGCGTACTTCTTCGGCTGCTTTGGGAAAACCGGCTGGAATGGGAGTGAACTGAGATGGAGATTGGAATCAAGAGCAATATTTTGAAGTATGTCCTCCAGAATACCTATTTTATCAACGGGACTGCCTACGCGGGGAAATCCACTATGGTGAAGCTGCTGGCGCAGCGGCACGGGGGGATTTGCTGCGGGGAGAATTACCACGATGTCCTGATGGATGCGGTGGATGTCGAAAACCAGCCCAACCTGTGCTATTTCCAGACCATGCGGGATTGGCAGGAATTTGTAAACCGCACGCCGCGGGAATACGCCGACTGGATTGACGGAAGCAGCCGGGAGGCGGAGGGGCTGGAGCTTGTCCGGCTCATCCAGCTGGCCGGGGAGGGGAAACAGATTTTTGTGGACACCAACCTCTCCATTGAGACGCTGCGGGAAATCTCGGACTACCGCCATGTGGCCTTTTTGCTTGCGCCCCAGAGCGTCTCGGTGGAGCGCTTTTTTGAGCGGGGGGATGCGGACAAGCAGTTTATCCTGGAACAGATACAAAAGGCGGAAAACCCGGAGAGAACAATGGAGAATTACCGGAACTGCCTGATGGAAATCAACAGCCCGGAGAAGTACCGCGCATTTGAGCAGTCTGGCTTTTTCACCCTGGTGCGGGAGGAGGGGCGCACAGTGGAACAGACCCTTGGGATTCTGGAGAACCACTTTGGGCTGGCGCCCTCTCTGGCTGGGAAGGAAATACAAAAATAGTATAAAATGCTATTTGACAGACCGGGGATTTTTGTTATAATATTGGTAATAGAGAAAAAACGGGAGGAGGGAAGCGGGATGGGAATGACGGCACAGCGGCGGGCGATTTTGGATATTGTGCTCTCGTCGGGGGAGCACATGACGGCAGAGGACGTGTATCACCTGGCGAGGGAGCGGATGCCTTCCATTGCCATGGGGACGGTGTACCGCAACTTGAACCTGCTGGCTGAGAGCGGCCATCTGTGGCGCTTTACTGTGCCGGGGGAGCCGGACCACTACGACTGCAACACCCATCACCACGGGCACATGCTCTGTGTGCGCTGCAAACGGATTTGTGATTTCCCCCTGCCGGACACCCCTTGCCCCCTTCCCTCCTCATTTTCCGCCCAGGTCTTGGACTATGAATTTGTTGTCCGCTGTATCTGTAAGGACTGCGCGGAGCAAGGGTAAAGAGAAAAAGCCGCCCCTAATGGGGCGGCTTTTTCTTTATAGGGCTTTATACCGACAGGAACAAATTGCCCACCAGGATGCCCAGATAGCTGCCAATCGCATAGCCCAGGGTGCCGGTGAGCATGGCAGGGCCCACCAGGGAATCCCATCCCTGGGAGGCGGCCAAGGCGGCGGCAGTGGTGGGGCCGCCGGTGTTGGCATTGGCGGCCACGATGACCTCCTCCAGGGAAAAACGGAGGAGACGGCCAAAGAGGAGGGTGACAGCCAGGTTGGTGAGCACAATCACCGCCGCGTAGACAAAGAGCATGGGGGAGACGCTCATCACGGTGGAGAGGGAGGCAGGCGCGCCGATGACAGCGAAGAAGAGATAGATGCAGAAGGTGCCAATCTCCCCGGCGCAGCCGGTGCTGCCAAAGCGGGAGGGGAAAAGGGTAGCCAGCAGGAGGGTGAGGGCGGTGATGATGAGATAGCGGTTGGAGAGCAGGGCGTGCAATAGGGCCAGAGGGGCGGAAGAGCTGGGCAGCACCCCGGCCAGGAAATCCGACAGCAGGGAGGAGGCCCACACAATGCCCATGGCGGCGCAGAGGGCAAAGGCCAGGCCTGAGAGGGAAAAGCGGCCCTCTCCCTTCTGCGGCCTGGGGCGGGAGGACTGGGAAAGCGGGGGGAACTTTTTGGCTAAGGGGCGCAGGGCGGGGAGCAGGAGCAGCAGGAAGAAATAGAGGGCCATCAGCAGGTTATCGGCCACCACCACAGCGGCGGCCAGGGGGGTGCCCGCCTGGCCGAAGGCCTGGGCCATGGCGGCACAGTTGACACTGCCGCCGATATAGGTGGCAGTGAACATGGCGCTGACAGCGGAGAGCTGCGGGAGGTGTTTCGCCAGCAGAAGGCCCCCCACAACGCCGCCCAGCAATGTACCCAAGGCGCTGAGGCAGAAGAGCAGGAGCATCCGGCCTGTTTCCCGGCCAATGCGGGCCAGGTTGCAGGAGAAGAGCAGCAGGGGGATGGCAAAGGGCACCACAAAATCCCACACCTGGTCGTAGACCGGGGAGGCGGAGGGGATAACCCCGAAGGCGGAGAGCAGCATGGTGGCAAAGAGGGCCAAGATGGGGCCAGAGAGCTTTTTGGCCCAGGAAAACCGCCCTTCCAGCAGGATGCTGCCGCCGGCCGTAAAGAAGAGGACAGCCCACAGGGCAAGGGAATCTTGCGGGGAGATAAGGGGAGAGGGCATGAGAGGCCTCCTTTCGGGACTAATCCAGGGCGGAGTAGAGGACGGCGCGAAGTTTGCGGGTGATTTCGATAGTGCCGCAGTTGGCGCGCTGCATGGTGAAGACAAAGGAGAGCTCCTCGGCGGGGTCGGCCAGGAAATGGACGCCCAGCCAGCCGTCCCAGCCAAATTCGCCGGGGGTACTGGGCATATAGGACTGGCCGGGAAAGAGGCAGACCCGCATCAGGTTGCCGTAGCTGAAGCCCTCCAGGGTGAGCCAGTGGTCAAAGCAGGCCAGCTGGGTGTCGTTGAGGGCGGGGCTGCGCATGAACTCCCAGGTCTTGCGGGAGAGGATTTGTTTCCCCTCAAAGGCGCCGCCCAGGGTGAGCATCCGGGCAAAGCGGCCATAGTCCTGGATGGTGGAGAAGAGGCCTGCACCGCCGGACTCAAACCCCGTGCCCTCCACCGGGCCCACGCAGAGATGGCAGCCGGAGTGGGGAATGAGGCCCTGGGGGGTGAGCTCATAGACCTGGGCAATGCAGGAGCGCTTTTCCTCGGGTACAGAGAAGCCGGTGTCCAACATGCCTAAAGGGTCCAAAATCTGCTCCTTCAGGAATTCGCCGAAGCGCTGGCCGGAGGCCACCTCGATAACAGCACCCAGGACATCGGCGCAGGTGCTGTATTTCCAGCCCTGGCCGGGGGCAAATTCCAGGGGCTGCTCCCCGATGCGGTTGGCCATCTCCAGGGTGGAGGGGCCTTTCCCAGCGTCCTGCTCGGATTTTACCTGGCGGAAGAGCTTATCCATATGCCACTCCGCCACGGTCTGGGTGCCGGGATAGGTGAGGCCGGCGGTCATGTCCAGCAGGTCCTTCACCAGGCAGGGGCGCAGGGACGGCACAGGCTCCAGCCGCCCACCCACGGCCACCTTTTGGTTTTTAAAGCCGGGGAGAAAGGCCTCCACCGGGGCCATCAGGTCCAAATCGCCCCGTTCATAGAGCACCATGGCCGCGGCAGAGGTGAGGGGCTTGCTCATGGAATACATGCGGCAGATGGTATCCCGGGCCATAGGGGCGCCGCTCTCCCGGCTGGCAAAGCCCCGGAAGGCGGAGAACTGCTCCTCTCCCCTGTGGAAGACCAGCACGCCGCCGCCTGCCAGCGTCCCTTTTCCAATTTCCCTTTCCAAAACAGCGGTCATGCCCTGTAGTTTTTCCCGGTTGATTCCCATGTTTATCCGTCCTTCCTTGGTATTTTTATCCAGTATAGCACAATGCGGGGGAAATGTATAGCGGTTTAGAACATCCACAAAAAAGTCAGGACAGTGCCGGGGCGCTGTGTTAGAATAGGGGCAAGGGAGGTGAAGGGGATGGGGTTTCCAACCGTGATAAAGGCAGTGGTGTGCTATATCGAGTCCCATCTGGACAAGGCCAGGCTGGACTACGGGGAGCTGGAACGGCTCTTTGGCTATTCCGGGGCGCATCTGCGGGAACTGTTCCGGCGGGAGACAGGGGTGTCCCTGGCCCGGTATCAGCGGCACCGGCGGGTGATGCGCTCTGCCTGGGAGCTGCTGCACACGGACAAGACCGTTCTGGAAATCGGGGCGGCCTACGGCTTTGCCAATCCCGAGACCTATGCCCGTGCATTCAGGAGCGTGACTGGGCTCACCCCCAGCCGGCTGCGCAGCAGGAACCGGATGAGGAGCGGCTGCGGAAGTAGTACACAGGAGCAGAAAGGACGGAGTGACGGTATGAACAGAGAGAACACAGGGGACAGCAGGGTGATTTACGGGGTGCCAAGGGTATTCTATGGGGCCTATGGCGGGGTGACGCCCTACCCCATCTGCCTGAAGGCCTGCGCCGATTTTTTAGGGGACAAGGTGTCCTATACCCAGATGATGGCGGGCAGCGGCGCGGCCTTCCGGTTTGCCTGGAACCGGGAGATGTGGGATTTGAGCAATGTGGACATCTACCACACCTTTACCGAGAGTAACAATGTCTATTGCCTGGGAGGCAAGGCGCTGGGACGGGAGTTCTCCTTCCTGGAACGGGGAGAGGACACCACGAAGGAGGCGTTTTTGGAGTTTATCAAAGCCCGCCTGGAGCAGGGATATCCCTGTATTGCCCTGGGGGTCATCGGGCCGCCGGAGGCCTGCATCGTCACCGGGTACCACAGGGGCGGGGAGGAGCTGCTGGGCTGGAACTGCTTCCAGGAAAACCCGGAATTCGCCGCCAGTGTGACGAAGGATGAGAGCGGCTATTTCATTGCCAGGGGCTGGTGGGAAAACACCGATACCCAGGCGGTGATGTGCATCGGCCCCAAGGTGGGGGAACCTTTGAATGTGCGGGAAGTCCTGGAAAACGCCGTAAAGGCCATGACGCCCCGGCAGGAGGGGGCCTACGCCAAGGGCTTGGCCGCCTATGCGGCCTGGCGCGAGGCCATGGGGCGGGAGGAGGAATACAACACCGGCGGGAACTACTCCCTGCTGCTGGAAAAGATGATGTGCCACAACGACGCCATGAATTGCCTGGAAGACGGGCGGTATCATGCCGCTGCCTTTTTCCGGCAGGCGGCCAAGGCGACGGGGGAGGAGGGATATGGGCAGATTGGGGAAGAATTTGCCCGGTGCGCCGAAGAGCTCAAGGGGCTGCGGGAGCTGTTTGACACCCTCTCGGGCATGGACAAGGCGATGAAACTGCTGGCGGACAGGGACGTGCGGCAGCAGGCCTGCCAGAAGATAACCCTGGCGGAGCAGGCGGACGCCAGGGCGCTGGAAATGATGCGTAAGGTGTTGGGATAGGAAAATAAAGAAAAAGAGGGCGCGGGATGCTGCGCCCTCTTTTTTGGGTTAGTCCAGGTACTGCCGGACAGCGGCGATGTAGTCCTCTACGGGGATGGGGGCTTCTGGGTCAAAGAGATAGGCCCCGCTGCTGTCCATACGCATGTTGTCAATGGGGGAGACCATGCCGTTTTCATCTACCAGGAGGCGGCCAAAGGGAGTGAGTGAGGTGCCGCGGCGGCTGAGGAACATCAGATAGGTGCGGCCCTCCAGGGTGGGCTTGGTGTACATGACGGTTACCACTACACTGTCGGTCTCGCCGCCCCATTCCAGATAGGGGACGGCTTTGGCGTAGGGGTTCCCCTTTATCATCTGGATTACCCGTATTTTGGCCGGGCGGTAGCAATCCCCATCGCCGGGGTCGTCAAAGTCCTCATAAAAGATAGTTTTCCCGAAAGGGCCTATGGTTCCTAAAACAATCATGGGGGCGGCCTCTGTGGCGGTGTCCAGGTGATAGGAAACCCAATCCACCGCAAGCATGTGATGCCTTTTCTCCTCTACGGGGATGACAGGCCTGCCCAGCCGAATCAGGCAGATGGAAAAGATGATAAGGGACAAAAGCAGGAGATTCAGGCCAATCAGCGCTGTCTGTTTCGTCTTTTTGCGGGTTTCCATGCTGTTCACCTCCGTGACGAGTGGATGGGCAACAGGTTACAACTGTATTTTAGCATAATGAAGGGTGTGCCGATGCTAAAACTACTTAATCAACGTAAAACTGGGCTTGCAGGGAATAGAGCTGGGCATAGAGGCCCTGCTGTTCCATCAGCTCCCGGTGGGTGCCGTATTCGGCCAGGGAGCCCCGGTGGAAGACGGCTACCGCGTCACAGAATCGGGCGCTGGAGAGACGGTGGGAGATGAAGACAGCGGATTTGCCCGCCACCAGCCGGTGGAACTGCTCATAGAGCGCATACTCCGCCTTGGGGTCTAGGGCGGCGGTGGGTTCGTCCAGCACCACGATAGGGGCGTCTTTGTAGAGCGCCCGGGCAAGGGCTATCTTTTGCCCCTCGCCGCCGGAGGGCTCGAAGCCGTTTTCATCGAAGTTGCGGTGTACCTGGGTGTGGATGCCCTGGGGCAGGGTATCCAGCCGGGGGCCAAAGCCCACTTGGCGCAGCGCCTTCTCCGCCCGCGCCTTGTCCGGCGGGAGGGAGAGGGCCACGTTTTCCATCAGGGAGAAGGAGAACAATTTGAAATCCTGGAATACGGCGGAGAAGAGGGACATGTAGCTGTCGTAATCGATGTCCTGGATGTCGATGCCGTCCAGGAGGATGCGGCCCTCGGTGGGGCGGTAGAGACGGGTGAGGAGGGACACAAAGGTGGTCTTGCCCGCCCCGTTTTCCCCGGCTACGGCCAGCTTTTGGCCAGGTTCCAGAGTGAGGTTCACGTGGCGCAGGGCAAAGCCCTCTGCGCCACGATAGCGGAAGCCCACATCTTCAAAGACAATGCGATGGGGCCCCTGGGGCAGCGGGAGGCCCTTGCCCTCCCGCAGGGTTTGCGGGGTGGAGAGGTAATCGTCCAGCTGGTCATAGTAGAGGTCGTAGGCGCGGATTTCCACCAGGCTGGACATCACGGCCCGCAGGGCGGCGGCAAAGGTGGTGACAGCCCCCAGATAGAGCACAAAATCCCCTGCCGACAGCGCCCCGGACAGCGCCCGCGCGATGAGGCAGCCATAGGCTGTGCACTGCTGCACAAAGGTGAAGAGGGCGTTCCACACCCCGGCGCGGATGTAGCAGCCGTTTTGTTGGCCTAGGTTTTCGGTGGCCCGGGACATAAAGCCTTGCTCCCGGTCGGCCAGCCAGTCCCCCAACACGCCGATGCGTGTCTCCCTGCCATAGCGGAAATCGTCGAAGAGGCTGGTGTAGTAGGTCCAGCCCCGCTGGTCGGCGGTGATGGACAGGGAGAGGGCCATGGCCTGCTTCCGTGCCCGGCCCTCCACCAGGGCTCCCCCGGCGGAGAGGGCGGCAAAGAGCAGCAGCACCCAGGGGCTCAGGGTGGCTAAGATGGCCGCGATGCCGATGAGGGTGAAAAGCTGCCCCAGGATATTCAGGGCACAGTCCAGCAGATAGCCGAAGCCGTGCCAGTCGCAGTAGAGGAATTTCTTGGCCTTTTCCTGCCGGTCTAAAAACGCAGGGTCTTCCAGGCTTTCAAAGTCGGCCCGGGCCAGGCGGCGGTGCAGGTCGTTGTCAAAGGCGGTGTTGACCCTGGTGCGGCGGGTGAAACCGTCCATCTGGAAAAAGGTGGACAGGGAGGAGGCGATGAGGGCATAGCCTGCCAGCGCCCCTACATATAGCACCAGCCGGTGGACACGGGCTTCCCCGAAGAGCTCGTCTAGGATGTACTTGGGCGCCAGCGCCGCCAGGATGGGGAGAAAGGAGTTGGTGAGCTGATAAAGCACCCCCCACAGCACATAGCGCTTGTCATAGCGCAGGCCACAGCGGATGAAAAAGAGAAATCCACGGAACATCAATATCCCTCCAAAAAATTAAGTTGTGGTTTTTGGGCGCAAAAATGCCGCAAAGACCACAACAAACCAAGGGCAGGCTTACGCTGTCCTCTTTGGAAGGCTGTCTCTCTGCGGCAATTAGGCCAAGATAAAGGGCTTATAGGCGCAGTTCTTCACCATGGTTTTCCCTCGCTTTCTGTTGATTTTCTTTAGTATAGCACGAAAAGAGAAAGGGTGTCAATACGGGATTGGGGGATGAGATACAAAATTTAGAAAAAAGTGCAAAAATCCGTTGACAGAGGGGACAAACTCTGCTATAATAATCTGGCGTTAGATGAGATCCACTAGCTCAGTTGGCAGAGCACTTGACTTTTAATCAAGGTGTCCGGAGTTCGAATCTCCGGTGGATCACCAGGATGAACCCCAGGAATCATACGGTTCCTGGGGTTTTTCTTTTTCCTCCGAAAACCTCATTGCGGTCGGTTGACTACTTTTTGACTACTTTCCGAAAAATCGGTCTTTCCGGATAGGTATCGTTCCAATTGGACGATGGAAGCTGTGGCGTCTTCCTTTTCAATGTGGGTGTAGATGTTGGCCGTCATCTGGATGGTGGCGTGACCGAGGAGATACTGAGCGGTTTTCAGATCGATACCGGCCCGGTAGAGGTTGGTGGCGTAGCTGTGCCTAAGCATGTGGGGATGCAGAGGGAAGGAGAGCCCTTTTGTGCTGCTCTCCCACAGGCGGCGAAAGCCGATACGGGTAATTGCCCGGCCATCGGCGCGGGGCACCACATAGAGGCCTAGGCGGGGTGTGAGGGAGAGAATATCCTGCAAAACTTTCGGGATCGGGATAGTGCGGTGGGCGGCCTTAGTCTTTAACTCCTGCACCGGATCGGGCTGGTTGCCGATAAAGGTGACGGCACGATTGACCGTGAGCTTGCCGGCGGCGATGTCGCCCCATTGCAGGCCCAGGGCTTCCTCCCGGCGCAGGCCGCAGTAGAGGCAAAGGCCCACAAAGCACCGGGCGCGGGGCTCGCTGACGCTGGTCATAAGGGATTCCTGCTCTTCCAGTGTGAGATACGCCTTTTTGGGGGGGTTGGCGTGGGGCGTGGTCTTGACGCCCTCAGTGGGGTCGGAGATGATAAGCCGGTTCTGCCGGGCTGTGGTGAAGAGCTGCCGCATGGTGATCAGCACCTTGTGCTGCGTGGATTCTGACATCCCGGCCACGGCTTTCATCACTTCCCGGACATTTACCGGGCGCACCTCTTGCAGCGGCATGGTGGCCAGATAAGGGAGAATATGGACGTTGTAGGCGTTCCGGTACATGGCTAAGGTATTAGCACGGAGATCACCTTTGTAGGTCTTGATCCAGAGCTTGGCCCACTCATCTACCGTTGTAGTATCGCCTACCACTAAACCCTGCTGGTCTTGAATCCGCAGGGCATCGGCGGCCTGGTTGACCTCGGCGATTGTGCGGCCATAGACTAGCTTTTGCCGCCCGTCTGACAGAGTGACTTTTTTCTGATAGCGTCCGTCCTTTCGTTTTTTCATATGTATGTTGCCGTCCTTTCTAAAAAAAGGGCAGGAAAATCCGCCCTTGATTTTTGGGGCGGGATGGGGCACAAAAAATTGAAAATTACCGCCTTTGCGTACACTTTGTAGATCGGCATGAAAAAACACCTGTCCTTTCTGAAAAAAGAGTAGACTTTTCTAAGGACAAGTGGTAAAATGATATTGTGTCGGAATATCATTTTAGGGCTTGTCCCTATGGTATCTCAACCCGCTTTCCTGGTTGCTGCCGGGGAAGCGGGATTTTTTATTTTCTAGTTTAGTCTCAAAATAGTTTCCCAGTTGTTGGGAAAGCCTAATCCAGGTAGCTCTATATCGTCTTTATATTGCTCAATAAGAGAAAGCATATCGGATAATATATAATTGTTCCACTCATCAATTTTTGAATACATACAGTACATGATATAAATTTGGTCAAATATCATTCCAGATGTCGAGAAAGTGCGAAGGTGGTTTTTACAATCCATTGGTGTTCTGCCAAAGTTGAAATTGTAAACACGCATGTAATGCGCTAAATGATTTCGGGTATATGTAAGGTTTTCAATCCAGTTTGCAAGCTGGCGTGGCCCGGTTTTATAGGATTTGGCAAGCTCCTTTTGATACTTCGGTTTTAAGTTATTGTATACTGCCTGTAGGTTCCCCATCGTAAAAAGTTCTATAGCAACCCACATTGGCAGAAATCCACCATATTTTTTATTATGATGTTTTATAAATGGAAGATTCTGATTATTTTCTTTGGCCTCATAAAAATGTTGGAGAAAGCGGATGTAAGGGTTATATTCTCGATAAACACGGGGACGTAAATATATGAGGGGATCATCAGGGTGCTGCGCTGTAAGAGTATAAGAAAGCCTTGCTTTCAGTGTTTCTTCTATATCTTCTAAGGCATACAATAGAATCCTAGTTAATTTGCGATCAAAATCATAAATATGTTTGAGCCGTTTCCATGAAAACCCAACTATATAATTATCAGTTTGAGGCTGCTTAAAGTCGTGAAGATAACCCGAAAGTCGATAATAGTTTATACTAAAGAGAGTTTGCATCGCTTCGTTAGAATCATCTATAATGAGACCACGTCTTTTTAGTAGATTTACCTGTTCTGATAAGGATAGATGTTTTTTTAGTTTTTCCATATCTTTTTCACCTATAAAAACGACCTTGCCATGGTACGCATCGTTGAGAGGCGTGGCAAGGTCTGTATCATACTTTTATTTTATGCGACCTTGGCCAATTTGTCAACTTTTATTTTAATTATAGGATAAATATAAACATAGGCCTGTTCCACCCACTCAACCAGGATGTTTGTGGCTTCTCTTTATTCCTTTATAATCCGGTTCGGCCCCAGGGGTCTACCGAACTATACTGGTAAAAGCAACAGCTTTCCCCAAAATTTCTATATCGTTTAGTTCTTCCCCTCGGTATACCAGCGGCTCATACATTGGATTGGCTGGTTCTAAAATGATTTTATCGGGGTAGAGGCGTACTCTTTTTAGGGTAGCTTCATCGCCAATGCGCACAGCCGCGATTTCACCGGTTTCAACCTCTGGCTGTTTACGGATATAGACGATATCACCGTCAAAGATGCGGGCGTTTATCATACTGTCCCCTTTGCAGCACAGGGCGAAATCGGCTTTGATATTTTCGGGAACTTCTACAACTTCGTCATTTTCTTCCACAGCTAAGATAGGCTGGCCACAGGCTATATTTCCAATCAAAGGGACTTTGTAAGTCTTTGGCATTGGGATAATGTTGGAGGGTAAATTTTTAGAAAAATCTTCCCACCCCATTAGTGCTGCTGGTGTAGTTTCTAAAACAACTGCAAGAGGTTCTAAAACATCTGTAGGAAGGGTTCCTATTTCATTGCTTTCATATCGATAAACGGTCGCACGGTGTTTTTTGAGCTGTTTTGCAACTTCATCAACTGTAAGCCCAAGTTCTTCCCGGCGCTGTTTTATCCGGTCTCCTATCTTCATAGTATTTCCTCCTCTGGATATAGCTTATCACACGATTCGCATATTTGCAATAGAAAAATGCGAAAATTTATAAAAAAATCGCATAATGAGCGAAAATCCTATTGACAAAGGCTAATCCATGTGCTAACATGAATTCGTCGCACAAAATGCGACAGAAAGGAGGGCATCAAATGGTGAACGTGGATAAACTGCGTGGGAAAATTGTAGAATGTCGGATGACGGTAGATGACGTTGCAAAAATCGTAGGGATCAATGCAGCAACGCTTTATCGCAGGCTTAGCGGCGGTGGCGGGGCATTTACAATTGATGAGGCAGACAAGATCGCGTCTGCCTTATCCTTGACACCCGATGAATTGAACAAAATTTTTTTTGCTCAATATGTCGCGTAATATGCGAATAGAAACGATCACAACAACGGGAGAGGGGAAGGAGGTGAGAGGGTGATGGACTGGTTAGAGAAAATGGCCCACCCTAGTTCGCAGGCAGGCCAAATTCGCAGGAGTAAGGCGAAGCGAGACAAGCAGATTGAACGCCTTAGCCGGGGGTAGTTTTTGTGTTCAGCGCGGAAACAACATCCTTCATATAGGCTATGACGGCTTGCCGTTCAGTGGGTTTTAGCTTTAGGAATTTTTCAACCAGAACACAATCTACATCAGACAGATTATATTGCTTTGCGAGTTCGTCCAGCGCGTCCTCTTCTTTCGGAACGAACATCTCCCCTTCCCCGGTGCGCAGCCAGGCTTCGGAGACATTGAATTCCCGGCAGATGAGAGAAACTACAGCGTCAATGGGTGCGTTACGTCCGCTTTCATATTGTGAGATAGCATTCCCCTTTATTCCGAGTCTGTCGGCAAATTTTTGCTGAGTGAGGCCAAGTGTATGCCTTATCAGTTTTATACGATCTTTCACAAAAATGCCTCCTTTTGAATAGAGTATACTTCACAAAACAAAGTCTGTCAAGAAAAATTTCACAAAACAAGAAAAAAATCTTGACAAAATCCGTTCTGTGAAGTATCATATTCACAGAACAAGAAAGGAGGGCAAAACCATGAATGGAACAACGTATACACCGAAACTGGCGGCAGATGTAGCGGATGGCAAGCGGTTCCTCTCGGCAATCAAAAGCGCGCCGGAGGACAAGCTGGTTTTAGCCAGTGCGATTGCCGAGGCGTTTATCAACGGCATGATTACCCAGGAGCGCCTGGCCGCCCCGTCCGCAGGGGAAGGATTGCAACAGGATACGGGGCAGGCCAGCGCATGAAAAAGCCGCTACGGCGTGAGCGGGGCCAGAAGTTGGAGAAGGGAAGGAGGTGAGAGGGATGAAGAAGAAAAAGAAGGCTCCTGCCGCAGAAGGGCAGTAATTTTACAGTGGCAATCAGCAACATACCGTCCGGCCCATGCGCCAACACGGGCCGGACAAGCAACTACTCTTGACCGAGAATCTTTTCTAAATTAGAACGGGTCAGTTGGAGAAAGGAGCGAAAGAGATGACCAAAGATAAACTGTTGGACGAAATGCAGGGCCGGTCGCTTATCAAGGCAGAAAAGAAAGAAAGAGCCTCCCAAATTCTCGGAGCGGTCGAAGGCTTAAGAATTTGGGAGGCGAGGGAGTTGCTGGAACACTGTATCGGAGCGCTCCAGCGGTTGGATGTCAGCTACAGAGAATCGCGAGAAGACACAGCAGAAAGGATATTCAAAATGAACGCCGCCCCCGCACCGGAGGCGCAGGAGCGGCAGGGTGCCGACAAAGCAAGTGATGCCAGTGACCGGGAGAGCCTGATTTTCCAGTATGAGAGGCGACTGGAAAAGCTGAAAGCCGGTGCGTCACCCGCCAATGTAATCCTCTAGTTCGGACTTGGATGGTTTGCTAGGCTTGTGAAGTGCGTTCGGATTCATGTCGTTCAAAATCCGAATCTGCATTTTCTCACCCCTGGTGCAGCGAGTACCAGCGTTTGCGCCTGCGAGACAGGCAAAATAGGTTTCGCCGTAAGAACTGCAAATTGGGAGATTGTGGCAGTCGTGAGAGTAAACCTCTTTGCCATTTTCATCAGTTTCAGTTGCATCGGTTAACGACCGAGAAATCAGAGGATTTTTGTATCCAGATATAAACATGGCGATTCTCCTTTCTTTGTTACTCGACCCTGGCAGGGGGTCTGTACATAGATTATAAGAGAGGACGGCGGGAAATGCAAGTAGCGAAGCGGGAGAGGGGAAGGAGGTGAGAGGAGGATGAAAAAGAAATTGGGCGGCAAAGATCCCGAATCTCTTAGTGAATGGTGGCTACAAAATCAAATATTTAAGGAAACTGATGGAGAAATTAGCGAAATCCACAAAGAGATTATAATTGTAGACCGGCAACCGCTCCTCACTCTATGAGCGTATATGCGACAGCGTGCGAACCTCATCGAAAAAATCGATAAAGCTCACACGCTGTGTCAATGGGCTATAGCACTTATGGCACTATCCGTACTTCTGTTACTTGCGGCCATAATGATAAAATGAACGCCACAATGCTTAGAATTAAAGCAAGCGCAGAAATCACAGTAGGGATTATCCTTTCTTCAAGATATTAGTGTAGCATCTAATATCAAATTATAGAAGAAAAGGGAGAAAAAGACAATAAGGACAGGGAGGAATAATGAAAAGCAAAGAAACTGTTTGTGCCGCTTTGGCCCAGGCGCTCATGGATTACCTTGACCTGATGAGCGGGGAGTGGAAAGAACCCGCTCCCGGCCCCCGGCTCTATGCTTACAGCGAGCTGGCCGAGCTGCTGGGCAAATCCAAAGACACCATCCGTCAGTGGGTATGCGCTGGGGAATTCGGGGAGCCGGTTAAAGTGGGCAATTCCACGCGGGTGACGCAAGCCGGGCTGGACAAGTTTATCCGAGATCATAGCGGCCCCACTGAAAAAATGCCTAGTCGCGTCCGGAAACGTGTCCTAAGAGCGGAAGTAAAGACCGGGAAACTCCCTTTGGGAATATAAAGAGATGAGAAGGAGGAAAAAACAACGTGAGTTACCTGAGAACGCAGGAAATCTTGGAATCGCAGATGGAGATGCTCTTTGGGCGGCTCCGCAAGACAGAAGAAAACCCTCTTTTGGGTGGAGATATGACGACCTATGTCAAGGCAATCCGAGAAACGGCCAAAACTCTACTGGGGTATTATGCCCTGGAGGTTGAGTCCATGCCAGCGCGTATCGCGGAGGGCGTGAGGCAGCTGGATGCAGAGGATGCCGCCATGATGGAGAATCAGAAGGTAGACAGGCTGCATGATGATCTAGTGAAGCTGGGGGAACAGTTGAGCGCCATCGCAAATAACATGAAATGTGCGTGGGAAGTCCGTACAGTGCCATCCTTAGGTGGCCAAATTTTGAGGTGAGGAGGAGATAGCAATGGATGGAAAGAGCTATGAAATCTATCTGACAAAATCGCACCAAGCGGCGGCGCTTCTCCGTGATGCGCTAGAGGCCCAGAGGGGCGAAAAAGAGAGCTTTGTCACAAGCTGGGGAGCGGCCAATAATAATCCCCGTATCCCGACGATTTATCAAGGCTGGTTTTATGCCTTGGCGGAGTACGACGCTCCCGAAAACACCCGGCCACTCTATCATCTCACGATCTGTTGAAGGGAGGACAGCCACATGAAGCGCAGGCACAAATATGTGACGGTGCCCCGACCGGTGGGGTGGCTGCTGGCAGGCGGGTATCTCATCGCGTTTGGGTATCTGCTGGGGATGTACGGGAGGTGGCCGTTGTGACCACGAAGCAGTACATAGAGCTCTGGGCCTGTGCGCGGGATGTACCCAGAGAGGAGATCGAGCACCTGGGCCGCGACCGGGTTTGCGTGGCCCGTGCGAAACTGGCTTCTGGACAGTGCGGCGAAATCTGGATGGACGGCCAGGGGAGATATTATCACTGTATCGGGGAGGGAAAGTAAGTGGAGGAGAAAAGAAGCACGGAAATGTGCACCTGTCCCTTCTGTGGGCAAATCCACATGGCGGAAGTGGACAACCCTGGAGACCCGAAAGCCTGTGAGGCGGCGGCAAGCATGGTGTGTGATTGTGTGGGCGCCACAAGCTGGCGGAACCGGAAACGGGCCATTGAGGATACCCAGAGGCAGATTGAGAAGACCTTCGGGCCGCAGGGGGAAGAGGGGCAAGGGTTGGTGGGCCAGGAGACCATTGCTTTGCTGCAACTCCTGGTGCCGGGGCTCTGCGCAGGGCATATCCAGGAGGCCAAGATAAAGCTGACGCCCAGTATCACAGCGAAAATCGGGCGGGCCCGCAACGGGAATATAAAACTGTATCCAATGCCAAGGCTGAGGTGATGTCCCTTGACTCGCAGAACGGTAGGTGAGAGTTAAAGTGAGAAGGAATTTACAAGTCGCCCGTAAGGATGCGGGTTTGACCCAGCAGGCTATGGCGGACAAGCTGGGGATTAGTTTGAGATATTACCAGCAAATTGAAGCAGGTAGCCGAACAGGCGATTTTG
The DNA here is from genome assembly GCA_022791315.1 of Oscillospiraceae bacterium. Lineage (GTDB taxonomy): Bacteria > Bacillota > Clostridia > Oscillospirales > Ruminococcaceae > JAAVYW01. Next base: position 3,139 of record JAAVYW010000028.1, on the reverse strand, counting down.
AAATTTGGGATAATCTAGAGGACATCACTGGAATCCATCAAAGGACTTTAAGAGAGATAAGTCCCGGCAAAGCAGATAGTCGGTAGGGACTTCTAGCACATCGGCCAGTTTAACCAACATATCCAGCGGGGGCTCCCGGGTACCTTGCTCATAACACTGGTAGCTTCTAAGCGCTAGGCCAACAGCATCAGATAATTTTTGCTGTGTCAAGTGACGAGCCATACGCACTTCTCGTAATCGTTTTCCAAACATAAGTTTTCCTCCCAAAAGGTATTGACTACGTGCTAATAGTACGCTATACTGGAAGCACATACAACGTACTAATAGCACGCCATGCAATTAGTACGTAAAACGAATGGAGGAAAAGAAAATGGAGGCAACAACAAAACAGGAACGGATGGAAAACTACCTTCATGTGCCTGGAACGAAAATGCCCATGTGTGTCAACTGCGAACACTATATCGCCCATTATTCAAAGACAGGATGGGATTTCGGTTGTGGGCACTGTGTGCAGCCAAGGTTGAAACCGCGAAATGCCTATGACATCTGCGAGCACTTTGAAAGCAAATACAATTCTAAAGGGAGCTTGGGGATTATTAGAAGAGAAAGTAGGTGATGGGGAATGGGTTTCCCGAAATACTACACAACCGACATCAATAACCCGAGAATCCGCAGGTGGTATGACGCCTATCGGAAGAGGCTGGGGCTACCCATCTGGTGCCCGATGACAGACGCGGAACGGCGGGAATTTGATGCAAAAGTAAACGCCCTACTTGCCGCCGAGGCGGCGGAACAGGGCAGGAAGACAGAGAAATCCCCGGCAGTCTGAACCACTGCCGGGGAACCCCTTCACACCGGACAAAGCCTGTGTGCTTACCAATTACATAACCAGTATAGCACAGCATGTCCGGAAAAGCAAGTTTTTTAGGCGGCCCAGGGCCGTTTAGAATCCTTGCAAAGGCAATTAACTTTAGCCGAGATGAGGTGAGAGGACGTGCAATACGTGAGAAAGACCGTACGATGTGGTCGGGTGTGTTACATCAGCGAGCACCCGGCACCGGCCAGGGGGAAGAACCGGAACCGGCCCCCGGCGGTCCAGGAGAGCAGCGAGGCACAGAAGAGACTCAACGACAAGAGCGCGGCCCGGAAACTGGCCTGGAAAATCCTGTGCAATTTCATCCCCCACCGGGACGTGTTTGTCACCTTGACCTCTGGGCAGGATGACGATGAGGCAGAGGCCAGGAGGAAGCGGAGGCGATTCTTGGAAGCGATGCGAAAATACTGGCGGGGGAAGGGGCAGGAGCTCAAGTACATCATCGTGACGGAAAAGCAGGCGAGATGGCATCATCACATCATCATGCAGAATACGCCGCTGGAGGTGATCCGGGACTGCTGGGAGAAGATCGGGGGCGGGCGGGTGATGGTGTCACCCCTAGACCCGTTTGACGATTACCAGGGCTTGGCTGAGTACCTGGTTGGGCCGGAGAAGCCCCACAAGCCGGGGAGAGACCAGACGCCCAAGGCCCCCAGGAGGAAGGGGCAGCAGAGGTATAGCTGCAGCCGGAATTTGAAGGAACCGGAGATCGAGGTGAAGGAGCTGAAGCGCATCCCCAAGGGGGAGCCCCGGCCCCCAAAGGGGTACATAGTGAAGGAGTGGAACCTGTGGGCGGATGAGTGGGGAGACCTGCACCGGGAGTACCGGTGCGTATGGTGCGGGGAGGGAGACCCGCCGGTCAGAGGGAAAAGGAGGAAGCGGGAGTAGGATGAGAGGAAAAGCAATCGCCTGTGAGCTGTACAACGACAATTTCCAGAATTTCAGCCGGTATCAGATACCCCACAAGGCGCAGCTGGTGATCGCGGACATCCCCTACAACATCGGAGTGAATGCCTATGGTTCCAGCCCGGAATGGTACATCGGGGGAGATCAGCGGAACGGCCAGAGCGGCAAGGCTGGGAAAGCATTCTTCAACACGGATGTGAATTTCAACATCGCAGAGTATTTCCACTTCTGCAACCGGCTCTTGAAGAAGGAACCCAAAGAGCCGGGGAAAGCGCCCTGCATGATTGTATTTTGTGCATTCCAGCAGATGCAGACGGTGATTGAGTATGCCGGGCGGTATGGATTCCGGCACTATGCGCCGTTAGTGTTTGTGAAGAATTATTCAGCGCAGGTGCTCAAAGCCAACATGCGGATAGTGGGGGCAACGGAGTATGCGCTGCTGCTTTACCGGGACAAGCTGCCCAAATTCTGTAATGACGGGAAAATGGTGTTCAACTGGTTTGTGTGGGAGAGGGACAGCGAAGTGCCTAAAATCCATCCGAACCAGAAGCCGATCAAGCTGTTGCGGAGACTGATCCAGGTGTTCACGGAACCGGGGGACACGGTGATAGACCCGTGTGCGGGAAGCGGGACAACACTGCGGGCGGCGTATGAGCTGGGGCGGAATAGCTATGGGTTTGAGATTTCCAGGGAATTCTGCCGCCGGGCGAGAGAAGAGATGCTGGCCGGGACAAGCCCCCGGCAGGCTGTGGCGGAACCCGGCCAGCAGAGCTTATTCGGGTTTGCCGGGGAGTGAGGAGGAGATGGGAATGATGTGGACAGAGGAAGAATATGCCGATTACCTGGCCCGCCAGGGGAAAGCCCCTGGGAAGACGCCGGAAAAGCGGCGGTCGAAATACAATGCCAGGAAGACCTGGGTGGACGGTATTTGCTTTGACAGTGCCAAGGAGGCCGGGTACTATAGCTCCCTAAAGCTGCTGCACCGGTGCGGGGAGCTGGATGGGTTCCTGTATCACGGGAAAATGGTGGTGGCTGAGGGGAAGGGCATGGAACAGCGGGCGGCGTTGTATGAGCCGGATTTCGTGCTGCTCTATCCCGACGGGCACTATGAGGTGGTGGACGTGAAGGGGATGGAAACGAGGGAGTTTAAGCTGAAAATCAAGGCCCTGCGGGAGAGGTATCCCAGGGTAGTGATTCGGACGGAATGAGAGGCGAGATGATATGTGGATGCGGAAGATACTCCCTGCGGTTTTGGCAGGGGCAATCGTGTTTGTGGTTTCGGGCCAGGCCTGGGCCGCCGGGGCGGGTACATACAGCGAGAGTGATGTGGAGCTCATCGCCAAGACAGTATGGCAGGAG
>JAAVYW010000027.1 GCA_022791315.1 Oscillospiraceae bacterium | reverse complement strand
TCGGGCAAAAAAAGCGCCTGACCGCATCAGCAGCCAGACGGAAACATTCTGTAACAGCAGCGATATTTGATTGTTGCACACTGATTTGTCGAATTGGAGAGAAATTAGCAGTTTACCCCTCCCAAATGCCTCGTGTTCTTGATGAAAGGGCGGGGGATTCGCCACCACTGCTCAAAATCTGCGGTGTAGCGGGAGAGGATGGGGGCATGTCTTTGGGAATCTCGCAGGAGGTGATTTGATAGAAATAATTCACGAAGGCATCGGCATCCTCCACCTGCTGGGTCTGAGCCAGGCGGTCACCCAAGTCGGTGAGGCGCTTGGCCTCCGGGGAGACGGCTGCTACAAACTCCTGGAGCCTGCGGTTGCTGGGAAACAAAATCTCCTGCTCCTGGAGAGTGATGCGGTAGACGCTGTAAATCACCTCGTTGACGGCGTGGAGACGCATATAGCCGTCCAAGGGGCAGCTTTTGAGAAAATAGTAGTAGTTGAGCCAGAGGTCGGCAAAGAAGGAGAGCAGCTTGTCCGCCTTTTCCTCCCTTTGAAAGACGGCGATGTGGGAGACGATTTCGGGGATTTCGCTGTCCCTGGTAAAGAGCACCTGGGCCTTGTCAAAGGCGTTGCGGGCGGACTTGCTGCCGTGGTCTGCGGCATCCTGCAAAAAGCTCTTTGCCATGTATTTTACGTCAAAATAGCCGCCCTCATAGGTACAGAGCCCGCCGATAGTCTCCGCCGTGGTGTGCTCCCGCTCCCGCTTGGCGTAGTCCTCCTCAGACAAAACCACCATACAGTCTAAGTCGGAGTCCGGTCGCTCGCACCCCTTTGCCACAGAGCCGCCAAAGATGAGGGCAATCACATTGCCCTGCTCTTCAAAATGTTTTTTCATGATTTCCAGGGATTCCCGATGATGCGGATACATAGTTATCCCTTTTTTCTGTGTCTTTTTCTTGTGCTATGAAGAAGTCGTTGTTCACTACCCGGCCTTTTACGCCGAAGGTGATGTCTGGTTTTTCTACGTCGTAGATGAGCAGGCGCTCACTATCCAGCTCGGATTCCCGCAGGACGGAGCCGTTCCAGTCGAAGAAAGCGGTGGGGGCGGTTTGGAAAGCGGAGAGGCTATTGACCGAGACCACTGACATGATGTTTTCCATAGCCCTTGTCACCAGATGGGACTTGATAGTCTGATAGCGGGCGGGGGAGGGCTCCTTTTGGGTATCGGAAAAGCTGACGGCGCAGAGGTCGACCCCTTCACGGTAGAGTTCCCGGAAGGGCTCGGGAAAGCGGACGTCAAAGCAAATGCGTAAGCCCACTCGGAAGCCATCGATACAGAAAAGGCCAGGCTGGGAGCCGGGGGAGAAGTTTTCACTGTCCCAGCCCCAGAGGGCCTTCTTATCGTAACAGCCTATTTGGCGGCCGGTGTCATCAAAAAGAAAGAGAGAGTTGTAACGCTTCTGCCCCTCGAATCGTACAGTTCCCACCGCTGCATAGAGGCGGCATTCCCGGGTTAGCGCCCCAATTTGGAGTAGGGCTGCTTCGATTTCTCCAGGGGAGATGCGCTCCATCTGGGTTTCGATGGGAGGATAACCGCACAGGGCACACTCGTGGAACACCAGCAGGCGCACCTGCTCCGCCGCTGCCTGGCGGATGGCTCCGCAGATTTTGGAGAGGTTCTGAGGGATACTGCCTGTGCTGGCAAAGGGATAAGCTCCTACACGAAGGGTGCTGGGCATGGGGAGACCTCCTTGTTTTAGAGATGGGAGGAGCGGACAAAATCGGTGTACTGCCGGGGATAGGGCTTGGGCGGGGGGAGGGTGGCGGCGGTGGCCTGCTTCATTTGCAGGAGCCAAGCCATGTTCTGTGCCAGGTTTTTCACAATCGACATGCCCTCGTCGTCTTCCAGCACATCGCCGGGGGCGCTGCCGTGAGGGACATTCCAATAATAGGAGGGGGCTACAACCATTTCGGAGATGAGGAAGTAGTTGTTGAGCTGCTGGAACGTGGGCATGCCGCCGTTGCGGCGCGCTACAGCCACTGCACACCCCACCTTGTGGCGCAGCTTGGAGCCGTTCACATAAAAAGCCCTATCCAAAAAGGCTTTGAGGGTGCCGTTGATGCCAGCGTAATAGACTGGGCTCCCCAGGATTAAGCCATCGGCCTGCACCATCTTTTCGGTGATTTGGGTGAATTCTTCGTCGGCCAGGGCGCAAACGCCGGTTTTGGCACAGCTGCCGCAGGCAATACAGCCCCGCACAGCCTTATCCCCCAGTTGGACGATTTCTGTCTCAATATCGGAGAGCGCCAGGATGCGGCGCATGGCGCTCAAGGCCTGGTAGGTGTTGCCGTTTTTCCGTGGACTCCCGTTAAGGGCCAATACCTTCATGGAAAATCTCCTCTCTTTTTTTGGCCAGTATACCATATCTGCGCTGGATGTGCAAGGGAATGCCGCTGCCAAGTAACCTTTGCAAAGATACTTAACAAGTTTACTTGGCAGCGTGATACTGTACTTACAAAGAAAACTCGGCAGGAGGGAGCGGAATGGAACGGGATGAGATTTTGGCGAAGAGCAGGGCGGAGAATAAAAGCCGGGATGTATATGAGAAAAAAAGAGGCTTTGAAGCAGGCCGACAACTACGTACTGGCGCTTTCGAGATATCATGTGTATCATCTGGTGGCAATGGGATGAACAAGCAGCTGATTTTGAAAAACCGCCTGAAGGAGGCACAGGGAGAGCGGAAGCTGTCCCAGGGCCAGCTGGCCGGGCTGGTGAAGGTGTCCAGGGATACCATCAGTTCCATTGAGACAGGGCAGTTTAACCCCACTGCGAAGCTGGCGCTGATTCTCTGTATTGCTTGAGGAACTATTTTACTTTGAATAAAAAAATCCGCCGGCCCTTTGCAGGGTCAGCGGATTTTTTCCTGAAAGAGGGAGAAGAAGGATTCCCCGGCTGGAGAGAGGGGGCGGCCTTTGGGGCAGATGAGGGCGATGCGGGTGGAGAGGGAGGGCTCGTCCAGGGGAAAGAGCAGCGTGCCCTCCCGCTGCATAAGGCGGCAGATGGAGAGAGGGGCCAGCGCCACCCCAAGGCCTGCTGAGGCCCAGAGCAGGGTGGTGCGGGCGTCGTCGTTTTTGCAGAAGACCCAGGGGGTGATGCCGTTCCCCTGAAAGGCGGAAAACAGGAGATGCTCAAACCGCCGGTAGAAAATCAAGGGGATCTGAGAGAGGGCGGAGAGGGGGAGGGCCTGCCCGGCGCCCTGGGGGAAAAAGCGGGAGACGCCCACTGCAGCCATAGGCTCTGATTCCAGATAGGCACACCGGAAGTCCTGCTCTCGGAACGGGGTGCGCACCACGGCCAGGTCGATGAGGCCCTTTTTCAGCTGGCTAATCAGCTCGTAGGTGTTGCCCTCAGCCAGGGAAAAGCAGACGTCAGGGTGGGCGGCGGCAAAACGGGGCAGGCGGTTCTCCAGCAAAGCGGGGGAGGAGGAAGTGACGGCGCCCAGGCGCAGGGTTTCTTTTCCGCCGCTGCTGCCTCGCAGCTCCGCAATGGTGGCGCTGGCCAGGTCGGTGAGGGTGCAGGCCCTGAGATAGAGCAGCTCCCCCGCCTGGGTTGGGCGCACCGGGCGGCAGCCCCGTTCCAGCAGCTCCACAGCCAGCTCCTCTTCCAGCAGCTTTATCTGGCTGCTGAGAGGGGGCTGGGAGATGCCGAGGCTCTTGGCAGCGGCGGAAAAGCTGCCCTCGCGGACAACGGCGATGAAATACTGAAGCTGCTTGATGTTCATCCGAATGCCTCCTCTTTAGATGGGGATACGATAACGCAGGTTGGAACTTTGCGCAAGGCCAGCGGAGGTTTGCCTCGAAGCCTCCTCATTACACCCCGGCAAAATGGAACAGGATGCCAACTACGGCGGAGAGGGCGATATAGGCTGCCGGGTGGATTTTGCGGCAGGATTGCAGGAGTTTCACTAGGGCGTTTGGCTCTTTGGATTTGCCCATCCCGGGGAGCTGGGGACCGGTAAGCACCAGCAGAACCAGGGCCAGCAGAAGGCCCTTCCAGTCGAAGACCGCTGCCAAGCCGCCAGTGGAGAAGAGGTCGAGATGCAGCAGGGAAATTTTGAGCACCGAATAGCCCGCTGCGGCGATGAGCGCAGTGGAGGCAGGGCGCAGGCCATAGAAAACAGCCTGGACATATTTGTTGTCGCTGAAGCTGCGCAGGAAACGGGCCACAATCATGATGACAATGACCGAGGGGGTGATGAGGCCCAGGGTTGCCACCAAGCCCCCTAGGAGGCCTGCGGAGCTATAGCCCACATAAGTTGCCATATTGACGCCGATAGGGCCGGGGGTGGATTCGGAGATTGCCACCATATCGGCCAGCTGGGCATGGGAGAACCAGCCGGTGGCGTCGGAAATCTCATAGAGGAAGGGGAGGGTGGCTAGGCCGCCGCCCACGGCAAAGAGGCCGGCTTTGAAAAAGCGGAAGAATAATTCTAAGAAAATCACTGGACTTTCCCTCCTTTTCCCTTTAAGGTTTGGATGATAACGCCCGCCACACCGGCGAAGAGCACCAGCAACACCGGTGTCACCGAGAAAAAGGCGGAGCAGAGGAAGACAGCCAGGCAGATGAACAGCGCAGGCAAATCCACCACTGATTTTTTCCACAGCTTGACTACCGCGTTGACAATCAGCACGCAGACGCAGACGCGCACGCCGGCAAAGGCATTTTGCACCACGGCCAAGTCGGCAAAGTTGCTGATAAAAGCGGCGATGACGGTGATGATGAGCAGGGAGGGGAACACCACACCCAGCGTTGCCACAATGCCGCCTAAGACGCCGCGGTTTTTTAGCCCGATAAAAGTGGCGGTGTTGACGGCGATGACGCCGGGGGTGCACTGGCCGATGGCGTAGTAGTCCATCAGCTCCTCGTTGCTGGCCCAGCCCCGCTTTTCCACCACTTCCCGCTGCAAAATCGGCAGCATGGCGTAGCCGCCCCCAAAGGTGAGGCCGCCGATGCGGGCAAAGGTCAAAAATAAATCCAGGTACACATTCATTTTTGCTCGCTCCTTCTCACTTTTTCTATAGGAAAAAGATATAATAATTAGATATAAAAAATCTTTTTCCTATAATATGCCCCTATCATAGCGCTGCTGCCGGAAAATGTCAAGAGCAGGATGCCAAGATTTTCCTGACATCCTGCTCTTTAGGGATTTTGGGGTTATTCCTCCATCTGCTTGCCCAGAAAGGAGGCACCTGCCTGGATGAGCTTGATTTCCGTCTCGGTGACCTGCTTGCCCTCTTCGGATTCCAGCAACAGGATGGAGCCTGCCACGTCTCCCGAGGAGATGATGGGGGCGGCCACGGCGGCGTAGCGGGAAACACCCTCTACCGGCTGCAGCCGGGCCCCCTCCGAGACCTGGTAGCTTTTGCGCAGCTCCATGACCTCTTCCAGCTGGGGAGAGACACGGCGCTCCAGGATTTCCTTTTTGGGTACGCCGGAGACTGCAATCACGTGGTCCCGGTCGCACACCACCACCGGGAAGCCGGAGGTCTTATACAGCACCTCGGCATACTGCCCGGCAAAGGAGGAAAGCTCGCCGATGGGGGAATATTTTTTGAAAATAACTTCGCCGTCGTTGTCCGTGTAGATTTCCAGGGGGTCCCCCTCCCGGATGCGCATGGTACGTCTGATTTCTTTGGGTATGACTACACGACCGAGGTCGTCGATCCGTCTGACAATCCCTGTGGCTTTCATGATAAATCGTTCCTCTCTGTGTAAATTGGTGCTATTTTATGGGCAAACCCAGTTGCCGTTCATTCGCTGAATTTTCTGTTACAATCTCTAGTATTTACAAGTGGTTCCCATTTATTCTAAGTGGAAACCCAGAGGGGGATTGACTTTAATGGAGCGACATGGTATCTTTTAATCATACAAAAAAAGGAAACAAAACAGGCTTTTGCCTGCTGATAAAAGAAAGGACGCGATTGCTATGACCCAAAAAATCCACACCGAGAATGCCCCTGCTGCCATTGGCCCCTATTCCCAAGCTGTGCGCGCCGGGGATTTTGTCTATGTCTCGGGGCAGCTGCCCATTCATCCCGCAAACGGCGAGATGCCCGCCGATGTGGAGGGGCAGGCCCTACAGTCTTTAAAAAATATTGAGGCCATCTTAAAAGAGGCGGGCTGTGGGTTTGACCAGGTGGTAAAGACCACAGTGTATCTGGCCAATATGGCGGACTTTGCCGCGGTGAACCAGGTGTATGCCGGATGCTTTACAGGCCAGGTGTTGCCGGCCAGGGCGGCTTTCCAGGTGGCGGCACTGCCCAAGAACGCCCTGGTAGAGATTGAAGCAGTGGCCTATCTGGGCTAGCCAGCGCTTCCCCTGGCAAGAGTATTTCCAGGGAAATGACATATCTCCTGGGGAATCCGGATAAGAATAACCAGGGAACCGCTTTTGCGGGAAGAAAAACAACGGGAAAATCGTTTTATAATCAAAAGGCTTTAAAAACTACACTTTTGGAGTCTCAGCCAAAATGCTTGAAAACAAATATTGTTTGTAGGCATTTTGGCGGCATAGTTGGAAAAAGGGAGGGGCTGATTCCCGGCTGGGCTGGGAATGGCCTCGTTTCCCTGCAAAAGGAGTGATTCCATGGAGGCATTTTGGGAGCTGATTAAGGCAATCTTTATTGGGATTGTCCAGGGCATCACGGAGTGGCTGCCCATCAGCAGCACGGGGCACATGATTTTGGCTGACGAATTTATCAAGCTGAATGTGTCCGAGGCGTTTCGGGATATGTTTTTTGTGGTGATTCAGCTGGGTTCCATTCTGGCGGTGGTGGTGCTCTATTTTCACAAGCTGAACCCCTTTTCCCCCAGCAAGACACCGCGCCAGCGGCAGATGACAGTGGTGATGTGGCTCAAGGTGGCGGTGGCGGCAGCGCCTGCCGCGCTCATCGGCTTCCTCTTTGACGATGACATCAACTACCTCTTTTACAATTATCTCACCGTGGCCGTCACGTTAATCCTCTATGGCGTGCTTTTTTTGCTGCTGGAACGGCGTAACCAGGGCAGATCCCCCGCCTTGGCGAATATCGACCATCTGAGCTACCGCACAGCGCTGGGGATTGGGCTCTTTCAAATCCTGGCGCTGATTCCCGGCACCTCCCGCTCCGGCTCCACCATTTTAGGGGCCATGTTCTTGGGATGCTCCCGCAGTGTGGCGGCGGAGTTTTCCTTTTTCCTGGCAATCCCCATGATGTTCGGCGCCAGCGGCTACAAGCTCATCAAATACTTTGTGAAAAACGAAGTGGGCTTTAACGGGCTGGAGTGGTCCATTCTCATTGCAGGGACAGTGACGGCCTTTGCGGTCTCCCTCTTTGCCATCCGGTTTTTGATGAACTACATCCGCAAGAAGGACTTTAAGGCCTTTGGCTGGTACCGGATTGTGCTGGGCGCCCTGGTGCTGGTGTACTTCGGATTCTTTGCCTGAAGGGAGGGATGACGATGAGAGTTGCATTGGCCCCCTATGAATTTGTCATCGGGGACTTGGAATCCAACCTCTCCCAACTGGAACGCGGGCTAAAGGCCGCCCAGGGGAGGGCGGAGCTGGTGTGCTTTGGAGAGTCCTTTTTGCAGGGATTTGACGGGCTGAACTGGGACTATGCTCACGACCGGGAGCTGGCTGTCTCGGCGGATTCGCCGGTGATGCGGCGGATTTGCGACATGACAGTGCGGTATGGCACTGACCTGCTCTTTGGCTATATCGAAGAGGACAGAGGCGACCTCTATTCCTCCTGCGCCCTTGTCCAGGAGGGGAAAATCCTGCACAACTACCGGCGTATCTCCAAAGGGTGGAAGGAGCGCTTTGTGACAGACCCCCGTTACCGAGAGGGAGAGGAGACAGGGAATTTTTCCTATCGGGGACAGGTCTTCAAAATCGCCCTGTGTGGGGATTTGTGGGAGGCTCCGGAGCGGTTTTGCACCCAAGGAGTACTGCTGTGGCCGGAGTATGTGAATTTTTCCCTGGCAGAATGGGCGGAAGAGGAGCGGGAATACGCCGAACAGGCGGCGCTGGCGGCAGAACGGGTGCTGCTGGTGAACTCCATTTCAAGGGGGCTGGATTCCCACGGCGGCGCTTTTGACTTCTTCCGGGGAGAAGTGCAGCAGAGGGCATGCTTTGATGCGCAGGAGCTGCTGATTGTGGAGATTTAGAACGCCACCTGGTTTCTTGGACGTAAAAAACACGTTGCACAGGGAAAAACCCGTGGAAAACGGGGGAAACTGGCGAAAAACTTTGCGGAAAGCCTTGATTTTCCGGAAAAAGTGTGGTATTCTAAGCAAGGATAAGGAGTTGGTGAAAGAGTGGGAACATTTCCCACTCTTTCATTTATGTAAACGGAGGGATGGATTTGGCTAAAGGGGGAAATACCGTACGCGTTGTGACCGGGCTTATCGAGCCTGTTGTGGAAGAACTGGGGCTCATCTTGTGGGACGTGCGCTATGAAAAAGAGGGGGCGTCCTGGTACCTGCGCGTGATTATCGACAGCGAAGACGGGGTGGATTTGAACGACTGCGAACGGGTGAGCCGTGGGATTGACCCTGTCCTGGACGAGGCGGACCCCATCCCAACCTCCTATTACCTAGAAGTTTCCTCGCCTGGCATTGAGCGCGACCTGACGAAGGACTGGCACTTTGAACAGTATCTCGGCCAGCCGGTACGCCTGCGCTTTATCCGGGAACAGGACGGGGTACGGGAATTGGAAGGCATCCTGCTCTCCTATGATGGGGAGAAAAAAGAGGTGCGCCTGGACTGTAATGGCGAGGAATACACTGTAAACCGGGGAGACACGTCTTATATCCGGGCCTGTGACGTATATGAAGAAGGGGACGATGGGGAAGAATAGCCTTCCCGCCTGCTGCGCAGCACCAACCCCAAAATGAGCGAAAGGTATGGGTTTGAGCCATGAACACGGAATTTTTTGAAGCGCTGAAACTGCTGGAAAAGGAAAAAGGCATCTCGGCGGATTACTTATTGGAAAAAATTAAAAACGCCATTGCCATCGCCGTGAAAAAGGATTACTTCTCGGCGGAAAACGTCTTCGTCTCCATCGACGACGAGAAGCAGGAGTTTATCGTCTCTATCGGCAAAGAGGTGGTGGAGGAGGTCTTTGACCCCACCTGCGAAATTGGATTGGACGAGGCCAGGAAGCTCTCCGGCGGGGCCCAGGTGGGGGACTACGTGGACGTGCAGCTGGAGACCAAGGACTTTGGCCGCATTGCCGCCCAGACTGCTAAGCATGTCATCAAGCAGGGCATCCGGGAGGCGGAGCGGGGACAGATGTTTGAAAAATTCCGCCGCCATGTGCAGGAGATTGTCACTGGGCGCATTGTGCGCATTGACCCCCGCAAGGGCATTATCACAGTGGAAATCGACGGCAACGAGACCGTGCTGCTGAAATCCGAGCAGGTGCCCGGTGAAACTTATACCGACGGGGCCTTCTTGAAAGTCTATATCGTGGATGTGACCGAGACGGAGAAGGGGCCCAGGGTGATGATTTCCCGTACCCATCCCGGGTTGGTGAAGCGGCTCTTTGAAAACGAGGTGCCGGAAATCTACGACGGCACAGTGGAAATCCGCTCTATTTCCAGAGAGGCGGGCTCCCGCACCAAGCTGGCCGTTTACAGCCAAGACCCCAATGTGGACGCAGTGGGCGCCTGTATTGGCCCCAAGGGCACTCGGGTGGCCAAGGTGGTGGATGAGCTGGGGGGCGAGAAAATCGATGTGGTGCGCTACTCGGAGCAGCCGGAGGAGTTTATCCGCGCAGCCCTTTCGCCTGCCGAAGTGGTGGCGGTGCGTATCACGGATATCGAGAACCGGATGTGCCGCGCCGTGGTGCCTGACGGGCAGCTGAGTTTGGCTATCGGCAATAAGGGACAAAATGCCCGGCTGGCCGCCCGGCTCACCGGCTGGAAGATTGATATCCGGCCTGCCAGTGACCCCATGGCCTTAGAGGTGGAAGAGCCCAAGGCTCCGGAAGAGTCCGAGGAGGACGCCTTGGAGGTGCTGGACGAGGTGCTGACAGGGGTGGAAGAAGACACTGAGAGCGAAGCGCCCGTGGCTGAAACCGGGGAAATCCCTGAGGCTGAGGAAACTGCCGAGGTGGAGGAGATTGTCACAGAGGCGGAGGAAGCCCCGGAACTAGGGGCGGATTTTGAAGAAACTGCGGAAGAAGAGGCCGCAGAGGAATAACAAAACCAGCGGAGGGGGAAACCCCGTTCCCGCTTTTACCATAGAGTTAAAGCGCTTGAAAATCCTTTTGGAAGGGAATGGTCAAACACAATGCAGCAGAAAAAAGTGCCCTTGAGGATGTGCACGGGCTGCGCCCAGCACAGGCCGAAAAAGGAGCTGGTGCGGGTAGTCAAAAGCCCGCAGGGGGAGATTGATTTAGACCTCACCGGCAAAAAGTCAGGCCGAGGCGCCTATCTGTGCAGCGATTTGGCCTGCCTGCAAAAGGCGCGCAAGCAGAGACGGCTGGAGAAGGCGTTTTCCCAGCAGATACCCGACGAGGTATACGACAAGTTGGAGGCGCAGCTGCGCCAAGGGCTGGAAGACGGGACGGAAAATGCTTCTCCCCTATCGGGACAGGGTTCCCGGAAAGGGACATAGGAAAAAGAGATGAAGGAAGAAGAGAGCCGTCTTTGGAGTATGGTTTCTTTGGCGAGAAGAGCGGGAAAGCTGGCGATGGGATATGATGTGGTGTGTTCCTCCATATCTCATGGCAGGGCCAAACTGGTGCTCTTGGCGGGGGATATTTCAGAAAAATCCCGGCGCGGAGTGGTTCACCTGTGTGAGGAGGCCCATGTGCCGATGAGAAATCTCCAGACAAAGATGGATGAGATTTGGTTTACCCTGGGCAAGCGGGTGGGTATCCTCGCAGTAGAGGAGCCAAACTTTGCCGCCCGGCTGACTGCAATGGCCGATGAACTGGCCGGGCAGGAGGCAGAGGGAGCAGCGGTATCCCTGGGGTGTGGATTGGAGAGAACGGGAGGTAAATGGCAATATGATGCAAAAATACAGAGTACATGAGGTGGCAAAGGACTTGGGCCAGCCCAGCAAATCCATTATTGAGCTTCTGGGCGAGCGCTTTCCTGAGCCGAAAAAGCATATGACGGCCCTCACCGAGGAGGAGCTGGACTACGTCTTTGAGCACTTTACCAAGGAGAAGGCAGTGGAAAACTTTGACCGGTATTTCACCGCTACCAGTGTGGCTCCGGTGAAGGCGGAGAAGAAGGCCCCTAAGGCGGAAAAGGCTCCTGCCAAGGAAGAGGCTCCGGCCAAAGAGGCCAAACCCGCTGCCCAGGAGAAACCGGCAGGGGCGAAGCCTGTGGAAATGCCCGCCGAAGAAAAGGCTGCACCCGAGAAACCGGCAGAAAAACCTGTGGAAGCAGAGAAGCCTGTGGCAAAAGAGCCTGTAGTGGAAAAAGCCCCGGCTGTGGCCAAGGGAGAAAAGCCGAAAGAGGAGCGGGCACCCGTTGCGGCACAGCCTGCCAAACCTCAGCCGGAGGCTGCCCAGCCGGTACAGAAGCCTGTACAGCAGGCTCCCCGGGCGGCACAGCCCCAGCAGCGGCCCCAGGGCGGCAATGCCCAGGGACGGCCTGCGCCCCAGCGCCCGGCGGCAGGAGGGCAGCAGGGCGGCGGACAGCAGAGAGTACCCCAGTTCCGCCCCAATTTGAACCAGCGGCCTGCGGGCGCTGGACAGAACGGGAACCGGCCCCAGCAGCAGGGGCAGAACCGTCCCCAACAGGGGAAACCCGCCTTTTCCCAGGGGGGCAGGCCCCAGGGCCAGAACCAGCAGGGGAGGCAGAATCCGCCCAGGCAAAACCAGCCTGCAAGGCCTGCGCAGCCGCCTAAGGCTGCCGTGCAGCGGCCTACGTCCAATGTACCTCCCAAGAACCTGACGGAGGAGAATGGCAAGATGGTGCGCCGGGTGGATACCAAGAGCGCCCATGTGATTTTGGATAAATACAACGAGAAATACGAGACCATTGCGCCCCAGTTCCCCAAATCCAAGCAGGAGCTGCAGAGCAAGCAGAAACTGAACCAAAAATCCGCCACCTACCGCAACAAGAACCGCAGCAACGCCAAGCGGGAGACCGAGGCCGAGCGCCTGAAACGCATTGCGGCGGAACGGCAGAAAAAGGTGCTCAAAATCACGGTGGGCGAGACCATTACCGTGGGTGAGCTGGCTGCCAAGCTGAAAGCCACGGCGGCAGAGGTTATCAAAAAGCTCTTCCTGCTGGGTGTGATGGCTACGGTGAACCAGGAAATTGACTTTGATACCGCCGAGCTGGTTTCGGGTGAATTCAATGCCAAGGTGGAGCGGGAAGTGGTTGTCACCATTGAAGACCGGCTGATTGACACCTCGGAGGACCTGGACAGCAACCTGGTGCCCAGGAGCCCTGTGGTGGTGGTGATGGGCCACGTTGACCATGGCAAAACCTCTATCCTGGACGCCATCCGGCATTCGGATGTCACTGCCTCGGAGGCGGGCGGCATTACGCAGCATATCGGCGCTTACCGGGTGAAGGTGCAGGACCAGTCTGTGACTTTCTTGGACACCCCTGGGCATGCGGCCTTTACCTCCATGCGGGCAAGGGGCGCCCAGGTGACGGACATTGCCGTGCTGGTTGTGGCCGCAGATGACGGTATCATGCCCCAGACGGTGGAGGCTATCAACCACGCCAAGGCGGCGGGGGTCTCTATCATCGTGGCAATCAACAAGATGGATAAGCCGGAGGCCAACCCAGACCGGGTGAAGCAGGAGCTGACAGAGTATGAGCTGGTGCCCGAGGAGTGGGGCGGCGACGTGATTTGTGTGCCGGTCTCTGCCGTGACGAAACAGGGCATTGAAGAGCTGCTGGAAAATATCCTGCTGGTGGCCGAGGTGAAGGAGCTGAAAGCCAACCCCGACCGGCTGGCAAAGGGTACTGTTATCGAGGCAAAGCTGGATAAGGGACGTGGGCCCATTGCCACAGTGCTGGTACAAAACGGCACCCTGAAAACCGGCGACGTGGTGATTGCCGGGACCGCTGTGGGCCGTGTGCGGGTGATGCAGGACGACAAGGGCCGCAAGATTGAGACTGCCGGGCCCAGTGTGCCGGTGGAGATTACCGGCCTGGCCGAGGTGCCCGCGGCGGGCGACGTGTTCAATGCCGTGGAGGACGAACGGCTGGCGAGAGAGCTGGCGGAACAGCGCAAGCAGGAGGAGAAGGAAGAGCGCTTTAAGGCCTACCAGAAGGTGACCTTGGATAACCTCTTCTCCCAGATTGAGCAGGGCGAGATGAAGGAGCTGGCGCTCATCGTCAAGGCCGACGTGCAAGGCTCTGTAGAGGCTGTGAAGCAGTCGCTGGAAAAGCTCTCCAACGACGAGGTGCGGGTACGGGTTATCCACGGGGCTGTGGGTGCTGTCACCGAATCCGACGTGTCGCTGGCCACTGCCTCCAATGCCATCATCGTGGGCTTTAATGTGCGGCCTGACCCGTTGGCAAAGGAGATTGCTGACCAGAACGGTGTGGATATGCGGCTCTATCGGATTATCTACGATGCCATTGAGGAGATGGAATCCGCTATGAAGGGGATGCTAGCCCCCAAATTCCGGGATGTGGATTTGGGCCGGGCAGAGGTGCGGGATGTGTTCCGCATCACCAACGTGGGCGTGGTTTCGGGCTGCTACGTGCTCTCGGGCAAAATCACACGCACAGCAAAAATCCGCATTGTCCGCGATGGCATTATCATCGCCGACGATATGATGAGCTCCCTCAAGCGCTTTAAGGACGACGTGAAAGAGGTGGCCCAGGGCTACGAATGCGGTATTACGCTGGAGAAATTCAACGATGTGCATGTGGGCGATGTCTACGAGGCGTATATCACAGAAGAATATCGGGATGAATAAAGACGGCCGGTTTTCCGAGGGCTGCTGCGGATTTGCAGCGGCCCTCGGGGTCTCATAGCTGACCTGCCATTTCCGCTTTTGGAGAAAGGAGCGCTTATCATGGCAGAATATAAAATCAACCGCATTTCCGAGGATGTGAAACGGGAGCTCACCGATATTCTGCGTACGGTGAAGGACCCCAGGGTGACTGGGTTCCTGAGTGTAGTGAAGGTAGACGTAACCCCGGATTTATCCTATGCGAAAATCTATATCAGTTCTTTGGAGGGCATAGAACAGACCAAGGAGGCAGTGAAGGGGCTGAAAAAGGCCGGCGGGTATATCCGCCGGGAACTGGACCACCGGCTGAAACTGCGCCGTTCCCCTGAGCTGATTTTTGTGGCTGACGACTCCATTGAAGCCAGTGCAGATATTGCCCGGATTTTGCAGGGCCTGGAAAAGAAGGGGGAGAAGCCGGATGAGGATTGACGGGAAAGAGGCGGCCCGCCTGCTGCTGGCCCAGGACTCGTTCTTGGTTTTTAGCCACAAAAATCCGGACGGCGATACCATTGGCTCGGCCTTTGGGCTGATTCATGCCCTGCGGGCCCTGGGCAAGCAGGTGGCTTTCCGTTGCCAGGACCCGGTGCCAAAAAAATATAGCTACCTCACCCAGGGGTATCAGGACGACCCGGTGGAGAACCCCTACCTGGTGGCGGTGGATTTGGCTGACCCGCAGCTCTTTGGCTCGACGTTGCAGGAATACCCCGAGAAAATCGATTTGTGTATTGACCACCACATCTCCAACAAGGAGTATGCCAAACACCTGGCGCTGGACGCTGAGGCGCCTGCCTGCGCCCAGCTGATGCTGGAGGTGATTGAGGCCATGGGGGTGGAGATTTCCCCCAAAATTGCCAATTGCCTCTATACAGGGCTCTGCACTGATACCGGCTGTTTCCTCCATTCCAATGTGACGGCAAAGTGCCACCGGGTAGCGGCCAGGCTTATCGAGGCCGGGGCGGATTTTGTAAAAATCAACACGTTGTTGTTTTCCAGCAAAGAGAAAAATCGTCTGGCGTTGGAGCAGGAGGCCATCAGCGGGTTGGAGTATGCCTTTGAGGACCGGATGGCGCTACTGCTGATTACCCAGAAGATGCTGAACGCCCATGGCCTGACGCCTCAGGAGTTAGAGGGCCTCTCGCAGCTGCCCCGGCAGATTGAAGGGGTAGAGGCGGGAGTTACAGTGACAGAACAGCCCAACGGGGACTACAAGGTGTCCTTACGCACAGCGGAGACAGTGAGCGCCAATGAAATTGCCGGGGAACTGGGGGGCGGCGGCCATCCCAGGGCGGCGGGCTGCGTGCTCAAGGGGAGCTGGCAGGAGGTGCGCCAGACCCTGCTGGATGCGGTTGGCAGGCGCCTGAAGGGCTGACAGGAAGAGGTAGGAGATGACAAACCAGACCTATAACGGCATCCTCTGTGTGGACAAGCCCGCCGGTTTTACCTCCTTTGACGTGGTTGCCAAGCTGCGGGGGATTTTGCACACCCGGAAAATTGGGCACAGCGGCACGCTGGACCCCATGGCTACCGGCGTGCTCCCTGTCTTTGTGGGGAACGCCACCAGGGCCATTGACCTGATGGAAAACCACGACAAGGCCTATCTGGCCCAAATCCGCCTGGGGCTTGTCACGGACACCCTGGACATTACTGGACAGATTTTGGAGCGGCGGGACGCTTCTACTGTGACAGAAGAGGGATTTGTGGAGGCGTTGAGTGCCTTCCGGGGAGAGATTTTGCAGGTGCCACCCATGTACTCTGCTCTAAAGGTGGGGGGAAAAAAGCTCTACGAACTGGCCCGCAATGGGGTGGAAGTGGAGCGCAGGCCCCGCCCCGTCTGCTTTTATGACCTTCATGTCACCCGGCGGGTGGAAACGGCAGTGTATGAAGTCTATGCAGCGTGCAGCAAGGGGGCCTATATCCGTTCCTTGGCGGACGACCTGGGGGAAAAACTGGGCTGCGGCGGTGTGCTGGAGGCCCTGCGGCGGGTAGAGGCCTGCGGTTTCTCCCTGGAAAACTGCCTGACCCTGCCGCAAATCCAGCAGCTGGCTGACGAGGGCAGGCTCTCCCTGCTGCCGGTGGACCGCCTCTTTGCCTCCTGGGCAGAGGTGACACTGACAAAAGAGCAGGAACGGCGCTTTTGCAACGGCGCCCCCCTTTGGAGTTGCCGTCCAGAGGCGGAGAACTGCCGGGTGTACGGGGAAGACGGGCTCTTTTTGGGCCTGGGTACTTATGACGGGGAGGCGCTGCGTTCCCGCAAGCTCTTTTTGTCCTAGAGCGATGGCGGCGGGGACGGAACATAAAAAGCAAAAGGGGACAGAGCGATGAGAGTTTTTGACGCCCTGGAAAAGATGAGCGGCGGGGAATACCCGGGCAGTGTGGTGGCGCTGGGTTTTTTTGACGGCGTCCATGCCGGGCACCGGGCGGTACTGTGCCGGGCAGTGCAGGAGGCGAGAAGGCAAGGGCTTACGCCCGGCGTCTTTACCTTCCGTACCGGCAGCAGGCGTCCGGCGTCCAAGCGGGAGGCAGCGGCGCTGCTGACTGAGGAACAGAAATGGGATATTTTTGACACGCTGGGACTGGAATTCTGCCTCTGCCCTCCCTTTGAGGAGGTGGCTGCCCTACAGCCCCAGGATTTCTTTACATCGGTGTTGTTGGATAAAATGGGGGCCAAGGGGCTTTGCTGCGGCAGGGATTACCGCTTTGGGCAGGGCGCAGTGGGTAATGTGGCCCTGCTGCGGGAGCTGTGCGAGGCACAGGGAATTGGCCTTACAGTAGTGGAAGAAGTGGTGCAGGGGGAGACGCCGGTGCGCTCCACCCGTATCCGGGAGCTGCTGCTGGCGGGAGAGGCGGAACAGGCCGCCCGCCTGATGGGACGCCCCCTGATGCTGGATACCCCGGTTATCAAGGGAAACCAGTTGGGGCGCACCATTGGCTCACCCACCATCAATCAGGAATTCCCGCCCGGTTTTCTCATCCCCCGCTATGGGGTCTACGCCACCTTGGTGCAGGTGGATGGGAAATCCTATGCGGGCGTGACAAACGTGGGGGTGAAGCCCACAGTGGGAAGCCCAATGCCCTTGAGCGAGACCTATATTCTGGACTTCTCAGGGGACTTGTATGGGCAGCGCATCCGAGTGTATTTTTTGCAGTTTTTGCGCCCGGAACAGAAATTCGCCTCTATCGATGCGTTAAAGGAAAAGATTCAGGAAAACGCTGCCACAGCTAGGGGGATTGTGGAGGAGAAAAAGGGGGATTTTGAAGGATAGACGAAGGGGATACAGGCGCTGTTGTGTCCCCTCTTGTATTGGGTAGAAAGGGGAACTGGGAAAATGGAGTATACTTCAAAGAATTGCTTACTCAAAAACGGAGCAAATTGCCTGGTCCGGCGGCCGGAGGCGGAAGACGCAGAACAAATTGTGCGCTATCAGAGAGAAACCAGCGTGGAAACGCCTTACCTAATTGTGGGGCCGGAGGATATTACCCAGACCACAGAGGAACAGGCGCAGCGGATTACACGTTGGAACACCTCTTCCCGGCGGCTGCGGCTTTTGGCAGAAGTGGAAGGGGGATTGGCGGGGATAGCTATCCTCTATGGGGTTGGGATGCAAAACCGGCTGCGCCACCGGTGCAGCGTGGATATTACACTCTATCAAAAATTCTGCGGGATTGGAATTGGAACCCTGCTGCTGGGGGAGATTTTAGAGGCTGCAAAAACCGCCGGATATTTGCAGGCGGAATTGGAAGTGGTTTCCTCCAACCGGCCTGCCATTGGCCTATACCAGAAGCTGGGGTTTGAGACTGTGGGGAGTATCCCCCGCGCCTTGCAATACCCGGACGGCAGTTTTGCCGACTTTTTGCTGATGGTGAAGGCGCTGGATTGATTGCGGTTTTGAGGAGGGAAGGGAATGAGAACAAAAGCGGTACTTTTTGACTTGTTTGAAACCCTGATGACCGAGTGGGGGCATAAAAAGTATACAAAAAGTGAGATGTCCTCTGATTTGGGAGTGGACCAAGCTCTTTTTAACCAGTGTTGGGATGAAAATGAACAGAAACGCTATTTGGGAGAAATAGACTTTACAGATTCCATTCGATATGCCTGTGAAAGATGTGGAAAAGCCATTGACAGCGCGACATTGGACGCTGTTATGGAAAAACGAGTGTTGACAAAGTCAGCGTGCTTTCACTATGTTCATCAGGAGGTATACCAGCTGCTGGAAGAGCTGAAAGGGATGGGGCTGAAAACCGCAATGGTGAGCAACTGCTCGGCGGAAGAGGTGGAGGGGATTTCAGAAAGCAAGCTGTACCCCTTCTTTGACCAAACCATCCTGTCCTATCAGGTGGGGCTGCAAAAGCCGGATAGCCGCATTTACCACAGAGCCGCTGATTTGCTGGAAGTTGCGCCGGAGGAGTGTATCTTTGTGGGGGACGGGGGGAGCAATGAATTGGAAGGGGCCAGAAACGCCGGGATGAGAGCAGTTCAGGCGAAATGGTACACCAATCAGCTGCCCTACCGGCGCGAGAGTATACCGGGCTTTTCTGTGGCGGAGGAACCACTTGTGGTTTTAGATTTTATCGTTTGAGGCGGACAGAAAAAATCCCATTAGGGCTTGTAAATTTTTCTTGCAAATGGGGAAAAGCTGTGGTATAATATCATGGCGGTTGGAATAGGGCTGCATCCTATTTCCAGCACAAAAGAATTTTTATATCACACATCCCACAATTAGCCGAACCGAGTGCCGGGGGAATCCGGTGGTTTTGGGTAAGGTGCGTGGGGTGGCGGTTTAACAAAAGGAGGAAATCATCCATGGCAGTCGTATCAATGAAACAATTACTGGAAGCGGGCGTCCACTTTGGGCATCAGACCAGAAGATGGAACCCCAAAATGGCCCCCTATATCTTCACCGAGCGCAACGGCATCTACATCATTGACCTGCAAAAGACCGTACGCAAACTGGAAGAGGCTTATCTGTTTGTCCGCGACGCTGCTGCGAACGGGGAGGAAATCCTCTTCGTAGGCACCAAGAAGCAGGCCGGTGAATCCATCCGGGAAGAGGCAGAGCGCGCTGGGGCCCATTATGTAAATGCCAGATGGCTGGGCGGTATGCTCACCAACTTTGAGACTATCAAGAGAAGAATCCGCCGGTTGGAGAAGCTCCGTGAGATGGAGGCCGACGGCACCTTTGACCTGCTGCCTAAAAAGGAAGTTATCAAGCTGAACCTGGAAATTGAGAAGCTGGAGAAGTTCCTGGGCGGTATTAAGAACATGAACCGGCTCCCTGGTGTCATGTTTGTTGTTGATCCCAGAAAAGAGAAAATCGCTGTGGCTGAGGCCAAAAAACTGGGTATCCCGGTTGTGGCTATTGTGGATTCCAACTGCGACCCCGATGAAATTGACTATGTGATTCCCGGCAATGACGACGCTATCCGTGCTGTGAAACTGATTTCCCAGGCGATGGGCAATGCGATTCTGGAGGGCCGTCAGGGTATGGATGCCCAGGTCGAGGAAGAAGCTGCCCCCGATAAGGACGAAGACGCCGAATAATTCTGCCTGGTTTTTGGCATATCAGGGATATAGGAGGAATTTGAAATGAGTTTTACTGCACAAGATGTAAAAACCCTGCGGGAGAGAACTTCCTGCGGGATGATGGACTGCAAAAAGGCCCTCACCGAGGCGGGCGGCGATATGGAAAAGGCCGTTGAGCTGCTGCGGGAAAAGGGACTGGCCGCCGCTGAGAAGAAGGCGGGCCGTATTGCCGCTGAGGGCACTGTGTTTGCCAAATACTGCGACCAGTGCAAGGTGGGCGTAGTGATTGAAGTCAACGCTGAAACTGACTTCGTGGCTAAGAACGACGAATTCAAAAAATTCGTGGAAATCTGCGCCAATACTGTTATCAAAGAAAATCCCGCTGATGTGGAGGCCCTGCTGGCCTGCAAAGGCGCTGACAGTGAATTCACTGTGGAAGAGCTGCTGCGGGAGAAAATCCTCACTATTGGCGAGAATATTAAGGTGCGCCGGTTTACCCGCTATGAGGGTGACGTGGCTACCTATATCCATGGCGACGGCAAAATCGGCGTCATGGTGAAGTTTGACACTGACGTAGCCTCCAATCCCGCCTTTGCCGCCTATGGCAAAGACATCGCTATGCAGGTTGCCGCTGCTACTCCTATGTACTGCCACAAGGAAGATGTGCCCGCTGATGTATTGGAGAAGGAGAAGGAGATTCTCACTGCCCAGGCTATCAACGAGGGCAAGCCTGCCAATATCGCCGAGAAAATGGTGGCTGGACGTATCAACAAGTACTACAAGGAGTTCTGCCTGGTGGAGCAGCCCTTTATCAAGGACGGCGACCTCTCTGTAACCAAGTATACCCAGGAAAAGGCCAAAGAGATGGGCGGCAAAATCGAAATCGTCTCCTTTGTTCGTTTTGAGAAGGGCGAAGGCCTTGAAAAGAGAGAAGATAACTTTGCCGACGAAGTCAGCAGCATGATTAAATAGGATTTTTGATTTGGAAAGCTGCCTAACTGGATTAGTTCCGGTTAGGCAGCTTTTTTGCGTAAGAAAGGCTTCAAGTTGCGCTGGTTGACAAATAGCCGGCACATTTAGGGGGCATTTGCCGCAACGTTTCTCGCAGGAATCTTGTCAAAATCTGCTGCCGTGCCCCAGAGAGTGTAGGGAGATTTTCTGGAAAATTGAGGCATGTCCTGTCGCATATCTGCGGCGGATGGGCGCATAGGTATAAACCAGAGCGCGTCCATTGCGCGGGGGAGGGGACGGCAGGCTATACTCCCCATCTGATGAAAAGCCCGGAGACGGGGAAGAAAGGATGATACCAAATGAAAATGATGGTTTGCCGAGGGCGGACGGCGTTGCTGATATTTGCTGCTGCCGCTGCGGTCTTTGTCACTGGTGTGGGGCTCACCAAGCACAAGCTGATGCCCGCTATGGCCCAGGAAAAACTGCATCCTATTTACAGTGTGGAACGCCCGGAGGGAGAGAAAAAGGTGAGCTTGGGCATTAACTGTGCCTGGGACAACAGTGACATCCCACAGATGCTGGAGACACTGGCGGGAGCCGATGTGAAGGCCACCTTTTTTGTCCAGGGGGAATGGGCGGAAAAATACCCTGAAAGCGTGAAGGCCATCTCGGACGCAGGTCATGAAATCGGCAGCCACTCCTATTCCCATGACGACATGACAAAACTGAGCCCCGAGGAAATCCGCAGCCAGGCACTGAAATCCGCTGATGCCATCAGCGGGCGCACCGGGAAAAAGGTGACGCTCTTCCGGGTGCCATCCGGTTCCTATAACAACACTGTCATCCAAGTGCTCACAGAAGAGGGGTATATCCCCATCCAATGGGACATTGACTCTCGGGATTGGAAAAAGCCCTCGCTGGAAAAGCTGGTGGCAAACTGCACGAAAAAGACAGAGCCCGGCTCTATCCTCCTGCTCCACAGTGGCGGGGAGAAGACGGCAGAGGCCCTGCCCCAAATTCTCGCGGAGCTGAAAGGGCAGGGATTTGAGATTGTCCCGGTGGGAGAACTTATTTATACCGAGGACTATGTCATCGACCGCACTGGGCGGCAGAAAGCTACGAAATAGTGCAACGAAAAAGCCCAGGCTTCTGTCTTGCCTGGGCTTTTCCATTGCCGAGCTATTGTTTCAAAAAATTGTAGATTCGTCGGTTGAAGTCCTTGGCCTCCTCATAGGCCCCGTGTCCCAAGTCGGGATAGAGCGTCAAAGGGCAACGTAACGTCTCGGACAGCTCCCGGGAAGCCTCTCCGGTGAGGACACTATCCAGCGCGCCACCCAGTACAAAAGTAGGGCAGACAATTTTATACAGTTCCGGGTAGGTATTACAGGTGAGGCAGGCCTTTACCAAAGTGAGAAAGCGGCTCGTATCCTTGGGTTTGCCAATCCTGGTGAGGAGGGGAAAAAGAGGGCGATATTTTTTCAGATAGGCCGGGGAGTACATCTTTTCAAACATATCCAGCACAAGCCCCTGATAGTCTCCCTGATCCGCCAGCTGAATCCAGCCATTGATGGCCTGCTCCATAACCCGGTTGGTGCGGGAGGCGGTAACGCCCAAGACCAGCTTTTCCACCAGATGTGGGAAATCGATTGCCAGATACTGGGCAATCATCCCGCCCTGGGAGACGCCGAACACACAGGCAGGGCCAAGGCATAACCGCTCCATGGCCTGGGCCACATCGGCAGCTAAGGCCCGAAGAGTACAGTGTTCCGAGAGGGGCTGCCGCTTATCCAGGACATAGACCGTATAATCCCTGGCAAAGAGGCGGTAGAGATAGGCCAGGGAATAGCCCGCGCCTTTCACGCCCCGCAACCCCAGGCCAGGGAGCAAAATCAGTGTCTTATGTCCTGTTCCAAAACGGACATAGTCCAACGTGCCGCCGTCCAGTCCAAGAGCAGCACTTTTCACAGGGTAAAACCACACGGGAGACTCTCCTTTCCCTATTTCACAATGCTCTGACATCCGGACTATTTTTGGAAAATCAGGAGCAGGATGCGGATTTTATTCCTTCATGCTCAACCTATAGGGTAGGGGATATTCCCCTCCCTAGGAGGCAAACACTGCGGCAATTTGGCCAGGCGGCAAATTGCTTCCCCCAAATGCGGCAGCATTTGGCAGCGCCAACGCCATGTGTTGGCGCTTTTCCCCGGTGCCCTTAGGCGCAATCCTAAACCTCCATGTAGCCGCCCTTCATGGCCGAGACTGCCAGCTTTTGGTACACGCCCAGCACACCGGGCTGCTTTTTCATGGGCTTGGGAGCTATTTTAGCGGCGCGGCGGGCCAAAACAGCCTCTACCTCCTGGGTGGGCAGCTCTTTTCCCGCCATGCCCACCACGTCCAAACGGCGGGCAGGGATGTCGATGCGAATTAGGTCCCCCGGCTCTACTAGGGCAATGGGGCCGCCCTGTGCTGCTTCGGGAGAGACATGCCCAATGGCCGGGCCCCGGGTAGCGCCGGAAAAACGGCCATCGGTAATCAGGGCAATGGAACTGGAAAGGGCTTTATCGCTGGCAATGGCCTCCGTGGTGTAGAACATCTCGGGCATCCCACTGCCCTTGGGGCCCTCATAGCGGATAATCACCGCGTCTCCCGGCTGCACCTGATGGGTGAGTACTGCCTGGAGAGCCTCCTCCTCACAGTCAAAGGGAACGGCCCGCAGTGTAACCGACATCAGCTCTTTGGGCAGGGCACTGTGTTTTACCACCGCCCCCTCCGGCGCGATATTGCCCCTGAGCACTGCCAGCGCACCCTGTGCCCCCAAGGGATTGGTAGCCGGGCGCAGGATTTCCTCCCGGCGATAGGGAGTACCTGCTAAGCCTGCGGCGCAGGACTCATAGTAGCCAGAGTGTGTGAGCGATTCCAGGTTTTCACCCAGTGTTTTGCCAGTGACAGTGAGGGCCTCCAGATGGAGGAAGTCCCGGATTTCCTCCATCACGGCAGGGATGCCGCCTGCATAGTGGAGATACTCACTGGGAAAATGGCCGCTGGGACGAATATTGGCTAAGTAGGGGATTTGCCGGTTTAATTCGTCAAAACGGTCAGCGTCCAGCTCGAAGCCCAGTTCATGGGCCAGAGCGGGCAGGTGCAGCAGGGCATTGGTGGAGCCTGCCAGGGCGGCATGCACCATCATGGCGTTTTCAAAGGCCAGGGGTGTGAGGATTTGGCTGGGACGAATATCCAGGTGAACAAGATTCATCACCGCGTCCGCCGCCTGGGCGCAGGCCGTTAGGATGTCCTGGGAGCTGGCCAGCAGCAGCGCCGAGCCGGGGAGGGCTACCCCTAGGGCTTCGCACATGGCCTGCATGGTGTTGGCCGTGCCCATAAACTGGCAGGCACCGCAACCGGTACAGGCATCCTTCTGCTTTTGGCGGAACTCCGCCTCGGTGATTTCACCCCGCTGTAACATACTGCCGTAGGTCCCAATCTGTTCCAGGGTGAGCATATCCGGCCCGGCCTGCATGATGCCGCCGGGGACAATCACAGTGGGGATGTCCAGCCGGGCCATAGCCAGCAGCACGCCGGGCAGGCCCTTGTCACAGCTGGAAAAAAGCAGCGCGCCGTCACAGGGAGAGGCCTTGCCCTGGATTTCCAAAAGCCCGGCAATCCACTCCCGGGAGGGCAGGGAATAGTTCATCCCATCATGGCCCTGTGCAATACCGTCACACATGTCGGTGGCATAATAGCGGGCACCGCGGGCACCCAATGCCCCCAGCCGGGCGGCAGAGTGCTCTACAAAGCGGTCCAAATGCACGCTACCGGGATGGCTCTCCCCATAGGTGCTGCCCAGAAAAATCTGGGGCTGCCCTAACTCCTCAAAGCTCCAACCAGTTCCCAGCTTCAGCGAATCCATCTCAATGGCCGTCTTACGGATTTCCTGACTTCTCAGCATGAAACGTCCTCCTCGTTATCCTGTATTGCGGTTTTCCTGCCTTTATTATACTTGGAATTTAGGCAATTTGCAAATCGTTTCTCACAAATTTTGTTTATATTTTTTCTATTTTTTATAGAAAAGTTCTAAAAATGTGCTATAATAGAGGTGGGAAAGATTTTGCAAATAATTTATTTTGCGCTTGGAGGATGTCATGGCATTCTATCTTGGCGCGTCCACGGAGTGGAATATCTCAGTAACTTACCAAAAAGGAGGCATTGATATGGGACACAAGGTCATTACGATTGCGCGGGAATTCGGCAGCGGCGGCCGGGCCGTGGGCGAGAAGCTGGCAGAAAAGCTGGGGGTGGAGTATTATGATAAAAAGCTCATCTCCCTGGCTGCGCAGAAAAGTGGCATTCGGGAAGACCTCTTTGAAAATGCCGACGAACAGCCCACAAACAGCTTGCTCTATTCGCTGGCGATGGGGGCTCATTCGTTGAGCAATGCCTTTTTCCAATATGATGACACCCTCACCAATGACAAGCTATTCCTCATCCAATCTGATATTATCCGTTCGCTGGCTAGGGAGAAGTCCTGCGTCATTGTGGGGCGTTGCGCTGATTACCTGTTGCGGGATGAGCCCTATGCTTTCAGCGTCTTTATCCACGCCGACTACGATACCCGTCTGGCCCGGGTACAGGAGCTTTACCAGCTTTCGCCCTCCCAGGCCAAGGATTTAATCAAGCGCACAGACAAAAAGCGGAAAAGCTATGTGGAGTTCTACACCAGCCAAGTATGGGGCGCAGCGAAGAACTATGACCTCTCGCTCAACTCTTCCCTCTTGGGCATTGACGGTACGGTGGATTTGATTGCCGAGTTGGCGGAGCATTTTCGGAAGTGAATATTTCTTACATTTGTAAACAGCATAGAAATCACCAGAACCGGCACAGTCCAAAGGCTGTGCCGGTTCTGTGTCAGGAAGTTCTACGGAGCGTGGATTGTGTGGAGCGGGATTTGATAGTATAATAGACCTATCAGTTCTACAGTTAGAAAGGAGCGGCACACGGCATGGACCAGGAAAAAATCGGGGGACTAATCCGCACTTTGCGGTAGGAACAGGGTCTGACACAGCGGCAGCTGGCCCAACAGATGCACATCAGCGACAAGGCGGTGAGCAAGTGGGAGAGGGGGCAGGGCTGCCCAGATTTGTCCCTGCTGCCAGGACTCTCAAATTTACTGGGCGTGGATATGGAACGGCTGCTCTCGGGGGAACTGAATGTCAACGAGATTTTAGGAGGAAATATGAAAAAGCTGAACTTTTACGTGTGCCCCACCTGCGGCAACACGGTGACATCCTTGGCCGAGGCGGGTGTCACCTGCTGTGGCAAGAAGCTGCAGCCCCTACAGGCCAAGAAGGCAGAGGGGGAAGAGCGTCTTAATTTAGAAATTGTGGAGGATGAGTACTATCTCACCACTGGGCATCCCATGGAACGTGAGCACTACATTGCCTGGGTGGCGCTGCTCTCCGGTGACAGCCTAATCCTGCGCAGGCTCTATCCGGAATGGGAGATGCAGGCACGGCTACCTATGCTGCCCCACGGCAGGCTCTACTGGTATTGCAGCGAACACGGGCTCTTTTGGCAGGAGACCCGGAGGGGAAAAGGGGAGTGACAAAGGAACAGGCTGCCCTCCTGTTGGTGGAGGAATTCCCGGAAAAGCAAGGCGCTTGGAACGAGCACTGCCAGGCCTACAGCGAACTGCTGGGCCATGTGTTTTTTGCGGATGAGGTGAACATCCCACTGGTGGCCCTATTGGAGGAAGGCCAGGACAGGGAAGCCATTGATAGATACTGCGCCTTTGTAGAAGACATGTGGTGTTCCGGGGATGGGGATGTGAAAAATATCGTGGAGGTTACGATAATTGAACGGCTGACAGATGACCCAGCCGTATGGCTCCGATTTGGGCAGCATATCTCGAAGGAATTCCGTTGGGAAATTAACGACAAAATACTGCCGATGCTGGGGCTGGCTGTGCCAAAGCTCCCCACAGATACAAAGAAGCGCAGGAGATAGCGACAGCAAAAGGGGGACGGCTCAAGCCATCCCCCTTTTTCCTATTTTACATAGGCGGCAATGGCGCGGCTGGCGAATTCCGCTGTGCCGTCTCCGCCTGCGCGGTCGATGTTGTCCCTCATGCGGCGGTCTGCGAGATACATCTGGCCCAAGCTGCCTAGAATCTCATTGGTACAGGTATAGTAGTGCTCTGTGATGAATCCCTGTAGTTCTGCCACCTTTTCCTGTACGGTGTGTTCGGTGGGGGAGAGATGGCGCAGGGTTCCCAGGCTTGCCAGAAGGAAGAGGAGCTGTTGGCCAGTTTTCTCCTGTTCCTGGGGAGTACTGTGTTGAGTTTTCTGCTGATATTCCTGATAGGCAGAGGTGGAACCCCATCGTTCCCTGACCTCCTGGGCATATTGACTGAATTCTGTTTTCCCAAAGGCGGTAAAATCCATGTGATTGACTCCTTCCTTTTGTACGGTGCGGGCAAAGGCAATTAGCTCCTCGATATGGCTGCGCTGGAGTTCCAGCAAGTGGATTTGTTGGGCCAGCGCCTCCTTGGTATCGAAATCCGGATTGTCCAGGATGGACTTGATTTCCCGCAGGGGGAACTGCAATTCCCGAAAGAGCAGGATGTTCTGTAGCCGTTGCAGCGCCGCGTTGTCATAGAGGCGGTAGCCTGCCGCTGTCATCTCGGTGGGCAGCAGCAAGCCGATTTTGTGATAGTGGTGCAGCGTGCGCACACTGACACCGGAAAGGCTGCTGACTTCCTGTACAGTTCGATAGTGATTTGCCATGGCATTTTCTCCTTTCCAAAGACAGTCTACACTATGACGTTGGGGGAGAGTCAAGGGGGATTGCAAAATTTTTTTGGATTTCTTAGTCTCTTGATTTTTTTCATGTGCCCTAGGCACAAAAACCCCGCCGGAAGCTAGGCAACCAGCGGGGTTTCAATTTGCTGCTTATTTCTTTTCCAGGGCCTCAATGGCGTCCTTGCGGGAGAGGTTCAGACGGCCCTTTTCGTCGATTTCCATTACTTTGACAACAATGGAATCGCCTACATTTACCACGTCCTCCACCTTGCCGACACGTTTAGTGTCCAGGCGGGAGATGTGTACCAGGCCCTCTTTGCCAGGGGCAATCTCCACAAAGGCACCGAAGGTCATCAGGCGGGTGACTTTGCCCTTGTAAATGGCACCCACCTCGGGGTCATTGGCGATGGTCTCAATCATGCTAATGGCACGGCGGGCGTTTTCAATGTCCATGGAGGAGACAAAGATGTCGCCGGTCTCTTCCACATCCACCTTGACGTTGCACTCGGCGCAGATTTTCTGAATTACCTTGCCGCCGGAACCGATAACGTCTTTAATCTTGTCCACATCAATCTTCATGGTGAGCATCTTGGGCGCATACTTGGAGAGCTCGGCCCGGGGGGCGGGAATCTCCTTGAGCATGATTTCGTCCAGGATATAGAGACGGGCTTTGCGGGTCTTTTCAAAGGCCTCTTTGATAATCTCAGGGGTCAGGCCGTCGATTTTCAAGTCCATCTGGATGGCGGTGATACCCTTATGCGTGCCGCCCACTTTGAAGTCCATATCCCCAAAGAAATCCTCCAAGCCCTGGATGTCCACCATAGTCATCCAGCGCTCGCCCTCGGTGATGAGGCCGCAGGAAATACCAGCCACAGGCCGCTTGATGGGCACGCCTGCATCCATCAGTGCCAGGGTAGAACCACAGATAGAGGCCTGGGAGGTGGAACCGTTGGAGGAGAGCACCTCAGAGACCAGACGCAGGGAATAGGGGAACTCAGTGACAGGGGGAATCACAGGCTCCAGGGCCCGTTCGGCCAGAGCGCCGTGGCCAATCTCCCGGCGGCCGGGGCCGCGGCTGGGACGGGTTTCGCCCACAGAATAG
This sequence comes from Oscillospiraceae bacterium, assembly GCA_022791315.1. GTDB lineage: Bacteria > Bacillota > Clostridia > Oscillospirales > Ruminococcaceae > JAAVYW01. The sequence goes on along the minus strand of JAAVYW010000027.1, from coordinate 40,930 downwards.
GAGGGGAAGTTGTAGTGGTGCATATAGCGCTTGGTCTCTTCGTCGTCGATGCCGTCCAGGTTCTGGGACTCGCGGACAGTACCAAGAGTGGCGACAGTGAGCACCTGGGTCTGGCCCCTGGTGAACATGCCGCTGCCGTGTACCCGAGGGAGAATACCCACTTCGGCGGCCAGGGGACGGATTTCATCCAAGGCGCGGCCGTCTACCCGCTTACCATCGTCCAAAAGCCAGCGGCGGACGACGAATTTCTGGAGTTTATAGAGGCACTCATCAATCATGGCCTCCTGCTCGGGATAGAGCTCGTCGAACTTCTCGTGTACCTTCTCCACCACAGGGGCCAGGCGCTCTTCCCGCTGGTTTTTATCGTCGGTATCCAGGGCGTAACGGATGTCCTCAATGGCGAATTCCTTCACAGCCTCGAACATGTCGTGGTCCACTTCCTTGGACTCAAAGGTGAATTTGGGCTTGCCAATCTGGGCCTGGATATCCTCTACAAAGGCCACGATTTCCTTGATGGCCTCGTGGGCCTTGAGGATGCCCTGGAGCATCGTGTCTTCCTCTACCTCGTTGGCCCCAGCCTCAATCATAACCACTTTTTCCTTAGTGCCGGCCACAGTGAGGGTTAAATCAGTGATTTCCCGTTGGGCTTTTGTGGGGTTAATAACCAGCTCGCCATCTACTAAGCCCACGTTGACGCCGCCAATAGGGCCATTCCAGGGAATATCAGAGATAGAGAGGGCGACAGAAGTGCCAATCATACCGGCAATTTCGGGGGAACAATCGGGGTCAACGGCCATGACGGTCATCACCACAGCCACGTCGTTGCGCATATCCTTGGGGAAGAGGGGACGGATGGGACGGTCTACCAAACGGGAGGTGAGGATGGCCTTTTCTGTGGGGCGGCCCTCACGCTTTAAAAAGGAGCCGGGAATCTTGCCCACGGAATAGAGTTTCTCCTCGTAGTCCACAGACAGGGGGAAGAAATCAATACCGTCTCTGGGCTTGGCGGAGGCGGTGGCATTTACCAGCACAGCGGTTTCGCCGTAGCGCACTAAGCAGGAGCCGCCCGCCAGGCAGCACATCTTGCCGGTTTCAATCACCAGGGGACGGCCGGCTAATTCCATTTCAAATACTTTAAAATTCTCAAACATAAACTTCCTCCATTCTCTTTTGGGAGCCTGGGGCGGATGAGATTAAGCAATAAATCCTGTGCTCCGCTGGGGCAAAAGGGGGAGGAGAAGCACACGATTCACTGCTAAATCGCAGCCGCAGGCAGGCTCCTGCAAGGGTTGATTTACCGAATGGAAGGGCAGATGGTACAAAAGACCAGCTGCCCTCCAAAAGCGACTTGTTTATTTGCGGATGCCCAACTTGGCGATGATGGTACGGTATCTCTCAATGTCAGTCTTGGTGAGATAGTTGAGCAGGTTGCGGCGCTTACCAACCATTTTCAGCAGGCCGCGGCGGGAATGGTGATCCTTCTTATTAATCTTGAGATGCTCGGTGAGGTCGTTGATACGCCGGGTGAGCAGGGCAATCTGCACTTCGGGAGAACCGGTGTCGCCCTCAGAACGGGCATACTCTTTGATGATTGCGTCTTTTTCTTCTTTCAGTAACATGTCTACACCTCTTTGAACTTTCCTGCCGGCACCTTAGCGTAGGGAAGATGCTCTCCCCGTTGGGGCTTACACCGAACGCCAAGCAATGCGGCATAAATTTTTCGATTTATTATAGCACACAATATTCCGATTGTAAAGCAAAAATCAAAAAAATCTCCTGTATTTTGGGGAAGAAGGGGCAGGCTTTACCGGAAAAAATGGGATACTATGTCGAAGAGCAGGACACCGCCCATGAGGAACAGCAGCAGGGGCATCACAATACGCAGGGCCTTTTTGGTCTTGGACATCAGGGATTTGTAGAAGCGCTCCACCCTTTCCCCGCAGCGCAGGGAGAGAAAATAGAGCGCCGCCAGGGGCAGGGTGAAAATCACATTGTAAAAGAGCAGCAGGAGCAATGTGAGAAGAAAAGGAGGGGATGCGGAGAGCAGGACGGCCAGGAAGGTGAAATAGGGCAGCGCCGTGGGCAGCTCCAAGATGACATTGATTGCGCCCAGCAGGGCCAAATAGGCCGGATGGATGGACTTCACCTTTTGAGCGGCGGCCCGCTTCGCCTGTTCCTCTAAATCCTGGGAGGTGAGGTCGTCCACTTGGTTTTGCAGGGTGGACAGCTGCCATTTTTGGGGCAGAAAACCGGCGTAAAACAGCAGCACAATGGCTAAAACCAGCTGCCCGGTGAGCAGCAGCGGCTCGAACCGCAGGCACAGCGTATCCCAAAAGCTGCGGATGAGGGCGCCCGCCCCCAGATAGACCAGAAGCCCACCCGTCAGATTAGTAAGCGCCACTGCCAGGATATAGGCCCAGATATGGCGGCGCTTTTTCACCATCCCCTGCAAAATGAACTGCTGGGTGAGCGCTACCGGATTGAGGCAATCGGCTGCGGCTGCGGTAAAAGCGGCGGCAAACAGCGAAAGCATAGCCTGAAATCACCCTTTCCATGTCAAATTCTTCTAACATCATATGGAAAAGGGGCGAAGCTGGTTCCTGGGACGGGCGCTTTTGGAGAATTTCGCTTCCTTTGCGAAGGAAAGGAAGCCTCCCCGCAGCTGCGGGGAGGTGGTGCGCCAAAATGGGGGACGGCGCATCAATCCCAAAAAAACGGCAAGAATATAAGGGGAAAAGGGGGAGAGAACATGTTGGGAATTATTGACATCGGCTCCAATACTGTGCGGCTCATTGTCTACGAGAAACGGGACGGGGAATACCGGAAACGGCACGGGCAAAAGGAATTTATGGGCCTGCTCAACTTTGTGAAAGACGGATGCCTGAATGGCGAGGGGATGTCCAGGCTCTGGAAAACCCTGCGGGAGATGAAACAGCTCTCGGATGACCTGCACTGTGACCGGCTCTCCTGCTTTGCCACCGCCTCTTTGCGGGGGCTGGAAAACCAGCAGGAGGTGCTGGAACAGATTGAGGAGAAAACCGGGCTCATTGTCCGGGTGCTCTCCGGCGAAGAGGAGGCCCGGTGTGACTATTTGGGGCTGCGCCAGGCCATTGGGCCTCTCTCAGGCGCTGCCTGTGACCTGGGGGGCGGCTCCTGCCAGCTCTTTTCCTTTGACACGAAGGAAATGCTCTCCAGTGCCAGCCTGCCCTTGGGATGTTTAAAGCTCACCAACCGCTTCCAGCAGGGGGCCCACCTCACCGAACCGGAGGCCAGGATGCTGGCTGCCTATGTCACAGAGGAGCTGGAGGCCTGCCCTGCCCTGCGGAACCAGCGCACCGAGACTTTCTACCTCATCGGCGGAGCGGGACGGGCCATGGCCAAGGCCCACCGGCATCTGATGTACAGCGAACGCCCGGTGGACGGCTACACTTTGGGGCGCAGAGAGGCGGAACAACTGGCTGCCGCCCTCTTTTGCAGCCCTGACCTCGCCAGAATTACCTTGGCTATGACTGCGCCGGAACGCTCCCGTATTTTCCTCACAGGGCTCTTCACCCTGCTGCTGGCAGCCACCCATTTTGACGCTGCCAAGCTCTGTGTGACGGGGAACGGCGTGCGGGAGGGGTATTTGCAGCTGCTTTTGGAGGAATAGGGCGTGGGAAATTGAGAAATTTGATTATCAGGGGAGGGAGCGGGACATGAAGGAACGATATTGGGTGCGGGAGCAGGGACATTTGGCCTATTTGGACAGGTTGCTCTCCCTCTGTGGCGAGGAGGGGCTTTCCAATGGGGAACGGCTGCGCTTTTTCCACCTGTTCTCACGTAATTTGGAGGATTATCTGTCCCACAGGCGGCAAAAGCTGTTGGCCCTGGGCCGGGACTGCACTGAGCTGGACCAGGAGGTGAGACGCCTCTTTTCCCGCCGCGACCGGCTGGCAGAGGAGATGGAACGGCTACTCCCCCCACAGGAGGCAGGGGGAAGCTGGAGGCTCTTTGACGGCAGGGCAGATTGGGGGACGGATGGTGGGCTCTATGGCTTGATGCTATTTTACGAACAGGAGGGGAACACCGGGGCCGCCCTCTTTGTGGGGGATAGGCCTGCCCAAAGTGCACGGGAAGAGGCGAAGAAGCTGCTCCCACCAGGGTCACGGTTGATGGGAGTGCTTCCGGCGGCGCTTTTGCCGGGAGGCTATCTCCGCCCGGACACTGCCCTTTCCCCGGAGCTGCAGGCCAGGCAGACGGCCCAGGGACGGCGGGAGGCGGCAGTGGCTCTCTTCCTCTGCGGCCCGTTGGGGGACGCGCCCGGAATTTGCAGGCAGATGGCTGAGGGGTTTTGCCGCCGGTATTTTCCCAAGGCCCTATTTTTAAATGCCCGCCCCCTGCTCTCCGCCGGAATGGCGGGGAACGGCCCGGAGCGGCGGTTTACCCGACTGGTGCCGGTGTCCCTGCGGGCAGAGGGCGGGCTGCTGCCCCGGCTGTGCCGGGAGGAGCTGCTGCTTTGCCATCCCTTTGACAGCCTGGCCCCCCTGCACCTGCTGCTGCGAGAGGCCGCCTGCTCGCCCCAGTGCAGAGGGATTTCCCTCTCGCTCTACCGGGTGGCAACCCCTTCGGCTACAGTGGCCCTGCTGTGCAGGGCGGCAGAGCAGGGGAAAGAGGTGCGGGTGTTCCTGGAACCCAGGGCCAGGGGGGATGAGGAGCAGAACTTGGAATGCGCCCGCCGCCTCTTCCGCAGCGGGTGCCAGGTGTACTTTGGACGGGGCGACCGCAAGGTACACGGCAAGCTGCTGTGCCTGGAACTGGCAAACGGCGGCACCATTACCCAAGTGAGCACCGGGAACCCCCACGAGGGCACTGCCCGCTCCTATGTTGACCTGCGGCTCTTCACTCCAGATCCCGCAGCGGGCCGGGATGCGCTGGCCCTCTTTGCTGCCCTGGAGCGGGGAGAGGAGCCGCCCCAGGGGGAGTTCCTCCACTTTTCCCCCGGGGGGATTGAGCCCTTCCTGTTTAAAAAAATCAGGCAGCAGCAGGCCCTTGGCAGCCGGGGATACCTCTTCTTCAAATGCAACGCCCTCACCAGCCGCAGCCTCTGCGCCGCGCTGGAACAGGCGGCAGGACAAGGGGTGACTGTTGACCTGCTGGTGCGGGGAGCCTGCGTGCTCCATCCTCGGAAGACGGGGCCGGAGGGCGGGTGTATCCGGGTGCGCAGCGCGGTGGGGAAGCTGCTGCAGCACGACCGCATCTACCAATTTGGGCGAGGGCAGGAGGCGGAATACTACCTCTCCTCCGCCGACCTGATGGCCCGCAGCCTGCGCCGCCGGGTGGAGGCTGCCTGCCCGGTGCAGGGCGAGACAGCCAAAGAAAAGCTGCGGCGGCACCTCTCTTTAGCGTTGGAAAACGCCTCCGTGTTTGAGGCGGACGAAGCGGGACGCTACCGGCGGAGCAGCCCTCCCCGCTTCCCTGCGGAGAAAAGGGGGACGATTTTACAGGGAAAGGATTGAAAAAGGGCAGATTTTGTATTAGAATAGGGTCAAAGAGCTGCTGGAAAAGCGGCCCTGCCAAAAAACCGCTGACACGAGGAGGATTTGGCCCTATGGCACAGAGGCACTTGATTGATTTGAGCGATTTGTCGCTCCAGGAGTTGGACGCAATTATCTCCCTAGCTGTGAAGATTATGGAAAACCCGCAGGACTATGACCAGGTGATGAAAGGGCGCATTATGGCTACGCTGTTCTACGAACCCTCCACCCGCACCCAGCTCTCCTTTCAGACGGCGATGCTGCGCCTGGGGGGACAGGTAATTGGCTTTAGCAATCCTGAGAACTCCTCCGTCTCCAAGGGGGAGACGTTAAAGGACACCATCCGCATTGTCAGCGGTTATTCCGACCTGATTGTGCTGCGCCATCCTCTGGAAGGGGCGGCCAAGGCAGCCTCGCTCTACTCCGGGTGCCCTATCCTCAACGCGGGGGATGGGGGCCATCTCCATCCCACCCAAACCCTCACCGACCTGGTGACGCTGGTGCAGGAAAAAAAGACCCTCTCGGGCCTCACCATCGGCTTGTGCGGCGACCTGAAAAACGGCAGGACTGTACACTCCTTAGTCAAGGCTATGTGCCGCTATCCCGGCAACCGGTTCCTCTTTATCTCCACCCCTCAGCTGCGGATGCCCCAGTATGTGAAAGACCTGCTGGACACCCTGAACTGCCCCTACCGGGAGCTGGACAGCCTGGAAGAGGCCATTGCAGGGCTGGATGTGCTCTATATGACCCGTATCCAAAAGGAGCGCTTTACCTCAGAAGAGGAGTACCTGGCCCAGAAGGATGTGTACACCCTCACCTTGGACAAGCTGGAAAAGGCCAAATACGACCTGAAAATCCTGCACCCGCTGCCAAGGGTGGATGAGATCGCTGACGAGGTAGACGGAGATAGCCGTGCTGTGTATTTTAAACAGGCCATTTACGGGATGTATGCCCGCATGGCGCTGATTGCCACCCTCTTTTCCAGCGGACTTCGCCAGGGAGCGCCTGCCGGGGAGCTCCACGCCCACTGCAAAAATCCCCGCTGTATCTCAGCCTCCGAGCACTACCTGCCCGCCCTGTTTCACGAGAGCGGCGGCATGATTGAATGCGCCTATTGCAGCCAGCGGGAGTTGATATAATTTAATAGTGGAGAAAGAAGGCCTTTGCCAGCCCCATATATTCCCGTAAGAGGTACATAGGCAGCACATGCCAGGGGCTCATGCAGGAGAGTGGCGTACTCTCAAGTCCTTCGCTGGCAGCAAAATAGCCCGCCCGCAGCTGATGGAAGCCCTCGGTGGCAATTACCAGGCGGGGGGAGAGGCCCTCCTGCCGCAGCAGGTCATGGGAAAAGCGGATGTTCTCCGAGGTGTTGGAGGAGGCGCTTTCCGGGTAAATGCGCTCCGGCGCGACGCCCTTTTGGATGAGGTAGTCCCGCATATAAACCGCCTCGGGGCCTGGTTCCTTGGGGCCCTGGCCGCCGCTGGTGATACAGGCAGATTCTGGGTGCGCCAGCAAATAGTCTGCCGCAATATCCAGGCGGCGGCGCAGCATCTCGCTCAGGGTGCCGTCCTGATTCACCCGGCAGCCTAGCACCACCACAGTGGCGTCCTCCGGCGGCGGAGCGGGGACATGGTAGGCGTAGAAAAACATCCCTGCCGTCAGCAGTGCCAGCGCCCCAAACCCGGCGATGCACAGACCACTCATCACCTGAAAAAAGCGGGCCAGGGGCTCCTTTTTCCCCACAAAGCGGGTATGGTAGACCCGGATGAGGGTGAGCGCCGCCAACAGCCCCAGGGGGGCCAGCAGCCCGACATAAAAGAGGCCAAAGAAGCAGGCCATCTGCACCAGGGTGGCAAAAAGGCCAAAGGCCAAGACCCAGTAGAGGACGGAGAAGATTTTTTGTGCACGCAAGGGCGATTCTCCTTTCAAACAAAATCCTCTCCCAGTATAATATAACCAGGCGCAAAGCACAATAGGCAATTCCTCGAGGCCTGTGGGAATCTCCAAGAGAAAGGAAAGGGAATCGTGAAAATTTTGCACACCTCGGACTGGCACATTGGCCGGCTCTTGAACGACTACTCGCTGCTGGAAGACCAGCAGTTCCTCCTGGAACAGCTCTATGCCCTCATCCAGGAGAACGGGGTGGAAGTGTTGCTCATCAGCGGCGACCTCTTTGACCGGCGGGTACCCTCGGCCCAGGCAGTGAAGCTGCTGGACGAGGCGTTTTTCCACCTGGTAGCCCGGATGAAGCTCAAGGTGCTGGCGATTGGCGGCAACCACGACAGCCCGGAGCGCCTCTCCTTTGCCAGCCGCCTTTATCGGGAGAGCGGGTTGTACATGGAGAGTGTCTTTGACGGCAATGTGCGCAGGGTGACGCTGGAGGACGAATTTGGCGAGGTGTGCTTCCATCTGTTGCCCTATACTGATGCCTTTGCCCTGCGCAGGCTCTATAAAGACGCTGTGCCGCCGGGGGACAACGCCCTGTTCCGGGAAACCGCCCGGCGCATCCGGGAGGGTCTTGACCCAGCAAAGCGGAATGTCCTTCTGGCCCACGGCTTTTTCGGCTGGGTTTCGAGGGAGGGGGAGCAGCAGAACGAGCTGATTTTATCGGAATCCGAGCTGAACGTGGGGGGAAGTGAGCTGACCGACCTCTCGGCGCTGGGGGACTTTGACTATATCGCTCTGGGCCACCTCCATGCGCCCCAGAAAGTGTGGAGAGACACCATCCGTTACAGCGGCAGCCTGCTCAAATACAGCGTCTCAGAAGCGGGACAGAAAAAGGGGGCAGTGCTCTTGGACCTGCGGGAAAAGGGGAATCTCTCCCTCTCGCTGCTGCCCCTGCGGCCAAAGCGGGATTTGCGGGTGATTGAGGGGAGCCTGGAAGAGCTTTCCCGCTACGAAGAACGGGAGAGCAACCAAGACTATGTCTTTGCCCGGCTCACCGACAGCCATCTTGTCACCGACGCCATGGCAAAGCTCAAAAGCGTCTACCCCTATGCGCTGGGGCTGCGGCTGAGTGCATTGGACGACTCGGCGCAGCTCCACTTACGGGGCGGGATGCAGCGGGCCCAGAAATCCGAGACCCAGCTCTTTGCCGATTTTTATTCTGCCGTCACCGGCCTGGAGCTCTCGGAGGCAGAGCGGGACGTTGTGCGGGAGATGGCCCAGCAAGCCAAAGAGGCCGGGCTGGAAGATTAGCCGAAAAAGAGGAGGGCAGGAGATTTGAAACCGGAAAAATTGGTGCTGCACGCCTTTGGCCCCTTTGGCGGCACACAGGAAATCGACTTTACAGGGCTCTACGACCAGGGGATTTTCCTTATCACCGGGCCCACAGGGGCGGGAAAAACCACAATCTTTGACGCCATCACCTTCGCCCTCTTTGGGGAGGCCAGCGGCGACAGCAGGGAGAGCGAGAACTTTAAGAGCCAGTATGCCCCCAACGAGGAGAAGTGTTGGGTGGAATACAGCTTTTTTATCCGGGGAAGGCGCTATGAAATCCACCGGGAACCCCAGCAATACCGCATTGCCCGCACCGGGAACGAGCGGCTGCTCCCTGCTTCGGCGGCGCTCGTCGACGGGGAGGAGACTGTCACCGGCGTGCGGGAGGTGAATGCCCGTGTGGCGGAAATCCTGGGGCTGGACAAGCACCGCTTTAAGCAAATTGTGATGCTGGCCCAGGGGGATTTCAAAAAGCTGCTGGAAGCGGGCAGCGACGAGAAACAGGAGATTTTCCGCAAGGTATTTGACACCCATATCTTTAACCGGATGGCCCTGCTCATGGCCCAAACAGCCAAGGAACAGCAGGCCCGTATCACCGCCCAGCGGGAGCTGGTGAGCCAGGCCGCTGCCGGGATTAACCCGGAGGGGGATACTGCACTGGGGGAGGCGCTGGCAGCCCAATACCCCAACTATGAGCATATCAGCCAGCTGTTAGCCCTGCGCATCCAGGCGGACAGGGAACGTCTTGCCCTCTTGGAAAAGCAGTTAGGGGCCCTGCACCAGGAACAAAAGGGCTTAAACCTGGACGCCGCCCGGATGCTGAACAGCCAGCTTGACCAGTTAGAGGCCTCCCTGGCCGAGCAGGCCCAGCTATTTTCTCAAAAGGAGGAGATGGCAAGGCGGCAGGCGCTGCTGGAACAGCTCAAACGGGCAAACCTCCTGGCCGGGGAGGAGAGGTTGCTACAGGAGCAGGAGCGGCAGCGGCAGGTGCGGGCAGAAGAGCAGGAAAAGGCGCTGCATCAGTGTGCGCAGGCATATCAGGCGCTCTGCGCTGCTGAAGAGGCCTCGGGGCAGCTGCCAAAGCTGGAAGAACTGGGCAGAGAATTGGACTGCCGGGAACGGGACTTACAGGAGCGGGAACGGGCGGCAGCGGAATATGGAAATCTCCAAAAACAGCTTTTGCAGCAGGAGGGACTCCTAAAAAAGGCCAGGCAACGCCTCTCGATTCTGGAAATGCTGGCCCAAAAATCCGCGCTTCAGGCCAAGGCCCAGGAGGAAAAAGAGGCCTGGGAAAACGCCCTCTCCCTGCGGGACAGCGGCGACAGACTGCGGGAAGCCATTCGCCGCTATGAACAGGAACAGGCGGATTACGAGATGTTGAACAGCCGCTTCCTCTCGGGGCAGGCCGGGGTGCTGGCCAAGCGGCTGATGAAGGGGAAGCCCTGCCCGGTATGTGGGAGCCTAACCCATCCCGCGCCGGCAGCAGAGGCGCAGGACGTGCCGGACGAAGAGCAGGTAAAGCAGGCGGCGGAAGCGCTCTCCCGTCTGGCAAGCCAAGTGAACAGGGAAGAGGCGGCTTTTCGTGGGGCAATGGAGCGGATGAAACTGAGCCACATCCCAGCGGAAGAGCTGCTTCCCGACAGCGCCCGGATACAGGCCCTTGCGGTAGAGAGCAAAGCCCGGTGGGAAGCCCAGGAGAGCCAATGTCAAGCGCTGGCCCAGGCGGTCTATGCCAAAGTGCCTGAGGAGCTTTTGTCTGACGGAAAGTACAGCGACCCTGTCTTTTTACAGGAAAAGGAGCAAGCTGTCCGTCTAAAGCTGGCCAAGGACGAAGCACAGCTTGACGAGATGGGAAAGCAGGCAGGCCGGGCGTTGGAGCTCTTTGGCGGCCAGGCCCCTGACCCCAAGGCCCTGGCACATGAACACGCCCTGGCACTGCAAAAGATTGAGGAAAACAGCAGGCAGCGCCAGGCTATCTCCCAAAACCTGCTGGCCGCCCAGGGGGAGGACCGGGCAGCCAGGCAGCAGGCCGGAGAAGCCGCTTTGCGGCTGGAAAAGGCGGAAAAAGAGGTAAAGGCCGGGCGGGAGCAGTTTGCCCGGCATCTGGGGGAACAGGGCTTTGCCCAGGAGGAGGACTACCGCCTGGCCCTGGGACAGGTGGGACAGATAGGCGCTCTGGAACAATCCTGCCTTAGTTATCGCACCAGACTGCAATCGCTAGAGGAAGTCATCTCCCTGTTGGGGAGCCAGACCGCGGGACAGCAGCGGGCGGATTTGCCTGCGCTGCAAAGCCGCTCGGATGAGCTCTCCCGACAGCTGGAACAGGGCAGGGAGGAACAGCTGGCGCTCCATGCCCTGGTGCTGCAAAACCAGCGCAGTGCCAAGGCACTGGAACAGCACGCCAAGCAGCTGGCAAAGTTGGAGCAGGAATCCCTGTTGACCGACAAGCTGGCAAAGCTGGCGAAGGGGGACAACGGCAAGCGGCTATCCTTTGAGCGGTATGTGCTCTCGGCCTATTTTGAAGATATCATCGCCGCTGCCAACCTGCGGCTGGAAAAGATGACCGATGGCAGATACCGCCTCTCCCGCCGGGAGGAGAAAAACAAGGGGCTTAGGGCCAGCGGGCTGGATTTTGAAGTGATTGACGCCTTTACCGGGCGGCAGCGCCCCATCACCACGCTCTCGGGCGGGGAGAGCTTCAAGGCCTCCCTTTCCCTGGCGCTGGGCCTGGCCGACATTATCCGGGCCTATTCCGGCGGCGTGGAGCTGGATACCGTCTTTATCGACGAGGGCTTTGGCACGCTGGACAGTGAATCCCTGGACGCCGCGGCAAATACCCTGATGGCGCTGCGCCAGGACGGGCGCATGATTGGCATTATCTCCCATGTCTCCGAGCTCAAAGAGCGGATTCATGCAAAAGTGCAGGTCTCTTCCGGGTCTTCCGGAAGTACAATTAAACTAATAAGGGAAGGGAACGAGTGACATGATGGAATCAAAATTTGACAAAGGACCCCAGCGGTTTGGGAGCGGTGCAGTGAAATGGGACATTCTGGAGGACAAGGACATCCTCCCTCTGTGGATTGCCGACATGGATTTCTATTCTCCTGCCCCCGTGCGGCAGCGGATGGTGGAATTGGCCGAACACGGCACCTATGGCTATAACATGACCCCATCCGGTTATCTGGACGCGGTGGTAAACTGGGAGAAAAACCGGCACGGCATTGCCATTGAAAAGGAATGGCTGATGTATTCCTGTGGCGTGGTGGCGGGTATCTCCTGGATTCTGCTCTCGCTGACCCAGCCGGGAGATGCGGTGCTCATCCAGACGCCAGTGTATAACCCCTTCCACGATGTGGTGAAAAATAACGGCCGGGTACTGGTGGACAGCTCGCTGGTGAACCGGCAGGGGAGCTACACCATCGACTTTGCAGATTTTGAGGAAAAGGTGAAAACCCAGAAGGTCAAGGCGTTTATCCTATGCAATCCCCACAACCCGGTGGGCAGGTGTTGGAGCAGGGAAGAGCTGGCAAAGCTCTATCACATCTGCCGGGAAAACGGGGTGCTCATCATCAGCGACGAAATCCATCAGGATTTGATTCGGGGCGGCTTTTCCCATACCCCCATGGCGGCAGTGGCAGAGGACGCGGCCCAGTATGTGATTACCCTCTCGGCTCCCAGCAAGACCTTTAACGTGCCGGGGCTGCATCACTCCTATCTTTTCACTGCCAACGAGGACTATCGCAAGGAGATTCAGGAGAAAATTATTGCCCCCTTACATATCGGCGGTACCCAGATGGGCTACGAGGCCTGTATGGTAGCCTATAACCAGTGCGGGGACTGGCTAGATGAGCTAAACGCCTATTTGGACCAGAACGCAGCGTTTGTCCGCGATTTCCTGGCTGCCGAGCTGCCCCAGGTGGTGGTGACGCCTATCGAGGCCACCTACCTGATGTGGCTGGATTTTGCCGCCCTGGGCCTGCGGGGAGAGGAGCTGACGAAAACGGTCGCCAGCGCCAAGCTCAAGCTGGGCGAGGGCTATGTGTATGCGGATTACGCCGACAGTTTCCAGCGGGTGAATATCGGCTGCCCCAGGGCCATGCTGGAAGAGGCCATGCACCGGCTGGTGAAGGTTATGAAGTAGTATGAAAACAAGGTGGTATGCAAAATGACATGGGATACAATCTGGAATGAGTTGCAAGGGACAGGGTTTTGGTCTATCGCGCTGCGGCTGGTGCTCTCCGTGGTATTTGCCGGGTTTATCGGGATGGAACGGGAATCCAAAAACCAGGCGGCGGGGTTCCGCACTTATATTCTGGTGTGCCTGGGTTCCTGCCTCACCATGATTACCAATATCCATGTCTGCCAGCTGGCACCCGGTGTTTTCACCGCCGATGCCAGCCGGATTGCCGCCTCCGTTGTCAGCGGCATCGGTTTCTTAGGGGCGGGCACCATCATTGTCACAGGCAAGCACCGCATCAAAGGGCTCACCACAGCCGCCGGGCTCTGGGCCTGCGCCTGCATGGGTATCGCCCTGGGAAGCGGGTTTTACACCGGTGCGCTGGTGACATTCCTGCTGATTCTCTTTTCCATGACCGTACTGGGACGGCTGGACAGGACGCTGTACAAAAAGACCAGAGTTGTGCGCTTTTTTGTGGAATTTGGTTCTATCAGCCAGGTAAAATTTTTCATCTCCTGCATGAAGGAACACCAGGTGAAAATCCAGTCCTTTGAGACCTATCAGGACATTACCCGGCACAGCGACTTAGTGACACTGGTGGCCCTCACCGAAATGGCCCGTGACAGGGACGTACAGGCCCTTATCGAAGATATCCGCCAGCTGGACGGTGTCACGTTTGTGGAAGTGATTGGATAAAAACCAGCCCCTGCCTTCCGTTTCGGGAGGGCAGGGGCTTTTGCAATTACTGTTTTCCCTTGGAGACACACAGTGGTTCCAGCTCGCAGGCAGCACACTGGGGGCTCCTGGCCCGGCAGACATCCCGGCCGAACATCACCAGCCGATGGCAAAAGTTATTGGATTCCTCTGGCGGCAGCAGGGGCATCAGCTCAAACTCTGTCTTTTTCGGGTCCTTCGTCGTGGTGAGCCCCAGGCGGTTGGTGAGGCGGATACAGTGGGTATCGCAGACAATGGCAGGTTTGCCGTAAATATCGCCTACCACCAGGTTGGCGGTTTTCCGCCCGATGCCGGGCAGCTTTAAGAGCTCTTCTAAGGTGTCTGGCACCACGCCGCCAAAGTCGTCTCGCAGCATAGTACACATACCCACAATGTCCTTGGCCTTGGTCTTGAAAAAGCCGCAGGGGCGGATAATCTCCTCAATATCTGCCACATCGGCTCCTGCCAGCGCATCGATTGAGGGGTATTTTCCAAAAAGCGTGGGAGTCACGGTATTGACCCTGGCGTCAGTGCATTGGGCCGCCAACCGGGTGGCAATGAGAAGCTCGTGGGGCACTACATAGGTGAGGGAACACGCTGCATCTGGGTAGCGCTCCTTCAGCAGCCGGATTGCCTCCAGTGCCTTTTGTTTTTTTGTCATTATCCAGACCACCTTTCCAAAACTTTATCTTCAGTATACCATATTTCCCGAAAAAACAACAGGATTTTTCACAATTCTACTCCTACCAGATGTTTGAGAAAAGCAATTGCAATTTTGTTTAAGTTATGCTATGATTGAAAGACCATAAAATGGAGGGACACCGATGCCTGCCGTATGGGGTTGGAGCCAGGGGATACCTTTACCTGCCAATACCATGGCACTGCTCCACAGCCTCTGTGAGACGGCCTGGGCCGGCGATGACTACCGGCTGCTGGGGCAAGGGAAAGCATGAGATTTCCTTTGTCTGTGCAGATGGTGTTACCACATTTTTGCTGACCGCAAAACACCTGGATTGATGAGCAGGAAAGGGGAGGGCACTATGATACACAGAGGGACCCAGCGCCTGGAGACGCAACGGCTTGTTTTGAGAAGATTCCTAATGGAAGATTTAGAACAAATCTACTACAATTGCTGGAGCGACCGGGAAGTCTGGAAGTGGACAAACTATGCGCCCATGCCCCATATCGGTGATGTGCAAAATGCGGCTAATATGTTCACAAAAAGCTGGTTTGACGCCTATGAACAGCCCAACCGCTATAGCTGGGCTATCCAGGTCAAGGCCACAGGCGAAGTGATAGGCCGGTACTTTGGCATGCACCCAGATGACCGGATTTCCCAAGTGGAGCTGGCCTATGAAATGGGACGAAATTGGTGGAACCAAGGCTACATGACAGAAGCCACCAAACGGATTCTTGATTTTTTCCTGCGGGACGTGGGTTTCAACCGTGTCTACGCCAACCATGCCAGTGAAAATCCTGCCTCAGGACGTGTCATGAAAAAATCCGGCATGGTCTATGAGGGGACCCTACGCCAGGCCTGCCGGTGTAACAACGGAATCTTTGATGAAGTCCGATACGCCATTTTGGCTCAGGATTTATAGAGAGGTGGGTATCGCCGTAATTAACATGCGAATTGAAGAAAAGGAAGCATTTCGGGGGTGGCCGGGCAAAAAACGTGGATTTCCGGCCAGGGCAATCAACAGTTCGGCGATTTTTGGGCGTCTTCTAAGGAAAACGGCCTGATTAAAACCCTAAACAGCTTGAGCGGTTATCAGCCGGGGTCTGTTACCAAAAGCCATGTCTTCGGCATATTCCGTGTAGAGGAAGACCCGCTTAACAGGGCGTTTAATTTCTGGATTGCCACAGAAGCCGGCAGCGCCACAATACCGGAAGGCCTGGAAACTTACTGGGTTCCGGCCTGCAAATGGGCCATATTTTCTAACACCGGCGAGCTTCCCATGTCTTTAGTGGAGGCAGAGATGTTTGCATTTATGGAGTGGCTTCCATCTTCGCCATACCAACACGCCAATGCGCCGGAGCTGGAAGTCTATCCGGCACAAGACGAAAACCTAGTGGAGTTTTGGCTGCCGGTTTTGGAGAAATAGTTTTCCCGGTTTTAAGGGTAGACGGAAAAAGCGAAACGAATAACTACACTAAATAAAAATTTAGTGTAGTTGAGGGGAGAGCGTTTCGGGAGAGGAGCTGTCAACATGAACCCGCATATTCTGGAAGACTGTCCGCAGCTGCTGCGGGATTTTCTGTTTTATATGGAGACCATCAAAGGGCGCTCTGCCAATACAGTAAACGGATACTACATTGACCTACGCACATTTTTTCGATTCATGAAAATCCATCGTGGCCTGCTGTCCCAATCCGCTGCGGAGGATTTTTCCCAGATTAAAATTGCCGACGTGGATTTGGAGCTCATCCGCTCTGTAACCCTCTCGGACGCCTATGCCTTTTTGAATTTCACTCTTTCGGAAAACCACAATTCCGCCAAGACCCGTTCCCGGAAAATCTCCGCGCTGCGCAGCTTTTACAAATACCTGACCAACAAAGCCGGTGTTCTCCCGGAAAACCCGCTGGAAAACCTGGAGACGCCTGCGTTGAAAAAGACAGTGCCCAAATACCTCACGTTGGAAGAAAGCCTGGAACTGCTGAACCACATCGAAACCTCCCATCCAGAGCGGGACTACTGTATCATCACCTTTTTCCTCAACTGCGGGATGCGGCTCTCCGAATTGGTGGGCATTGATTTAGGTAATATTCATGATAACTATTTAACGATATTGGGAAAAGGCAACAAGGAGCGGGTGGTGTATCTCAATGACGCCTGCATGGCTGCGTTGGACGATTATTTAAAGGTGCGCAATGCCAACGCCGGCGCTATCAAGGACAAAAATGCGCTTTTTTTGTCCCGGCTGGGTACGCGTATCAATAAACGGCGGGTGCAGCAGATTATTGAGTCTGCACTTAAAGCCGCCCATTTGGACGGCCAGGGTTTTTCCACCCACAAACTGCGGCATACGGCGGCCACACTGATGTACCAGCACGGCGGCGTAGATGTAAGGGTACTCCAGGAGATTTTAGGCCACGAAAACTTAGGCACCACAGAAATCTACACTCACATTTCCAACCGGCAGATGGAGCAGGCCATCCAGAGCTCCCCGCTCTCCAAGACCAAGCGGCGGGCAAAGAAACCCGTCCAAACCAAAGAAAAAAAATAGGCAGGTAAAAATCCCATGGAACTACAAAGGATTACAGAGCAAAACAGAGCGAAAATCAATACCTTTCTCAAAGAACACTGGTACACCACAGAGATGGTCCTGCGGGGCCAAGTTGTAGATATGACCCAGGCAGAGGGCTTTTTTATTGAAGAGGATAACGAAATTATCGGTCTTATCACCTATGCGGTTTTCGGGCAGGTACTGGAAATCCTGTCGTTAGACAGCCTGCGGCCTGGGCAGGGACTTGGCACTGCGTTGATTGGACAGGTGGTACAGGTAGCCGGAGAAATGGGATGCCGAAAAATCGTCGTCATCACTACCAACGACAACCTCCATGCCCTGGGCTTTTATCAGCGGCGCGGCTTTGACATGGCCCGCCTGTTCCGCGGCGCACTGGAGGTTTCCCGTAAACTCAAGCCGGAAATTCCCCTAATTGGGGAAAATAACATCCCTTTGCGGCACGAAATTGAACTGGAATTGGTGTTGTGTAAGGAGGACAAATGATTAAAATGAGATTAGAGACAGAACGCCTTATCATCCGGGAGCTGGAACCTGGCGACGAAACCATCTTTGCCCAAATGGCCACCGACGGCAGTTTGGCAGAAATCGGGTTTGACAGGGATTGCAAAAGCTGGATAGCAGACTGGCTAACCGAGGCCAGAGCACTCACCGCCCAGGACAACCCCACGCAGGACTACTTAGCCTATGCCCTCGTGGAAAAAGACGGGCAAACTGTTGTGGGCTCTGTGGGCTGCTCCTATTATGAGGATTTACAAAAGGTGGGTATCACCTATTTTGTAGGTACGGCCTATCGCGGCCTGGGGTATGCCGCCGAAGCGGCCAAGGCCTATGGGGCCTATTTTTCCAAGCGCTATCCCCTCCCCTCTCTCATCGCCACAGTCCGGAAAGAAAACCCCGCCTCTTGGAAAACTGTGGAAAAGGCCGGTTTCCAAAAGACAGGTGAACGGATGTATCAGGACATTAACGATGAGCAACCCGAGTTATATTATTTTTATGAATGGCAGGAATCACTGGCAACAGAAATACCCCTGGCAGAATAACTCTGCCAGGGGTATTTGTAATCACTAAAATTACAGGCTATCCACCTGAATCCAGCGGCGTTCTTCGATGGATTTCTCCACAGCCTCCAAAATCTGGCAGCAGGCCACGCCGTCTGTAAAGTTGGGTGTGGTGGGCGTATCGTTCACAATGGCCTTGATGAACTCATAGAACTGATGGACAAAGGTGTGCTCATAGCCAATCACATGCCCGGCAGGCCACCAGGCGTCCATATAGGGATGGATATCCTCGGAGACCTGGATGAGGCGATAACCCTGCAGGCCCGCTTCGTCCTCATTATTCAGGTAGTGCAGCTCGTTCATGCGCTCAAAGTAGAATTTCACGCTGCCCTTGCTGCCATTGATTTCAAAATACATGTCGTTTTTGTGCCCTCCGGCAAAACGGGTGGCCTCAATGGAACCCAATGCGCCATTTTTAAACCGGGCCAACAGCAAGGTGGCGTCGTCCACGGTCACTTTCCCCATGGCGGAATCCGCTTTGGCCTGGGCGCTGAGGCCCTCCATCTTCTCCACAATGGGACGCTCTTTCACAAAGGTCTCGCTCATGCCGATAACCTCGTCAAATTCACCCACCAGATACCGGGCACAGTCAATCACATGGGCGCCCAAATCGCCCAGGGAACCGGAACCCGCCACGGATTTATCCAGCCGCCACACCAATGGGAAACTGGGGTCTAAGACGAAGTCCTGGAGGAAGAAGCCGCGGAAATGGTAGATTTTACCCAGCTTGCCCTGGTCAATCATCTTTTTAATCAGCTGGATGGCCGGGACAAACCGGTAGTTAAAGCCAATTTGATGCTTTACGCCGTTTTGCTCTGCCGCCTGAAGCATCTCCCTGGCGTCCTGCAAGTTAATCGCCAAAGGCTTTTCGCAGAAGATATGCTTGCCGTTTTTGGCTGCCTCGATGGCAATCTGCTTGTGGAAATTGCTGGGCGTGGTGATGTCGATGATGTCCAAATCCGGGCGGGCCACCATCTTCTCCCAAGAGGTCTCATATCCCTCCCAGCCAAAGGTATCGGCGGATTTCTTCACCCACTCCTCGTCCCGGCCACAGATGGCTTTCATGTGTACCTGGGCACCGGGGTCAAAAAACATGTTTACCTTCCGATAACCGTTGCTGTGGGCCTTGCCCATGAATTTATAGCCAATCAGGCCAACATTTAAATCCTTGCTCATTGCAGAACTCCCCTTTTTCTTTCCAATTTTAAAAGCCTGGGAAAACCAGTATCATTGGATATATTTTACAATAGAGCGCAAGACAAGTCAATCTTTCCTGGGCAGGTTCATGAAAATTCACAAAGGAACCGCAATTCCCTGTGCACAATTACAAGAAGAAAAGGGAGTTCCAAAAGAGGAATGTGGTTTACAGAACAGCCCGGTGGAAGACCTTTTTGCCCTTTTTCATCATCAGCCCCTCTTTGGCCTGTTCCTTGGTAAACCGGGCGGCAGCATCGGAAACCTTTTGCTCGTTCACCATCACACCGCCCTGCTGCACCAGCCGTCTCCCCTCCCCCTTAGAGGCCGCCAACCCGCAGCGCATCAGCAGGGAGAGCACATCAATGCCGTTGTCGGCAAAGTCCTCTTCTGCCAGCTGAGTGGTGGGCATGTTGCTCAAATCGCCGCCGGTGGAAAAGAGTGCCTTGGCAGCCTCCTGGGCCTTGGCGGCCTCCTCCTCGCTGTGCACCATCTTCGTCAGCTCAAAGGCCAGGATTTCCTTAGCTTTGTTCAGCTCGCTGCCCTGCCAGCTGTCCATCTCCTCAATCTGTTCCAAGGGTAGGAAGGTGAGCATCCGGATGCACTTGAGCACGTCAGCATCCCCCACATTGCGCCAGTACTGGTAGAATTCATAGGGCGAGGTCTTTTCCGGGTCTAGCCATACGGCGTTGCCGGCGGTTTTGCCCATTTTGTTGCCCTGGGAATCGGTGAGCAGGGTAATCGTCATGGCCTGGGCGTCTTTCCCCAGCTTGCGGCGGATGAGCTCGGTTCCCCCCAGCATATTGCTCCACTGGTCGTCCCCGCCAAACTGCATGTTGCAGTTGTAGTGCTGGAACAGATGATAGAAATCGTAGGACTGCATAATCATGTAGTTAAATTCCAGAAAGGAGAGCCCCTTTTCCATCCGTTGCTTGTAGCACTCGGCCCGCAGCATGTTATTGACGGAAAAGCACGCGCCCACTTCCCGCAGCAGCTCCACATAGTTTAAATCCAGCAGCCAGTCGGCGTTGTTCACCATCAGCGCCTTGCCCTCGGAGAAGTCGATAAACTTACTCATCTGCCGCTTGAAACACTCGGCATTGTGGTCAATGTCCGCTCTGGTGAGCATTTTTCGCATATCGGTGCGGCCAGAGGGGTCGCCAATCATGGTAGTGCCGCCGCCAATCAGGGCAATGGGCCGGTTGCCAGCCATTTGCAGGCGCTTCATCAGGGTAAGCGCCATAAAGTGCCCGGCTGTCAGGCTGTCGGCAGTACAGTCAAAGCCGATGTAGAAGGTGGCCTTGCCCTGGTCAATCAGGTCGCTGATGCCCTCTTCGTCTGTCATCTGGGCAATGAGCCCTCTGCGCTTGAGTTCCTCTGAGATTTTCATTGTGTTTCATCCTTTCCTATCGTCAAACACTGCAAACAAAAATCCCCCTGCCTCCCCAAAGGGAAACAGAGGGCATAAGTCTACGCTATGCGGTACCACCTCTACATCGCCCTCCCCTCGCGGGGAAAGCCTCACTGAGTACATTCATACTCGCACGCGATAACGGGCGTTCCCGACCTAGCCTACTAATCTAAAAAGACGTTCCGCCGATGGCTCAAAGAGGTATTCAAACAGGGACGCGCTCTCCTTTTCACCAACCAAGAGCTCTCTGCGCCGCGCCGTCCTGCCCTACTCGTTCTTCTCACAGCCGTTTCCAGTGATTGTGACCCGATTGTAATATATTTTCCCCCGTTTGTCAAGAAAAATTTTTCAGTTTTGTTTAGGGGCCTTATAGCCAGATGTCTTTTCAGCCCTTTTGCCCACAGTTTCCCCCCTGGCCAGCATTTCCCTGGCGTTTTCCAGCATCAGCGCGGTGACATTGGGGCCAGAAATCATACGGGCCAGCTCTTCGGCCCGCTGCTCCTGCACCAGTTCCTGCACGTGGGTGTAGGTCCTGCCGTTCTCCACCTCCTTGGTGATGAGCAGATGATGGTCTGCCATGGCGGCAACCTGGGCCAGATGGGTGATGCTGAACACCTGCTTGCCACCTGCAAGCTCCTTGAGCTTCTGGCCGATTTTTTGCGCTGCGCTGCCGCTGACCCCGGTGTCCACCTCGTCAAAAATCATGGTGTCCACGCTGTCCCGGCTGGAGAGCACATTTTTGATAGCCAGGATAATCCGGGAGAGCTCGCCGCCCGATGCGATTTTGGAGACCGGCTTTGGTTCCTCCCCCGGGTTAGTGGAGATGAGGAAACGGATAGCGTCGATGCCGTTGACGGTGAGCTTGGTCTTCTGGACATCGGTGACAAAGCGGACATGGGGCATATCCAAAAAGGCCAGCTGCCCCTGGATTTCCGCCTCAAAGCGGCGTGCTGTCTCCTTCCGGGCGTCCGAGAGCGTCTGGGCCTTTTCAAAGGCCAAGGCTTTCTTGGCCTCATATTCCTCTTGGAGCCGCATCCGCAGCTCATCATTGGCAGTAATCCCAGAAAGTTCCTCCTTGGCCCGTTCCAGGAAATCCAGCATTTCCTCTATCGTCTGCCCATACTTCCGTTCCAAGTTGTGAATCAGTTCCAGCCTGTCCTCCGCCTGGTCCAGCTCCTCCGGGTCAAAATCCATAGATTCCACCTGAAGCCGCAGCTCCTCCGCACTGCTCTCGGTGGCGTACATCAGCTCTGTCACCCGGTCGGAGAGGGCGGCCAGGCTGGGATAGCGCCCGCTGGCAAACACGAGCGCCTGAGAGGCCAGGGAGAGCATCCCATAGGCCCCCTCAATCCCCTCGTCTTCCTCACCCTCCAGGGCCCCTAGGGCCGTCTTCATCTCCTGAAGGATATGGGCGGAATTGCGAATCAAATCCCGGCGCTCCGTCAGCTCCTCCTCCTCCCCTGGATTCAGGCGGGCCGACTCAATCTCCGCGATTTGATATTCCAGCAGGTCAATTTTCCGGGTCTTTTCCATCTCGTCAATCATGGTGTCCCGCAGGCGGTGGCGCAGCTCCACCAAATCCCGGTGGAGCAGGCGGTATTCCTCCAGCATCGGGGTCAATTCGCCAAAATGGTCGAGAAAGGTAATGTGCTGTTCCTCGTTTAAAAGGGCCTGGCTGTCGTGCTGCCCGTGAATATTCACCAGCGCCCCCCCCAGCTGCCGCAGCATGGTGACGGAAGCGGGCTGCCCGTTGATACGGCAGAGGTTTTTCCCGGAGGCAGAGAGTTTCCGGCTGAGAATCAGCGTGCCGTCCTCTGTGGGGGCAAAGCCCATCTCCTCCAAAAGTGCCTGGATTTCCGGCGTCAGCTCCCCAAAGAGGGCGGAGACACGGCACTCCTCTGCGCCGCTGCGCACCAAGTCCTTGGAGGTGCGCCCGCCCAGCACGGCATTGATGGCGTCAATGAGGATGGATTTCCCTGCGCCGGTCTCGCCAGTGAGCACGGTCATGCCGTGGGAAAAGGACACCGCCGCCTTCTCAATCACCGCCACATTCTCAATATACAATTCGGAAAGCATCTCCCGCACCTCCCTGCCGGTTTAATCCCCCTGCGTCCTCAGCCGCTGGCACAGCTCCTGCGCCTCTTTTTCCCCCCGCAGCAACACGAAAATGGTATCATCTCCCGCTATGGTGCCCACAATTTCCTGGTTTTCCATGGCGTCCAGGGCGGCGCAGGCGGCGTTTGCCATGCCGGTATAGCACTTGATAACCACAAAGTTGCCAGCCCAGTCCACAGAAATCACGGATTCCCTGAAAATTGCGCCAAACCGGAAGGAAATAGTATCTGCCGCCTTCTCCACCGAATGGGCATAGCGGTATTTCCCGCCGGGAGAGAGCAGCTTGATAAGCCGCAGCTCCTTGATGTCCCGGGAGACCGTGGCCTGCGTTACGGCAAAGCCCTCTTCCCGCAGGTAACCCAACAGTTCGTCCTGGGTCTCAATCTCAAAGCGGTCGATGAGCTCCAATATTTTTTCATGTCGCCTCTTTTTCATAGTATTTGGTCCCTTTTCATGATTTTTTGATTGACAATCTCATAAAACGGCCTGTTGCCGATGTTCACCAGCTTCACCTTGGCCGCTGCTTTCCCGATGGAAATCCGGTCATCCTGCCCAACCGGGATACTGGTCTCCCCGTCGATTTCCAGGTGCGCCTCTCCCTTATTGCAGGGGTTCATCCGCAGTGTCAACGTCTCCCCCCCGCCAAAGACCATGGTGCGGGCCATCAGGGAGTGGGGGCACAGCGGCGTCATTACCATCGCCTCTGTCTGGGGTGAGACAATGGGCCCGCCCGCCGAGAGGGAGTAGGCGGTGGAACCGGTGGGGGTGGCGATAATCACCCCATCCGCCGTATAGCGGGCCACCAAATGTTCCTGGCAATAGAGGTCAAAATCCAGAATCCGGGAAGCCCCCTTGGAGAGCACCGCGTCGTTGAGGGCGAGGCGGGAATCAACGCCCTGCGGCGTTTCCCTTTTCACCTCCAGCAGCATCCGCTCTTCCACCTGGTATTCCCCGGTTTTCAATAGGGCCAGCTGGGAGAGCTGCTGCATTTCCAGCGTAGCCAGGAACCCCAGCCGCCCGGTGTTAATGCCCAGCACCGGCTTATCCTGGAGGGCAGCGCTCTTGGCAGTATGGAGAATGGTGCCGTCCCCTCCAATTGTCACCACCAGGCTGCAGCGGGCTAAAATCTGCTCTGGGCTATCAAAATGCACTGGCAATGTCCCAAACTGGGAGCGGAACCCCTCCTGCAGCCAGCAGCAATAGCCCATCGCCGCCAAGCGGGAGGAGACCTCCTCCACACAGGCCAGCGTCCCCGCCTTGTCCAAATTGGGCACCAGAAAAATATCCATGCCATTCTTCCTTTCCCGCCTCATCGCTTCCCCAACACCTGATGCGCTTCCCGTACAGTCCCCTCCACTGCGCCTATTGGGGACAAAAGCGCAGGGGTTCGCTGCAAAAACAACAGGTATTCGATATTTCCGTTTGGCCCTTTCACAGGGGAAAAGGTGAGCCCCGCCGGGAAAAAGCCCTGGGAACCCGCGTTTTCCAACACGGCCCGCAATACCCTACTATGGGTCTTCTCCCCCTTCACCACCCCGCCCTTGCCCACTGCCGCCCGGCCCGCCTCAAACTGGGGCTTCACCAGGCACACTGCCTCCCCGTCGGGCTCCAACAACCCTGAGAGCACCGGGAACACATGAACCAGCGAGAGGAAGGACACGTCTACGCTGGCAAAGGCAAAGCCCTGGGGAAAGGAATCCGGGGAAAGTGTGCGGATATTGGTGTTTTCCAAGTTCAGCACCCGCGGGTCATCCTGTAGGGACTGGGCCAGCTGCCCCTGTCCCACATCTACTGCCACCACCCTGGCAGCCCCGTTTTGCAGCATACAGTCGGTAAAGCCGCCCGTAGAAGCGCCGATGTCTATGCAGGATTTGCCTTCTAACACAATGGGAAAGGCCTCCAGCGCCCTTTCCAACTTGAGCCCACCCCGGCTCACATATCGCAGCAGTGCCTGCTCCACCACAATTTGGCTTTCGGGTGGGACCTCTTGGCTGGCCTTTTCCACGGTTTTTCCGTCCACCGCCACCGCACCGCTGCGGATAAGCTCCTTTGCCCTATCCCGTCCCGGGCACAGCCCCTGTTGTACCAACAGCCGGTCAATCCGCATGGAAAACATCCCCTTCCCAGTCCCGCAGCAGAGACGCCGCGTCCAGCCCGTATTCCTGGAATATGGTTTTCACAGAGGACTGGGGGAGGAACTCATTCCCCAGTGCCCGGTGGAAAAACGCTCCCCGATACCCCAGGCCGTTCAGCTCCCGCAGCAGGTGTTCGCCAATGCTGCCGTTTTGGGCACTCTCCTCCACAAAGACAATCCGCCGGTAGTGGAGCAGCCGCTGCACCAATCCCTCTGGAAAGGGATAGAGCCGCACCAGCTTGAGGAAATCCGCCTGCTTTCCCAGCGCCTCCTGTAGCGGGACAAAGGCGTCTGCTGCCCGGCCATAGGAGATAAACAGCGTATCAGCCCTCTGAGAGAGCAGCCCAAATTGGGTGGCATCATACTGGGTGTAGGTGAGCGCCCGTTCCGGCTCCCCTCCCTTGGGATAGCGCACTGCACAGGTGCGGGGACAGTCGTAGACCCCGTAGCGCAGGCAGGCCCGTAGCTCGGCAAAGGTAGAGGGGGCGAGAATATGGATTCCGGGAATTGAGGTGAGGAAAGACACGTCATAGAGGCCCTGGTGGGTCTCCCCGTCTGCGCCCACCACGCCGGCCCGGTCGATACACAGCACAATACGGTTGTTTTCAATGGACACATCGTGGAGCAGCTGGTCATAGGCCCGCTGCAAGAAGCTGGAATACACCGCAAATACCGGCCGGTACCCCCCCGCAGAGAGCCCGGCGCAGAAAGTGACAGCGTGCTCCTCGGCGATACCCACATCAAAAAAGCGGTCGCGATAGGAAGCGGCGAACATCTGCAGGCCTGTGCCGTATTTCATGGCAGCTGTCACGGCGCAGATATGGCTGTCCTCCTGGGCCATGCGGCAGAGCTCCTCTCCAAAGGCCTGGGAAAAGCTGTCACCGTCCTCCACCTCCGGGTTGCCCGTAGCTACGTCAAACTGTGGGGTCCCGTGAAAAGCGGCGGGGTCCAGTTCCGCATAGGGATAACCCTTGCCCTTTACCGTGCGCACATGGATAAAAGCCGGCTTTTGCAGCGTGGCTGCCCGGGAGAGCACATCGCACAGACTGGTTAAATCGTGCCCGTCAATGGGCCCCAAGTAGTCAAATCCCAAATCCTCAAAGAGATTACTGCTATAAATGGCGGCTTTTAGCTTGCGCTTGAGCCAGTAGGCCGCTTTTTTCAGGGGATTTCCCACCAGCGGCAGCTTGGAAAGGAGGGCCATGGTGTCGTCTTTCAGCTTAAAATAGCGGGGTTTTGAGCGAATCAGCGTGAGATACCGGGCCAGCGCCCCCACATTGTGGGAAATCGACATCTTGTTGTCATTCAAAATCACAATCAGGTTTTTACAGGCGCGCCCGGCGTTGTTGAGCCCCTCATAAATCATGCCGCCGGTGAGGGCGCCATCCCCTGCAATGGCAATTACCCGATGGGGGTCTCCGTTCAGCTGCTTGGCCTTAGCCAGCCCCGCCGCAGCCGAAATGGAGGTACTGCTATGCCCGGCAATAAAGGCGTCGTGCTCGCTCTCCCGGCTTTTGGGGAATCCCGAGAGCCCCCCCTCCAGCCGGATGGTGGAAAACTGCTCCCGCCTTCCGGTAAGCAGCTTGTGGGTGTAGCTCTGGTGCCCCACATCCCACACAATCTGGTCATTGGGGGAGTCAAAGACCCGGTGCAGCGCCACCGTCAACTCCACTGTCCCCAAATTCGAGGCCAGATGCCCGCCATTTTTTGAAACCACCCGAATCAGCTCCGTGCGTATCTCGGCACACAGGGCATCCAGCTCTTCAAAGGGCAGTGCCTTTACATCTGCCGGGGAATTGATGTTTCCCAACAAGCGATACTCAACCATTTTGTTTAAACCTCAAATCCAGTCCATCCCCTTATCGTGTCTCACGCGTTCTATTCCCTCACGCAGCCTTAAAAAATCGGCACGGTCATGGCAATCAGAATCCCCAGTAACGCTCCGGCCAGCACCTCTAACGGGGTGTGGCCCAGGAACTCCTTGAGCTGCTTGTCCGAGGAAGCCGGGTCCTCTGCGTCCTTTTCCCGCTTGGAGGGCTTGCCAGACTGGATAACTTGGCTGTCTTTATTGAAAAACGAGACAATTTGGTTGAGCACCTTGGCATGTTCCCCAGCCGCCCGGCGCACTCCCATGGCGTCGTACATCACCACCGCCGCAATCAGAAAGGCCAGGGCAAATTCCGGAGAACCCAACCCCGTCTTGCGGGCCATGCCCACCGTCATGGAGCACACCAGCGCCGAGTGGGAACTGGGCATCCCCCCCGCCCCTACCAGGCGCTCCCACACCACCTCTTTCTGGGTGATGCAGTTGAGAATCACTTTTATCAATTGCGCGGCAAACCAAGACGCCAGGGCCACCGTTAGAATATAGTTTTGCCCCAATGTTTTCAGCTCTTCCATGCTTTTCTTCTCCCCTACTTGTTTCCCTGCGGCGGCCTATCAGGCCTTTCGGTTCAGCAGCAGCTCCATCAGCTCCTGCAGCGTTTGCCCCGCCGCCCCAAAGGGGGCCAGGGCCAATATCCCCTGCTCTGCCCATTCTCGGGACATCTGCCGGGCTTTCTCCAGGCCATAGAGAGTTACAAAGGTATTTTTGTGATTGGCTTCGTCGCTGCCGATAGGCTTGCCCAGGGCCGCCTCGTCGCCGCACACATCCAGAATATCGTCCACAGCCTGGAACACTAGGCCAAAGCTCTGGCAATAGCGTTCCACCGCCTGCCTCTGCTCCTCCGACGCCCCAGCACAGGCACACCCCATCTGCCCGCACACCGAAAAGAGCGCCCCGGTTTTCAGCTGGCACATCTGCCGGTGCAGCGCCCCGCCGATTTTCTTTCCCTCGCTCTGTAGGTCAATCACCTGCCCGCCCAGCATCCCGCCAGTGCCTGCGGCACGGGCCAGCGCCAGGCAGCACTGGGCCTTGGCATGGTCGGAGAGCCCCTGGGCACCTGCCAGCACCTCAAAGGCGTGGGTCAGCAGCGCGTCCCCTGCCAGCAAGGCGATGTCCTCCCCAAACTTCACATGGCAGGAGGGCTGCCCCCTGCGCAAGTCGTCATCATCCATACAGGGCAGGTCGTCGTGAATCAGGGAATAGGTGTGCACCATCTCCACGGCGCAGGCACAGGCCACTACGTCTTCCCCCGGCTCCTTGCCCAGCATCCGGGCAGTCTCTATCACTAAAAGGGGGCGGATACGTTTTCCCCCTGCATCCACACTGTAGCGCATGGCCTCCAATACAATCCCTTGGGGGGAACCGTCCGGGACGACAGCCGCCGCTAAGGCCCGATTGGCCAAGGCTGCCGCCTCTTCCATCCTCTGCTCTAATCCATTCATGGGAAATCCTTTCTCCCCGCCTGTGGCGGAGCCGTTCCTATTCTTCCGCCTGTTCCTCCTGCCCAGCTGTCAGCTTTTCCAGCTTGAGCTTGGACCGTTCCACTGTCTTCTCCAAAAAGGCAATGAGCCCCACGCCCTCTTCATAGAGCTTGAGGGATTCTTCCAGAGAACGCTGGGGGTCTTCCAGGCTGGCGGCAATCTCCCCCACCCGGGCCAATGCCGTCTCAAATGTAGGCTTCTTTTTCACAGAGAACCCCTCCTTGTTCCACTTTTTCTATGCGCTCCACCTTGGCCTCTACCAGGGCATCCCGCATTTGCAGGGTAATCCTGTCGCCTGGGCACAAGGTTTGCCCGTCGGGAACCACTTCGCCCCCCCGGCGCACAACGGCATAGCCCCGGCTCACGGTTTTCAGCGGGCTATAGGCCTCCAACAGCCGGGCCGAGGCAGCTACCTGCCCCGCCGCCTGTTCCAGCCTGCGGCCTGTCGCAGCGTCAATGCGGCTCTTTAAAAGCGCCACAGCCTCTCCGCTGCGGGCCACCCGCTGAGCGGGGCCTGCCTGTTCCAGCCGCTCCCCCAGCGCTGTTATCCGTTCCTCCGCCCGTTCCAGGCGCTCCCACAGCCGCCCTCCCTTCAGCTGCCAGGCAGCTTTCAGGGTGGCGAGGGATTCCCTCGCGTCGATAGAACACAGCTCCGCCGCCGCAGAGGGAGTGGGGGCCCGCAAATCCGCCACAAAGTCGCAGATGGTGTAATCGGTCTCATGCCCTACAGCGGAAATCACCGGGGCCTTGCTGGCAAAGACTGCCCGGGCCAGTTCCTCGTCGTTAAAGGCCCACAGGTCTTCCATCGAGCCGCCGCCCCGCCCCAGGAGAATCACGTCGCATTTTCCCTCTGAGTCCAGGCGTTTTAGCGCAGCAGTCAATTCTGCCGCCGCACCCTCCCCCTGCACTGCCGCCGGGGCCAGCCGTACCGTTGCCAAAGGATTGCGCCTGCCCAAGATATTGAGGATGTCCCGCAGCGCAGCGCCCTGTTCCGAGGTCACCACCCCCACGACAGAGGGGAATTCCGGGATAGGCCTCTTGTGCGCCGCATCAAAGAGCCCTTGGGCAGCCAGCTTTTCCTTACGCTGCTCAAAGGCCAGGCTCAGGGAGCCCACCCCGTCCGGCATCAGGTCGTAGACATAGAGCTGGTACACCCCGTCCCGCTCATACACCGAAAGGGAGCAGGAGGCCACCACTTTCATCCCGTTCTGGGGGGCAAATTTCACCTGGGAAGAATAGGTGCGGAACATCACGGCCTTTACTGCCGCCCGCTCGTCCTTTAGCGTAAAGTAAAAGTGCCCTGTCTTGCTGTGGTGGGTGAAATTGGAGATTTCCCCCCGGATAAGGAACTGCCGCAGCTTGGGGTCGTCATCCAACAGCGATTTTACATAGAAATTCAGCTGGGAAACGCTGAGAACCAGCGAGGAACCGCTCACTACCTGTCTTCCCCCTTTTCCCTATCGTGCCGTGCCGCCAGCAGTGCAGCGCCCGCTGCGTTGTCACAGGAGAATTCCGGTGCGGCAAAGAGCCCGCCGAATTCCCGCTCCACCGCAGCCCGTATCATGGTGTTGGACATCACCCCGCCTGCATACACCAGCGGCAGGCCGGGAAACCGCTCCCGTAGTGCCCGGGTCATCCCCACAATGGCTGCCTGCACCGCCTGGATGCAGTATTTCGCCACGTCACAGGGCGGGCTGCCCTGGGCAAAAAGCTTCTCGCAGGCATTTTGAATCCCCGAGAGGCTGCAATCTGCCCCCCGCATCACGGGCCGGACTTTGAATTCCCGCCGGCTCTCGTGGGAGAGCTTGTCCAAATACTTCCCCGCCGGGAAAGGCAGCGAGAGCAGCACTCCCACACGGTCAATGGCCTGCCCCGCCTTTAAATCCAGGGAAGCCGCCACCTGTTCTATTCGGAACACGTGTTCCCTGTCCGGGGAAACATGCAGCGCCTCCGTAGTGCCTCCAGACACATGGAAAGCCAGGAATTCCCGATCCGCCAAATCCAGCCTGCCACAGGAATAGAGCGCCGCCATGATGTGTCCCGCCTGATGGGAAAAGGAGTAGAGCGGCAGCCGGTTCAGCGCCGCATAGCCCCTGGCGAACCCCTCCCCGCAGAGGAAGCAGGGCATGTAAGAACCCTCCATGTCCCTGGGGCGGGCAGAGACCCCCACAGCGTCAACCGGCCCAGGGCTCTCTGCCGCCAGCTGTTCCAGCAGCAGGGGCAGCTGACGGGTGTGGAAAAACACTGCGTCGCTCTGCCGCAGCCCCAGCGCCTTCTCCGGCACCGGGAGCAGCTGCTTTTTCTGTACAAGTGTTCCCCGCTCCCCATCGTAAATCGCCACAGAGGTGGTGTAGTTGCTGGTGTCAAGCCCCAGATACCGCATTATTCCCCGTCCTTTTCCCGCTCCCGCACAAAGCTGCCCAGCACCCCGTTGACAAAGGAGGCGTCCTCTTTGCCCGCATATTTTTTGCAGAGCTCCACTGCCTCGTTAATGGAGACGCTCTCCGGCACATCTGTCTCCCACAATATCTCAAAGAGAGCCAGACGCAGCACTGCCAGCGATACCCGGCTCAACCGCTTTTTGCTCCAATTCCGCAGATATTTTTCAATATAGATGTCCAGCTCTTCCCGATGGGCCAGGCCGCCCTCCGCCAGGCGGCGGGCAAACGCCCCAAGCTCCAATTCCCTGCCCAGCATGGCGTTCTGTACCATCTCTTCCAAATCCGGCTCCTGGTAAAAGGAGCTCTCAAAGAGCAGCACAAAGGCCTGCTCCCTCTCCTCACTTCTCGTCATAGCATTTTGTCCGTTTCGCTTCCGCGAAAACTTCCTTTCCTGATAGATAAAAACAAAAAGAACCCCTCTCCCGGGAGCGGGAAGGCACGGAGCCCATCTGCTCCCGGCAATGAGGGTTTTCAGCAAATTATTCGCTCTTAACCGGCGCGGTAAAGTCGATGTCAGCCACATGCACGTTGACCCGCTTCACTGTCAGGCCTGTCATGTTCTGCACCGATTCCTTCACGCTGCTCTGGATTTGCGCTGCCGTCTCCTGAATCCGCGCGCCAGAGCGCAAAACAACGTATACGTCCAAGACAGCGCTGTCGTTATCCAGCGCCACGGTGATGGATTTGCCCTGGCCGGGGCCGTGGAGCAGCTCCCGCAGCGCCAAGGGGCCTTGGGCCAGCGAAGCCACGCCTTTCACCTCCTTGGCCGCCAGCGCCGCCACAGAGGCGATAACATCCTCCGAGATTTTCAAATTGCCCGCAGTGGTTCTCCTATTGCTTTCCATGATTCTCAACCCTAGCTTTTGCGGCGCAGGATTTGCAGCGCAAAAACTCCCTTTCTCCCATTTCGGGCTCAAAAATTGATGCTTGGCAGCGCCTGTCTGCTGCCGCTCTCTCTTGGCAAACCTTATATTGCTATTATAATACAAAAAGCCGCATAAAATCAACTGTTTTATGCAGAATCTTCTGTATATTCAAAAATCCCCTCAGAAAACGGCGTTCCATTCTCTGAGGGGACTTGCTCAGTTGATTTCAACAATCGAGATATTTTCCACTGGGATACTGGCCTCCCGGATGACGATGTCCTTAATCTGGGCCACCTCGGTTTCCAGCAAGCCGCTGGAGCTCACCAGGATGCTGGCCTTATCCCCGTCGATATAGGCCACGCAGTCGGGGAAGCCCTTGGCCTTAATCAGGTTTTCAATGATGCTCTCGCTCTCAATGGAAGCGGCCATCTTCTCGGCGTTAAAGGTGGCCTCCACCCGCTCCTCGTTGTCCAGCGTCACGTCGGAGACGATTTTCTGGAGGGTCTCCACTGCCTCGTCCCTGGACTGTTTCCGGGTGAGCCTGGCCTCGTCAAAGTACACCGAGTTCACGGGAATCTCCTCGCTGCTGGAAACCAGCTTTGCGTCCCCGTAGTTCTTTTCTGTGTCCAGTGATTCCGCCGACCCCGATACAATCAGGTCGTCATTGCCGCTGCCAAACTGCCAATTGAGATACACCGCCGTGCCAAGTGCCACCACCAGCACCGCCAGGATAATGTGCCTTTTTGAAATGAGCATGTTCATTTTCTTGCCTCCCTTATATCCGGTTAAAATTCAGGTATGCCGCTTCACCGGGTGACATACACCCGATTGGAGGAAACGCCCAGAACAGTCGCCACTGCCATGGTCACTTTCGTGCGCACCGAGACATCATCACCACCTTCGCAGACCACCACAACGCCGCTGACCTTTGGCTCCCTATAGGTTTGGATGAGAGGAGCGCCCCCAGGGAGGAGGATGGTCTCCTCCTTTTCCTGTGTTTGCTGAAACAGGGTTTTCTCCGCCCCGGTCTCCTCCCTGGTCTCCCCGCTCTGGGTGCTGTCCCCGGCAAAGACACTCTCCCGGCTGCTCTCCAGCGTCACCGTCACCAGCACTTTGCCTGTGCCGTCAATTTCCTCGCACATCTGCGTCAGCTTTTGTTCCAGCGCCTTGGTATAGGCCGCCATATCCTCCTGCGCCCCCGGCGCGGACGAGGCCGCTTTGTCCGGAATTGCCTCGGAGAGGAAGATGAGCACAATCCCGGCAAGGCCCAGGAGCAAAAGCCATTTTGCGTGTTTTTGTCCTGTCACAAATCCCTTTGCCCGTGCGGCAAAGCCTTTCCAATCCTGCATATTGACACCCTTACTTTCGGAAATGAAACCGTCATCGCTCGCTTGTATATGCCAAAATCAAACGTGTCTGATAGCCCAATAAGCTGCCAAGCTGACCACGAATCTCCTCCTCCCCGGCCTCATACTCCTCATCTAATGTGAGAAGAACCTGGTTAATCCATATGCTTTTCTCCCCATCGATATGTATAGTAAAGTCGATTTTCTCCGCCTTCACGTCAATCGCGGCCAGCTTATCCACCACTATCTGCTCCAAGTTAAACCGCACTGACTGTATATACTGTTCCTCCACTGTTTTCTCCAGCGTCTGGGCCTGCTGCCTGCCCGCCGTATCCAGCCGCAGCATGGAGAAAAAGCCCTCCCCCTTTTGCCGGAACAAAAACAGCGGCGAGAGAAAGGCAGTGAGGAAGAACACACTCACCACCACAGCTAAAAGGCTGTTCATCCGCTTGGAGGGGGAGAGGAAGAGCAGAATTTCCCCCGCCACCGCCGCTGTGCACAGCGACAGCAGCCAGGCCTTGATTTGCACCATCATGAGACACGACCTCCTAAAATCATCATCACCGCCGCCGTGATGATGAACAGCAGCATCACCGACAGCAGGATGGAAAATAATATTGTCAGCACCGAGGCCATCGCCTCATAGAGTTTTGATAGCTTGTCCATCCCCAGCACCCCTGCGGCAAAGACAGCCACCTGCATAGTGCCCATCCACAGCAGGCAGCCCACCAAATCCGGCAGGAATGCCGCAAAGACGGCAAAAATGCCAAAGGCCCCCACGCAGGATTTTAACAGCGACAGGCAGGATTTCACCGTTGCCAGCGCGTCCGACACCGCCGAGCCCACCACCGGTACAAGGGAGCTCACCAGGTACTTGGCCGTCTTGCTCACTGCCTGGTCCACCTGCCCCGCCACCAATCCCTGCAAAGACAGCAGCCCGATTAATGTGGTGAGCAGCAGCGTGAATAGAAACACTGTGCCCTTACGGATGAGCTGCGCCGCTTTGCCAAAGGAGAGGGAACTGGAAAACCCCGCCACCACACTGAAGGCCAGGTAGCAGTCCAACAGCGGAATCAGCACCGAGACGGCAGTTTGTGCGATAATCTGGCACAGGGCAAAGACCGCCACGTGATAGGCCCCGGCAGAGACAGCTTGTCCCGACGCTGTGAGGATACCGGCAAATACCGGCACAAAACTCACCATGAAATAGGCCCCGTCCTGCACTGTCACAGCCGTTTGCCGCACCACTTCCAACACCGAGGAGACCGACACCGCCGCTGCCGCCAGCACTGTAATATTCTCATAGAGCCTGGCCATTGCCTTATCTGAAGCGGGCTGAAAGGACGCTGCCAGCGCCCCCAGGACTGTTACAGCCAAGAGAGTGCCCAGCAGCTTCAGGGGCCGCCTCACTTGGTCCTGTGCCACCTGCACCAGCAGGGAGAGCAGCTGGGAGGAATCCATTTCCAGCACTGATTGGGGGGAGATTTCATCCAAGTGATAGTCCTCCAGCAGTGCCCGGGTGTCCCCGTCCAGGCCGTCCACCAGCTCCTGCGCGCCGCTGGCCTCCAGTTGCTCTGCAAATTGCTGCTCCAGCAGGTTGTCCCCGCTCTGGGCCAGGCAGGGAACGGGAAAGGCCAAGAGCAGCAGTGCCAGCATGAAAATGAGCCTCATCCCTTCCCTCCTCCCCTCTTCACAGCAGGCTGCGCACCAGCGAAAGAATCTGGCTGAGCAGAGGCAGCGCTGTAATCAGCAGCAGCACCTTGCCCGCCAGCTCCACCTTTGCCGCAATGGCGCTCTGTCCATAGTCGTTGCAGGTGTCCGCCGCAATCTGCACTGCAATGCAGATTGCCAGGGAGCGCAGCAGAATCCGGATATGCTGCTCAGAGAGCCCTCCCACAGCCTGTAGTTCTTTTAAGAAATCCAGCACCGCCGGCAGCTGCCCCACTGTGAAAAACAGCAGGAACAGCACCACCGCCAGGGAACACAGCACGCCGAACTCCGGCCGGTAGGACTTTAGCATCACGGCCAGAACCATCCCCACTAGGGCCACTGCGGCCAACAAAAACACCGTCACAGCCCGAACACCGATTTCACCGTGTTAAAGAGGGCGCTGATTTGTTGGATAATCATCATCAGCACGACAATGAGCCCGGCCAGTGTCGTCATCATCGCCTGCTCCTCCCTTCCGGCACGAATCAGAACCTGATTGAGCACGGCCACAATAATGCCGATGGCCGCTATCTTAAAGATTAAATCCACGTCCATAAAATCTCATCCCCAATCTCTGTCCGATTCTCATAGGAGAAAAATCCCGCCCAGTACCCCAATACAGCACCACAGGGTTTGATACAGCGGCGCTTTTTTCCGCAGTGCCTCCTCCGTCTCCCTGATTCGCCGCTCCAAGGCCTCCTCAAAGCAGGCGCAGCGGCGCAGTTCCTCCTCCAAATCCCCGCTTCCCAAAGCGGCCCCAAAGGCCCCCAGGCGGGCCAGGTCCTCCCCCGGCAGAGGGCAGGCCTGTCCATATCGCTCTGCCGCATGGGCAAAGGCGGCCCGGAAATCCCCTCCCCCCGCGCTCTCACAGAACAGGGAGAGAAAAAGCCAGCCCCGCAGGGCTTCCTCCTCTGCCAAAAGGCAGAGGAGGCGTTCCGCCTCCATCCGTCCCAACCGGATTTTTCCCGCTGTCTCCTGCGCAAAGAGGCGCATCCGCCCCAGCTCTCGGCGGCACAGGACAAGTATCCGTGTCTGTAAAAATCCCACGGAGGACACGCTCACTGCCAACAGAATCGCTCCCAACCATCTCATGGGCCATCACGCACCTTCACAATCTGGCGCACCCGGCAAGGGCCTGTACCCCCCAAAAAAGCTATGTAGTCAAAGACCCCCGCCTCCCGTAACGCCCGGAAAGAGGCCTTGCGCTCCAGTTCCTCCTGGGAAGCAGCGTGGATGCTGGCTAAAAACTTGACCCCACTGTTGGCCCCCTCAAGAATCGCAGCCACATCACCGCCCCCGCCAATCTCGTCACAGGCGATGATGCCCGGGCTCATGCACCGCAGGGCAAGCTGAATCCCCTGGGCCTTGGGATAGCCTGTGAGCACATCGCACCGCTCCCCCACGTCAGCCTGGGGGATGCCGTCTTTTGCCGCGGCAATTTCCCCCCGTTCGTCAATGAGAGAGATGCCCGGTGTCTCCCAGGCCATGCCGCCGCCAAGCTGCCGCAGCAAATCCCGTAGGATAGTGGTTTTACCGCTCAAAGGCGGCCCCGCCAGCAGCAGGGAGACCGGGGCCGGCCCAAAGAGGGGCAACAGCTTTTCCGCCGCCCCTGGCACCTGCCGGGCAATGCGCAGGTTAATGGCCGAGAGATCCCGCAGGCCGGTGACAGCCCCATTTGTGAACACTGCCCTGCCCGCCAAACCCGCCCGGTGTCCCCCCCGCAGGGTGAGGAACCCATTGGCAATCTCCTCCTCATGGGCATAGAGGGAGAAATCGCACAGCCGCCGGAAGACCTCTTCCAGCTCCCCCCTGCCCATCACCAGAGGGCTCGTCCCTCCCGGTTCCATCACAGGGTGCAGGTGCCCCTCCACAGTCACATACACCGGGCGGCACACCCGCAGGCGGATTTCCGATACCCGTTCCCGGATGTCGCTTGGCAGTGCCAGCAACGCCCTACGCAGGCGCTCGTCAAAGTACAGGGCCAGTCCATCCATATCACACACCACCGCTCCGTTTTCTCAGTCAAAGGCACCCCACAGGAGGGCCTGGCCTCTTCTGTCCTACTGTGTTAAGCATATGCTTGTCCTCCCTGCTTTAGAACCAAAATTTTCCAGTATAGCCAAAAGGGTAACGGAAAACACTAAGGAAAAAGCGAGGGGGTGCGGATATGGCGGTCAGCATTGGCAAGGCAATTATCCTATATTTTGTCATCATGATTTCCCTGCGTATCATGGGCAAGCGCCAAATCGGCGAGCTGCAGCCCACAGAACTGGTAGTGACCATTCTCATCTCCAATATCGCTTCCCTCCCCATTGAGGACGTAAATATCCCGGTGCTGGGCGCCATCCTGCCCATTGCCACCATTGTCTGCCTGGAAGTTTTTGTCTCCTATCTCTCCCTCCGTTTCCGCAGGGTGCGGGAGCTGTTAGAGGGGGACTACCGGGTGATTATCCAAAACGGCGTCATTGACCAAAAGGAGCTGGCAAACCTGCGCTTTTCCCTGGAAGACATCCTGGAGGAGCTGCGGGCCCAGGGAATTTTTGACATACGTGACGTGGTTTTCGCCGCTGTCGAGACCAATGGAAAAATCAGCGTGTACCAAAAAAAGAGCGAGCAGCCTGTGACAGCCAGCCAGATGGGCATTGAAACTGGGCCAGATTCCCTTTTCACCCTGGTAGTCAGCGACGGCACAGTGCTGGAAAAGGGGATGCGGCTGGCAGGTGTAGACCAAAAATGGCTCAAAAAAACACTGGAACAGGAAAACTGTTCCAGTGTGAAAGAGGTGTTTCTTTTAACTGTCAACCAGTTGGAGGAGTATTATCTGGTGAAACGGGGGACCCAGGAATAGCGCCATCCCTCCTAAAGAATAAAAGTCGAGAAAGGCCTTGGTGATTGATGAAACGGCTGATACTCTGCGCTATCATCGGCGCATTGCTGGCGGGAAGCTCTGTGCTCTCCCTGCGCTATATGCGCACAAGCTGCGACCAATTGACCGGGCAGCTGGAAAAAGTAGTGCTCCAAATGCAGGCCGGAGACAAGGAGAAAGCGCTGGCCTACTATCAGGAGCTGGCTGCGCTCTGGGAGGAAAAAGAGCCCCTGCTGGAACTGATGATTCGCCATCAGCACCTGGACGAGGCTGCAGTGGGCATCCGCGCCCTTTCCGCCTACATTTCCCACGACTCCCCTGTCCTGTTCTTCGCCGAGGCAGACAAAATCCGCTTTTGCCTGCGGGACATCTGGGAGAAAGAGACCTTTTCCTTGGAAAACCTGCTGTGAAAAAATCGGCCCCCAAAGGAGCCGATGACAGAAGCGCCGTTTCCCTAAAATTCTTTCGCTTCCTTTACAAAGGAAAGGAAGCCGGCCTGCCACCGCAGGGCCGGTACAGCACAAGGGCCCCAGGGCGGATACCTTTATTTGGAATTGAGCAGGTTTTTCAGCTCGTCCATAAATGTGTTGATGTCCCCAAACTGGCGGTAGACCGACGCAAAGCGGACATAG
This sequence comes from Oscillospiraceae bacterium, assembly GCA_022791315.1. Classification (GTDB taxonomy): domain Bacteria; phylum Bacillota; class Clostridia; order Oscillospirales; family Ruminococcaceae; genus JAAVYW01. Next base: position 2,920 of record JAAVYW010000027.1, on the reverse strand, counting down.
GCCACCTCGTCAATCCCCTTGAGTTCCTGCATCGCCAGCTCTCCGATGTGCAGGGAAGTCACTTCCCGTTCCAGGGAGCTCTGCAACGCAGTTTCTATCTTGCTGACGGCACTGTCCAAAAGCTCTAGGGATACCGGGCGCTTTTCGCAGGCACGCAGCAGGCCGTTGAGCAGCTTGGTGCGGGAAAAGGCTTCTCGGGAACCGTCCTTTTTCACCACAACCAAGGGCAGTGTCTCTACAATCTCATAGGTGGTAAAACGCCGTTTGCAGCTGAGGCATTCTCTGCGCCGGCGGATTTTTACATTCTCATCTGTGGGCCTGGAATCGATGACTTTGCTTTCCATATAACCGCAAAAGGGACATCTCATGGCTCTACTCTCCCTACCAATTTTTTGGCAAATGCGTCTTGTGCCGCTATCCAAGACAGCGGCACAAGACGAACCAACGACAATTTTGGTCTCATGTAGAAAAGAGTATACCATGAAAAGAATCACATTGCAAGTATTTGTTTTGCTAGCGGCCTAAAAAATCGTCCAGAAGCTCGTAGACCTGATAATCAGGTACATCCGCTGCCTCCACTATCATCCGGGCGAATTCCTCCGCCACGGCTCTCTCCAGAGAAATGTCCGAAATCCGGAAACTGCCTTTCCCGGTTTCAAAGACAACACCGTATCCTATCGTCTTTTCTCCCTCCACAGAGAAATCCTCGGCACTTACCTGGGCCTTGACAATTACTTCAGGCGTCGCTCTGTTTTTTGCCGACATTGCATGGTCGCCGCATCGAGTCATCTTTTTGCACCTCTATTCCACATCGCAATGTTAAAACAATGTCAAAAACATTATAGCACAAATTTTGAAAAAGAAAACCTTTTGCAACTCCATGATTCAGCCTGCATTTTATGTAGTTTCGATATTTTCCGTGCTGTTACGACATGATTAGACATAATTTTACGCTTCCAGATATAAAAAACAACGAAAAGAATGCTAAAATTTCATTACTTATACCGGAAATTTTTTTTGCAAAAAGAGGCTGCTTTTACAAAAAACAGCCCCTTTTCCGCTTATTTTCTCCCTCTTTCCCCTGTTGGAAACCTTTCGTTGAAAGTCTGTAGGCTTTTCAACAGCTGGGAAATATCCTGGAAACTTTCCCTATATAATTCGATGACGCCGCTTCCTTGATACCCCTTTTGTTCCAACAGCTGAAAAAGGCCAGCATAATCGCACACACCGGTAAAGGGAGGTAAGCAGCTTGCACCGGCCTGATGGTCGCTCAGATGTAGATGGACAATGCGCTCCCCCAATAGCTGGATCAGTGTCTTAATTGCCACACCCATCCGCACTGCCTGTTTAAAATCCAGAACGAACCGGGCGTCCGGTAACTGCTCTTTCATCTGCTGTAGGAATGCAAGCTCGCCGCTTTGGTAATTCACCACATTTTCCTGGGCCACCACTACACCAAATTCCCGCCAGGCTAGCTCCCGTAACAGCTCAAAACGCTCCAGCGTACGGGAAAAGGGAAATGCCTCTGCCTTCTTCGAGGTATGCTGCCCATGAAAAACAAAGCAGGGGATATCCAACGACGCAGCAGCAAGGAAATAGTGCCGGTAAATATCGCATCCGTCCGCAAAGCGGCGTGCCGAATCAGAAAAGAACAGCGTTCCCTCTATTACGGAAGTAAAGGGGTGCATAGAAGTAAAGCGCAGCCCATAGTCCCGCTGCATCCGGCGAATCTCCGCTAAAGCGTCGCCCTTTACATCGCTGGGACAGTTGACAAAGAGCTCCTGGAGCAGCACCCCGTGTTCTGCCAGGAGGACACAGGCCTTCTCTGTGTCCATTGGGTAAAAACAGGCCGTCGAAACACCAAAATTCATAGGAGTAAACCCATAGCCTTCCACAGAGGAAAGCCCCTTTCTTGTCTGGAATCTTTTTCCAAATGACGGAACCGCTCGTCCCCTTTTTTCCAGGATTTACTGTTTGAGCGCATCCATCGGATATGGTATACTGTTTAGTATACTGGAAAGGTTGCGATTTGTCTATGTATCCTAAAGAAAAAAAGAAGCCTCCCAGGCTGAATCCCTTTTCCCGTAGGGTTATCACAATGGGAATCTATCTTATGGACGGCTGCTACATACTGGCGTTTCTCTCCTGCCGCTATACTGCCCTTTTTCCCGATTTTCTCACTGCTCGCGGCATCTACTATGGTGCATTGGAAACCGGGCCCGCTCTCCTCGCGGCAGCGGTATGTGCGGGCATCTGCTGCGATTTTATTTTTTGCCACTATAACCGGTGATTTTTGTGTAGAGGTATATCTGTCCAAAACCATGGCATACTAAGGGCGTGAAGCAAAACCCACTTTATGGTTCACAAAGGAGTGTCAGGAAAATGATGGATAAAATCTCGCTAATCCTGGTGATTATCGGGGCCCTCAACTGGGGCTCTATTGGCGTATTCCAGTTCGACCTGGTGGCCTGGCTCTTTGGCGGGCAAACCGCGATGATTTCCCGGATTGTCTATACCCTGGTGGCCCTAGCCGGTGTCTGGTGCATTTCCCTACTCTTCCGGGAGCGCAGCACCCTGGGCGACAGCAGTACCCGCTCTAATTGAGGCGCTGTTGTGGGAAAACAAAAGCCGTCTGTGGGAAAATCAGACGGCTTTTGTACATAGAAAAACCCCTCAAACGTTAGTTTGAGGGGTTTGGTGCACCGAGTACGGATAAATCCGAACCCTCAATCTCTGCCAGTGTGATAGTCTTAGAACCGTCCTTATAGTTGAAAGTAAGGATTATCTTGTCCTCATAAAGATACACCGCATTTACAAAACTGTCAATCAGTCTTTGCTGCTGTTCCCGCTTTGTCACATCAAATTTGCGGAATCGGTAAATGAAAAATGCTATCTGTTCTCTTGTAAGAAGGGGCTTGTG
>JAAVYW010000026.1 GCA_022791315.1 Oscillospiraceae bacterium | reverse complement strand
GCTGCCTGTTTGGTCTATCCGCAAGAGCTTCAAAGCATATCAAGGCTCAATCCGTAAGTAGTAAATGGGTAGTAAATTCAAGCTGCTGTCTTGCGGAAATGCCCGTAAACTGGGGATTTTTTGAGATAATCATTTGATTTTTCGTAAAAAACAACGGGAAATGGGTTTTTTGCAAGCATAGGGAGCGGGGAACATACGAAGTACCAGGCGGGCACCGAGAAATTGGTGAAACAATCCTGGAAACTGCTGAGAGAGAGTTACAAGAGGAGACCGGCGCTATTGATTATGCAATCAAACCGATTTGCGTGTATTCTGTCAAGGGAAAAGCAGGAGGCAGGGAAGAATCATTTGGCATGTTATTTTTTGCGGAAGTCCACTCTTTCGGAGAAATCCACAGTGAAATTGAAAACATCATAATTTGCGATGATTTGATTGACAATTGGACCTACCCACAGATTCAGCCAAAATTGTTGCAGGAAGCGAAAAGACGCCGGTTTGTTTGATTTTTAGCTTATCAGGACGTTGATGTTACGCTGTCCCTGTCAGGGACCCAACCATGTTTATCCTGGTTGGTTTTTTGATTTGGGCCCGCCTTATCGTTGTTTTTGGCGGCTGCCCTTAAATCAGGAAAATGGGACAGATGACAACAGGAGGGCAAGGCTTCATAAAGAAGTTAAGGGCAAGACAGGCCGCAGCGGTCTGTCTTGCCCTTTTATACTGTATAACTGTATAACCCACTATGACACTTTCGGGGAAAGTGCCGGTGGGGAAGGGCAATAAACTTGAAGTGACTGCGTTTAGCGGTCAAACAATGAACCTGTTCCACTGTGTATACTGCCATCATTTTCCCTATATGTTGAGATAAAGCGAGGTTCACGTTTTGTGCATTGGTAAAACCGCATTAGTATATCTATAACATCTGTTTTCTCCTCGATATCTAAACGATCCGCTAATTCTTGTTGTGCTTCTACGAAATCAAACTCCATGTCCTCGGCATTTTCTGTGTGTTCTTCAAAAATTCCTCTCGCATATTCCTCAAGGCACTCTTTGTCGCAATACTTTTCTTCATCTAAGTAATCCAACCAATAGGGACAATGTACCATAAATTCAAAGAACTCTTTTAAATTATCTGCAATTCGGCCGCACTCGCCCTCACTTCCCCAAAATCCTATGGAACCATCTTCGAGTAAAATATATTCACCCCCAGAGCCTGCCCTGGCAAAAGTTTTCCCGGCGATATTATAAGTCAAGTAACCAAATTCGTCCTCCGGTATCTTAAATTCCGGAAGAACCTCTATATCGCAGACATCACACAGCAAATCTGACAAGTCACTGTCCTCGCGCAGCATTTTAATATAATCCATTTTGCTACCTCCTGTTTAAATTCCAATTTGTCGTCAATGAGTTCATAATAAAGCAACACCCGCTGAAAAGCAACTTCTTTCCAGCGGGTGTTGGCTTCTTTACGGGAGCTGCCCCGATGGCAAATAAAGATAGAAACCCAGATTGGAAGGTATGTGCAACGGAACTTACACTAATAGAATTAACCCATAAGAACGAGGTTTGCCAGGCATACGAGATTTACAAGCACTGTATTTTTGCCTACTGAGGAAAAATTCAGCATAAAAGCAGGCCAATTTTTTGCCGATAACGCTGTAAAAATCTTTGCTTGCTGCAATCAAGACATGATAGAGGGTGTTATTGTTGTTTTCTTTGCTGAACAACATAAAATTGAAATCGTAGGCATTGCAGTTGATTTGTCCGCTCGTGGCAAGGGCATCGGTTCCTATATGATAAATCAGGTGATAAAGGACTACGGTTTGCGTTCTGTATATGCAGAAACAGATGACGATGCCGTTGGTTTTTATCGGAAGGACGGGTTTAGCATTACAGAGTTCCCCAAAACCTATGGCGATGAAACTGTTATCCGACATAAATGCGAATTTACTCTATAATCAATTTCTGGATTATAGAGTAAAAATATACTTTGTATTTCAAAATTTATACATCAGGAACACTTTCCCGAAAAGGGAAGTTTTTTATTTGCCGGTGAGTTGGATGACCGCCATTTCCGGCGGGTTGCCGGGGCGGGGGAGGAGATTGCGCACCAGGCCGCGGCTGACAGCCAGGGCGGAATGGGGGGTGAGGGAATAGAGGCCGCCGGCATAGGGGGGCAGAACGCCCTGGCCGGGGGCATAGAGGCCGTTGACAAGACCCGGGATGCGCACCTGGCCGCCGTGGGCATGGCCGCAGACTGTCAGGTTTAGGCCGGAGGCGGCATAGTAGGCGGCGTGCTCGGGGTGATGGGAGAGCAGGACGGAGAAGACGCCCTTGGGGGCCCTTGCGGCGCAGCGGGACAGCTGGCGGCGCCAGAGATGGAAGTTGAGGGGGAAATAATAGGAATGGCCAAAATAGCCCTCGCCGAAGCGGGCGGGGCTATCTACCCCACAGAAGTGGACGGGGCAGCCGGAGAAGGAGAGGGTTTGGCCGGTGCCCTGTAACAGGGTAATGCCGCAGGAGCGATAGAGGTGCTGGGTCTCGAGTATCGATTCCCGGCGGCACTCGTGGTTGCCCAGCACGGCGAAGCAGGGGTAGCGTTCCCCCAGCTGTTTGAGAAGCTGCCAGGCAGGGGTATCGGAAGTGCCCTCGTCCAGCATATCCCCGGCCAGGAGGACGGCTTGGGGGGCGGCCTCTGCTATGGCGTTTAGGAGATAGCGCTGCCTGCGGCCATAGCGGGTGCCATGGAGGTCAGACAACAGGACAAGACGCAGGGGGGCGGTGATTTTGCTGCTCACCACCCGGTAGCGGCGCAGGACGAAGCCGCCTTGGAACCAGGCGGCTTTGGGGTCGGGGATGAATTGTGGGGTATTCACGGGGTCAGCTCCTTTTCTGGGGGGATGGTGGGGGATTCCCTCCGTTTGGCCTTTGGGTAGGCACCTTCCTTGGGGGGCTCAGTTGCAGGGGTGGAGGATGCCTTGGGTTTGATAGGGAAGGTTGCCCCCTTTTGAGAGGGGTTAAGATGGACGCCTTTTGAAAAGCCAGCGGGCTGGCTCTGTGGAATCTAGCGGGAGAAGAGCCGGTTGATTTTGGTGTAATAGGCGCTGTCGATGTGGTCCAGGGTTTCCTCGGCGGCGCGGTAGAGCCAGTTGTGCTCGGGGACACCGGGGACGTTCATCCTGGCGTCGCTGCCAAAGCCACAGAGGTCTTGCAGCGATGCAATGGCAATGGAAGCGGGAGAACGCCAGACGGCCTCCAGGATTTTGCGGCAGGATGCGCTCTGATAGCCGCCGGCGCTCCAGGAATCGCCCTTGCCCTCAAAGCCACAGTAGTCCAATGCGAACTGGCGCTGCGCTGGGGTTGCCTCCCACAGCCAGCCCAACAGGGTGTTGTTGTCGTGGGTACCGGCATAGGCGATACAATTTTGAGGGTAGTTGTGGGGGAGGTGGGTACTGTTGGAATCGGGGTCAAAGCCGAACTGGATGACCCGCATACCGGGGAAGTCGGTGAATTCCAGCAATTCCACCACGTCTTCGCCAAAGACGCCCAGATCCTCCGCCAGGATGGCAGGGTCGGGGTAGGCGGCGGCGATGGCTTCAAAGAGGGCATGGCCTGGGCCCTCCACCCACTCGCCTTCTTTGGCGGTCTTTGCCTCTGCGGGCACGGACCAATAGGAGGCAAAGGCGCGGAAATGGTCGATGCGCACAATGTCATAGCAGCGGAAGGCCATGCCGATACGGTCCACCCACCAGCGGTAGCCGTCGGCTTTCATGGCGTCCCAATCGTAGAGGGGATTGCCCCAGAGCTGGCCGTCTTCGGAGAAATAATCCGGCGGGACGCCTGCTACTTTTTGGGGGGAGAGGGTTTTGGCGTCGATGAGGAAGAGGGGGAGGTTGCTCCACAGGTCGCAGCTGTCCCTTGCCACGTAGATGGGCATATCGCCAATGATGGACACGCCCTCTTCCTTGGCAAAGGATTTGATTTCCTCCCACTGGGAGAAAAATACAAATTGGACAAACTCCCAGAAAGCGGTTTCCTCTGCAAACTCCTCCCGGTGGGCGGCGGCATAGGAGTACTGGGCATACTCGCCCCATTCCCACCAGGCCCGTTGCCCGTGGGCACCTTTGAGGGACTGGTAAGAGGGCAAAGTCCGGCAGCCATTTTTGGGCTGCGGCAAAGGCCTCTACGGTCTGGCGCTGCGTATCTCCCAGGCGGGAAAAGGCCAGGCGCAGGGATTCCAGGCGGCGGGCGCCGGCAAACTCATAGTCGGCAGTGTAGGGGGTGCCGGGATAAAAGCCGGACCGGGCCTCCTGCTGGGTGAGCAGGCCCTCTTTTACCAGGCCGCGGGGGTCGATATAGAGCCAGTTACCCGCAAAGGCGCTGCAGCTGGTGTAGGGGGAGTGCATAGGGTCTACCGGCTGGAAGGGGAGCACCTGCCAATAGGTGAAGCCCATTTTGGCAATGCGCTGCAAAAAATCCTTGGCCTCTTCGCCAAACACGCCGATGCCATAGGGGCCGGGAAGGGACGAGATATTGAGGAGCACGCCGGCTCCGCGTTTGAGTTCCATGGATGAATCAGTCCTTTCTGGGGGGTTGATGGGGTTTGTTATTCGTTTTTCTATGAGGTATTTTCCCAGGGCCATGTCGTTGGGCCACAGGTTAGGTTGATATTTTATGGTTTAGGCAATATGATGTGCGCCGATGCCCTGGCTTTGATAATCCGGCAAAACCTTCCGGCATGGGGATGAAGGTGCAGGCCGTTGGACAAGGGTATCTTGACAGTGGAGGGCAAGAGGATTGCCCCCTTTTCTCCCTCATTATAACAGAAATTCCCTTTGCTGGCAATGAAAAACAGTGTAATTTGCTTAAATTTTATCCGGTTCTTCCGTGAGATTTATTGCTTTTCCCCGGTGTGTTGGGAAAGGCCTGATGTCAGATAACAGGGGAACTACAGGTTTCGCCGGTTTCTCTCCTGGGTGTCGCATCGTGCCGGGCTTTTTCCGGGGATAATCGGGAAAAGCAGACGGGGCAGACGAAACTTGCGAACGATTTTGACTGGAATATACTGGAAATTTGTGGACAGGGGTGCTATAATAGGGGCATGAGATGAGCGGGAGGGACTCCTGCCCTGAGAAAAAAGCGAGATTACATAAAAGGAGACAGGTGGGAAAAGGAAAGCAAGGATTGGGTGGAGAAGGGCTGGGAAAACCGGCCTGAAGAGTTCCGGCTGTGAGTTTGCTGCACACCCCCTAAAAAACGAGAGAAAGGAAGCGTTCCCCTCGGGAAGCGGATGGTATGTTACTATGGCCGGTTTTTTTGGAAAGGACAAGTCCATCAATCGTGTGCTGATGATTCGAGTGGAGGCTATCAGGCCCAACCCGGCGCAGCCCCGCCGTCACTTTGACGAGGAGGAGCTGCTCTCCCTGAGCCGCAGTATTCAGAAAAATGGTTTGCTACAGCCGTTGACGGTACGCAAGCTGGGAGAGGACCGCTATGAGCTGATTGCCGGAGAGCGGAGGCTGCGGGCCGCCAAGCTGGCCCATTGCAGGGCTGTGCCCTGTCTGGTGGTTTCGGTGAGCGAGCAGCAGTCGGCAGTCTTTGCGCTGCTGGAAAATATCCAGCGGCAGGATTTAAGCTTTTTTGAGCAGGCCAGAGGAATCTTAACCCTGATGGAGACCTGGGGGATTTCCCAGGAAGAGGCAGCGGGGCGGCTGGGGATGGCACAATCCACTTTAGCCAACAAGCTGCGGCTGCTGCGGCTGCCGGAGCAGATTCAAAAGCTCGTCTCGGCCCAGGGGCTCACGGAACGGCATGCCAGAGCGCTGCTGCGGCTTACAAAGGAAGAAGAGCAGCGGCAGATATTAGAGGAAATTAAGATGCACGACCTCAATGTGGCGCAGACAGAACAGCTGATTGCCAAGCTCTTGCAGGAAGCGGGAAAGCCAAAGGCGCAAAAGCCCAAACCTGTGCGGATTGTGAAGGATGTGCGCATTTTTTATAACACGATTACCAATGCCGTGAATCTGATGCGGCAATCGGGGATTGATGCGGTGGCGCAGCGGCGGGAGAGTGAGGAATACATAGAATTTCTCCTGCAAATCCCCAAGTCCCAGGTCAGCAGCGGACCTACTACTTCTGTATCTCAGTCGGAAACGGCTTGAGATAGATCCAAACTTCCCCTACTATATTTGACAGGAAAAGGACACGGCCTCCACCCCGGCTGTGTCCTTTTCCTGTTTTGTTCACTGAGGGCTGTGGGAAGATGGGGAAGGAATTAGGGTTTGCTGGGGTGTTTTTCACAGTGGATTCCCCAGCAATGGTGAAAAAGTGGAGAGGATACATTTAGAGGCTTTTCTATGGTAAATGTTGAAGATTTTTAGGCGAAAATTGGGGGACGTTTCACGTGAAACAATTTTTTGAGAGAATCGGTAGAAATCCATTGAAAGCGAGGAGAAAATGGAGTATAATGAGTGCAATGTAAGTTTTTTTGGCTGATAGCCATGGGAAATCAGGATTTTTCTGCTGAAAAGTGGGGAGGGGGAAGTGAATTCATGGGGAAAGTGATTGCGGTGGCCAACCAAAAGGGAGGCGTGGGGAAGACAACCACAGCTGTGAACCTGGCTGCATCCCTGGGGGCCATGGGCAAAAAGGTGCTTTTGGTGGATACCGACCCCCAGGGGAATGCCACCAGCGGGTTTGGGGTGAACAAAAAGCAGCTGGGGAAAACGGCCTACGACCTCTTTTCCGGGGAGGCGATGGCGGAGGATGTGTTGGTACACACCAGCTTTGAACAGGTTGATTTGATTCCCGCCAGCATGGAACTGGCTGGGGCGGAAATCCAGATTGTGGAGCTCCCCCAGCGTGAGCAGCTGCTGAAAAAGGCGCTGGCAGCGTTGCGGCAACGGTACGACTATGTGATAATTGACTGCCCGCCCTCGCTGGGGCTTGTGACCCTCAACGGGCTGTGCGCGGCGGATACGGTACTGGTACCGATTCAGTGTGAATACTATGCCTTGGAAGGGTTGAGCCAACTGATGTCAACCATCCGGCAGGTGAAAAGGCTCTATAATAGCCAGATTGAAATTGAGGGTGTGTTGCTCACGATGTTTGACGGGCGGTTGAAACTCACCTATCAAGTGGTGCAGGAAGTGAAAAAGTATTTCCCCAAAAAGGTATTTAAAACTGTGGTGCCCCGCAATGTGGCGCTCTCGGAGGCCCCCAGCTTTGGGAGCCCGGCGCTCTACTATGAAAAGAGCGCACGGGGCAGCCGTGCCTATGTAGAACTGGCAGAGGAGATTATGACCGCAAATGGAGATAAGCCGTTACATATGGTATAAATACGGGGCTTTGCGTTTGAAATTTCCAATTTTTAAGAAAGATTTTTGTGATTAGCTTGTCTACATTATTGTAGGGACTAGGGCAAGGCATTTCACTTGTTTGTTTTTCATTAGGCTTTGCCTTTTACACTGGGAAAGCGCTTTTGGCGAATCAGTTTTAGCTGTTAAAATGAATGGCAATGGAATGGGCCTATACTATACTAGGCTAAAGGCTTGTTATATAATGATATGACGTGATTGTAAGCAAAGATGGACGGGTTTTGACAGGAAGACAGAATTTGATGGGATAGGGTCAGGATTGTTTCACGTGAAACAGTGAATAATAAGTGGAAAGGGAGTTTCCGCGGAGCGGAAGCTAGGGTTATAAAAGGGATGGCAAGCAAAAAAGGAGGACTGGGCAGGGGATTGGATTTGCTCTTTGCCGACAACGGGGCAGAGGGGGAGCAGAATGTGGTGATGCTGCCTCTCGGTGAGGTGGAGCCCAACCGGGAGCAGCCCAGAAGAGACTTTGACCAGGAGACGCTGTTGCAGCTGGCGGATTCTATCCGGGAACACGGGGTTTTGCAGCCCATTTTGGTGCGGCCCCTGCCGGGAGGGGGGAGCTATCAGATTATAGCGGGGGAGCGCCGGTGGCGGGCTTCCCGGATTGCAGGGCTGGGAGAAATCCCGGTGATTGTAAAGGAGCTTACAGACGGGGAGGCCATGGAGCTGGCACTGATTGAAAACCTTCAGCGGGAGGACTTGAACCCGGTGGAGGAGGCGCTGGGCTACCAGAAATTGATGGAGCAATACGGGAATACCCAGGAGGAAGTGGCCAGACGGGTGGGAAAATCCCGGCCGGCAGTGGCAAACACGCTGCGGCTTTTGCAGCTGCCGGAACAGGTGTTGGGCTATGTGAAAAACGGGGAACTTAGCGCGGGCCATGCCAGGGCCCTGCTCAGTGTGGAAAGCGACCGGGAGACGGTGGATTTGGCCCGGGAGCTAATCCGTACAGGGGCTACCGTGCGGCAGGCTGAAAAACTTGTGAAAAAGAAGAGCCAGCCGCCCCAGGAAAAGCCAGTGGAGTTTCTCCGCAGCTACTATGCAGAGGTGGAATTGGCGCTGACAGAGGCGCTGGGGCGGAAAGTGAATGTGGCGGCAAAGCGGAATAAAGGGACGCTGCAAATCGAATTCTATGACGAAGAGGATTTGGGGGCGTTGGCGAAGAGGCTCAGTGGAGAGGATAGATAGGAGAGGCTTGAGCGCTTCGATAGGGTCATTGAGGAGGAAGGGCCTGTTTTTATGAGCCTGCTGGGGTTGTTTGAAAAACAAGAGTGCACAAAAAGAGAAGATATGCGAAAATAAGGATATGAGACAATGGGAAGAACAAAGGGCACAGTGGGAACGAGTGGGGAGTGTCCAAGAGGGAAAGATTGCGGTAAAATAGTAGATATGAGGAAGCAAACGATAGAAGAATGGAAAAGGTATCCCTGTTGTGGGGAGTAGAGAATTAGGTAAAGATAGGCTTCAGGCTTCGGGAACACAACGTTGTAAATGTAAGGAATGCAGCAAAGGATATACCATTTTAACCTCCACGCAAAGGACCTATATGGAGGAAATAAGAAAGCAGGTTATCAAAGACCATACTTTTCCGGAGCCAGTAGACGCGGCGTAAGAAAACTATATCATATGAGAAGCCAATTGGATAAAAAAAGAGCGCAAGAAATGAAGTGGGAAACTGCACAACCTGTGACTTTTCCGAGGCAGTTGAACCGGATGGGATGTACTGGTTCTTGGAGAGCAAACCCCATACAGAAACCAGGGAAAAGGTCTATATCATGACGACAGTGAGCAGGAATCCATGACAAATCGTGGGCCATGCAGTAAATATGGACAAATCCGCTGATACAGCCCCTGGGGCGAAGAGGTACTGCACAGATGGTATAGTGGTTATCTGGATGTGGTGTTTCCAGGGAGGTATATCAACTGCATTCACAACAAGAAAGACACTTACACAGGGGAAGGGGTAAATGCGGATTTACCATATTACATCCCCACCCTGGCCCGGAGAAACAGGTGCTTTCCGAGAAAATTGCTGTTCTCAAAGTGTTTGTTAGGGCATACAACCGTTTTGGAAAAGTGAAGGCCCGCTTCTGTGCTCTTCGCCCTCACTCTGCTCCTCCCTTTTTCTCTCCCGATTTCTTTTAAAGTCCCTTTAGACACTCCCCTGGTAATGACAATAATTGTCTCCCCATGCTATTGGGTGGTTGGAGCAGGCTGAAATTATCGAAAACAATGTACTGGCAGACTGAACATATGGAACAAAGGAGATACAGGAAGGTATTGCTGAACAGGGGATAAAGTTATATAGTTCCTCCACAACGCAATGTTTCCAAGCCACGGGCCTGTAGACCTGTAGATTTGGAATATACAAGAAACGAAATATAATAAAGCGCTTTTTCCAGAAGTTCAAATGGTTTCGCAAAGCTGCTACCGAATATGACAAGCAGGCTTCTTCTTTTCTTCCCTTTTTCAAACGCCCCCTAGAGATGAGGTTTTTTGAGAATATAAAGGGGGATTATGGGGTAGGAAAAAGGCCCAATTAAGGATCTGCTCTGCTTTATGCGGCCGGCAGAGGAAAAGGAACGGTGGCTGAATGGCAGCTCACTTAGGTGTGAAAAACAGCCGGGAGGCAGCGGATTGGCCTGGGCGTTACAGGCTAAAAACTTGTGAAAAAGAAGAGCCAGCTGCCCCAAGAAAGGCCAGTGGAGTTCTCCGCAGCGACTACTGTTTTTTCACTGACAAAAGTGGGGAAATGAGGGGGATTTGAAATGATTGACAGCATCCAAGTGCCTGTTGGCATTGGCGGGGCTTAACAGGAACACTAGCGCTCCCGAATGTAGATGGAATGGATTGTTGAGAAAGGGCTAATTGGGAAAATGAGGATATACGAACAGGAGATTAAAACCGCAGATTATGAGACTGACCATCGTTTGGAGATGACGCCTTATGCGCTGCTTTCCCATTGCCAGGAGGTGGCAATGGAGGATTTGCTGGCGCTGGGGTGCGGGCATCGGGATTTGTTTGAACATCACAGCGTGTTTTTGCTTTCCCGGCTGGCGCTGCGCATCCATCGGCTGCCGCAGTCGGGGGAGAAAGCGGTTTTTTCCACCTGGGTGACGGGCACAAAGGGGGCGCTGTTCCTGCGGCTCTCCGAGGTGAGAGGCGGGGATGGGGAATTGTTGGCAGAGGGGGAGGCACATTGGATTCTGGTGAACCCGGAGACCCGGAAAATCCTCAGGCCCCAGAGCTTTTTCCTGGAATTTCCCGTTGTGCCAAAGCAGGTGGGCATCCAAGTGGAGAAGTTTGCTTTCCCGGAGGGGATGGAGGCCTGCGGGGAACACAGGGTGCGGTATAGCGACCTGGACTGCAACGGGCATGTGAACAACGCCGGATATGTGAAAATGCTCTATGATTTTGGGCTGGAGGACCCCTTTTCGGCCCGGATAGGGGAGATGCAGCTGTATTTTGCCCACGAAGCCCTGTTGGGAGAGGAATTGCAGTTCTGCCGCCACAGGGAGGGGGACACACTCTATTTCCAGGTAAAGAGCGGGGAGCGGATGTGCTTCGGCGCGCAGTGCAGGGAAAAATAGGCAGTTTAGCCTGTCGGTGCGCAGGATTCCCCTAAAAAGGCTTGCGGAATAGCGGGGCGGCATGGTATAGTAGCATTGATTGCCATATGGTTAGAAAATGGAGGGAAAGGAGCGCTTTCGCTGGGGCGGAAGCCGGGGCGGGCAGGATGAAGGAATACAGGGCATCCCCTAACGCGATGATATACTGGATGGTACGGCTGACGCTTTTGGCCCTGGCGCCCTTTGGGGTGTCGGTGCTGACCTTTGGCAGGACGCGGATGGCCTGGACCGTGTTTACACTGGGGTGGGTATTGGCCTATCTCTTCCTAGCGTTTTTTTGGTATCCCGTGAAAAGGAAAAAGCTGAAAATCCAGGTGACAGAAGAACAGCTGGCAATTCGGACAGGGGTACTGTATACCCGTTGGAAATATATGAACTATGGGGCAGTGCAGTATCTGTCCCTGTGTACGCTGCCGTTGCAGCGGGTGTTCCGGGTCACTTCGGTGATGGTGTATGGGAGCGGGTGCTTCTTGTTTATCCCCTGCCTGCACCGCAACGACGCACAGGAGCTGCAGGACTTGGTGACACCGGCGGCCAAGCGGATGCGGTTTTGGGAGTAGCGGGGGGAAAACCCTGGGAAATGGGAAAAATTACCGATGGAGGAGCACGTCATGGGGGAGAGGCATACACACCCGATTTCCATACTGGGCAATATGTCCAGGCTGGTTGTGCTGCTGCTTTTTCCGGTGGTGCGCGGATTCTGGACAGCGCTCTCCGGCGGCGGGCTTACGGCCTGGGCGGCAGGCGCCTGGTTTGATATTCTGGTGGTGATGCTGATTCTCTTTTTCGCCATTGCCAGATGGTATAGTGTGCAGTATGCGATGGACCGGCGGGCGCTGGTGCTCACCCAGGGGGTGCTGTTTCGGAAACGGCGGGTGATTCCTCTCCGGCAGGCGACAACACTCTCCACGGAGCGGCTGTGGTGGTTAAGGCCCTTTGGGGCGGTGAAGTTCCGGGTGGATACCATGGCGGGGGGCACAAGGGACGCGGATGTGGTGCTGATTTTGACTCCGAAAGAGGCCCAGCGTCTGATGAGTTACCACCGGGCTAAGGACCAGGCCCCAGGGTATCTCTCCATGCGGTATAAACCCCGGGCAGTGTCAATCGCGGCGCTGTCGGCGCTCACTTCCAACAGCTTTGCCGGGATATTGCTGACGGCGGCGTTTATCTCCTCCCTGGGCGATATTGTGGGGGAGGAATTCGGCGAACAGGTCTACGCTACGCTGGGAAGGGTGGCGGAAATCATCGCCGCTTGGCTGCCGCCAGTGACAGGGGGCATTGCGCTGGTGTTGCTTGGGGGATATATGGTGGCGTTTTGCGCCAACTGTCTCAAGCATATCCGGTTCAGTGTGCTGCGCAGGCACAACCATCTCTATGTCCACAGCGGTTTTTTTACGAAGTTGAGCTATATTTTGGATGTGCGCAGCATCGGGTATCTGGACCTGCGGCAGGGGATTCTCACCAAACTGCTGGGGATGTATGCGGCCTATGTGTACTGCCCGGGATTTGGGAAGCGGAAAGAGGATGTGGCGGCTATTGTGCCGGTTTCCTTCCAGCGGGAGATGGGGTTTACCCTGAAAAACCTGCTGCGGGAATACCCCTTTGTGCCCCTCAGCCAGCACCCCAACCGGGGGGCCATAGGGAAATTTATCATTGACCCGTTTTGGCCCTGTACCCTAATCCCGGTGGTTACTTTTACGCTGCGGTACTATTTCCCCAGCTGGTCCAGCGTCATTGTGCCGGTGGGGCTGATGGCGGCGGTGCCGGCCTACTGGTTTTTGATTGTGCGGCTCATCGACTACATGACTACAGGGCTGGGATATGACGGGCACACCCTCACCCTGCGCTATTCCAAGGGGTATACCTTACACACCGTGAGTATCCCCAGGGACCGGGTGGCGCATATCCACCTGCGGCAGAGCCCAATTCAAAGGCTGGACGGCTCCTGTGATGTGCTCATTTTTACCAAGGGGGAGCGGGCGGCGAAACACCATATCAAAAACCTGAAACAGAAACAGGTGGCAAAACTTTTCGATTTGCCTGAGATTAGCCAATAAATTCCCCTCCCCAGACGTATAAAAAGTGGGAATTTGTCGAGACTGCGGCTGTGGTTTGGCGTAGTTTGCGCTGGCAGCGGGCGGGGAGAAAAAGGAGCCCGGGCTGCCCGGAGATTTAATTTGAGAGAAAGGAGCCTTCACGGCGTGGGGGCTATGGGTTGTGGTGATGGAAGAAAATCGGGATTTGCGGGACCTCTCGGAAGAGGAGAGCCCGCCCGCGGCGAATGCTCCCATGGTGGCAGAGGCCGAAGCGGGGCAGCAGGACGCCGCGCCCCAGGCAGAGCTTGACCGGCAGGAGGCAGAAGGGCCGCTCCCGGAAGAGGGGGCGCCAGAGGGAACAGACGCTGCGGAAGAAGAGGCGCAGCAGCGCCCGGAACATGCCGGTGCAGAGGCCCAGGGAGCGCCTGGGGAAGGGGGGCAGCGGGGCGCTGAAATTCCGGCTCCTCAGGAAGTACCCCAGCATGGCCCGGAGGCGGAGGCACAGAGGGCCGGCGCAGTTGGGGCGATGAGCGGGCAGGCCCCTGGCACGCAGGGGTATGGCGCGCCCTATCCCCCGGCTACATATGCCGGGCCGGCTGCACCGGCCTATCAGGGCTATGGCCCACAGAATGGGATGGGGGGCATGCCGGGGAGTGTGCCGCCATCCCCTGCCCCTTACGCGGGGGGATACCAGGGGCCCAGGGGGCCGTATGTCCCGCCGGTGAGGGGGGGCGTGCCAAGACAGCCCATGCCGCAAGGGCAGCCAGGGTTTCCGGGGCATCCATTGCCCCCCAGGCCGCCGCAGCCGCCCCAAAGGGGATTGAGCCAGAAGGCCATCATTGGGCTGGTGATTACCTGCTGTGTGACCGTGCTGCTTTCGGTGCTGATTTTCACGGTGGGGATGGTGCTGGCACCGGTGTTTGAGGCGGCCAGCTACAGCATGGCGTTTGGAGAGGAAAACCAGGGCGGCGGTTCTTCCGGCAGCTGGGAGAACTGGAACAACTGGTATGATGACTATAATCCCGGCTATTCCTATGACTCCTACGGGCAGGGCTCAGGGGATTCCCCCACCGGCGAGGAAG
Organism: Oscillospiraceae bacterium; assembly: GCA_022791315.1. Lineage (GTDB taxonomy): Bacteria > Bacillota > Clostridia > Oscillospirales > Ruminococcaceae > JAAVYW01. Next base: position 5,082 of record JAAVYW010000026.1, on the reverse strand, counting down.
AGCAGGTGATGGAACACAGCGACGAGGCCCATAATGCCATTGATATTCTCATTAACGGGGTGATGTATGTCACCGGGGCGGAGATTGATGAGGGGAACGACGAACAGGAATTTGTGATTGTCTCCCTGCTGGCCAGCAATCTGGGGACAGAGGAATCCGGGTTCCGGTTGAGCCAGATTACTGTCCAGGACGGGGACGGCAATGTGTTTCGGCCGGTGTTTCCTGCCTATAGCTACAGCCTGGGGCTGCTGCCCGACAACGTGACCCTGCGGCCCCAATACCAGGTGCGGGGGTCGGTGGTGTTTCCTGCGGATAATGCACCGCTCACCCTGGTGCTCCGTGAGGCGGACGGGTGTGAGAAGCGGGTAATCCCCATTGCGCCGAAGAACTAAAGAGAGCCTCCTATCCATTTGCGATAGGAGGCTCTTTTCGATTGGGTGCTCATTGAAGAAGGGATTATTTCTTGCCCAGGCGCAGTTCTTCCAGGGTTACGTCGATATGGGGAGCGCCGTGGACTGTGCGGCGGCAGTGGGGGGCTGCCCACTTTACGGCGTTCTTGATAATGGTGCGCACGTTTTGGTTATAATAAGAGCGATTGGTCTCGTGTCCGGGCTGGAAATAGAAGATTTTGCCATAGCCGCGGGTAAAGGTGCAGCCGCAGCGGAGCACCTCGCCAATGTCGTGCCAGGCCATGAACACCACATCGTCGGGTTTGGGGATGTCAAAGCGTTCGCCATAGCACTCTTCCACATCCAGCTCGAAGTAACGGGGCAGGCCCTGGGCAATGGGATGAGAGGGCTCCACGCAGAAGACCCGTTCAAATGTGTCATCCCGCCAGCAGATGTCGCAGGTGGTGCCCATCAGGCGCTTAAAGACCTTGGAGTGGTGGGCGGAGTGGAGCACGATGAGCCCCATGCCGTTTAACACGGCCTGCTGCACACGGTCTACCACCTCGTCGGGCACCTGGTCGTGGGCCATGTGGCCCCACCATAGCAGCACATCGGTGTCGTCCAGCACTTCCTGGGGCAGGCCGGCGTCTGGCATGTCCAGGGTGGCGGTGCGGATAGTCACTTCGTCCCCCAGCTCGCGCACAAGGTCGGCCAGGGTGTTGTGCAGGCCGTTGGGATGCACGGCCAGGACCTTTTCCTGGTAAGGGCGGAATTTTTCGTCGAATTCCGCCATGCGTTCGTGGAAGTTTTCGTTCCATATGGTTACGCGAATCATAGTATCATTCCTTTCTCGTTGGGGATTGCTCAGGGGTATTATAGCGCAATTTTGACAGAAGGGGAAGTGCTTTTTGGGAATTTTTTGGAGAAAGTGAGGGTCAGGTGACCTCTTCCCCGGGGAGAAACGGGGGACGGACAGGCGGGGGAAGAATTTGAGGGAATAGGGAGGTTTGGTAAGAGCATATCAGCTACTGCACCCAGCCAAGGCGACCTAACGCCGGGGCCGCACCGAGCCCGCTTCACCTGGCCTTGTCACTGCTAAAAGTGGGAGCCACCCAACATCCGGAGCGCCCAACGCCACCCGAGCTGCCCCTACCGGCACTGCCCCAGGGTACTTAGGGGCGGAGCCCCTAAGCGCCGTTCGCTTCCTTGCGGCGAGGCAAGGAACCAGGCCAACGAAGGTTGGCCTTTGCCTGCTCGGTGCGAGAACCGACAAGCTGGGGCCGCTTGCGAGCGGGGGCCTGTTTGCCGCTGGCAAAGACGGCGATGGGGGCCAAAGCATACCGACAGAGGGGAGCTCGGGAAAGGCGGCGTGTTGGCTGGGAGGTAGCCTGGGCTTTGATATAGAACGCCGCCCAAAAGAGGAAAGGGGAGTTTCGCTCACTGCGGTGAGCGACAAAGGGCTTTGCCCCTCGAAAAAGTCAAGCCTACAGCTTGACTTTCAAGAATCGTAAGGCGATTCTTGCCAGACCAACGCAGTTGGTCTTCACCACCCTTTGAAAAGGGCGGCCCTAAACTTTCATTCGCCTACGGCGCGACAGTGGAGGGAAAAAGAAGAGAAATTTTTGTAAAATGTTGCCGATTCATTTGACAAAGAGAGACGATGCCGTTACAATGAAAACTATAATAGGGAACGAATGCCGGTGGATAGCGGCAGCGCTGTCATGCGGAGAAAGACAAATATGAGGTGAAGAAACATTGGGACTCTTTGAAAAGCTGTTTGGCTCCTATTCCAAGCGGGAGTTAAAGCGCATTGAACCCATCCAGCGGGCCGTGCTGGCGCTGGAGGACGAATACCGCGCCATGCCGGAGGAAAAGCTGCGGGGCAAAACCCAGGAGTTTAGGGACCGGCTGGAAAAAGGGGAGACATTGGACGATATCCTCCCCGAGGCCTTTGCCACCATGCGGGAGGCTATGGACAGGGTGATTGGGAAGCGGCCGTTCCCAGTACAGGTCATCGGCGGTATCGTGCTCCACCAGGGGCGTATTGCCGAGATGAAAACCGGTGAGGGCAAGACGTTTGTGTCCTGTATGCCCGCCTATCTCAACGCCTTGCAGGGCGAGGGCGTGCATATTGTCACTGTGAATGAGTACCTGGCAAAGTATGCCAGCGAGCTGTTGGGCAAGCTCTACCGCTATCTGGGGATGAGCGTGGGGCTTATCATTCACGAGAAGAATAATGCCCAGCGGCGGGCAGCCTATCGCTGCGACATCACCTATGGGACAAACAACGAGTTTGGCTTTGATTATCTGCGGGATAACATGGTAATCTATAAAAAGGACAAGGTGCAGCGGGAGTTCCACTATGCCATTGTGGACGAGGTGGACTCCATCCTCATCGATGAGGCCAGGACGCCGCTGATTATCTCCGGGCCCGGGGATAAATCCACCAGCCTGTACCAGATGGCCGACGCCTTTGCCAGGACACTGAAACAGCACAAGGTGAAGGAAATGGATGACAAGGTGGACAACGACGATGTGGACGGGGACTATATCGTGGACGAGAAGGCCCGCACTGCCACCCTCACCGCCTCCGGTGTGAAAAAGGCCGAGGGGTATTTCCATGTGGAGAACTTAAACGACGCAGAGAATATCACCCTGCTGCACCACATCAACCAGGCCATCAAGGCCCACGGTATCATGCACCGGGACACCGATTACGTGGTGAAGGACGGTGAAGTGATTATCGTGGACGAATTCACCGGGCGGCTGATGATGGGGCGGCGGTACAATGAAGGGCTGCACCAGGCCATTGAGGCCAAGGAAGGGGTGGAAGTGGCCAGGGAGTCCAAGACGTTGGCAACCATCACCTTCCAGAACTATTTTAGACTCTATCAGAAGCTGGCAGGCATGACCGGTACGGCCCTCACGGAGGAGGGGGAGTTCCAGGAGATTTACAAGCTGGACGTGATTGAAATCCCCACCAACAAGCCCATGGTCCGCACCGATTACCCTGACGCGGTGTACAAGACCGAGCAGGGGAAATACCGAGCCATTATAGACCAGATTGTAGAGTGCCACGAGAAGGGGCAGCCGGTGCTGGTGGGCACCACCACGGTGGAGAAATCCGAGCTCTTTTCCTCCATGCTGAAAAGGCGGGGGATTAAGCACGAGGTGCTGAACGCCAAGTACCACGAGCGGGAGGCCGAGATTGTGGCACAGGCCGGTAAATACGGCGCTGTTACCATTGCCACCAACATGGCCGGGCGCGGTACTGACATCATGCTGGGCGGGAACGCCGAGTTCAAGGCCCTGGCGGACATGCGCAAGCAGGGGTATGAGGAGGACTTAATCAGCGAGGCCAGCGGCGTGGGGGAGACCACGGACGAGACGGTGCTGGCGGCCAGGGAGGTCTTCCACCAGCTGCTGCAAAAGCATACGGATGAGATTCAGGGCGAATACCAGAAGGTGAAGGACGCGGGGGGGCTCTTTATCATCGGCACCGAGCGGCATGAGTCCCGCCGGATTGATAACCAGCTGCGGGGCCGTGCAGGACGCCAGGGCGACCCGGGGGCCAGCCGGTTCTATATCTCCCTGGAGGACGACCTGATGCGGCTCTTCGGCGGGGAGCGCATCCAGGGCATGATGGAGACCCTGGGCGTGGACGAGGATATGCCCATTGAAAACAGGATGCTCTCAAACTCCATTGAGAACGCCCAGAAGAAGATTGAGGGGCGCAATTTCTCCATCCGTAAAAACGTGCTGCAATATGATGACGTGATGAACGCCCAGCGGGAAATTATCTACAAGCAGCGCTCGGCGGTGCTGGACGGGGACAACATCAAGGACAGCATCATGAGCATGGTGGACGAGTGCATCGAGGGGAATGTGGAGAATTTCCTCAGCGACACGGAGGTGCACGACAACTGGAACCTGGCAGGGCTCAAGGCCTATTTCCTGGGATGGCTCACCCGGCCCGAGGACTTTAACTATACCCCGGAGGAGCTGGGGAAGGTCACGCGGCAGGAGATTATTGACATGCTCAAAGAGCGGGCCCACCGCATTTACAACGCCAGGGAAGAGGGCTTTGGCCTGAAGCCGGACGGCGAGCCGCTGATGCGGGAGCTGGAGCGGGTTATCCTGCTGAAGGTGGTGGACTCCAAGTGGATGGACCACATTGACAACATGCAGGAGCTCAAGCAGGGTATCAGCCTGCGTTCCTATGCCCAGCGGGACCCGGTGGTGGAATACCGGGTGGAGGGCTCGGATATGTTTGACGCTATGGTGGCCTCTATCCGGGAAGACACGGTGCGGATGCTCTTTACCGTGCAGGTGCGCAAGGAGGCCCCGCCGGAGCGGGAGCAGGTGGCAAAGCCCACAGTGGCCTCCCACGGCGACCAGGCGGCCAAATCGTCCCCCACGACGGTCCGCAAGAAGAAGGTGGGGCGCAACGACCCCTGCCCCTGCGGAAGCGGGAAAAAATACAAGCACTGCCACGGGCGCGACCCCCATGGCACCCAGCAGCAATAATAGGATGCCAGGCGGCTTCTCCAAATGAACCGCCCCCTGTCAAGTAGACAGATGAAAAAAAGAAAATTAGGCCACGAGGGTCTGGTTCCTGAAAGCAAGGGGAGCCAGGCCCTTTAACTTAGCTTGCAGCCGTCTTGTGTTGTAAAAAACGATATATTCGTGGATG
>JAAVYW010000025.1 GCA_022791315.1 Oscillospiraceae bacterium | reverse complement strand
CTATATGATAAAAACCCGGAAGAAGCGGGAGTCCAATTAGAACTCTTGTGTAAAGGGGCTATGAGGTCGGATTTTGATGCGGATACGGATTAATTGCTTTTTGTGCCGGCACATGGATTATACCAGCTTGCCGCCTGTTTCTGGAACGACAAACTGTTTCGGCAGTTGCCGATGCCAAATCACAAAATTTTTTCCATAGAATACGCCATTTGGAGAAATACGCAAAAGGTACAGCCTAAGATATTTGCAGAATATCCGGAGCCAAGAATCAATCAAGTTTTGACAAATCCTGAACTTGAAATGTCAGAACAGAATTAGCGCGAAATCAAATTACTTCCGTTGAAAACTTCCAGTTTATCGGACAGCCATCCATCAACAGGCGGCTGCCCACTTTGGATATTTTGACGCACGGTTTGACAAAGCGGCTTTTGGCAGCACCAATCTGAAAAGGGATAAGCTACAAATCAAGGAGCGCGCCCGCCAAATCCTCCACAAAATACCGGAAATTGGTGCGCCCCCGCCGCAGGACAGTGTGGCCCTCCGCCTCCAGGCGCGCCCGCTGGGCCTCCACGCCGCCGGGGTATTTGGGGTTGAGCTCGCCCTCGGCCTTCAGGGTGCGCCAGTAGGGGGTCTCGTCCCCCGCCCGCTGGGCGCTGGCCCAGGCCGCAAGGGAGACAAAGATGCCCGCTGTGATGGGGTCGGTGAAATCGGCCCCTGCCTGCCGGGCCAGCAGCTCCCGCAGCTGCCCCACTGTCACCAGTTTCCCCTTTGGCACCTGCCGCATCAGCCGGTCATAGGCCAAAGGCGGCGCAAGGTACATCCTGCTGCCGCCATAGCGGGCTATGCTCTTTTCATCGGTGATGGTGATGATTTTCGGCATGTCTTTGCTGTCGTGCAGCATGGCGTTAAAGTCCTTTTTTCTTCCCCTGCCATGGGTTTCCCTCCTCTTTGTGCAGTCGGGTTTTCCCTTTCCAGTATAGCGCCCTTTTTCCCCCAGCGCAATGAGGCGGTTTTTCTTTTTTCCGGGGCGGGGAACGCCAATAAACCGGCAGGGCAGCGCGTTTATTGATTGGAAAGAAATGGGGGTATGGCCCCTGGCCCATAGAACCCGGAAAAGAAAGGGGAATCCCAATGAAAAAGAACACTCTCCCGCTGGCTAAGCGATTGACAGCCGCGCTGCTGGGCGTTTGCCTGGCCCTCTCCTGCGCCCTGCCCGCCCTGGCCGACGAGCCTGCGGCAATGACAGAAACCGTCACCCTTGCCTCCGGCACAAACCAGAACGGCACCGGCTGGACCTGGGACGGCACAAACCAGCTGCTGACCCTGAGCGGTGTCACAGTGAATGTAACAGGCAAAAACGGGTTTGTGCTGCCCGCCGGCTCCTCTGTGAGCGCCAAAGAGGGGACTGTGAACAAAATCACAGTCAGCGGCGAAAACGCAGTGGCCTTTTCCGTCACGGGCACGCCGGAGGCCGGAAAAGCTGCCTTTACCCTGGGCGGCACAGGGCAGCTCACCGTGAGCACAGACAGCAGCAAAAAAATCACCGACGCCTCCTCCTGCGCCGTAAACGGCGGCGTAACCTATCTCCCCGCCCATGTGGAGGGCGCTGTCACTGTGACCCAGACGGGCGGTATCCTGTTCCGGGGGAATTCCGGCACGGCTGTCGCCCGGAACATCCTCCTCTCCAACCTGGATCTGACCGGGAAAACCCTGGCAATCCGGGACGAAAACTCCGCCATTATCATCCCGGACGGCATCACCGTCACCGGCACGATTACCAATACCAACAACGGCAAGCTGGCCTATGGCGGCACAGCCGAGCAGGCCAATGCCATTGCCGTCAGCTCCCTGCCCAGCGGGACCTCCTACCAGGTAACTGTCCTCCCGCCCACCGGCGGCACAGTGTCCAAAGACCAGAGCGGGAGCTACTGCTCCGGCGCTGTCACCCTCTCCTGCACCCCCAACCCGGGCTACGTCTTTGAAAGTTTTACGGTAAACGGCGCCGATATTGCAGGGGACACCTTTACCCCCACCCAGACATCCACCGTGAGCGCCCGGCTTCGGCCGGTTGCAAAGGTCACCTCCTTAACGCCTACACTGACAAATTCCGCGATTCACGTTGGCTCCAGCACCGGCCTGAACGTCGCTGTAGCGCCTGACAATGCAGATGATAAGGGCTATACTGTCACCTCTGACAACACCGCCATTGCCACTGTTAGCAACAACGGGCAGGGGATGGGCTGGCTTGTCAACGGCATTGCCCCCGGCACCGCCACCATCACCGTGGCCTCCAACGACGGCGGCGCCACCGCCCAAGTGGCTGTGACCGTGGAGGCCGCCCCCACCGTCCCGGTGGACACCATCGCCTTTGTCCCCGAGATGCCGGAACATACCCTGAAACAGAACGCCTCCAAGCAGCTCTTTGTGGCGGTAAAACCCGACAACGCCACCGATAAGGCCGTCACCTTCACCTCCTCCAACCCTGCCGTCGCCACGGTGGACGCCAACGGCAACGTCACCGGCTTAGGGGTTGGCACGGCTGTCATCACTGCCACAGCGGGGGGCAAATCCACCACCTGCACCTTTATCGTGGAGTCCGCCGCTATCCCCTCCACAGGGGTCGCCCTGAATCTCACCACCCTCACCCTCCCTGTGGGCCAAAACCAAAAGCTCACCGCCACCCTGACCCCAGCGGAAACCACTGACACCGTCACCTTCACCTCCTCTAATCCCGCCGTGGCCGCCGTGCTGGCAGACGGCACTGTCACTGCCATTGCCCCCGGCACGGCCACCATCACCGCCACCACGGCCAGCGGCAAAACTGCCCAGTGCGCTGTCACGGTGACGCCTGTTACCATCCCGGTGGCAGGCATTGCCCTGGACAACACCGCCCTCACCCTCACCGAGGGCCTGGTGGGCAAGCTCACCGCCACAGTGCTCCCCACCGACGCCACGGACAAAACCGTCGCCTTTACCTCCTCTGATGCAGCGATTGCCTCGGTGGACGCCAACGGCATTGTCACCGCCCGCAAGCCCGGCACAGCGGTTATCACCGCCAAGGCGGGGGACAAAACCGCCCAGTGTACCGTCACGGTGAACTCTGCCGTGGTGCCTGTCACCGGCATTACACTGAGCCGCAGCGGCCTCGCCATGACAAAGGGCCAGGCCGAGACGCTGGCCGCCACCGTAAAACCCGACAACGCCACGGAAAAGGCTGTCACCTTCACCTCCTCCAACCCCGCCGTCGCCACGGTGGACAGCCAGGGGCGGGTGGTGGCTGTGTCTGCGGGCACAGCGGTCATCACCGCCAAGGCAGGGGATAAGACAGTCCAGTGCCCTGTGGCTGTCACCGTACCGGTGACAGGGGTGTATCTGAACCGGGGGTCTGTGGGCGTGCTCCAGGGCGCGGTCTTCACCCTGACCGCTACGGTGCAGCCCGCTGACGCCAGCAACAAGGGGGTCTCCTTTACCTCCACCAACACCCGTGTGGCCACGGTGGATTCTTCCGGCAAGGTGACGGCCCTCACCGCCGGCACAGCCGAAATCATTGCCACTGCGGCAGGCGGCCATATGAGCCGCTGCACCGTCACCGTCTCCTCCCCCTCCTCCCCGGCCACTGACGACAGCATCACCGGCGACGCCTTTTGGGACCGCATTGTGAGCCGTCTGGACAGCGCCCGCGCCGGGGCCACTGTGGCAGTGAACGCCGGGAACCGGCTGGAAATCCCCACCGCCGTGCTGGAGGAGCTGGAGGGCACCAACAACACCCTGCTCATCCACTGGAGTGGCCGGGACATCTCCATCGACGGCCGGGATATGGATGACCTGGCGTTTGACCGGGACACCTATGCCCTGCGCACCCTCTCCGGCCTCTACGGCATCTCCGAAGAGGAGGAAGAGGAGTTTGAGGAGGAGGACTGGGACGACTTCGAGTTTGAGGAAATCTACTTCGAGGACGACGAGCCTGCTGCCCCCAATAAGAAACCCGCTTCGGATAAGACCGAGGATAAGGCGGAGAAGGACGACAAGAAAGATGAGGCCAATCCCCCCGCCGCTTCTGGGAACAACACGGCCACGCCCCCTCAGAACGGCTCCTCTCAGAACAGCACCCCAACCCAGGATAACAGCACCCAAAATAGCGGCAGCCCCCAGGGCAGCACGCCCGGCACCTCCGCCCCCAGCACCCCCTCCGGCGGGGAGGGACAGGGCGGCGGCACAGAGGCCCCGGACGAGGAACCCCCCACAGCGGATTCCACCGACGACATTGACATGACCCCGGTAGAAGGCGAGGACACTACCCCCTCGGTGAAGGACGGGGAGGACGGCCCTGTGCTGGCCCCCATCCAGGAGGAGAAAAAGCAAAACCACTGGGGCGTCGTCGCCATCGCAGGGGCGGGCGTCGTGGTGGTGGGCAGCGCCGCCACCGCCATCTGCCTGCGCATCCGCAGCAAAAACCGCTGGGACGACGCGCCGTTCTAATCCATCCATCCTGGCAGGGGATTGGCACAGCCAGTCCCCTTGCCTTTTCAGACGCGAAAGGAGCGATACCATGACCCGCGAAGAACTCACCCAAATCTTTGGAAAATGGTGCAAAAAGCTGCGCCTCACCCCCGGCTGGGACCTCTCCCTGCAATTTGTGGAAGACCCCGGCTGGCGCAAGACCGGGGATTTCAAAATCGACTGTACCGACCGAAAGGCCATCCTCCTGCTGAACAGTGCCAACCCCAAGCAGGAGAATTTAGAGGAGGTCATCGTCCACGAGCTGATGCACATCAAGATGTACCCTCTGGACCAGGTGACGGAGTCCCTCATCACCAGCCATTTTGAGGAGGGCACCCCGGCCCGGCGCTTCGCCTACACCCAATTTTTCACCGCCCTGGAACAGACGGTGGAGGAGTTATCCAAGTGCTTCCTGTTAGAGTTCGGCGAAAACAGGGAACTCTCCTTTGGCCGCTGCGCCCGGGAAAAGTCCTTTAATGACCTGTTTGAGGGGCTGCAAAACATAGAGTAGCCCTAAAATAGGTTCTCACCCCTTGAAGGCCAACGAACGCTGCCCTCTTTTGGGGCCGGGCGGGCCGCTTGTCCCGGCAGCTCCTTCCGCGGAGCTGCCGGAGGATAGGATGGCACCGGCAAGTAGTTGGGCACCCCCCTAAAAATTGGGGCTTGACAAAAATCTTTCCCCTGTGCTATAACAGGGAAAAGGGGGATTTCCCCCATAAAAAGGCTATGAAGAGAAGAGTAGGCTTTGGGATAGGCCGCAGAGAGCCCCGGCTGGTGGGAAGGGGTGCCCAAGACAGAGCTGAAGATGGTCTCGGAGCCCTGCGCACGAGGGAGTCTGAGTGTGCGGCGGGTTCGCCCGTTAAAGCGATAGGCTGTCGGTATGTCATCTCATGCCCGCAGCCGACAAGGCCGCTCCTGCCGCAAGGCGGCGGCGAATTTGAGGTGGTACCGCGAGTGTTCCTCGCCCTCGAAAATCTCAGGATTTTGGAGGGTGGGGATTTTTATTTTGTCCGGGGCGGGAAAAGCGGCCCCGGCCTCTGCAAACACACGGGAAACCCCAAATGCGAAAGGAGCTTACCATGAAAATCTTAATCGGCGGAGCCTGGCCCTATGCCAACGGCTCCCTGCACATCGGGCACATTGCGGGCCTTCTGCCCGGCGATGTGCTGGCCCGCTACCACCGGGCCATTGGCAACCAGGTGTACTATGTCTCCGGCAGCGACTGCCACGGCACCCCTGTCTCCATCCGCGCCGCCCAGGAGGGCAGCAGCCCAGAGGAGGTGAGCGGGCGGTATCATCAGGAGTTCTGCCGCTGCTTTGATGCCCTGGGCTTTTCCTATGACAAATACGGCAAGACCTCTGCCCCAGAGCACACCCGGTTTGCCTCAGACTTCCACGCCAAGCTCTACCAGAGCCCCCTGGTCTACGAGCAAACCGAGCAACAGGCCTATTGCCCTTCCTGCCGCCGTTTTTTGGCCGACCGGTTCCTCACCGGAACCTGCCCCGCCTGCGGCGCGCCCGCCCGGGGCGACCAGTGCGACGCCTGCGGCACGGTGCTGGACTCCGCTTCCCTAAGCGAGCCCGTCTGCGCCCTCTGCGGCGGGAAACCGGAGTGGCAGGAGAGCCGGCACCTCTACCTGGCGGCCTCCCGGCTGGAGCCCCAGCTGCGGGCGCTTTTGGAAAACAGCCGGGGCTGGCGGAAAAACGCCCAGGCCTTTACCCGCCGCTATCTGGATGAGGGCCTGCGGGACCGGGCCCTCACCCGGGACTTAGACTGGGGTATCGACGTGCCCAAGCCAGGCTATGAGGGGAAGAAAATCTATATCTGGGCCGAAAACGTGCTGGGCTATCTCTCCATGAGCGCTGCCCTGCTGGAAGAACAGGGGGAGGATTTCCGCTCCCTCTGGGGTGAGGAGGCCGACGCCCTGCACTACTATGTCCACGCCAAGGACAACATCCCCTTCCACACCATCATCCTCCCCGCCCTGCTGCTGGCCCAGGGGGAAAACCTGCGCCTCCCCGACCGGATTGTCTCCAACGAATACCTCACCTTAGAGGGGCGCAAGGTGTCCACCAGCCAAAACTGGGCTATCTGGGTAAAGGATTTGATTGGACGCTACCACCCGGATTCCATCCGCTATTTTATGCTGGCAAACGGCCCGGAAAAACGGGACGCAGATTTCACCTGGGCGGAATTTGTCCGCTGCCACAACAGCGACCTGGTGGGGGTCTATGGCAACTTTATCCACCGCACCCTGGCCTTTGTAGAGAAATACCGGGGCTCCCTGGTTCCCGACAGTGCCTGGGAGCCCTGGCTGGAGGAGGAACTGGCCGCTCTCTATACCCAGGTGGGCAGCGCCATTGCAGAGGGAAAGCTGCGGGAGGCGCTGGGGCTCATTTTAGAGCAGGCCAAGGCGGCCAACCGCTTCTTTGACACCTGCCGCCCCTGGGCCCTGCGGGAGGGCGACCCGGCGGGCTGCAGCCGCTGCCTCTTCCTCTGCGTGCAGCTCATCGCCAACTTGGCCAACCTCTTTGCCCCCTTCCTCCCCTTCTCCTCGGCCCAGGTGCTCTTCCGCTTCGGCCTCTCCCCATCCTGGGCGCTGTGCAAAGTGCCCGGCGGCCTGCGCCTCCCCCCCGCCGCGCTGCTCTTTGAGCGCCTGGACAGGGACACGGCGGAGCGGGAACGGGAGCGGCTGGGGGTGTGACAGGCCGCAAAGAGGGATGTACAAACCCGCCGGGATATGCTATAATCGAACCACGAAAAACAGAAGGGAGCAACCAACTTATGAGAAAGCTGGACGGTATTATCATCCCGGCAGTGACCCCCTTTGACCGGCAGGGAGGCATCGACTTTGCCGCGCTGCAGGCCAACTACCACCGCTGGAACGGCACGGCGGTCTGCGGCTATATGTGCCTGGGCAGCAACGGGGAATTCCGGATGCTGGACGACGACGAGGCCCTGGCGGTCATCAAGGCCTCCTCCCAGGCGGCGGGGGAGGATAAGTGCTTCATCGCCGGGGTGGGCCGGGAATCCCTGGCCCACACCCTGCGGTTCCTGGCGCGGGTGGAGCGCGAGCACCTGCCTATTGACTATCTCTCCGTACTCACCCCCCACTACTTTAAAGGGCTGATGACCGATGAGGCCCTGGTGGACTACTACACCGCCATCGCCGACGCCAGCTCCCTGCCAATCCTGCTCTACTGCGCCCCCGATTTTGCCAATTCGGTGTGCATCTCCGCCGAGGCCGTGAAGGCCCTGGCCGGCCACCCCAATATCCACGGCATCAAGGACACCTCCAAGGACATGATGAACGCCTATATGGATGCCGTGGGGGGCAGGGAGGATTTCCAGGTGCTCTCCGGCTCCATGAGCACCATCCTCACCTGCCTTGACAGGGGCGGCAAGGGGGGCGTGGTCTCCGCCGCCAACTATTTCCCCGAGGAATGCGCCCGTGTGGTGGCCCTCTACCGGGAACAGGGCAGAGGGGCCGCCCAGGCCTACTACGACACCCTCCAGGCCCTTATCCGCAAGACCGGCGCCAGGGGTAGCGTCTCCGGCGTCAAGTGCTGTATGAACCTGCTGGGCTATGCCGGCGGCTTCCCCCGCAAGCCAGTGCTCCCCGCTGCTCCCCAGCTGGAACAGGAGATGCGCCAGGCGTTGGAAGCGGCAGGCCATCCGGTACATTAGCCAAAAAGGAACAGGAGATGCTTTGGTCTCTCCTGTTCCTTTTCTTCGCTCTGCCCGGTATTCCCCGGGCAATCAGGGCAGCAGGTCAATCACCTAGACTACCAAATATCAAGTCCCCTCTCGGGCCTATCGCGCCGTAGGCAAATGAAAGTTTCCGGGCCAGCGAAGCTGGCCTTGTCCACAACCTTTTCAAAGGGTGGTGAAGACCAACTGCGTTGGTCTGGCAAGAATCGCAAGGCGATTCTTGAAAGTCAAGCCGCAGGCTTGACTTTTCCAAAGGCTTTGCCTTTGGTCGCTCATCTCAATGAGCGAAATCCCCCTTCTAAGGGGCGGCGTTCCATATCAAAGCCCAGCCTGCTCTCCCAGCCAACAAGCCGCCCTCTATCAAGTTCCCCTCTATCGCCATCACATTCCAACCTCTCGCCGCCTTTGCCAACGGCAAACAGGCCCAATCCTCATCTCAGCTCAGTCTCGTCGGTTCCCGCACCGAGCAGGCAAAGGCCAACCTTCGTTGGCCTGGTTCCTTGCCTTGCCGCAAGGAAGCAAAAGACCCATAGGGGTCACTCGGGTGTCGGCGGACGCTCCGGGTGTTAGCGTTCTCCCACTTTTAGCAGTGACAAGGCCAGGTGAAGCGGGCTCGGTGCGGCCCCGGAGTTAGTTCGCCTTGGCTCGTTCGGGGGGGCGGATGGGCTCCCATTTGGCCTTTCTATCCCCTCAAACTCTTCTCCTCCCTTGTTTCCTTTGGGGAAAGACCTCACCCTAGGGCACTCCTGTGCAACTTCCTTTCGTCAAGCCTTGACAGGGCTGGCAAACCTTGTTATCATCAGAGCAAAGGAGGTTAGAACATGTACTTATTATCCATTGATTTCGGAACCTCTGCCGTGAAGCTGTCGGTCACAGACGAAGCGGGCCACGTGCTGGGCTGGGCCAAGGAGGGGTATCCCTACCTGCTGCTGCCGGGGGAAAAGGTGGAGATGTCGCCAGATGCCCTGTGGAAGGCGCTCTTTGCTGCGGCCTCCCGGCTGGATGAGGGGCTGCGTAGCCAGGTGGAGCTGCTGTGCTACGACACCTTCTCCCCCTCCCCTGTGTTCCTGGACCAGGCGGGAGAGCTGGTGTACCCCAACATCATCACCCATATGGACCGGCGCAGCAGGCCCCAGTCGGCCCAAATCGACCAGATGGTGGGGAAGGACGCCTATAGGAACATCTCCGGCATCTATCCCTTCCCCGGCGGCTGCTCGGCCATGACCTTTTTGTGGTTCTTGCAAAACGAACCAGAGGTCTACCGCCGCACCTGCCGGCTGGGGCACCTCACCACCTATATCCACAAACAGCTCACCGGGGAATGGATGGTGGACTTAGTCAACGCCTCCATGATGGGCCTCTATGAGACCACCACCCAGCGGGGCTGGTCATCGGAGCTCATCCGCGCCCTGGGGTTAGACGAATCCTGGTTCGGGGAAATCGTGTGCCCCGGCACACCCCTGGGGCGCCTGCTGCCCGATATGGCTGCCCGGCTGGGGCTGCGCTCCGGCATTCCCGTGGCGGCGGGGACAAACGATGTGGCAGCGGCCCAGATGGGGGCGGGCAACAGCCGCCCCGGCCAGATGATGAACACCACCGGCAGCAGCGAAATGGTGAGCATCCTCACCGACAAGCCCGCCGTAAACCCGGAGTACTATCTGCGCAACTCCGCCCTGCCCGGCATCTGGCAAATCTATGCCACCACTGCCGGGGGCTTTGCTGTGGACTGGTTCTACAAGGAGCTCTGCCGGGAGATGAGCCGGGAGGAGTTCTACGCCTATGTGGACAGGGTCATCGAGGAATGCCTGGAGGACGAGAGCGTCACCTTTGACCCCTACCTCACCGGCGACCGCCAGAGCCTGGAAAAGCGCACCGGCGCCTGGCACGGCCTCACCCTGGAGGCCACCCGGGACAAGATGCTGGCCGCCATGCTGCGCAGTATGCAGGGGGTGCTGGGCAAGGCCATCCGCCAGGCTGCCCAGGTGCAGGAGCTTGACAAGGTCATCAAAATCTCCGGCGGCATGGCAACTCCCGCCTATCAAAAGCTCAAGCAGCGGGAGCTCCCCGGCTTCTCCTTCCAGGTGGTGGACGACTGCCCCATTTTGGGCAATGTGGCATTGGCTATGCGCCCGCGCTAACCCCCGCTATGGGAAGGAGGGCGGAGAACAAGCGGCCCGCCCAGCCCCAAAAGACGGAGCCAGCGCGCACTTTGCGCGCGTGCCCCGAAGGGGAGGAAACATAAAGAGGGAAAAATGCACGGGGCACGTGCCTAAGGCCAACTTCCTTGGCCTCCGAAGGGGAGGAAGCATAAAATTTTATAATGACAACCCCCGTTTTATTTGGTATAATCAAATCAAGGAACCAGGGGCGAAATCCCCAAACAAAAGAAAGGTTGGATTACCTATGAAACTGGCATTCGGATGCGACCCCAACGCGACGGAGTTCAAAAACACACTGCTGGACTACGTCAAGGCCAAAGGGCACGACTGCACCGACTTCGGCAGCGACGACCCGGTCTATGCCAATGTGGCGATTCAGGTGGCCGAGGAAGTGGCTGCCGGGCACTATGACCGGGGCATCCTGGTGTGCGGCACCGGCATCGGCGTTTGCATTGCGGCCAACAAGGTCAAAGGGGCCTATGCGGCGCTGGTGAACAACGTCTATCAGGCCCAGCGCGCCGCGTTGAGCAACAATGCCAATCTCATCACTATGGGCGCCCAGGTGACGGGCATCGAGGTGGCAAAGATGATGGTGGACGAATACCTGGCCTCCACCTTTGACCCCCAGTCCCGCTCCATGCCCAAGGTGGCCCGCATCTACGACTATGAAAAGGAGGCAAAGGCGTGAACGGGAAAGACTTAAAACGCCTGGAGCTGGAAGCTGCCCGCTGCCGCCGCAATGTGGTGCGCATGGTAGAGGCCAGCGGCCACGGCCATCTGGGGGGCGCGCTCTCGTCCATGGACATTGTCACCGCCCTCTACTTCTACAAAATGCACTGCGACCCGAAAAACCCGGGGCTGGAAGACCGGGACCGTTTCCTGCTCTCGGCGGGCCACAAGTGCATGGTGCAGTATGCTGTCCTGGCGGAAAAGGGTTACTTTGACAAATCCGTGCTGGACACCTATGGCGGCCTGAAAACCCTCCTCCCCGGCCATCCCGACATGCACAAGCTCCCCGGCGTGGAGGCCAATACCGGCGCGCTGGGCCACGGCCTCTCCCTGGCCGCGGGCATGGCCCTTGGCCTGCGCCTGGACGGCAAAAAGAGCCAGGTCTATGCCGTGATGGGCGACGGCGAGCTGGCCGAGGGCTCCAACTGGGAGGCCGCAGCCGCAGCCGCCCACCATCACCTGGACAACCTGACCGTGTTTGTGGACTTCAACGGCCTGCAAATCAGCGGCAAGGTCCAGGACGTGATGAACTTCACCCCCATCGGCGACCACTTCGCCGCCTTTGGCTGGGCTGTGAAGGACATCGACGGCAACAACATGTCCCAGGTAGTGGAGGCCCTTGACGCCCTCCCCCTCACCCCCGGCAAACCCAACCTCATCGTCGCCCACACCGTGAAGAGCAAGGGCCTCTCCTTTGCAGAGAACAAGGCCGCCTACCACTACTGGACGCCCAAGGACGAGGAGCTCTCCCAGGCAATCCAGGAGACAGAGACAGCCATAGCACGGCTGGAACAGGAATGGAAGGAGATGGCGCAGTGAAAGGCGAAAGAAAAGACCCCAGAAAAGAACTCGGCGCGGCGGTCTCCGCCCTGGCGGAGCAGGACCCCCGCATTGTCATCCTCTCGGCGGACAGCGGCGGCAGCTCCGGCTTTTCCGCCTTTGCGGGAGCCCATCCTGAGCGGTACTTTGAATTTGGCATCATGGAACAGGGCGTCACCGGCATTGCCGCCGGCCTGGCAACCACGGGCAAAATCCCGGTCTTCTGCGCCATTGCCCCCTTTGTCACCTGCCGCAGCTATGAGATGTTCCGCAACGACTTGGGCTACATGCGCCAGAACGTGAAAATTATCGGCCGCAACGGCGGCATCACCTATTCCGACTTAGGGGCCACCCACCACTCCCTGGAAGACTACGCCATCATGCGGATGATTCCCGGCGCAGTTGTCCTCTCCCCCCAGTCCCCGGCAGAAATCCGCGCCGCTGCCAAGGCCATGCTGGCCCATGAGGGCCCGGTGTACATGCGCATCGGCAATCCCCCCATGCCGGAAATCTACGACGAAGAACCGGATTTCACCATCGGCAAAGGCACTGTCCTGCGCCCCGGCACCGATTTGGCCATCCTCTCCACCGGCAGCGCCACTGCCGACGCCCTGGAGGCCGCCGAGCTCCTGGACGCCAAGGGCATCTCCGTGCGGGTGGTGGGCTTCCCCACCGTCTGCCCCATTGACGAGGAGCTGGTTATCCAAACCGCCAGGGAAGTGGGCAAGCTCCTCACTGTCGAAGAGCACTACGCCCATGGCGGCCTGGGCACCCTGGTGGCCGAGGTCTGCGCCGAGCACTGCCCCGTCCCCATCCGGATGCACGGCATCCCCAAGGAATACGCCACCTCCGGCCCCTACGACGACCTCAAGGCCTACTACCGCATCGACGCACCAGGCATCGCCCAGGTGGCCCAGGAATTCCTAAACAAGTAGGCTCTGTTTCGCATTACATAGTCAAAAGCGCGTGCAATGCGCGCAGCCCACTTGAAAATAGTACCTGTTTTCAAGTGCTTTGGCTATATCGCGCCGTAGGCGAGTCAGGCCTAAATCCTCTACGAAGCAAAAGCCCCTCCTCTCGCCGCCGCGAGAAGAGGGGCTTTTTTCTGCTTATCGGTGGTGCCCGCCGCGGTGATGTCCCTGGGGCTCGGGATGATGGGTAGTTGTGTTGGCCGTCGTCCCGGTATAATGCCGCAGCCCGCACAGGTGCCCGTCCTGGTACACGGCGCAGAGGTCGTTGGTGCCGTGCAGGCTGCTGCCGTTCTGATGCTCGCAGATGTAGGTGCCCGTCGTCTCGTCCCAGATAGCACGCACCTCCTGGCCGTTATACCACATCGTGAGCCCGCAGCCGCTCCGGTAATCCGCCACCGGGTCGTATTCATAGGTGAGGCCGTAGGGGAGATAGGGGGCCAGAGTCTCTTCCCACTGGGCGGCGCTCTCCTTCAAACTCTCCGTCTCCTCCGCTGCCCGGATGGGCTCGTTCAGGGAAATCTCCGTGCCCTCGGGGAAGAGCTCCAGCCCATACAGCCGGTCGTTATAGTCGTAGGTGGCGCATAAAATGCCCTCGCCCCCATGGCAGGAGTCATAGCTGAACACGCCCCCGCCCGGTTTCACATCCGCGAAGGTGCCCACCCGTTTGCCGGAATAGTAGATATCCCCGTCCCGGTAGGTCACGCCATAGGCCCCGTACTCCAGCATCCGCTGGGCCACGGTTTTCCCTCCCGCGGCACTGCCTAGGTTGCCGGTAGCCGTTGCCTCATTCTGGCGCAGATAGACCGCAATGTCCCCGCAGCGGTATTGCATTTGATACAGGCGCTGTTGGCCTCCCGCCGTAGCGGCGGACTCCCCGCTCTGGGCAATCGAGCCGCTGTCCTCTGTCACAGCCACCTGTCCCTTGCCCTCGTTCAGGGCGGCAAGGTCCTTGGTGTGCAGGTCAAATTCCTCCTTGGTGCAGCGGCGGATACTCTGCAGCGGCCCAAAGGGGTTCACGCTGCCGTCCCCGTTGTCGACGGTACCCCGCACCGTGCAGGCGTCCACTGTGCCCAGGTCATTGCAGTACTCATAGTGGCTAATCCGAGCGCCCTTTGTCACCTCTACCCCGTCAAAGAAGTAGCGCACCGGCTCTCCATCCAGGAGCATCTGCCCCTTCTCAAAGGTGACGCCGTAGGGGCCGTAGAGGGCCAGCAGTTCCTGTTCGGTGGGCTCTTCCGGCAGCGTGCCAATGCTCTCCCCTGCAGCGGCGGTCTGTCCCGCCGGTTCTGCCGCCCGCAGCCTGGGCTGTAGTGTGGAGAGGGCACAAACCCCTGTCACCCCCGCTATTGTCAGCGCTGCGGCCAGCACGGCCGCCATAGTTGTTGTCTTATTTTTCATCAGCATCTCAATCCTTTCTTCCACAGTGCTCTTGCCCATCCCGCCCAGGCCAAAGGCCAAGCCGCTCCGCTGTGCCTCCAGCCGCAACAGGATACGGGCATATCCGCCCCTGGCCCGGCCTCCAAAATAGCGCGCCACCGCCTCGTCGCAGGCCAGCTCCAGGTCTTTCCCCAGCAGCCGCACAAACAACCACACCAGGGGATTAAACCAGTGCACACACAATGCCCCCACCGCCAGGAGCTTGTAGAGCACATCCAGCCGCCGGATATGGGCCAGTTCGTGGGCCAGCATCAGGGTCAGCTCCCCCCTGTCCCGCCAGGACTGCCGGGCAGGCAGCAAAATCACCGGCCGCAGCAGCCCATAGGTGAGGGGGGAATCCCCCTGCGCCCACTCCCTCAGCTCCACCTTGCGCCGCAGTGGCTGCCGGGCCAGCAGGGTGTCCAGCACCTCCCTGGCCTCGCCCCTTTCCGCCGGCCTGGCAAGGGCAAATTCCCGCTTGGCCCGCCGGTAGGAGAGCCAAAAGGAGCCTCCCATCCCCAGCGCGCCCGCCAGCCATATCCCCAGCGCCGCCCAGCCTATGGCCTCTGTGGGTACAGGGCCCGCTGGCATTGTCCCCGCTCCCGGGGCCGCATCTCGGGATGCCCGGTCCTCCGCTTCCGGCAAGGGAGCCTCCTGCACCACGTCTTCCCCGGCCTCAGGGCGGGGCAAAGCCCCCACCATCGGGACAGGGACTGCCGCTTCCGCTGTTCCCCACTGCCAGCCCAGTTCCACCGGCAGCGCCAAGGGCAGCAGCAGCCGCAGCAGCACCACGCCCCACAGCACCGGCATCACCCTGGCGGGCAGGTTTGCCAGCAGCGGGCGGCGCAGGGCCCACACCAGCAAAATCAGCAGCCCGCCCCAAGCACTCATCCACAACAAGGTCATCCTCGCAGCCCCCTTTTTCCCGTCAATCGTCCTGCCCGGCCCTGGCCTCCATCTGGTCAATCAGGGCCCGCAGCCGCCTCAGTTCCTCCCCCGAAATGGGCTCGCTGTCCAGCAGCGCGGCAAAGAGGCTCTCCCGCTGCCCCCCATACACCTTGTCAATGAGCTCCCTAGTGCGGGAGCGCTGCACCTGCTCCCGGCTCACCAGCGCCCGGCAGAGGAACCCCGGCTCCTCCCGTTCCACAGCCCCCTTTTCCATACACCGCTTGATAAGGGTATAGGTGGTGTTCACATTCCAGCCGGTGGAGTCCTTCAGCACGGCCGCCACCTGCCGGGCAGGCATTTCCCCCGCCCCCCAGAGCACCTCCATCACCTTTAACTCCGAATCCACTAACCGCATCTTGTCACACATTGCTCCCCCTCCTTTCCCACTACACTTGTAGTTCACGCCTCTATACTACATCTGTAGTGAAAATTTGTCAAGGGGTTTTCCAAAAATTTTAGGAGTAGCAAGGTTTTTTCTGCTGTCCAAAAAAATCCCCTCAGAGCCACAAAACTCCGAGGGGATTTTCCCATCCTATGCCAGCAATAGGTAAAACAATGTGGCCACCACGCCGATGCCAAAGAGCAGCAGCTCATAGGCCAGTGTCTCGCCGATGATGTTATGGCGGTAGTCCTTACCGGTATACACGCCAAAGTTGTCCTCTGTGCGGGGCACAACCTGTTCCTTGCGCCCGATGATACGGGCAAAGAGCCCCCATATCCAGCCTCCTAAGCCGGCGGCAATCCGGGCCAGCAATGCCCCGGCAAAGGCCAACGCCTTTGCCGCAGGCGCATAGAGCAGTTCTTCCAGCGAGAGCCTGGCAGGCCAGCGGGCAGGGCACACCGTTTCCCCCTGGGGATTTCTCCGCAGCAGCAGGGCGCGCACCACGCCGAAATAGAGCGCCGCCCCCGCCAGCAGGGAAATCCCGGCCCCCTTCAAATTTTCCAGGGAAAACACCGCCATCTTTGGCAGTGCCGGGGCGGCAAAGAACGCCCGGCAGCTGTCGGCGATGGGGAAATAGGTGAGATAGGGCAGGATGCCAAAGAGGGGCACCAGCACTGCCAGAACCCCCACCCCCACCTTCACCGGCATGGAGAGCAGGAAAGCCCTGCCCTCGCCCTTCCCCTTTTCCAAGAAGAGCACGGTAAAGAGCTTTGCCATATAGGCCAGCGTCAGCCCGCCGGAGAGGAGGAACACCCACTCCGCTGCCACATACCAGCCCGCCGAAAGCCCCTGGCCCGCCAGCACATGCTGGTATTCCACAATCGACTCATGCAGCATGGTCTTGCTCACATACCCTGCAAAGAGGGGGACGCCCCCCAACCCCAGAGCCGGGGCCAAGAATATTGTCAGCAGGAAGGGCTTTTTCCGCCCATACCCCATGAGTTCCGAGAGCTTCGTGGTCCCGCAGCCCGCCAGGATGCCCCCAGCCAGCAGGAAGAGGATGAGCTTGAAAACAGAGTGCCCCAGCATGTGCAGCACCGTCCCCCCGGCCGCCAGGGCCCGCTCCTCCCCCAGCAGGGAGAGCATGGCCGCCCCCACCAGGATGAACCCAATCTGGGACATGGAGGAGCCCGCCAATGTCCGCTTAAAATCATCACTGAGCAGGGCATACACCGCCCCCAGCACCATGGTGGCAAGCCCAAGCACCAGCAGCAGGTTCCCCCAGGGAATATCTTGATAAAAGAGCCCGGTCCCAATCACCAGAATCCCAAACACGCCCGCCTTGCTGAGCACGGCAGAGAGCAGCGCCGTCCCCGGCGCAGGCGCGGCGGGATAGGCCTTTGGCAGCCAGGTGTGCAGGGGAAACATGCCCGCCTTGGCCCCAAACCCAAAGAGCAGGCAAGCCCCTGCCCCATAGAGCATGGCCCTGTTCTCCACCCCGGCGCAGGCAGCCCGCAGCTCTCCCAGCCGCAGGGTTCCGGCAGCGGCATAGAGCAGGAAAAGCCCCATGAGCATCACCAGCCCGCCGGTAATGCCGATAGTGAGGTAGGAGCGAAAGGCCCCTCTGGCCTCCTCCCCGCCCTCCAGCCCCACCCACACGGAGGAGGCCATGGACATGATTTCAAAGAAGACAAAAGCAGTAAACAGGTCGCCGCAGAGGAACACCCCCATCACACCGCCCAATGTGAGCAGTGAAAAGACCCGGAACCGGCCCACATACCCCTTGCGCACCATCCTGGGCGCAGTAGAGAGGGCTAGCGGCCATCCCGCAGCAGCCACCAAGGCCATCAACCGCCCAAACCCGCCGGGCGCAAAAGACACCCCCATCCCGCAGAACCCAGGCAGGGCCAGCTCCGTCCCCGGCAGGGCAAAGAGCCCCACAGCCGCAGCCAGTTCCGCAATGCAAAAGGCCAGCGTGACCGCTTGGGCCGCTCCTCTGCTCCGCCTCTCCAAGAAATACACGGGGAATGCCAACACCATCGGCCCAAACACCAGCCATCCCAACAACACACTGCCCATTTCCCCCGCCTCCTTTCCATCAAAAATCACTCTATCGCGCCGTAGGCAAATGAAAGTTTAGGGCCGCCCTTTTCAAAGGGCGGTGGTTTCCAAAGGCAAAGCCTTTGGTCGCTCGCCGTAGCGAGCGAAACACCCCTTTTCTCTGTGGCGGCGTTCTACCTCAAAGCCCAGCCTACCCACCCAGCCAACACGCCGCCCGCGCTGAGCTTTCCTCTATCGGTATCACGTCCCACACCCTCGCCGCATTTGCCACAGGCAAACAGGCCACTTCCCGCTGTGCCGCCGTAGGCCTGCCAATGGCGGCTACTGCCGCATTGGCAGGTTTCCATTTGCCCGCGGCAAATGGAAAAGTTTCAGTCTAACGACAAGGAAATTGGGCTTTGCCCAAACCCATAAGGGGCTTTGCCCCTTAACCCCACCACCCTTGAAAGGGTGGACAAGGCCAGCTGCGCTGGCCCGGAACTTTCAGTACCGCTCCGCTGTGAAGGCCTTAAAACATTCCCCCTGCAATCTGCTGCAAAAACGTCACGAATCCCTGGGAACAAAAGGCCATGACGATGCCGCCCAGGGTCAGCCCAATCAGCGGGCCTTTCATCAGCCAGCCGGGGTCGTTCACGCCTTTCACATGCACGGTGCCTTTTTCGGGGAAATAGGCTTTCAGCACCACGGTCATCATATACAGCGCCGTCAGCAGCGCCGAGAGAACCAGCGCCGCCGCGCCTGCGTAGGCCAGGGGGGAGCCCGCCTCCGCGGCGGCCAGGCCGATATTCCATTTCCCCACAAAGCCCCCCAGCGGCGGGATGCCCATCAGCGCCAGGGAGGAGAGGGCAAAGGCCCCCATTGTCACCGGCATAGCCCGGCCAAAGCCCGCCAGCTCGTCGATGTATTCCCGCTCGGTCTTGTAGAGGATTGCCCCTGCGCAGAAAAACAGGGTAATTTTTATCACTGCGTGGTAGAGCATATGGGTCATCCCCGCAGCCATCCCCGCCGGGGTCATCAGGGTGAGGGCAAAGAGGATATAGGAGAGGTTGCTCACGGTGGAATAGGCCATCCGCCGCTTGAGATGCTGCATCCGCAGCGCCATAGCGGATCCAAAGACAATGGTGAGAACCGTGGCCCCCATGGCAATCCACTGGGCGGGGGTACCGCGCATGGTGTCGGGGCCGTAGCCGTAGTAGATGAGCCGCAGCACGGCAAAGATGCCCGATTTCACCACCGCCACCGCGTGGAGCAGCGCCGAGACCGGCGTGGGCGCCACCGAGGCGTCCGGCAGCCAGCCGTGAAAGGGGAACACCGCCGCCTTGACCCCAAAGCCGAAGAAGGCCAGCAGGAATCCCAGCTGCATCAGGTTCTGGTGCTGTGCCGCCGCCTTGGTGGCCATCACACCGCCATAGACAAAGTTCAGCGTCTCCCCGTACCCCAGCAAGAACACGATGCCAATGAAAGCGCCCGCCGCCCCCGACATGGAGTAGATGAGGTATTTTTTCCCCGCATACCGGGCCTTGCCGTCCATGCTGTGCATCACCATGGGCAGGGTGGAGAGGGTCATCAGCTCATAGAAAAAGTACAGGGTGAGGAAATTAGCGGAAAAGGCAATCCCCAGCACCACCCCGAAGCTGATGGTGAAAAAGGAGAAAAACCGGTTCTCGCTGCCCTCGTGGCGCATGTATTCAAAGGAGTAGAATGCCGTCACCGGCCAGAGCACCGCCACCATGGCCCCAAACACCGAGCCCGCCCCGTCCGCCCGCAGCGTCAGCGACAGCTTGTCGGAGAAGCGAAACAGCGTCACCATCTCACCGGGTGTTTTCGCCAGCAGGCAGCCCACAGCCGCTGTCAGGGCCATGGCCGCAGCGGCCAGCAGGGTGCCCAGCACCAGCGCCTGCCTGCCTCCCCTCTGTTTCGGGTTCCAGAGCATCAGCGCCGCGCCCCCCAGCATGGGCAGCAAAACGGAAGCAATCAGCATCACACTCATCAAATCTATCCCCTTCATCCAAATCCGTTCTCTCTCACTAACCGAAGATAGCCCCCAGCACTGGCCCCGTCAGCGCAGTGATAGGCGCGGGAAACAGCCCCAGCGCCAGGCACAGCGCCGCCAGAATCCCCATGGGCAGCAGCATCAGCAGCGGCTCCTGCAATTTCTCCTGCACAGGGGCCTTTTTGGAGGGGAAAAAGCTGCCAATGCCAATAGGGAAGAGATACCCTGCCGTCAGCAGCGCGCTCACCAGCAGCACGGCGGGCCCAATCACCGAGAACACCCCCACCGGCGCCTCCAGCGCCGACACTGCCAGCCCCCACTTGCTCACAAACCCGCCAAAGGGCGGGATGCCCACCAGGGACAGCGCCCCACATAAAAACAGTGCCGTCGTCACCGGCATCCGCCTGCCAATGTCGGAGAAATCCTCCACTCTGGTCTTCCCCACGGCAAAGATGAATGCCCCGCAGCCCAAAAAGAGCAAATCCTTCGCCAGCGCGTGGAACACCACCTGGAGCATGGCCCCCTCCAGCCCTCCCGGCGTCAGCAGCACCACCCCGAAGAGCACATAGGATACCTGGCTCACAGTGGAATAGGCCATCCGCTTTTTGAGCACCTTTTCCTTCAGCGCCAGCATGGAGCCCACAAATACCGTGGACAAGGTGAGGATGAGCAGCGCTGTCTGGGCAAAGCTGCCCTGCAAAAACACCGGCCCAAAGAGATAGTAGGTCACCCGGATAGCCGCCAGCACGCCCCCCTTGGTGATGAGCCCCGAGAGCACCGCCGAGGCCGGGGCCGGGGCCACGGGATGGGCCGCCGTCAGCCAGGCCTGGAGGGGCAGCAGCCCCGCCTTGCACCCAAAGCCCACCATCATCACCAGATAGGTTGCCACCAGCAGCGTCTCGTGCCCCGAGGCCTTTGCCATATCCAGCGCGCCCCCCGGCACAAATTCCGCGATGCCCCCTGCCTGGGCCCCATACTGCCCCAGCACAAAGAAGCCAAAGAGCCCCAGCCCTGCCCCGAAGACAGAGTAGCCCAGATACTGCATCCCCGCCCGCATGGCCTCCCTGCTGCGGTCGTGGATTACCAGGGGCAGGGTGATGAGGGTCATCAGCTCATAGAAGAGATAGAGGGTCATCAGGTTGGCCGACATCCCCAGCCCAAAGAGTACCCCCTGGGTGCCCACAAAGAACCCATAGAACCTGGCCTGCCCCCCCGCGTGGGCCATGTAGGGATAGGCAAAGCACAGCGCCAGCGGCCAGATAACCGCCACCAGGCAGACAAAAAACGTCCCCAGCCCGTCGGGCCGCAGGGTCACAGCCAGCCCAGGCGACACCGTGAGCAGCGTGATTCCCCCGGGATTTGACAGGCACATCGCCCCGGCGCAGACACTTGCCACCAGCACGATAGTCATGCCAAACACCCGGCGCACCTTCTCGTCCTTCAGGAAAAACAGCACCAGCCCCCCCAGCAGGGGCAGCAAAACAGGAATGAGCAGCAAGGAGATTCACCTCTTTTCCGATTACAAAGTCAAAACAATCCCAGCCCGGTCTGGATGAGCTCGCTGAGCGGCCCAAAGCCCATCCCCAGCCCAAACACCGCCGCCGCCTGCAAAACGGCGGAAACCGTAAAGGCCCAGTCCGGCTTGCGTTTGGGCGCAGGCTCTTCCCCCTTCTCCGGCCTGCTCCAAATCACAATCACCGCCGGGAGGTAGTAGAGGGCGTTGAGCACCGTGCTCACCCCCAGCACCCCCAGGGTGAAGAGCATCTTGTGGTTGTTGAGCAGCGTGGCCGAGGCAAAGAGCAGCTTGGAGGCAAAGCCCGCAAACAGGGGGATACCTATCATGGAGAGCGCCCCAATGGTAAAGGCCACCCCCGCCGCCCTATCCCGCCGGGCAGCGCCCCGGAGGTTTTTCAGGTTCTTGTGGTGCCCCATCACCCCCGCCAGCCGTCCCGCGCAGCAGAACAGCATGGACTTGGTGAAGGAGTGGGCCAGGATGTGGATGACAGCAGCCACCACCCCCGCGTCGGTGCCCAGCCCCAGCCCCATGTAGATATACCCAATCTGGGCGGCAGAGGAATAGGCCAGCATCCGCTTGATGTGCTTTTCCCGCAACGCACTCACCGACCCCACAATCATAGCCAGGATGCCAAAGAGGAAAATCACATTGGTGATTTTTAAGCTCCGGATGGTCTCAATGGTAAAAATCTGATAAAACACCTTAATCAGCAGCACAATATACCCCTTCACCACCAGCCCCGAAAGGATGGCACTGGAGGAGGTAGTGGCCGAGCCATGGGCCAGCGGCAGCCAGAGATGGAAGGGGAACAGGGCGCTCTTAATAGCCAGCCCCATGCCCATCAGCCCAATCACCACGGTGAGGGGGATGGTGTATTTCCCGGTATCCACTAACATCCCCACCTGTTCCAGCAGGTTGGGCAGCAGCAGGTGCCCGGTGATACTGTAGAGCAGGATAATGCTGATGAGGATGAGCCCCGACCCCAGCAGGCTCATGATGAGATAGCGCATGGTGGCGATGAGGGTGTACTGGGTATCCTTCACCAGCACCAGGGAACAGGCCGCAATGGTGCTGATTTCCACAAACACATAGGCAGTGAAGAGGTCGTTGGTGCAGGTGAGGGCCAGCAGCGCCGCCAGCATCAGGTTGGACATGACGAAAAAGAGGTTCTGCTTGTGGGGCAGGATATCCGCCTCCAAATCCCGGTGCCCGCCCATGAGGGAAAAGCCCATCACCGTGGAAAAAGCAGTACACAGCAGGGCCTCCAGCGGCCCAATTTTCAGCTCATTGCCCCAGGGCGCGGGGAAATGCCCCATCTGATAGACAAAGCTCAGCCCCTCCCCTGCCGCCGTGTAGGCAAACACGCAGCCAAAGAGCCCCGCACACGCAAAGGCCACCCCCACCGAATAGCGCCAGGCCATCCGCCCGCTCTTCCACAGCGGCGAGAGGATACCCGACACCATACAGAGGAAAATGGCGAAAAAGGGGAAATTTTGTACCATGGGCAGCATCAGTCTTCCTCCTTTTTCATGATTTTCAGCAGCTCATCCAGCTCAATGGTGTGGTATTTCTTGTAGATACGCTGCACCAGCGCCAGGAAAAAGGCGGAGACGCTCACGGAAACCACAATCCCCGTCAGCACCAGCCCGCTGGGGATGGGGTTGATATATTTGGACACATCCTGCACCCCGTCCACCACGATAGGCGCAATGCGCCCCTCAATATACCCCTGGGAGGCCAGGAACAGGAACACAGAGGAATCCATGATATTAAACCCGATGATTTTCTTAATCAGGTTTTTCCGCAAAAGCAGGTTCATAAACCCAATCCCAAACAAAATCACCGCCGCCACCTCAAACCGGTAGGTAATCAACCACTCCACTGTGCAAATCCCTCCTGCTCTTTCTTCATTCTATCGCGCCGTAGGCGAATCAAAGTTTCCGCCCGCCCTTTTCAAAGGGCGGCAGGTCCAGGACAGAGTCCTGGTAGGTTTGGGCGAAGCCCAACTATCCCGTCGTCAGACCAAACTCTCCCATTTGCCTGCGGCAAATGGGAACCTATCAGCGCGGCTGTGCCGCCGCTGATAGGCCCCCGGCGGCACAGCCCCCTAAATCTCCCCTTTGGCAAAGAGCGCATAAAACCCGTACATGGTACAGGTCACCACCATCCCCACGCAGATGTCCAACACAAAAATCAGCCCCGAGGAGAGGATGGCCCCCGGCGTCCCCAGGGGGATGCCGGTGTGTAGCCCGTTGGCCCCTGTGAAGAAGGAATAGGCCTTGGAGGCGGCATAGACCATCAGCGCGCAGGTGGTGATGGCCCGGAAGGTCTTCAGGGAGAAAAAGCGGTTGACCTCCATCATGCCAAAGGACACCGAGTAGAGAATCAGCGCGCTGCCCATGATGGCCCCGCCGGAGAACCCGCCCCCCGGCGAGAGGTGCCCGTTGAGCACCACATAAATCCCAAAGAGCAGGATGCAGGGGATGACAATAAACGACACCTTGCGCAGGATAATGTCCTTTTCCTTCCGCTCCATCAGCAGCTCCCGGGCGGTGAGAGTGTCCTCCTCCAGGTCGATGTTGTTCTTGTCCCGCATCAGCAGAATCATCACCGAGCTCACGGCCAAAAACAGCACCGAGGACTCCCCGAAGGTGTCAAAGGCCCGGTAGTCCAGAATCATGCCCGCCACAATGTTCACTGCCCCCGTCTCCTGGAGGCCGCTCTCCACATAGCGCTCCACCACCTCGTTGGAGGCCGGGTTGTCCGGGCTGCCGAAGAGGGGCAGGCTGTGCACTGTCACCAGCAGCACCGCCGTCACCGAGAGGCAGATAAACACCGCCAGAATATGGTATACCAGCAGATAGCGGGACAAATCCGTCTCCCGCTCCCCGGAGGAGGACAGGGTGTCCCTGTCCTTTCGCAGGGGCCTGCTCTTTTCATACAGGGGCTCATCCCCCTCCACCCAGGAGGAAAACCGGGCCCACAGGCTCTTTTGCTCCTTTGCCTCCCTGGGCTTTCTGTGCTTACTCATCGCTCGTCCCCCGCAGTTCATGGATTTTCTTCAAGGTGAGGAAAAACAAAATCCCCGTGATACCCGCCCCCACGGCCGCCTCGGTAATCGCCAAATCCGGGCTCTGTAGCAGCGCCCAAATCAGCGTGGTCCCCAGGCTGTAAGAGGTGTAGATAATCACCGTAACCAGCAGCCGCTTATTAAAGGTGGCGCTGATGGCGCACACAATCAAAAACAGCAGCAGCATACATTCCAGCACAACACTCATTTCCCTGGCACTCCTTTCCCAAAAACGCTATTTCTCCACAACCTCGCACTCGTCGTGGATATGGGGGTGGGTCATCACCTCGGCCTTGGCAATCAGGTGGGAGGAGACCGGCCCCGCCAGCCACAGGAAGCAGACAATCACCGCCATTTTTAAGGAGTGGAAATTAAACCCACAGAGCACCATGAGCCCCGCCAGGCAGGAGAGGATACCCAAGGTGTCCCCCAGCGCCGCCGCGTGCATCCTGTTCAGCACATACCGGAACTTGTACACCCCCAGCACTGCCGTGCCAAACATGAAAAACCCAAAGAGCAGCAATACCGCCGCTATCACCGTGCGCACCATTCCCGTTTCACCCCTTCCTCTGGTTCTGCTGTTCCCGCTCGGCCTGCTGGCGGTGGATGCGGTTGCGGATAATCACCAGCCGGCTGAGTACCACCACCGTGATAAAACTCAGCAGCGCATAAATGATACTGATGTCCACCAAAAAAGCCTGGTCAAAGTACACGGAGAGCAGGCACATAATCGTAATCGTCATGGTGCCAATCATGTTCACCGCCACCAGCCGGTCGGTAAACCTGGGCCCCTTGATGGCCCGGATTAAGCACAGCAGCACCATCACCGAGAGGAAAATTGCCCCGCCCAGGAGCAGCA
Source organism: Oscillospiraceae bacterium (assembly GCA_022791315.1). Lineage (GTDB taxonomy): Bacteria > Bacillota > Clostridia > Oscillospirales > Ruminococcaceae > JAAVYW01. The sequence goes on along the minus strand of JAAVYW010000025.1, from coordinate 86,670 downwards.
TATCGGTAAAACTCTCGTTCACTGTCCGCCCGCCCCTTTCTCCCGGCTTTTTCCCCAGTGCTCCAGCTGCACTAGCAGCTTCACAAAGCTGCTGCCCTCAATTCCCTGGGCCAGGGAGGCGTCCAGCGCATGCACCACAAAGCTCTCTTCCCCCGCCTCCACCGTAATGGTGCCGGGGGTGAGGGTGATGGCGTCGGCCAGGGCGGTGCGGGCGCTGTCCTCTTCCAGGGGCGGGGAGAACTCCGCCAGCTGGGGCCGTAGCTCCAGCCCCGGGGTATAAATCATCTTCACCACCACCAGGCAGGACTTGCAGATTTCCGCCACCAACAGCCCCGCAAAGCGGAGCATCCCCAAAAACCGGCGGAAAAACCGGAGGTCATTTTTGGGCTGGTAGCCCATCACCTTCCACACAAACAGATACAGCGCCGCAGAAATCCCCAGCCCAAAGAGGCAGATTTCCACTGTCACCTGCCCGTTGAAGATAATCCAAAGCACAAAAAACAGGAGAAACACGCTTTGCCACCCTCCTCATTTTCCCATCCAAATCTTCCCGGCAGCCGGGCGCCCCCGCCGCCTTAAAAAATTCACGTTTTGCTCACGGAAAATTTAACTTTTCCTATCGATTATACACCCAAGCCCCCCACTTTTCCAATGTCAAAGTGCCGAAAAATCCAGCAGAAACCCCTAATTTTTTGTAGTTCAAAGCCGAACTTTATTCCTTCTTAACTCCAAGGGCAAATTTAGGGTTCTCCAAACGCCCTACACAGCAAAGCGCCAGCCTAAATAGGCTGGCGCTCCCGCTTCATTCTTCCCTTTTCCCCCTGCCGGAGAACCTCTTGAGATACTCCGCCACCCGTTTTTTGGCCTTGCTCTGCTGCTTTTCCGCTGCCCCGGCCAGGTGGATGTGGGCGCTCTCCAGCCCGGCACGCAGCGCCTCCTGGGCAGCCTCCCAGCCCGCTCCGGCCGCTTCTGCTGCGGCCTCTGCGGCTGTCCCTTCGGCCCCGGCAGCTGTTTCTTCCGCTTCGTCCTCTGCGCTCTCCGGCTCCGGCGCTGTGCCCCCGCCGCCATTCTGGGCCCGTTTCCAGAGCTTTTGCAGCATCCTGTCGCTTAAGAACGGGAACAGTGCATGGAATTCGGGCATCTTATCTCCCTCGTCCATCATCCGGTCCATCACTTCGTCCAGGGTCTCCTCATCTAAGAACGGGGCAAGCCCGGCCAGGCTGCCGATGTCCCCGCCCTCGTCCAGGGTCTTGTGTACCAGCTCCCGCAGGGTATCCTCCCTCAGGAAAGGCAAAAGGCTGTGGATTTCCAGCAGGTTTCCGCCCTCGTCAATGCGCTTCATCACCAGCTCATCCAAGGTGTCCTCACTGATAAACGGGGCAATACCGCTCAGGCTGCCAATGCTCCCCCCCTGCTCCACTGTCTTCTTCACCAGCAGGCTGATAGTCTCCTCCCCCAGGAAGGGGAGCAGGGGCTGCACCTCCGGCAGCTTGCCGCCGCGCTCCATCTGCTGTTTCACCAGCTCGTCCAGCAGCTCCTCATCCATAAAAGGGGCAATCCGGGACAAATCCCCCAGGCTCTTCCCCATCTTCAGGGTATGGCGCGCCAGCTTGTCAATGGTCCCCTCCCCCAAAAAGGGCAGCAGCTTTTGGAACTCGGGCAGCTCGCCCCCCTCCTCTATGCGCTTTTCCACCAGCTCATTCAGGATATCCTCGTCAATAAAGGGGGCCAGCTTATCCAAATCGCCGATTTTCCCGCCCTTGTCCAGTACATGCCGCATCAGCTTGTCAATCGTGTCATCTCCCAAAAAGGGCAGGAACCCCTGGAGCTGGGGCAAATCCCCGCCCTCTTCCAGGCACTGCATCACCATGGCGTCCAACACCTCTTCGCTCATAAAGGGGGCCAGCTTTATCAAAAAGGAGTAATCCGCCTTCCCCTTCTTTTCCGGCTTCTCTGCAACTTGGATAGCCATGGCGTCCACTGTGTCCTGCTCCAAAAAGGGGGCAACCTCCACAATGTCCTCCGGCTCCATCTGGTCCTCCACCTTTTCCAGCACCTTCTCCACCTGCTCGGGGTGGAGGATGGGGGCGGCCTGCTTCAGCTCCTCCGGCTTCACCGGGGTGGTCTCCAAAAATTCCTCCATCCGGTTGTCTGCCGCAGCCTTCACCAGGGGAGCCTCCTCCCCCAGCAGCTGGTCGATAGAAACCCCCAGGATTTCCGCCAGCTCCGGCAGCTTGGAGATGTCCGGCATTGAGCTGCCCCGCTCCCAGTTGGACACCGCCTGAAAACTGATGCCCATCTGGTTCGCCAGCTCCATCTGGGTCATGCCCCGCTCCTTCCGGCACTTGGCGATTTTCCGTCCTACATTCTTCATCTGAAACATGTGCTCGCTTCCTTTCTCTATTGCAACTGTGTGCCTTTTTCCCTCTTCTGCCCTGTGCAGCTCTCCCGCTTTACCGGAACTGCCCGCCGCCGGGAAACCCCTCCCGGGCCCCCAGCGCCTCGCCCCCCTGCCACACCAGCGGGCAGCTAATGGGCTTTCCCCGGGGGATGGATTTCCCCGCCCCCTTTTTCGCCGCCAGCATCCGCCGGAACCACCGGGCCAGCGCCAACTCTTTTGGAGACGCAGCATCATAGTAAATTGGAAATGAAATGTGTTTTGTCAGTGTCATACAGGCCGCTCCTTTTCGCCAGGCTAACTCGCCGGGGCTTCTCCCTGGCTGCGGCCTCAGTATAGCAGAAAAAAGGCGGGAGAAAACAGCAAGCGCTGGTTGAGTTTGCCGGATTCAAGCACGGGTTGAGCCCGGCAAAGGGCGGAATTACAACAGGTCTTTATACTCCTTCGCAGCCAGCAGGCGGTCCAGAGTGGTGTAGCGCGGCCGGCACACCAAGACATGGGCAATATCCCCCAGGGGAATCGGGGCCGCCAACGGCACAGGCGCGCCCTCCAGCTCAATGCGGTATTTCCCTGCCCCGTCCGGGACAAACTCCCTCACTTTCCCATAGTGGGTAACGGCAGAGACCGGCTGCCCCACATAGATAGCCACATACCGAATCTGCGGAATCCGCTCCTGGCTTACCTTCGCCGGATACCAGCACCCCTCTGTCAAAAAGGCCTGGCGGAATCTGTCCTCATAGCCGGACAACACCACTGTGTCATAAAAATCCGGCTGCTCCGCCTCTTCCAGTACAATCCCCCGCTCCTCCAGCGTGGAAACCGCCTCGTCGAGAAACGCCTCCACCGCGTCCTCAATCAGCATATTGCGGGTAACGCTCCTCCCGCTGGCCTTTGCCATCGCCCGCGCCACCATGTCCAGCTTCTCCACCAGCTCCACCGGCAGCGCGAGAGAAAACTGCTTCTTCTCCGGCCCCTGCACCGGCTCCAACCGTTCCAGGATTTTTTGATTCGTGCGACCCATAAGAGAATACCTCCTATAACTTATTTTATAGGAATTATAATATATAAAAATTTCTATGTCAATAATTTATATAAAATTTTTATATAAATTTACATAAAAAATAAGCTGGGCATTCACCCAGCCTATTTCCCCTATCGAATTTGCCCATTCCCCCGCACCAGATATTTATAGGAGGTGAGGGCCTCCAACCCCATGGGCCCCCTGGCGTGGAGCTTCTGGGTGGAAATCCCCAGCTCCGTGCCCAGCCCAAATTCCCCCCCATCGGTAAACCGGGTGGAGGCGTTCACATACACCACCGCCGCGTCCACCTCCTGCAAAAACGCCTCTCCCGCCGAGTAGTCCTCTGTCACAATGCACTCGGAATGCCCGGTGCCATACCGGGCAATGTGGGCCATGGCCTCCTCCCGGCTCCCCACCACCCGCAGGGCCAGGATATAGTCCAAGAATTCCGTGGCAAAGTCCTCCTCTCCGGCGGGCCTCACCCAGTCCCCCAAGATTTCCCGGGTACGGGGGCAGCCCCGCAGCTCCACCCCGTGCCGGCCCAGCCGCTCCTTTAGCCGTGGCAGGAACTCCCTGGCAACCGCCTCATGCACCAGTACTGTCTCCGCCGCATTGCACACCGAGGGGCGGGAAGTCTTGGCGTTTTCTGCAATGTCCAGCGCCTTGCCCAGGTCGGCCGCAGCGTCCACATACACGTGGCAGTTGCCGGTCCCGGTCTCAATCACTGGCACCGTGGCCGTCTCCACCACCCTGCGGATGAGCCCCGCGCCTCCCCGGGGCACCAGCACATCCAGGTATTCGTTCAGCTTCATCAGCTCCGCCGCGCTCTCCCGTGAGGTGTCGTCCACAAAGAGGATGCCGTCCTGGGGCAGCCCGGCCCTCTCCAACGCCTCCCGCATCCCCTTTGCCAGGGCCAGGTTGGTTTGCAGCGCCTCCTTGCCGCCCCGCAGCAGGCACACATTGCCGGATTTTACACAAAGCGCCGCCGCATCCACTGTCACGTTGGGCCTGGCCTCGTAAATCATGCCCACCACCCCCAGGGGGACGCGCACCTTTTCCAGCCGCAGCCCGTTTGGCAGGCAGCTCCCGCCCAGCACAGTCCCCACCGGGTCGGGCATGGCCGCCACCTGCCGCACCGAATCCGCCATATCTTTGACCCGCTGCTCCGTGAGCCGCAGCCGGTCGATGAGTGCCGGGGAAATCCCCGCCTTCTCCGCCGCCGCCACGTCCCGCCGGTTGGCCGCCAAAATCAGCTCCCCCTCCCGCTCCAACACCCCGGCAATCTCCAAAAGCGCCCGTCCCCTCTGCGCCGCGCCCGCCCTGCCCAGCGCCGGCTTGGCCGCCTTGGCCCGCTTCCCCAGTTCCCGTACATCTGCCATGGTAAACCCTCCCTCTAGTTCCGTTCTGCCAAAAACCGGGTGCCCACCTGTTCCCCGTCAAAGAGCTTGTACAGGTTTTCCGGCCTGTTCCCATTGATAATCGCCATGTGTACCCCCGCCGCCGTGGCGGTCTGGGCGGCCCGCAGCTTTGTCACCATGCCGCCGGTCCCCAGCCCCGAGCCTGCGCCCCCACCCAGGGCCAGCACCCCTTTGTCCAGCTTCTCCACCACCGGGATGAGCCTGGCACCAGGGTCTTCCCTGGGGTCTGCGGTAAAGAGCCCGTCAATATCGCTCATAAGCACCAGCGCATCCGCTCCCGTGAGCACCGCCACCAGGGCCGAAAGGGTATCGTTGTCGCCAAACTCAATCTCCTCCACCGCCACGGTGTCGTTCTCGTTCACTACAGGGATACACCCGTACTCCAACAGCCGCTGGAAAGTGCCCACCACATACCCCCGCCTGGCCTCGTCCTCCACCGCGTCCCGGGTGAGGAGCACCTGGGCCACCGTGTGGTTGTACTCGGAAAACAGCTTGTCATAGAGATACATCAGCTCGCACTGCCCCACGGCGGCCGCCGCCTGCTTGGAGGGCATGTCCGCCGGCCGCCCCGGCAGCCCCAGCTTGCCCACCCCCACCCCAATGGCCCCCGAGGACACCAGCACCACCTGCTTCCCCTGGTTGCACAAATCCGCCAGCGCCTTCACCAGCCCCTCCATCCGCCGGATATTGATGCGCCCGGTGGCGTGGGCCAGGGTAGAGGTGCCCACCTTTACCACAATCCGCTTTGCCTCTGTAAACTCGTTCACCAGCCGTCTCCTCCTTTTGCGATTTACCTTGCTATCATAGCACAATTCCAGAGCAGGCGCAAGGGCAGTTTTAGCCCCATGCCGCCAAAGTTGAAAATCCCCGCCCGGTATGATATACTGGGATAGAATGGAGGGATGGGACTTGAAGACGGCCAAGGCTTTCCTAATCACGATGTATCTCCACCTGGTGCTCAGTGTTGCCACGCCGGTGGTTGTGGTGGTGTCCGGCCAGTACCGCCAGCTTGAGCAGCTGGGTTTTGCCCTCTTTGTCATTTATATGGCCGAGCTGGTGCTGCTGCCGGTGCTGGGGTTTGTCACCGCGGGGGCCGGCATCGCCCACTGCCGCCGCGGGGAGGGCGCGCAGCTGGAAAAGGGCTGGCTGCTGCTGAAATTCGGCTCCGTCCCCTTTTACCTGCTCAATTTCCTGGTGTGCTGCGTGGCAATGGTCCTGCTCATCGGCGCCTCCCGGGGCCTCCTGGTCTTCCTGCTGCCCATCCCGGTGGGGTACACCTGCCTGCTCGTCGCCCAATCCGGCTGCCTGGGGGCCTGCCTGCTCTATCTGCTGCGCAAGCAGGAGAAGAAGCCCTCGCCCCTACACTACGTGTTCCAGTTCCTCCCCCTCCTGGATTTTATCAGCGGCCTTGTGCTCCTCAAAAAGTACGGCCACGCAGAGGAAGAAGAGGAAGGCAGCGAGGAATATGGCTATGGATATGAATATAAATAGTATGCCCAGGCAAAGTCCAGCCAAAAAACTGGGCTTTTTTGCCGCAAAGGGATTGAAGCAGAAAATAAAAAGTGATATAATCTGGTAGAGTTTCCAGTAAGCCCCAAATATAAAAGGAGAAGGAGAAATCTGGTATGAGAGAACATGAGACGGAAAAATTTCAAAAGTATGGCAGCTTCTTTTTCTTGCTGCTATTTGGCATCGGGTTTGGGCTGCCCCTATTGGCTTCGCTGATTCTTTGCCTTGTCCAGCAGGCGCTGCGGGTGAACACCTTTTTCCCCCTGCTCCTGGTGTTTATGATAATTGCCTGGGTTTCCCTGGCCATGCTCATCGGCTGGGGCAATTTCACCACCCTGTTTGTCAAGCGCACGGCCAAGTCGGTGGGCCAGCTGCCCTATCACTTTGACAGCACCTTCTCCACCCGCAGCGGTATGCTGTTTATCGACGTAGAGGGTGGGATGATTGGGCTCATCTCCGCCTATAACCCCATGCAAATCCAGGTCTTCAGCGCCTCCCGGGTGGACAAGATGCAGACTGTCGCCTCCGCCACCTCTGGCGTCCGCTTTTTCTTCTATCTGGATGGCAAGAAAATCACCATGCCCACCCTGCTCACCAACCGGGTGGTGAGCCTCAAATCCGGCATCGGGGCCGAAGCCGTCTCCAAGGCCGATACCTATGTCAGCCTGCTGTGGACCGCCAAGCGCCAGGCAGAAGGTTCTGTACGATGAGTATTTCGGATTTTCTCTATTACCTCCCCGAGCTCCTGGTGGTGCTGGCTGTGCTGGCCGCAGCAGTATGGGGCTTTTTCTTCCTGCGCAGTATCCGGCGGGATAAACAGGGGAAATCTACCTGCCCCGCCTGTAAGGGCATTGCGGAAAAAGATGCCCGCTATAACGAGCCCTATCTCTTTGCGCTCCCCCTCTCCTTTGGCGATATGTACGAGAGCGCAGAGCGCTATCTGCCATCCCACATGATTCCCATTTTGGATAAGACCCAAATCCCCCTGGGCAAGCGGGCCTGTTGGGTCACGGTCTACCGCTGCACCCAGTGCGAAGGCCGCCATGCCGTGGTGGTGGATTTCCTCCAAGTCCGGGGCGAGGAGCATGTCAAGGGCAGGTATGATATGGATTTAGAGCTGCTGCGCCCCCTGCTGGAACAGTGGGAAACGCAAAAGCGCAGAGTATAGCCCCCCAACGAAAGGCTTTGGTGATGAAAATGAAACTGTTGAAAAAAGGATTGGAGTTTGTGGCAGTGGTTCTCGCCCTTGTCATCAGCGTCCTGATTGTGAAAAACCTGAGCGTGGAATCCATCTTGAAGGGCAAGGAGGAGCCCGTCTCCCTGAGCATGACCGAGGATGGCCTGCCGGAGGACTTTATCGGCCGTCCCGCGGGGGATGACATCCCCCGCCTGACAAGCGCAAAGGACTGGGAGGACGCCTGGGCCACCAGCTATCTCACCATCGAACCCACTGAAATCATCGGCACCGGCACCGGCGTGCGCCTCCCCTGGGTTCCCGCCTATAGCAACAGCGGCCGGCGGGGCGGCACCCGGCACAAGGCAGAGGTGACTACCATGGCCCTTGACCTGTTGGGCGAGTACGGGGAATATTTCATTGTCAAGCTCCCCGACGGCTCTGCCATCCTGGCCCAGATGTCCGCCGACACGGCCAAGAGCGTCAAGGCCGGCAAGCTGACCGCCCTGCCCATAGGCCGCAAGGCGGGCCTCCACCAGCAGGCGCTGGCCCAAATCTCCGACCTATGCCGCCAGCACAACGTGGATACCGAAACCGGCCTCTTCTACTGCATCAACGACACCTGGGGCGAGTCCCACAACTTCATGGTGCAGATGATACGCATCGGCGCGGGCTTCCTGCTCACCTTAGTGCTTGGCACTGTCTTCCTGGTTATTCTGGGGAAGGTGTTCAAGGAGAAAAATTAACCGTACATAGGCAGCCCTGGCGCAAACCCGCCGGGGCTGTTTTGCGCCCAAAAAACCATGGGCGTCCCGGCAAAGCTGTGATAGAATAGGGGTGAGGACGGTGAGCACATTGGACGAGCATGCAGCGATTGCCCAGAACCTCTATCCCGCAGAGGGAAGCCTGCGCTATGACGCGGCCTGCAAACGGGTTCTGTCGGAAAAGGCCATCTTAGCGCGGATTGTGAAATCCTGCCTGGAAGAATACAGGGACTGCGACCCAAACGAGACTGCCCAGCGGTATATCGAGGGCCAGCCCCAGGTCTCCAGCCTCCTGGTGCTGACCTACAGGAGCACGGCAAATTTCGGGATTTAATGGAAAAGCAGGGGGTATTATGAGCGAGAATTGACAGGGGCCGTCCCCTGGATTTGAAAACGGCGCGGGAACTTTCCCCGCGCCGTCTCTTTTTTCCCCTAGCAAACCGCCCCCAGTACCTTGCCGATGGATTCCCGGAAAAGCAGCCCTGCCCGCTCGTCATAGGAGGTGGGAGACTTGTTGATGAGCACAATCCGCCCGCCGTAGTCAGCCACCAGCCCGGCGGCGGGATACACCGAGAGGGAGGTGCCCCCCACGATGAGCAGGTCGCTGGCAAAGATGTCCCGCTGGGCCCCCCGCACCACATCGGGTTCCAAGGGCTCCTCATAGAGCACCACCAGGGGCTTGATGATGCCGCCGCATTCGCAGCGGGGCACGCCTTCGCCCTTTGCCACAGCCTCCACAGGATATTCCCTTTTACAACGCATACAGCGGTTGCGGTGCACACTGCCGTGGAGCTCCCACACCCGCCGGGAGCCTGCCGCCTGGTGGAGCCCGTCGATGTTCTGGGTTACCACACTGCGCAGCTTCCCCTCCTGTTCCAGCTTCGCCAGCTTTTGGTGGGCAGGGCCGGGCTTGGCGTCCAGGCAGAGCATCTTCTCCCGGTAAAACCGGAAGAACTCCTCCGGATTCCCGTCAAAGAAGCTGCGGCTCAAAATCACCTCGGGGGGATAGGGGTACTGCCGGCGGTACAGCCCGTCCTCGCTGCGGAAATCGGGAATGCCGCTCTCGGTGGAAACCCCTGCCCCGCCGAAAAACACAATGTCTTTGCTCTCGTCAATCCACTTTTTCAGGGTGCGCAAATCCTGTTCCATAGCCTTCTCCCCTCCCTATCCCTGCGCCCGGTTCTCCCACTCCTCCCGGGTCATGGAATAGCTTATCCTGTCCAGCACCACCCCGTCATAGCGCCTGATGGCCTGGCGCAGGGTGCCCTCGTAAGCAAACCCCAGCTTCTCAATCACCCGCTTCGAGCGGCTGTTAAAGGGGTAGTGCGTCACCCAGACCAAGTCCAGCTCCAGCTCCTCAAAAGCAAAGCGCAGGGCGCGATCCGCCGCCTCGGGCATCAGCCCCTTTCCCCAAAAGGCGGGGGAGAGGCAGTACCCCATCATGCGGGACTTGGGGTTGGAGCGCCCGGAGTCGGCGTGGAGCCCCAGTGACCCGATGACCTTGCGGGAGATTTTATCCTCCAGCGCCCACACCTCGTCCTCCTCGAGAAACCCCCGGAGGATTTTCCGGGATTCTTCTATACTCTCGTGGGGCTTCCAGCCCGCGTTGGGCCCCACATCGGGCAGGCTGGCATAGGCGAAGAAATCCTCCGCGTCCCGCTCCCGAAAGGGGCGCAGGATAAGCCGGTTTGTCTCCAACGTCTTCATATTGTACCTCCCTTGTGCAGAGCGGGGCCGCCTGGGGTATCTCCCCCGGCAGCCCCACCTCTTTTCCCTCTGTCGATTGTCTAAAACATGGGGACTACGCTGCCGTTATAGGTCGCCTCAATGTATTCCCGCACGGTTTCGCTGCAAAGTGCCTTTGCCAGCGCCTGGATTTTCTCGTCATTTTCATGGCCCTCCTTCACGCAGAGCACGTTGGCATAGGTTGCGCCGCCGGCGGAGTCCTTGTCCTCCACTGCCAGGGCGTCGTCCTCGGCGTTCAGGCCGGCCTGAAGGGCATAGTTGCCGTTAATCAGGGCAAAGTCCACGTCTTCCAGCGCCCTGGCCAGCAGGGCCGCGTCCATCTCCTCAATCTTCAGGTTCAGGGGGTTTTCCGCGATGTCCAGGATAGTGGCGGTGAAATCGGTGCCCTCTTTTAGCTTGATGAGGCCCTGGGCCTCCATCAGGAACAGCGCCCTGGCCTCGTTGGTGCCGTCATTGGGGATGGCAAAGGTGCTGCCCTCCGCCACCTTGTCCAGGCTGTCCAGCTTGCCGCCGTAGATGCCAAAGGGCTCATAGTGGATTTTTGCCACTGAGACCAGATGGGTCTTGTTCTTCTCGTTAAAGTCGTCCAGATAGGGCTGGTGCTGGAAGAAATTGGCGTCCAGCTCCCCGCTCTCCACTGCCTGGTTGGGCAGCACATAGTCGGTAAACTCCTGCACCTCAAGGGTATACCCCTCCTCAGCCAGGATGTCGGTGCAAGCCCTGAGGATTTCGGCGTGGGGGGTAATGCTGGCCCCCACCTTGATGGTCTTGTCCTCCTTGGACGAACAGCCGGAGAGCAGCCCTGCTGTCAAAGCCCCTGCCACTATCAATGCCGCTAATTTTTTCATGGAAAATCAACCTCCAAACATCTTTTTTGCCGTATTCTATTTCCAAAAGCCCTGTTTCCCCCGCCCGCTTCCCGGGAGCAGGCAAAGGGATGGGGACCGGTTTGGCTATCTCAGCGGATGCGCTTGTCCCCCGCGCGGGAGAGCCGCATCCCCACTTCCTGCAACACCTGGACAATCACCACCAGGATGAGCACTGTCACCAGCATAATCTCAGACTGATAGCGGTAATAGCCGTAGTTGATGGCAATGGCCCCCAGGCCGCCGCCGCCCACAAAGCCCGCCAGGGCGGAATAGCTCAAAATCGTGGTGACAGCGATGGCAGCCCCCACTACCAGGGAGGGCTTTGCCTCCGGCAGCAGCACCTTCCACACAATCTGGAAGGGGGAAGCGCCCATGGACTGGGCCGCCTCCACCACCCCTGCGTCCACCTCTTTGATGGAGGACTCCACCATGCGGGCCACAAAGGGGGCAGAGCCGATGACAAGGGGCACAATGGTGGCAGTGGAGCCGATAAACGTGCCCACAACCAGCCGGGTAAAGGGGATGATTGCCACCAGCAGGATGAGGAAGGGCACCGAGCGCAGCATGTTCACCACCACCCCCAGCACGGTGTTGAGCCAGGGGACGGGGCAGATGCCGTCCCGGTCAGTCACCACCAGCACCAGCCCCAAGGGCAGCCCCAGCACATAGGCCAAAAGGGTGGATACCAGGGTCATATACAGGGATTCCCAAAGCCCCTGCAAAAGCAGGGCGAGCAGTTCAGGCATGGATTGTCTCCTCCTTATAGCTGATGTCGTGCAGGGTCAGGTAGCTGAGCATCCTGCGCACCGCGGCCTCGTCCTCGGGCAGTTGGAGCAGCATCTGCCCAAAGGCCTTGCCGTCAATGTCCTTGGTGTCGGCATACATGATGTTCACGGCTGCGCCGCACTCCAAAATCATGTTGCCCACAATGGGCTCAAAGGAGGAGTTGCCGTTAAAGACAATGCGCAGGCAGCGCTTGCCCCCGAAGGACGCCGCCGGGGCCCCGGCGGGGAAGATGAGCTTTTTGGCAATGGGGGTCTTGGGCTGCCTAAAAATTTCCTCCACCGCCCCCACCTCGGCGATTTCGCTCTGGTCGATGATGGCAACCCGGCTGCAGAGCTCCTCAATCACGCTCATCTCGTGGGTAATCACCACAATTGTGATGCCCAGCGACCGGTTAATCTCCCCCAGCAGGGCGAGGATGGATCGGGTGGTGGTGGGGTCCAGGGCGCTGGTGGCCTCGTCGCAGAGCAGCACCTTGGGGCTTGTTGCCAGGGCGCGGGCAATTGCCACCCGCTGCTTCTGTCCCCCGGAGAGCTGCGCCGGATAGGAGCCCGCCCGGTCCGAGAGCCCCACCAGCTCCAGCAGTTCCCTGGCCCTTGCCTCCGCCTGCTTTTTGGGCGTCTTGGCAATCTCCAGGGGAAAGCACACGTTTTGCAGCGCCGTGCGCTGCATCAGCAGGTGAAACCCCTGGAAAATCATGCCCATGGAGCGCCTTGCCTCCCGCAGCCCGGCGGGGGAGAGGCTCCCCAGCTCCTGCCCGTCAAAGACCACCTTGCCCGCTGTAGGCCGCTCCAAAAAGTTGATACAGCGCACCAGGGTGCTCTTGCCCGCCCCAGAGAGGCCGATAATGCCGAACACCTCCCCCGCCCGGATGGACAGGTGGATGTTCTGCAGGGCCGTGATGTCGCCGTTTTTGGTGCGGAACACCTTGTCCAGCCCCTCAATGCGAATCATTTCCTTTGCTTCCATACCCCAAACTCCTCTGCGAATTTTTGCAACAAAAAACAGGGGGCACACAATGCCCCCTGCCACACATCCAAGATAAAATCCAAGGCGGGAACCCCGCCCGGGCTCTTAACGGGAAATGACAAATGCCGCACTGCATGCAAAGGCCTTTTTCTCGCACATCATGCACATGCGCATAGACATTGCCCAAAAGCCAGCTCTTTTCATACGGCATTCCCCTTTCTCCCTAACACTCTGATTGAATACACTAAATATACTCCTCGCCCAGCCCTTTGTCAAGAGGGAATTGCCTTTTTCGGGCGGGCTGCCAAAAATAATCCGGTTTCGCCTATTCCCCCCGCTGTCCCAGGGATACATACTCCCGCTCCCGGATAGCGGGCTTGTAGGCCGGGCGGATGATGCGGCCGCAGGTAGTCACTTCCTCAATGCGGTGGGCGCACCAGCCGGAGATACGGGAGATGGCAAAAAGCGGGGTAAACAGCTCCGGCGGGATAGAGAGCATCTCGTAAATCAACCCGGAGTAGAAGTCCACATTGGCGCAAACGGACTTGCTGCCCCCCTTGAAATCGGCAAAGACCTGGGGCGCCAGCCGCTCCACCCGCTCATAGAGCTCCAGCACCGGGCCATAGCCCTTTACAGAGGCCAGGTGCTCCGCCTGCTCCCGCAGCAGGATGGCCCTAGGGTCGGATTTGGTGTAGACGGCGTGGCCGATGCCGTAAATCAGCCCGGAGCCGTCGCCCCCCTCCTTGCGTAGGATTTTCGCCAGCACATCCTTGATTTGCCCCTCGTCCTTCCAGTCGGTAACAGATTCCTTCACATACTCCATCATCTCCAGCACCTTCAGGTTGGCCCCGCCGTGCCGGGGCCCCTTCAGCGCGCCGATGGCGGCGGCAATGGCGGAATAGGTGTCCGTCCCCGAGGAGGAGAGCACCCGGCAGGCAAAGGTGGAGTTGTTGCCACCGCCGTGCTCGGCGTGGAGCATCAGGCACAAATCCAGCAGATGGGCCTCGTCCTCGGTAAACTGCTTGTCAGAGCGCAGGGTGCGCAAAATGTTCTGGGCCGTGGAGAACTCCGCCTTGGTCTGGTGGAAGTACATGCTCTTGCGGTCATAGTAGCGCCGCTTAATCTGGTAGGAGGAGACCATGATAGTGGGCATCCGGGCAATCAGCTGAATCGACTGCCGCAGGATATTTTCCAGGCTGCACTCGTCCGGGTTGGCGTCATAGGAATAGAGGGCCAGCACCGAACGGGCCAGCTTGTTCATGATATTCTGGGAAGGGGCGGTGAAAATCATGTCCTCATTAAACCCCTCGGGCAGCTCCCGGCACTTGGCTAAGAGCTCGGTAAAGCGGGCCAGCTGGGTATGGCCCGGCAGGCTGCCAAACAGCAGCAGCCAGCAGATTTCCTCAAACCCATAGCGGTTTGTGGCAATGCAGTCCCGCACAAAATCCGACACGTTGTAGCCCCGGTAGGTGAGCTTGCCATCCACCGGCAGCAGCTCCCCCTCGTCCAGCAGGTAGCCGTGTACATTGCAGATTTTTGTCAGCCCCGCCAGCACGCCCGTGCCGTCGGCGTTGCGCAGCCCCCGCTTTACATTGGCGTTTTCATAGAGCTCCGGAGGAATGTCGCTGTATTTCTTGAATTCCTCACACAAAAAGGCCACGTCTCCAGTTATCTTTGTCTCATTCAGCGCATGTTCCACAGAAAACACAGCAGCTTCACTCCTCTTTCCCTTTATCCTGTGCCCCGAATCCCGGGATTTTTCCGCAGAAGGCATCTTCTCCCCCCGCCCAGCATAGTCTTTTATAGCAATATCGAGATTATAGCTATTGTATCGGATGCACCCTGGAAAGTCAAGGGAAAAATCGAATTTTTTGAAATCCAAAGAGCAAGAACTTGCAAAATACGCAGAGGAAAAGAAAAAATTCGCCAAAATTTGCATTATCAGATAGCTATAATTTCAAAATCACGCTACCTGCCGGGTGGACATGTCCTGGCCGGGCAACGGAGAAAGGACGGGAAAAGAAGATGAGGATGCAGCTGGCGATTTTTTTGATGCTGGCCCTGTTTATGGCAGGCCTGCCATTCCTGGCGCTATATGGGGGTACTGCCCTGCTGACGGGGAGCGGGAGCCCTGTAACCAAGACAGAACAGGGGGAAAAAGATACTCCCCCGCCCCCCACGGAGCCATCCCTCCCGGAAGAGGGCCAGACACCGGGGGAGACAGTCTTCCGCATTGCAGACCGGGAGACCGGGGAGGTCAGCGAGGTGAGCGCCTCGGAATTTATCCTGGGCGCCATTGCAGCGGAGATGCCCCCCACCTTCCACCTGGAAGCGCTGAAGGCCCAGGGCCTGGCGGCCTATACCTATGCCCTGAAGTGCCAGCAGCAGCGGGGCGAGGGGGACGGCCCCGACTTTGTGGCCGACCCGGCCAGCGCACTGGGGTATCTCACTGTGGCGCAGATGCAGGAGCGGTATGGGGATCAGTTTGAGGAATACTATGCCAAGCTAAAGGAGGCCGCCCAGGCGGTGGCGGGAAAGGTCATTGTATACGAGAAAGAACCCATTGTGGCGGCATGGCACGCCATCAGCAGCGGCCGGACAGAGTCGGCGGAAAACGTGTGGTCAGGCGGCGCCGCCTACCTTGCGCCGGTGGACAGCTCCTTTGACCAAAACGCGCCGGAGTTCTCCACGGCAGTCACCTTCACGGCAGAGGAGGCCAGGGACCGCATTGCCAGGGGATATCCCACCATCACGCTACAGGAAGACGAAGGGGACTGGTTCTCCGTGGTAAGCCGCACAGAATCAGGGAATGTCCAGGAAATCCTGGTGGGCGACCACCTGCTTACCGGGGCCCAGGTCCGCTCCCTCTTTGGCCTGCGTTCGGCCAACTTCGGGGTACTCTGGGAAGACGGGGAATTCTGCTTCGACGTGGCAGGCTACGGCCACGACGTGGGCCTCAGCCAGTACGGCGCCGACTACCTGGCCCGCCAAGGCATGAGCTGCGAAGAAATTATCCAATACTACTATACCGGAGTAGAAATCGTAGACGAATCTACCCTCAACGATTAACCCCCCTACCACGCCGTAGGCAAACTAAAGTTTCTGGGCCAGGATAGCGTCCTGGTCGCTCGCCGCAGCGAGCGAACCCCCTCCCCCCCTTCCCCCCGGGCGGCGCCCCATATCAAAGCCTTAACTTCCTCCTAGCCCACACGCCGCCCTCCCCCAGCTTCCCCTTACCGCCACCACATCCCACCCCCACAGCCACCTTTGCCGCCAGGCAAACAGGCCTCCGCCACCACCAGTTTAGTTTTCTCCCACCCTGCCGAACAGTGATACAATAAGCAGCAAAACAGGGGACAAGCCCCTACAAGGAGGAACGAATGGAAATCAAAGCTATCCTGGAAGGCATGAGCCTGCGGGAAAAAATTGCGCTCTGCTCCGGCGGGAGCTTCTGGAAGACCAAGGCGGCCAAAGGAGTCCCCGCCCTCTTCCTGTGCGACGGCCCCCACGGCCTGCGCAAGCAGGAGAAATCCCGGCGGGTGGACATGCTGGGGGTACATGAATCCCGGCCCGCCACCTGTTTCCCGGCAGAGGTCACCACCGCCGGGAGCTGGGATGCGGCGCTGCTGTCAGAAATCGGCGCCGCCATCGGGGAGGAGGCCAGGGCCCAGGGGGTGGGCCTTGTGCTGGGCCCTGGGGTAAACCTGA
Organism: Oscillospiraceae bacterium; assembly: GCA_022791315.1. Classification (GTDB taxonomy): domain Bacteria; phylum Bacillota; class Clostridia; order Oscillospirales; family Ruminococcaceae; genus JAAVYW01. The sequence goes on along the minus strand of JAAVYW010000025.1, from coordinate 70,311 downwards.
AGCGCAACCCCCTCTGCGGGCGGGGATTCGAGTATTTCAGCGAAGACCCCTACTTGTCGGGGAAATTGGCCGCCGGCTTTATCCGGGGCATGGAATCCCAGGGAATCGGGGCCTGCCTCAAGCACTTTGCCGCCAACTCCCAGGAGAAGTGCCGCTTTGTCTCCAACAGCGTGATGGACGAGCGCACCCTCCGGGAGCTCTACCTCCCCGCCTTTGAGCTTGCAGTGAAAGAGGGGAACCCCTCGGCTGTGATGTGCGCCTATCCCAAGCTGAACGGCATCCACTGCAGCGACAGCCGGGAGCTGCTCACCCACATCCTCCGCACCCAGTGGGGCTTTGGCGGGCTGGTCGTCACCGACTGGGGCGCGATGAACCACCGCGTGCAGGGCTTCGCGGCGGGTTGTGACCTGAACATGCCAGGGGGCAGTGCCTATATGGAGAAGGAGACACTGCGGGCAGTGCAGGCGGGCCAGCTGGAAGAGAGCGCCATAGACGCCAGCGCAAGCCGGGTACTCAGGCTGATGCTCCGGGCCGCCCACACCCTGCGGGAACCATACCCCCTAGACGAGGCGGTCCACCATGCCCTGGCCCGGCGGGCCGCAGAGCAGGGGGCAGTGCTGTTGAAAAACGAGGGGCCCCTGCTGCCCCTTGCAGAGGGGAGCCGCCTGGCCGTCATCGGGGCCATGGCCAAAGCCCCCCGCTACCAGGGGGCGGGCTCCAGCCATATCGCCCCCACCCGGCTGGACATCCCCCTGGACTTCCTGCCAGATGCCACCTTTTCCCCCGGCTGCGGCCCCCAGGGCGAGACCACCGAAGCGCTGCTGGCTCAAGCGGCTGCAGCGGCGGGGAAGGCCCAAGCTGCCGTCGTGTTTGCCGGCCTTCCAGAGCAGGCGGAGTCCGAGGGCTTTGACCGGGAGAACATGCAGCTGCCCGAAGGGCAGGGGAAGATGATAGAGGCCGTGGCAAAGGCCAACCCCAATACTGTGGTGGTGCTGCTGTGCGGCTGCCCGGTGGAGTGCCCCTGGGAGGGGAAGGTGAGGGCCATCCTCTATATGGGCCTGCCGGGGCAGGCCGGGGGCGAGGCCATCGCCAACCTGCTCTACGGGAGAGCCAACCCCTGCGGGAAACTGGCCGAGAGCTGGCCCCTGCGGTATGAGGACTGCGTCTCTGCCCCCTACTATGGCAAAGGGAAAGACGCCCTCTACCTGGAAGGCCTCTACACCGGATACCGCTACTACGACAAAGCCGGAAAACCCCTGCGCTGGCCCTTCGGCCATGGCCTGAGCTATACCAGCTTTTCCTACAGCGCCCTGCGCGTGGAGGGCACGCAGGCATTTGCCACTGTCACCAATACCGGGGCGCGGGCCGGGGCGGAGGTGGCGCAGCTCTATGTGCAGCCGCCCCAAAAGGGCCTCCATCGCCCCCTGCGGGAACTCAAGGGCTTCTGCAAGGTGTTTTTGCAGCCGGGCGAGAGCCGGGAGGTCAGCTTCCCCCTTGGCCGCCGTTCCTTTGCTGTCTGGCACGGGGACTGGCGGGTGCCGGAGGGGGAATACACCCTGTTGGTGGGCGGCAGCAGCCGGGAACTGCCCCTGTCCCACACCCTCCATCTGCCTGGGGAACAGGTGCGTCCCCCCGCCTGGCAGAGGGGGAGCTGGTACGAGACCTGTACCGGCACCCCCACACAGCAGGGCCTGGAAACCGCCATGGGCCGGCGCTATACGCCGGAAAAACCGGAGAAAGGCCGCTTCACCATGGACAACACCGTGGAGGAGATGCGCGATTCCTCCCTGGTCATGCGCCTGGTCTTCCGTATCGCCCTGCTGGTGCTGGACCTTGGGCAGGGCAGGAATAAGGACAAGGAGAGCTCGGAGTACAAGATGCTGCTGGCCTCCAGCGTGGGCCTCCCCCTGCGCAGCATGCAGATTTTCAGCGGCCTCCGGGGCGGCATCATGCCCGGCCTCCTGGAAATGGCTAACGGCCATTTTTGGCGCGGCATCAAGCGGATTCTGGCCGGATAACGGATAGGGCAAGCAGGCCCCAGGGGATTGGCTCTGAGGCCTGCCTTTTCATTATCCCACAAAAAAATCAAAATCCCATCAAAAATTTTGTCGAAATTTGTTGACGGCCCACCACTCTTCACGATATACTAAACTTGAATCTTACGGAAGGGGCTGACAACTGAGATGAGACAGCTGGCAATCGCATTGGCCTTCCTCCTCCTTCTGGCGTTCCCCTGCTATGGGGCGGAACAGGGCGTACTGGAATACACCGGGTTTTCGGAAGCCGCGGAGAACTTCCCCCTGCTCTCCTCCTGGCCCTCCGCGCCGGAGGCTGTTGTGCGCAAGGCACTGCCCCTGGCCCCGGAAGTGTACCTCACCTGTAAGGCGCCCCGGGCCGTTGCCGTCCGCTTCGGGTTTTACACCAGCTCCCCCTTGTTCTGTTCCCCCACCCGGCGGGGCGACCGTCTGGTCCCAGGCGTCAGCGGGGATTCCTGCGCGGTGTTGGGCAGCTATCTCGATGCCAGCCAGTGCCTCCCTCTCCGGTATTCTCCCCAGAGCGATTCCCTCTGGGCGGAGCACGGGGGCAGCTGGTACCAGCTCTGTTGGAACCACCGCATGTTCCAATATGAGATGCAGCAGCAGGAGACAGGCCCTCTCCCCGGCGGCCTGTGCCAAGGGCTTGTGCAGCTCTCCCTGTCCCAGGACGGGGAGCAGTTTACCGAAGTAGAGTACCGCATCCTCGACATCAAGAGCCAGAGCCTAGAAACTGGCAGCGGGGATTTCTGCTACTACCTCTGCGAGGCCAATCTGCCCGCCCAAGCCGGTTTTGTCCGGATTGGCATAAAAGACTGCCAGAGCTATCCCCTGGCAGGCGGCGGCACGCTGGCAAACACGAATCCAAACGCCGTGTACCTGGGGCAAGTCACCATTGAGTGCGAGAAAGCCCCTGAACCGGAGGAACCGGGCGAAGGAGAAAAACCCGGCGGGGAAGAGAACCCCGATGGCGAAGAGAAACCAGACGGGGAAGAAAAGCCAGACGGCGAAGAGAAACCGGATGACGAAAAACCGCCAGACGAAACAGAACCGCCCGATGACAGCAACGACCCGGTTGTCCCAAAACCCCCGGACGACAAGGAGGAGCCCCCTGGCGGCACGGAGGAACCCAGCCCACCGGACGAAACACCTCCTCCCCCATCTGGCAGCGATGAAGCGCCTATTCCCCCTGCTCCGCCCGAGGAACCCCCTGGGCCCAGCCAGCCGGATACCCCGTCTCCCGGCCCTGTCCGGCCGTGGGAACCGGAGCTTCCAGAGGAGGAGGCTGCGCCCAAACCGGAAGCATCCAACCCCCTGCGCCTCCGCAGCAAAGAGGAGGAGGTACCCGACACGGAACCGGAACCCACAGCCGGGAATGAGCCGCCCGCTCCCGCTGCCCCATCCCTTCCCGCCAATCCGGAGGAACCCGCCCCCGCCCAGCCGGAGCCCGAGATATTGCAGGAGCAAGTGGTGATTACATACCGGGAGCTCCCGGCAGAGAGCAGCAGCGGGCAAACCGCCGTACCTCCCCAGCCTGCGGAGACGCCGCCAGCCCGGTATGGCGGAGAAAACCATATCTTCTACCAAAAGGCATCTTCCGGCAGCGGGATGAGCCTCTCCTCCATCCTCCTGGCAGCGGGCCTGGGTGTCCAGCTCCATGTAGTGGCCTCCAAGCTGTCCTCCCGCCGGCAGGAGGAAAATGCAAAAGACCGGGAACCCTAACACGAAAAAGGCCAGCCCTTCCTGGGCTGGCCTTTTTGGCGCACAGAGCAGGCACTATGATTCCCGCTTCCCCTTTGTCTTTCTCCTGGCCTTAACCACCGCCTTCATCAGGCGAATCAGCTCCCCCGGCCGCAGCTCCCCCGCTGACATCTTGGAGAGGCTCTTGCCCTTTTTCTGGGCAGCCTGGGCCAAAATGCTGAACACCTGGGCGTGCTTGGCCTCCTGCTCCAAAAACTCCCCGCCGTCCAATGTGAGGAACATCCGGACAGCAATCCCCCTTTCGGTACACGCCTCCAGCACAAGCTGTGTCTCCTGTGACAGGCCGTCCCAAAAGGCCAGCACCAGGCCTGCCCGCTCTAAGAGCGCCTCCCGGCCACGCTTTTCATAATCCGCCAGGCATCCCGTGAACGGAATCCCCTTTGCCTGTGCGTATTCCCTTGCCTGCGTCTCAACCCCCTCTGTCCCCCTGCTGACAATTTCCGTCACACCCTCCGGCAAAAATTTTCCCAATTCCTTTGCATAGAGGCCACTCGAACTGACTATTGCTATGCGCATTGTTTCCTATTCTCCCTTTTTATTTTATTAAACATTTTTTGTTCACAGAGATGATACCATTATTTCATCTGTATTGCAAACTATTTTTTGTATTAAGTTTAAATACAACTAATAGTTTGATATCTAACAATATCCGGCAAAGTCTTTGTCCCACTAAGCGGTTCGGCGCTTGACAGGGGATGGGCTTTTTGATATACTAATTTTATCAAGAAAAGGCAGGTGAGCGAGACCGATGAATATCCGACGTGAGGAGAGAAAAATGCGGGACTCTGCCATGCTGCCCTGGGATGCGTTCTAACCGCTCCCGCCCCGGTGTTCTGTGGCAAATGCTGTGCGCCCGTTTTTTTCGGGAGCGCAGCTTTTTTATTTGGAAAGGACGGAACACCATGTTGCCATGCAAATATCTCTTTGAAAATTTTGACCTCGCCCATGAGGCGCTGGCCCATTGGAGCCATGAGGAGGAGCTGCTGGAGCAGTTCCGCATCTCCTCCAACGCCGTGTACCCCTTCCGGCGGAAGGGGCGGGTGTGCTTCCTCCGCCTTGCCCCTGTGGAGGAGAAGCAGGAGGGGAACCTCCGGGGGGAGCTGGAATTCTTAGCCTATCTGGAAGCCCAGGGCTATCCGGCTGTCCGCCCTCTCCCCGCCGATTCCGGCGAAACCCTTCTGCGGCTGGAGACCCGCTGGGGGGCCTATTACGCCACAGCCTTTTTGGGGGTGCCGGGTATCCGGCTGGATAAGCTCTCCCCCACCCCGGCGCTGCTGCGCTCCTATGGCCGCGCGCTGGGAAAGCTCCACGCCCTCTCCTCCGACTACCGCCCCGCCTGCCCCAAGTGGGGGTACGCCCAGGTATTGGCCTGGGCCGAAGCCGCCCTGGCGCGCTACGGCGCCTCCCAGGAACTGTTGGCCCAGGCCGCCCCCCTGCGCAGGGCGCTGGATGCCCTGCCCCGCACCCCGGATTGCTATGGCCTTGTCCACTACGACTTTGAGCCGGACAACGTGTTCTTTGAGGAGCACACCGGCCTGTGTACCCCCATCGACTTTGACGACGGGATGTTCCACTGGTATGCCCTGGACGTGGAGCAGGTCTTCGATTCCCTGGACGACATGGGCGTCACCGACCCTGCCCCCGCCCAAGCGGCGTTTTTAAGCGGCTACCGGGAGGAATTCACCTACCCCCAGGAATGGGAGCTGCTGCGCCCCCTGATGCGCCGGTTTGTGGATTTCTACGGCCTGGCCCGCCTCACCCGCGCCATGGCCCAGCAGCTGGAAAACGAGCCGGATTGGCTCATCGGGCTGCGGGCCCGCCTGTCCGCTGTCCTTGCCCAAAAAGAGGCCCATCTCCTGGGCTGTCCGTGAAAGGGGTGTCCCCTTGAAAAAAACCAAGAAAATCCTGCTGTCCTGCATCGCCCTCCTGTTCCTGGCCGTCTGCGTGGCGGCCGGGACAACTGTGGGCGTCCTGGTGGGCCGGGACGTGGTGGCGAAGCAGGGTGCCCGGGAAAAAATCCTCTATACCGTTAACATGCCCTGGTCAGACTACACGTTACAACAAGCTGCCCAAAACGCCAAAATTATCCTGGTGGGCAAGGTGACATCAAAGGGCAGCCCGGGGTGCTATGTGGCCCTCTACACCAGCGGCACCTTCCCCATCTACTACCAAAACGTCAAGGTGCGGACAGAGCAGGCCCTCAAGGGCGAGCCTGAGGACATCTTCATCTATCAGGAGCTAGGGGGCGAGACGCCGGATGCTGTCTATGAGTTTGTGGGCCGACCTACCTCTTCTTTTTGAGCAAGGGCGGCCATCTCCTCTCTCCCGATACCCTCATCCTGGTGGAAGACGGCAGGGTATCCCCTGTGCGGGACATGCTCCCCGAACACCTGCAGGATTTGGAGGAGCCCCCTTCCCTCCCGCTGGAGGAGTATCTGGAGGCTATACAGGCCTATCTGTGAAAGGCCAAACCGGAAAAACAGCCCTTGCATTTACGTCAAAATATGCTACAATAGGCACAGGCTGCCCGGCACACTTCCGGGCGAAAAAGGAAAGGATGGAAGAGCAATATGAAAAAGATTCTCTGCGGGCTGCTGGCCTGCGCGCTGTTCATGACAGCCCTGGCCGGGTGCAGCAAGTCCGCCCCCTCTGACACGGTGAAGTGGTTCAACGCCACCTATGCCATTCTCACCACCGCCAATGAGGCCGATGTCAACGAAATCGGCGGCTACAAGAAGAACTCGGTGAACGAGGTACTGGTACAGGCTGTTTTGGAGGATTCCTGGGGTGTCACCGACCGGGCCACTGCCGACGAGACCCTGGACTGGATTCTCACCGACGGCCACCGCATCACCTTCCAGGACGACATGGCTTCCCTGGAAGAGCTGGGCTTCTTTGAGCTCACCGACAGCGACGCAAAAGAGGTCTTTGTAGAGATGGGCTTCACCGACGACGAGGCCGCCTGCTACGTGGCCGCCATGGAAACCTACCGCCAGGGCGGTGAGCACGCCATCGACGCCTGGGACTATTGCCGGGCCCTTCAGCTTTTGAGCTGGTACTACCTGGCCGGCTACTACACCGAGAGCGAGGCCATGGACAAATCCCTGGAAATCGCCAAGGAGCTCCAAAGCCTCTACACCTCCTGGGACGAACTGGCCGAGAGCTACCTGAAAGGCTATAACTACTGGAGCGAGGACGACCCGGAAGACCCCAACTCCGCCACCGCCGCCCGCCGCCAGGTGTATGAGACCCTGCGCGACGGCGAAAATTCCCCCTATTCCCTGGCCTGGAACACCACGCTGGAAAAGACCTGGGAATAATCTCCACCACCATGGAAGAGCTGGAAACCCTCCTGGCCCGGCTGCGGGAAGCCGACGCCCAAGAGGCAATCTCCCCAAAGGCAAAACGGCGGGCCCCGGATGAGCCCGCCGTTTTTTCCCTTTCTCCCCTCCTCTCCCCCGGTGAGGGAGAATCCCCCGGCGGCATCGGCACCCTGGGGGAAAAGCAGCTCCACGCTGTGCTCAAGCAGCATTACTCCGCCCCCGGCGCCCTCCGGGAGGTGCCCTTAGAGGGCTATGTGGCGGACATTGTGGGGGAGCAGGGCATTATCGAAATCCAGACCAGGGGCCTTGGCCGCCTGCGGAAAAAGCTGGAGAAATTCCTGGCCCGCGCCCCGGTCACTGTGGTTTACCCCATCCCCCGCCACAAGTGGCTCTGCTGGATTGACCCTGCCACCGGCGAGATAGGCCCACGCCGCAAAAGCCCCAAGATTGGCACCCCCTACCACGCCTTTCCCGAGCTCTACGGCCTTAAGCCCTTGCTCCCCCACCCCGGCCTGCACATCCGCCTTGTGCTGCTGGATTTGGAGGAATACCGCTTCTTGGACGGCCGGGGCAGGGATAAAAAGAAGGGCTCCACCAAGGGCGAGCGCGTCCCGCTGGCCCTTGTGCAGGAGGTACGCCTGGATTCCCCCGCCGACTACGCCCAGCTGGTTCCCGCCTCCCTGCCCCCCTCCTTTACCTCCAAGGACTATGCCGCCGCAGCCCATATCCCCCGCCCCATTAGCCAGACTGCCCTCAATGTGCTGTACGCCGTGGGCGCGGTGGAGCGGGTGGGCAAGCAGGGCCAGTTCTATCTGTACCAGCGTGTAGGCAAATAGCAAAGGCCAGCCTTTCGGCTGGCCTTTTTGGTGTTCCCGCAATCCCCCGGCCTATCGCGCCGTAGGCGAATTAAAGTTTAGGGCCGCCCTTTTCAAAGGGCGGTGGGGCTGAGGGGCAAAGCCCCAACTCCCCTTCTCCCGGGCGGCGTTCTATCTCAAAGCTAATCTCTTGCACCCAGCCAACACGTCGCCCTCGCTGAGCCCCCTCTGTTGGCAATACATCCCACGCCCTCGCCGCATTTGCCAGAGGCAAACAGGCCGTTCCCCGTTGTGCCACTGTGGGCCAGGCCGCGTTGGTCTTCACCACCCTTTGTAAAAGTACGGACAAGGCCAGCTGGCTGGCCCGGAATCTTTCATTCACCTACGGCGCGATAGGCCCATACTTATGGGACAAAAATATTTTTTGTGCACATCCCCCTTCCCCATCCGTCTTATAGACAGAGGCCTCGAAAAAGACAATTGAAAGGAGGCAGAGCCCATGACCGAGGAACGGCTGCTGGCCCTCTTTGGGGAATACCGCAACATGGTCTACCGCCTGGCTCTGTCCTATACCCACAGCGTGCAGGACGCGGAAGACCTGGTACAGACCGTATTCCTCAAGCTACTGGAGAGCCCCCATCCCCCGGCAGAGGGGAAGGAAAAAGCCTGGCTTGCCAAAGTGACAGTCAACGCCGGGCGGGACCTGCTGCGCAGCGCGCCCAAGAGCCGTTGGGAACCCCTGGAGGACACCTTTCCCGCGCCGGAGGAGGAGAGCGGCCTGTTCCAAACGGTGATGTCCCTGCCGCCTAAATACCGCGCCGCCGTCTATCTGCACTATTACGAGGGTTACACCCTGGCCGAAACCGCCAGGCTATTGCACACCGGCATTTCCGCCGTATCCATGCGCCTCCACCGGGCGCGGAAACTGCTGGCAAACTGGCAGGAACCCCAGTGAAAGGAGAAAACCCCATGAAACCGTATCGCGAAATGATGCAGCATATCAAGCTATCCCCGGCGGCAGAGGAACGCATCCGGCAGCAGCTGATTGCCCGGTGCGCCCAGAGAGAGGAGAAAACGGAAATGAAAGTCAAGCGAATCCGCAAACCCATGGTAATCGCCGCGGCGGCAGTGCTCTGCTGCGCCCTGACTGCGACAGCCTTTGCCTCCGGCACGATTGGCCGGGTCTACCACTACGTCACCAACAGCACCTCCTACCACTATGAAAATGAGGACGGCACAAAGGGCTCGGTGACTACCCTGGATACCGAAAACTTGGCTCCTCCTGCCGAAGAACGGGAAGGACGCCTCTACCTCACCGTAAACGGCCAAAATCTGGACATCACCGACCAATGCTCGCTCCAAACCCCCTATCTCTATGATTTCACCGGAGACGACGGCCTGCGCCACGCCTTTATCATCGGCGGCACGCCGGAGAGCTTCGGCTGGGCGGAATTCCTCTGGAACGAGGAGGGTATCCCCGAGGGCGGATCCGCCAACAATTACCTCAGGCCCGGCAGCGACACCGAATGGGCTGATTGGTATTCCTCCGGCATGGAGCAGCTGGATCTCCCCTGGGCCAGCTTGGCCCCGCAAAACTAGCCCCAAACACAAACCCACCCAGGCAAAGCCTGGGTGGGTTTCAGGTTGTCGAAAAGCCCATTCTCGCGCCCGCAGGCGAGCGTCTGCTTTGCAGGCGCATTCAAATCCCATGCAGCGGGCAAATTTTCCGACGACAAGTGCGTCGAAAAATTTTCTTCTGTTTTTGCAAATGTAACCCGCAGAGCGGGCTGCGCGCGGCAAAAATGCTTGGCTAAGTGAAGGGCCGAAGGCCCGGAGCGTGCCATTCAGACTGCTGAATAAGTCGAAGAGTTGTTCGGCAGTCTGAACCCCCACCCGGGCATGCCCGGGTGGGGGTTCTCGTCTAGTCCGCCGACACGGCAATCCCCGCGTCCTGCTTCTGTGCCATATACAGGTCGTAGTACAGGCCCTTTTTCGCCAGCAGCTCCTCATGGGAACCGCTCTCCTTGATAACCCCGTCCGCGATATAGAGAATCCGGTCGCAGCTCTGGATGGTGGAGAGCCGGTGGGCGATGATAAAGGAGGTCCTCCCTCTCATCAGCTCATTGAGCCCCTGCTGCATCAGCCGTTCCGTCTTGGTGTCGATGCTGGAAGTGGCTTCGTCCAAAATCAGGATTTTGGGGTCTGCAATCAAGGTGCGTGCAAAGGAGACCAGCTGTTTCTGCCCCTGGGAGAGGCGGCTGCCCCGCTCGTTCACCTCGGTCTTGTAGCCATCCTCCATCTGTTGGATGAACTCGTCGGCCTTGACAGTCCTGGCCGCGGAAATCACCTCGTCCATGGTGGCGTCCAGCTTGCCGTAACGGATGTTTTCCAGGATATTCCCTGAGAAAATGAAGCTGTCCTGGAGCATGACGCCCATCTGGCTGCGCAGGGAATTCAGCGTCACTTTGGAAACCTCGTGCCCGTCGATGAGCACCTGGCCCGAGGAGATATCGTAGAACCGGCTGATAAGGTTAATCACCGTGGTCTTGCCCGCCCCGGTGGGGCCCACCAGCGCGATATTCTCGCCCGGCTTCACCCGGAAGCTCATGTGGTTCAAAATGGGATGGCCCGGCTCGTATTCAAAGACCACGTCCTTAAACTCCACCTCGCCCTTGATGGGGGGCAGGGCGTAGGCACCTTCGCTGTCCTGGATGTCCACCGGCTCGTCGATGGTCTCGAAGATGCGCTCCAGATAGGCCATGGTGTTAATCAAGTTGTTGTACAGGTTTGCCAGGTTGGTAATGGGCCGCCAAAAGCGCTGGGAATAGTCGCACATAGCTACCGCCGTACCGAAGGTAATCATGGGCTGGAACACCAGGATACCAAAGCCGTAGATACAGGCCTGGATTGCCACGGAGATAATCTCCACCGATACCCACACCCAGTTGGAGATAAACACGGCCTTCATAAAGGATTTCCGCACATTTTCAAACTGGGTGTCTGCAATCCCCGCGTTCACCTTTTCCCGGGCAAAAATCTGGGTCACGCTGGCGCCCGTGATGCTCTCGTGAATATAGGCGTTCATATTGGAGTTCTTGTTGGACTGAATCTGCCAGGCCTTCCGCTGGGCGGGCTTAATCGCCAGCACAATGGCGGCCAGGATAGGCAGGCCCGCGATGATGACACAGGCCAGCTTAGCGTCGGTGAGGAACATGAACACCGCCACAAAAATCAGGTTGCAGATTTCCAGCACAAAGTTGATAATGCCGTTTGAAAGCATATCCGACACATTGTTTACATACTGCACCACCCGCACCAGGATTTTCCCGTGGGGGCGGGAATCATAGTAGGCAAAGGGCAGCTGCTGCAAATGCTCGAACAAGTCCTGCCGGATGTCGTAGACAATGTTCTGCCCCACCCGCGCCGTAATGCGGGAGCGCATCACGTTCAAAAAGATGTTGAGCACAATGGACAGGGTGAGCAGGATGACAAACACCAGCAGCATCCAGAGGTCCTTCTCCGGCACAATCACGTCCAGCATGTACTTGGTAATCTGGGGCGTAATCAGCGCGCAGAAGACGGCAATCAGCGACAGGGAGAGCGCCAAAATCATCTGGCCCTTGTACCTGTTGATATAGACCATGCTGCGCTTGAGATGGTTTATATTAAATGGGGATTCCAGCGTTTCGTCAATGTCGAATTTATTGCGCGCCATTCAAAACCGCCTCCTTCGCCATAGCTTCGCCGTGCTGGAGCTCAAAGATTTCACGGTAGTAGCCGTTTTGCCGCAGCAGCTCCTGGTGGGTGCCCCGCTCGGCAATCTTGCCGTCGGCCAGGATGAGGATTTGGTCGGCGTCCTTCACCGAGGAGATGCGCTGGGCAATGATAAACTTGGTACATTTCTTCCCTTCCATGGCGGCCAGCTGTTCCTGGATGTATTTCTCCGTCTCCAAGTCCACCGCCGAGGTGGTGTCGTCCAGCACCAGGATGGCGGGCTTTACCGCCAGGGCCCTGGCCAAGGCAATCCGCTGCTTCTGCCCGCCTGAGAGGCCCACGCCCCGCTCGCCTACAATGGTCTCGTAGCCGTCCTCCATGCGCTTGATAAAGCCGTCGGCGTCGGCGATGCGCGCGTAGCTCTTCACTTCCTCCTCGCTCATCTCCGGGTCAGAGTAGGCAATATTGCCGTCCACCGTCTCCGAGAAGAGGAAGACCTCCTGGGGCGCCATGCCGATGTTGTGCCGCAAATCCCGCAGCTTCATCTTGCGCACGTCCACCCCGTCCACCAGCACCTGGCCGCCGGTCACGTCGTAGAACCGGGCAAGCAGGTTCACCAGCGAGGTCTTGCCCGAGCCGGTGGCCCCCATGATGGCGATGGTCTCCCCCGGATTGGCAGTGAAGGAGATGCCGTCAAACACCTTCTCCCGCCCAAACCCAAAGTGCACATCCTTGAATTCCACCTTGCCCTGGAACCGCTCCGGCATATCCACCGTGTCCGCCGCGTCCACAATCCTGGGCTGCTCGTAGTACATCTCAATGACCTTGTTAGCCGAGGCAAAGAAGCGCTGGGTGTCGTTCAAGAGCATCCCCAAGTTTCTCATGGGCTCGGAAATGGCCCAAATCAGGCCGCTAAAGGCCGCCAATTGCCCGGCTGTCATCTGCCCGTTGATGATAAAGAGGGCCCCCAAGCCGTAGGTAATCACTGTCAGGGAGCTGGCGATGCCATTCATCACCGGGAAATACCGCAGCCAGGTAAACTGGGCGTCGATATTTGCCCCCCGGTAGTCCTCGTTTTTCTGGGAAAACTTTTCAATCTCATACCCTTCCCGGGCAAAGGCCTTCACCACCCGGTTGCCGGAGATATTCTCCTGGGCCTGGGTATTCAGCTCACTGAGCTTTTCCCGCAAGTCCGCATACTTGGAACGCACCTTGCCGGAAAAGGACTTGGACATCCACAGCAGCAGCGGTGTCACTGCCAGGATGCACAGCGTCATCACCCAGTCCACCGTGAAGAAATAGACCAGCGTCACAAGGAAGAGCACCGTATCCGTCAGCAGCTCCCGCAGCACAAAGGCCATGAAATGGCGCACCATTTCCAGGTCGCCCGTCATCCGGGTCATCAAATCGCCGGTGCGGTTGCGGTCATAATAGGACTTGTCTTGCGACTGGATTTTGTCATACAAGTGCCTGCGCAGGTTCACCGTCAGCTTTTGCGTAGAGTAATCCGCAAAAAAGGTGCGCCCATACAGGCAAAGCATCCGGAACACGTGCATCCCCACAATGCCAATCAGCAGCGGCATCAGGATTTCCGTGTTGTGGAATACCGTTCCGTCCGCCTGCGTCACACCCACCAGCACCTCGTCCACCACACGCTGGGTCAGCATGGGGTTGACAAACACCAGCAGCGAGCTGAGCAGGCCCACCGAGAGAGCAAATATGTACACCTTTTTTGCTCCCCTCATGTTCTTCCAGACCCATTTAATCTGAAGCATTTTCACCATCACCTCCATCATGGTATCAGGGCAAACTTCCGTCCGGCTCCCCTCTGTCACAAGCCCGGACTGGTAACGTCTTTCGTATTATACACCATCCAGAGAAAAAGGGAAGTCATTTTTCCAAGATTTTTATGTTTTTCTTAAATAATTATGAACAAAGTATTTATCACAAAATTGGCTATATTGGCAGGGCGTTCCTTGTATAAAACCCAAGGCTGTGTTAGAATAGATGGGGTCGGGATTCCGGCGTTTCAGGGCCGGCCCCTGCCCGCAAGCGCTCTACATAGGGTAAAAAGCACAGAGAGGGGCAGAGGTTGAAATGAATTGCAGCCTGGCCTTTTGTGGCTTTTTGCTGCGCAAAACCACCCCCAAAAAGGGGGGGAAGGAAGGTTTAAGCATGGATGAAATCACACAGGCGAGGGATTATCTGCTGGGGCGGTGCCATCCCTCGAAAATCATAGTCTACGACCAGCGGGTGGATAAGGAGGAGCATCTGCTCTCGGCAGCCCTTTGCATTGTAGCCGAGATTGCCAGCCCCCGGGCATTGGAACGGGAGCTGCGGGGCCAGGTGCCCTTCCCCATCCGCCTGACGGCCTACCGCCCGCAGGAGTGGTCCTTCCTCGTGCGCCAGGAAGACACCCAGGCCCGCCGCATGTGCCAAACCGGCCAGGTTCTCTACGAGCAAACCTGGTGCTAAAGCCTCGGGATAGGGTTTTCAAAGAAAACCCTATCCCGAAAGCCCGCTCCAGGCCTGCGGCCTTCCGCCGGGCTAACGCCGACGCCGTTGGCGTTGCATTTTTGCCGCGCGCATCCCGCCAAGGCGGGACACACTTGCAAAAATAGGAGAAAATTTTTCGACGGCAAAGCCGCCGGAAAATTTGCCTGCTTTGCAGGGATTGAAATGCGTCTGCGAACGCAGGGACTTTTTTGACAATAGAATGGTGCCTGTCTTGTCCGTCATCCGGGCAAAAACCAGGGGAGCCCGGCGGCTCCCCTGGTTTTCTGTCTGCCGTCTTATTCGTATAAGTTCACCTTCACCACGCCGTCCACGGCGGAGATGCGGTCAATCACCGCCTGGCTCTTCTCCTCCGCGTCAATCACGGTATAGGCATAGTCCTTCTTGGATTTGTTCATCATGTTCTCGATATTAATCCCCTGCTCCGCAAAGGCATTGGTGGCCTGGGAAATCATGGAGGGGATATTCCGGTGCAGAATCCCATACCGGTATTTCCCGCTGCGCTCCATCACGGCATTCGGGAAGTTCACGGAGTTGACGATGTTGCCGTTTTCCAGGTAATCCCGGATTTCCTGGGCAGCCATCACCGCGCAGTTGTCCTCCGATTCCGGGGTGGAGGCGCCCAGATGGGGCAGGGCCACCACCTTTTCATTCCCCAGCATGTTGTCCGTGGGGAAATCGGTGACATAGCACCGCAGCGTGTCTTTTTCCAGCGCCGCCAGCACGGCCTCCCCGTCCACCAGCTCATCCCGGGAGAAGTTGAGCACTGCGGCGGTGGGCTTCATCATCCCCAGGGCCTCCTGCCCAATCATGTGCTTGGTCTTGTCGTTAAGCGGCACATGCACGGTGATATAGTCGCACTGGGCATAGATTTCCTCCACGCTCTTGGCGTGGATAATCCGGCGGGAGAGCCCCCAGGCCGCGTCCACCGACAGATAGGGGTCGTAGCCATACACCGTCATCCCCAGGCTGGCGGCGCTGTTTGCCACCAGCACGCCAATGGCCCCCAGGCCGATGACGCCCAGCTTTTTCCCCTTAATCTCCGGCCCCACAAAGGCCCCCTTACCCTTTTCCACCAGCTTCAGCACCTGGTCGCCCTGGCCCTTCAGGGTCTGGGCCCAGTTCAGCGCCGGCACAATTTTCCGGGAGGCCATCAGCAGCCCGCACAGCACCAGCTCCTTCACCGCGTTGGCGTTTGCCCCCGGCGTGTTAAAGACCACAATGCCCCGCTCGCTGCAGGCCTCCACCGGGATGTTGTTGGTGCCCGCCCCTGCCCGGGCAATGGCCCGCAGGCTCTCGGGGAATTCCATGTCGTGCAGCGCTGCGCTGCGCACCAGAATCGCATCCGGGTTCTCAATGCCCTCCCCGCAGGTGTAGGAGTCATCCAGCACCTCCAGCCCGCAGGCCGCGATTTTATTCATCAGCTTCACCTGATACATCTCAATCAATCTCCCTTCCAATCCCGCTCTCCCCCGCCACGCACCCCGCCCCCGTGAGGAAGCCGCGCCCAGGAGCCGTATAAACCCTAAAGATGGAGCGAGCGGCCGGATTGGCCGCGCACCCCGAAGGGGGCGAACCCCCTGAAAAAACTCTTAGGCGTTCTCTTTCTCAAACTTGCCCATGAAATCCACCAAATCCTGAATCCCCTGGATGGGCATGGCGTTATAGATGGAAGCGCGCATCCCGCCCACGGTCCGGTGTCCCTTCAAGTTGACAAACCCGGCAGCCTCGGCGGCCTTCACGAATTTCTTGTCCATCTCCTCATCCCCGGTGACAAAGGGGATGTTCATGATAGAGCGGTCCTCCTTCACCACTGTGCCCCGGAACAGCTTGCTCTGGTCCAGGAACTCATAGAGCATGGCGGCCTTGGCCCGGTTGCGCTGGGCCATCTTGTCCAGCCCGCCCACCACATCGTTAAGCCATTCCAGCACCAGCCCGCAGATGTAAATGGCATAGGTGGGCGGCGTGTTGTACATGGAGTCGTTGTCCACGTGGGTCTTGTAGTCAAACATCGTGGGGGTAATCTCCCTGGCATGGCCAATCAGGTCCTCCCGGATAATCGCCACGGTCAGCCCCGCAGGCCCCATATTCTTCTGCGCCCCCGCATACACCATGCCGAATTTCGACACGTCAATGGGCTCCGAGAGGATGCAGGAGGACAAATCGGCAATCAGCGGCACATTCCCTGTCTGGGGCAGCTCATGGTACACCGTGCCGTAAATCGTATTGTTCAGGCAGATGTGGAAATAGTCCGCATCCTTGGTAAAGGAGGCCGGGTCCAGCTTGGGGATATAGGTGTAAACCTTGTCTTCGCTGGAGGCAATCACCCTGCACTCCCCGTATTTTTTGGCCTCGCTGTAGGCCTTTTTCGCCCACTGGCCGGTGAGCACAAAGTCCGCCTTGCCCGTCCCGTTCATCAAATTCAGCGGAATCATGGCAAACTGGGAAGACGCCCCGCCCTGTAAAAACAGCACCTTGTAATTGTCCGGGATATTCATGGTCTTGCGCAGCAGCGCCTCGCAGCCCTGGATAATCCCCTCATACACCTTGGAGCGGTGGGACATCTCCATCACCGACTGCCCGCTGCCCTGGTAATCCAGCATCTCCTCCGCCGCCTTTTGCAATACCCACTCCGGCAGCACGGAAGGCCCCGCGCTGAAATTATATACTCGTTTCATTCCCTTTCTCCTCCTATCCCTGTCAGGGGCACGCTCCGGCGTCCCCACCCAACTTCCAAAAAACAACCGGGCCTCGGGCCCCTTCCTGTTTCTCGGTTTACCCTGTTAAAACAAAGGTGTTTCTTCTATTATATGCGAACCAGAAAAAATGTCAACACAGCCTCGGCCGCCCATTCCCCTCCAACTCCCCCAGCCGCTTCCTCCCTCATCCCCGCGCCTCCAACCCCTCCTGCCTGTCTCACCCACCCCAATTTCCCCACCCCGCCCCCAAAAACACAGAGAACGACTGTCCGTGTATAAAGGACAGTCGTTCTCTTGAGAGAGACGCTATAATTGCATCTGCCAGAGCAAGGTGGGGTCATAGCAAAAGACCTCCAGCCCGGCTTCCCGAGCCAGGCGCAGGGTGGCGCCGGTGCCGCCCTGACCGCCAATACAAAGGGCAATCAAGCGGCTGGCGTGCTCCACCAGGAACCGATTGCGCAGGAGAAAACAGCCTTTATAATAGTGCTCCGAGAGCTGGGTAATTTCGTCCGCCTGTTCCAGGGCGGCGCGGTAGCGGCGCTGCCATTCCGGGGGCCAGGCGCTGGCCTGTGTCCGCCAGGGCAGAACAGCATGGAGGGAAATCTGGGGGTTGTTCCGCCGCAGGGAAAGGACGATTTCAGCACACCAGAGGTCTGTTCCCATCGCCATCCCGCAGAGGAATTCCCGGTATCCGTGGGCAATTGCCCTGTCAATTTCGCCAAAAAGAAAGTGCTTGCACATCATAATTTGGTTGGATTTTTCGTCCCCATTTTCCGGTAATTTATGGGGCCTGTGCCCGCTGAATGCACAGCACACCTCCCGCTCCCGCATGTCCATCCCTCCCCAGTCTGTCCCCATTATAACGGATTGAGCGGAAAAAAGCCAGAGCCCCCCACCGGCCAACAGGCCCGCACACAAAAACCCAGCGGGAGCTCTGCCCCCGCTGGGCCTGCATGGGTGGGGTTCTCTACACTCTAACCTGCTGTTCCACCACAGCGCCGGGTTCAATTTCAATGTCCTGGGTGTACTCCGCCAACCCAATCCGGCAGCCTGCGCCGATACGCACAATGTTGCCCCGTACAACGCGGGCCTCCACAGCCTCCAAATCCAGCTCTTCGCCCTCAATACTCTGAGCTTTCAAACGGCCCCGCTTCTTCTCCTGGGCAATGGTAATCCTGCCGCCGCCCACTTCGGCGGCGCTGCTGTCCTCGCAAAGATAGATTTTCAGGCGTTCGGCGTTGAGCAGCCCGCCCACTACGACTTTCCCATAGAAGTGCAGCCGCTCCCCCTGGCAGTCCTTTTCCGCCAGGAGCTGGCCGGAGAACTCTCCCTCTCCCAGCTCCATGTTGCCCTTTACCTGTACAGGGCCGGAGAAATCCCCCTCCCGGCAGGAGAGGTTTCCCTCCACTTCCAGGCTTCCCGAGACGTCGATACGGTCTGCCCGCAGGTTTTCCCCCACCTTCACGCTGCTGGAGGCGTCCAGTTCCAGCACCTCCAACCCCTGTTCCGCCCGGATACTGCCAGAGCTGTCCAGCTTATCGGCCCGGCATTGGCCCTTCACGGCCAGAGAGCCGGAGAGGCTCAAATCCCCGCCCTCCACATCCCCGCCCACATGTACGCTGCCGGAGGTGTCCAGCACTTGGGTTTTCAGGTTGCCCCCCACATCCAGCGAGCCGCTCAGGTCAATGTTGTCCGCGTCCAGGTCTCCGCCCACCCGTACACCGCCAGAGCTGTCCAGCACATTGGCCTCCAGACTGTCCCCCACCGTAAGGGAATGGCTCAAATCCACTGTCTCGGCTCTCAGGCTCCCGCCTACCTTCACGCTGCCGGAGGCATCCAGGTGGTCCAGTTCCAAATCCTGCCCCACGGTAAGGGAGCCGGAACTGTCTACTGTCTCAGCGTTGAGGCTGCCACCGATAGTCACGCTCCCGCTGGCGTCCAGCTGGCCGATTTCCCCGTCTTTCCCCACTGTAAGGGAGCCCGAAATATCCGCCGTCCCGCCCTCAAAGCTGCCGCCAATCTGCACGCCGCCATTCTCCTCCAGTTCGTCGATTTTCCCGTCTCTCCCCACCGTAAGGGAGCCGGAAATATTCACCGTCCCGCCGTTAAAACTGCCGCCAATCTGTACGTCGTCATTCGCGTTCAGCTTGTCAATTTCCCCGTCTCCCCCCACCGTAAGGGAGCCCGAGAGCTCCGCCGAGCCGATGCTGCAATTGTCCCGCACCCGCACTCGGTCGTCAGATTCCAGCGTCCCATGGCACCAGAGGTTTCCCTCCACTTCCAGGCTGTCCTGGGCCTCCATCTCCTCGCAGGTCACATCCGAGACAAATACCGTGTTGTCTTCCAGCTCTATTTCCTGGAAAACGCCTCCATTTCTCCTGTCCATTCCCATTTTGTTCCACTCCTTCCCTAGTCCACTTTTACCTGCTGTTCCACAGTGGCTCCATCCGCCACCCGCAATACGCCGCTGTACTCCACCAGCTTGGCATAACAGCCTGCGCCAATGGTCACGTCACGTCCCCGTACCACCTTCACCCGCGTCTGTTCCAGCTTCACTTCGTCCCCTTCAATCACTTCTGTCTCCAGCATAGTGTTCCGGTTCGCGCCGAAAATCCGGTTCAGGAGGGAGAGCGCCGGCTTCCAGATCACTGTAATTTTCTCACCGCCGATTTCCCTCACCATGCTGTCCGCCGTGGAACTCAGCTCAATTTCCACCGTGCCTGCATTCAGCAGCCCGCCGATGTCCAGCCGCCCGGAGCTGGAAAATTCCTCTGCCGCGCAGTCCTTCCCCACCTCCAGCTTTCCGGAGGTGTGCAGCTTACTGGCATTCAGGTTCCCTCCCACCGAGAGGGAACCGCTGGTCTCCGCGCTTTCCACTTCCAGGTTCCCCTCCACGCGTGTGCTGCCGGAAGTCTTTATCCTCTTCTCCACTGTGAGATTGCCACCAAAGTGGCTGGACCCAGAGGTGTGTACCTCCACTGCCTTCACATCGCCTTCCCCGTGAAAAGCGCCCGAGGTAACCACTGCCCCCCTGCATTCTACCTTCCCCTTGGCATGGCTGGACCCAGAGGTCTGCAAACCTTCACACACCACATCCCCCGTAATCGTCCCCGACCCGGAGAGGTGAATCTGCCCGTACTCCCCGCTGGCAATGGTCCCCACGCCCGAAATGCTGCTATTCTTTTCACTCATCATCTATCACCCAACCGCTTTCCCTGGAAAGCGCCTTTCTCTCATTTGGCCTTGATTACTCCTCTGTCCCCGCCTCTTCGTCCAGTCCCGTGGTACCCAGCTTCTCCTTGAGCTGCGCCATCCACTGGGAGAGGGGGAGCCGCAGCACCAGGTTGGTGTCCCCATCTGCTGCAAAGGCCGTCCCCTCCGGGGCCAGCAAGAAGATGCCCACCCCCATTTTCCGCAGCAGCAGGAGCTCCTTCCCCGCAGGGTTCTCAGTTGCCAGCAGCAGCTTTACCGCCTCCACCGCCTCGTCCCGGATTACCGTTCCCTCCTGCAGCAGCCTCCCCAGCAGGTAGAGCCCAAAGAGCGCCCCGAAATCATAGGGCCCCCCGCTGTTTGTCACCTGCCGGTAGAGTTCCGCAGCAGCAGCCGGGGCAATCCCCTGGGCCACAGCCCCCTCCGCCGTGGCCTCCACTTTCCGGGCCACCGGCGAAAAGGTCTCGGCAATGTCATCCAGGGACATCCCGTCCTTCAGGTTTTTAATCTTCTCAATCCGTTCCAGAATCTTCTCCTTGGGGAAAAAAGTCTCCTGCCCCGTATACGTTGCCCGGTGGATAAACCACTCATCCGGAATCAGTTTCTTCCGCTTCCACCGGTAGAGAGACCCATAGGAAATCCCCGTAATCTGCAAAAGTTCCTTTTTGGTAATCAGCTGTTCCTCCAAAAAGGTCTCCTCCCTTCTCTTCCCCCCGTCACCCCAGCTTGCCAAGACAGGGTCTTGGCACTTTTAAGAGCCCCCGGGGGCTTTGTTGCTATAATAATACCATAACATCGTTACATTGTCAAGCGCTTTCCGCCAATCCGCACGCCCGTAGGCGAATGAAACTTCCCGGGCCAGTGCAGCTGGCCCTGTCCACACGTAGGGAAAACCAATTGCGTTGCCATGGGCATGGCAACGCAATGAGCGAAACTCCCCTTCTCTCCTGGGCGGTGTTCTAACCCTTACACCCCGCCCGTTCCGGGTTTTCCTCTTAATCGGGATACTTCACGCCCCCTCTCCGCCTTTTCAGGCCCCCGTCCGCCTGCCGCCAGGCTTGTCAGTTCCACCCTGAATCCTTTTTGAGTCCGCTTCCCTGCCTCGCCGCAGGGAAGCGGACGGCGCTTAGGGGCGGCTGGGACACCGCCGAACGCCCCGGTTCTATTGGGCTGTGAAAGTGTGAAAGAAGGAAGAAATGGGTGCGCTTCGATAACAACTACTGTAAAACCTGCCTATTTCTAGGCTTGCGCATTTGTGCTATAATAGACCCAAAATCCCCAAAAAGAGAGCAGGTGCAACCTTGACCCAAACAACCCGGGACGAATTCACAGCAGGATTACGGGACGGTATCCCCATCTGCCTTGGCTACCTGTCGGTGTCCTTCACCTTCGGCGTGATGTGTACAGAAAACGGCCTGCCCTTTTGGCTGGCGGTGCTGATTTCCATGACAAACCTCACCTCTGCGGGCCAGTTTGCCGGCACGGCGCTCATCCTGGCAGGGGGCAGCCTGGCCGAGATAGCGGTCACTACCCTAGTCATCAACATCCGCTATCTGCTGATGTCCCTCTCCCTGGCGCAAAAGGCCGACCCCGCCATGAAGACCCTCTCCCGCCTTATCCTGTCCATGGGCATCACGGACGAGGTGTTCGGGGTGGGTTCCCAGCGTCCGGGCCGCCTCACCGCGCCCTATCTGGCGGGCCTGGTTTTCCTGCCCTATTGGGGCTGGGCGCTGGGTACGCTGGCAGGCGCCACCATCACCAGCCTGCTGCCCGCCATGGTGCGCAGCGCATTGGGCATCGCCATCTACGGCATGTTCCTGGCTATCCTGGTTCCCCCGGCCCGCCAGTCCCGGCCCATTGCCCTGGCTGTCCTGCTGTCCGGCATCCTCAGCCTGCTGTTCAGTTTCCTCCCTGGCCTGCGGATGATTTCCGGCGGCTGGCGCATCATCCTCTGTGCCCTGGCAGCTGCCCTGGTGGCCGCCCTGCGCAGCCCTCTGCCGGAAGAACCGGCAGAGTCCTAAGGGGGTGCCGGTTATGCGTGAACCCCATATCCTCCTGGCCGTTTTCCTCATGTTCCTCGTCACCTACCTGCCCAGGATGGTCCCCTTTGTCTTCCTGCGCAAAAAAATCCGCAGCCGTTTCCTCCGTTCGCTGCTGCACTATGTGCCCTACGCCGTCCTGGCCGCCATGACAATCCCCGACATCTTTACCTCCACCGCCTCCCCCCTCTCCGCCGCCCTGGGTTCCCTGGCCGCCCTGTTCCTGGCCTGGCGGGGGAAAAGCCTCCTCACCGTGGCCCTTGGCGCCGTTGCCGTTGTCTTTTTGGCCGAACGCGTTTTGGCTTTTCTATAAGGCCCCGCCCAAAAGAACGTGCAAAGGCCACCCCTATCGGCCCATAAAGCGAAATCCCCCATCCGCCGATAGCCTGCCAATCAACGGCTTTGCCGCATTGGCAGGCTATCAGCGCTAAAGTGTGCCTAACCCCGCCATTCGCAGAGGCCCAAGCCGCTTTTCCCCACAGAGAGATAGTACAAGGCCCAGGCACTCTTTCGAGCACCCGGGCCTTGTACCAACAGCAAAAGAAATCACAGAGCCTGACAAATTGTCTGGCTTTGGATAGGCAAAGGGATTACTGCATATCCAGATATTTCTGGTAGATGTCCATCAGCTCCTGATAGCGCATGCCTTCCAGGTTCTTCAGGTGCTGGTCCCAATCCTTCTCAATGTCCAGCGTGCCGACGATAAACTGGTCCTCGGCCTGCTTCATGTAGTCGCTCAGGGTAGCCTTGATATCAGCCACAGTCTGGGCATCCTCTACGCTGAAGAAGATGTTGGTAGAGAAATAAGTATCCAAATCCCGCTTATAGGGGGTGTAGAATTCCGCAGTCTGGTTCCAGAGGTATTGGTTCAGCTCATAGGGGTCGTCGCTCTTCACGCCGCTGTTGTCAATGGGGTTGTACTGGGGGCCGGCCGCTGCCCAGTGGGAATTCTGCACGCTGCCCCATTCCAGGATGGGTTCATAGAGCGCAGGGCCGCCGTCAATGGCGATTTCGCCCTCTTCGGGAATACGGTAGTCAACGCCGGGCTCACCGAAGCGGTTTCTCATAAAGGTCTCCTGGTTATACAGGAAATCCAGCCACTTAAAGGCCACAGCCGGATGCTCGCAGGCATTGGTAATGGCCGCGTTGGTAGGTGCGCTCAGGCCCCAGTAGGGGTTATACCAAGCATACTGTCCGCCAGGCCCCTTCAGGGGAGCCAGGCCCTCGTATTCCTTGGCCCGGTCGCCGCTCATGCTGGTCACAACAAACACGCCGCCAGCAGGCAGTGCGCCCACCTGGGCAATCTCGCCGTCAAAAATCTGCTTCACCTGGTCGCCGTCCTGGGTATAGGTGTTGGGTTCCAACAGGCCGTCGTCCACCAGCTTGTTCATATACCGCAGGCCTTCCCGGTACAGGTCTTTGTCCACTGCACAGGTCACTTTCCCGTCTTCCAGATAGAAGGGGTTGTCCCGGTCATATTGTACATAGGAGTTGAGGATGAAGGTATTGGGCAGCCCGCACCACATCTTGGCCGAACCGGTCAGCGGCACCTCGTCCGAGGGGTCCCCGTTGCCGTTGGCATCCTGCTCCTTCACAGCCTTCAGATAGTCGTAGAACTCTTCCGGCGTCTCCGGTTTCTCCATGTTCAGGTTCTGCAGGAACGTGGTGTTAATCCACATTCTGTTGGATGTCGCGTTGGGCTCCGAGAGGATAACAGAACCCAGGGAGTACACATGCCCGTCCTGCAGCTTGCTCATGGGCTCATACAGGGGGTTCTCCTCCAGCATTTTCTTGTAGTAGTAGCCGTATTGCTCAATGTACGGGTCAAGCTGAATCAGCACGCCCTGGTCGGCCTGCTCCACAATTGTCTGGGTAGACAAATCGCTCATGATGATGTCCGGCAGGTCAACGCCCGCAGCCAGCAGCAGGTTCAGCTTCTGGGAGGCATCCTGTTCGGGGACAATGTTCCAATTCACGTGGACATTGGTGGTCTCCTCCATCCACTTGGTGAGCTTGTTGTCCTCATAGTCGGATACGGTGCTGTTCTGCCGCATGAAGATAGAGAGCTCCACCTTCTCCGATGTAATGGGCATTTCGCCCGCCGGGCTCACCTGCAGCCCATTATCCAGGCTGGCGTCATCCGCAGTCCCATCGCCGCCCTGGCTGGACGGGGTCTGGTTGTCCGGGGCCTGTGTGCCCTGGTTGTCATTCCCGCCGGTGCACCCAGTCAGTACCGCCGCCAGCATTGCACTCGCCAGCAGCAAAGATACCAATCTTTTCATAAATACATCTCCTTCCCTTTTTCCAATGCCCCATTTTCCGGGACCAGCCGCGCCCGCTTCCCTCACATAAGAATCTAAAGCCAGCAAAGCTGGCTTTAGAAAAACCCATGGGTTTTTCATCCAATTTGGGGATACCGGGAATCCAATACAGCCTATTCGCCCTCTTCCCCCCTACCCTATCGAACAACACAGCAGGGACGAAAAAAGACGACTGAAAATGAAACATGTGGAATCATGCTATAAATTTATTGCACTCCCCTTCTCCTTAAAGAGCGGAAGGGGATACAATACAATGCGATAGTATTATAATCCATTTTTCTGGGTTTTGCAATACTATATTTTCAAAAATCAGGAAAATTTTCCTTCTGCCTTTACCGGAACACCTTCTGCACAAATTCCACTGCGCAGTGCCGCCAGAAGGTCCAGTCGTGATAGCCGTGCATGTGGAAGAAGTCGATGGGCAGGCCGTATTCCTCCTGGGCCTTCGTCACATTGGCCTTTGTGCCCTCATAGAATCCCTCATTCTCCCCGCATCCCACAAAGAGATACCGGAACGTCTCCATAAACTTGGCCTTGTCGGTGAGCAGAGGGGTGTAGTCGTTCTCCTTGTCCTTAATGGTAAAGCCGCCGGAGAAGATGCCCGCGTTTGCAAAGAGCTCCGGATGGTGGAACACCGTCACCTGGGTCTGCATCCCGCCCATTGAGAGCCCGGCCATGGCCCTGTGTTCCCGGTCGGCCAGGGTGCGGTAGGTCTTGTCGATAAAGGGGATTAAATCGCCGGTAATCTCGTCGTCCACGCTGCCGATGAGGGGATGGCTGGTGCCGTCCGGCCGGAAGCTGTAGCCCGTAGTCATCACAATGAGCATTTCGCTGCACCGGCCCTCGCTCAGCAGGTTATCCATGATGTTGTGGATTTTGCCCTGCCAAACCCAGCCGTTCTCGTTTTCCCCACCCCCGTGCTGGAGGTATAGCACCGGGTATTTTTTCCCACTCTGGTCATATCCGGGAGGTGCATAGACATAGCACACCTTCGTCCGCCCTGTCTGGCTGGAACGGTAGTAGTGCATCCGCACGCTGCCGTGGGGCACATCCCGCAGCAAATAGTCCTCAAAATCGGGGTCGGGCATCTCAAAATAGTTGATAGCCTGGAATGCGCCATAGCCAACGGGGGCATGGGGGTTCACCACCAAGCTCCCATTTATCCAGAACTGATGGTAGTGGAAACCCGGCTCCACATCCTCCAGCACCGCTGTCCAGTGCCCGTTTTCCTGCCGCTGCATGTCGGTCTTTTCGCTGCTGCCCAGCAGGTTCACCTGTACTGTCTTGGCCTCGGGGGCGTGCAAATCCAGCTTCACTTTCCCCGGCGCCAGGATTTCCACCCCATGGGGGATTTCCGCGTATTTCCCCGCCGGGTGCCCGTTCTCGTCAAAGGCCCTCACCACTTCCTTGTACAGCGGGTCGTTAAAGAGCATATGGGCCTCATAGGCCTGGTTTGGCCCCTGCACAGGCGATGCCGCAGGCCGTTCCCCGCCCCTGGTATCCGGCAGCGCCGGCCCGGCGGTGGTGTCTTGGAAGAGCAGGCAGGCAAAGTCCCGCAGGCTCTTGCGCCAAGGGCTCCACTCGTGGTATCCGGGATAGGCCTTTGACACGGTGGGGATACCCGCCTCGTTCAGCTTTTTGGCATATTCCTCATGCCGCTCCACCAGCCCGGTCTCCCCTTCGCCGCCGGAGAGGAAAATCTGTAAGTAGGGGGTCTTGGCGTTGGCGATGGTGTCCAGCTCTTTCCCCAGCCCGCTGAACACACCCAGATACCCGAACACATCGGGGTGCTTGGCCGCACTGAGCGAAGCCTGCGCCGAACCCAGGGACAGCCCGGCCACCGCCCTGCCCTCCCGGTTTTTCAGCACCCGGAAGTTCTTCTCCAGAAAGGGGATGCAGTCATTCACCAGCTCGCTGTCAAAATCGCCGGGATAGAAGGTGGGGTCCTCCCCTGGCCGGAAGGCATAGCCGCTGTTCATCACCACAATCATGGGCTGGCACTTGCCCTCGGCAATCAGGTTATCCAGGATAAAGTTGGCCCGCCCGTTC
The DNA here is from genome assembly GCA_022791315.1 of Oscillospiraceae bacterium. Classification (GTDB taxonomy): domain Bacteria; phylum Bacillota; class Clostridia; order Oscillospirales; family Ruminococcaceae; genus JAAVYW01. The sequence goes on along the minus strand of JAAVYW010000025.1, from coordinate 43,833 downwards.
CAAATCCAGCCGGTCTCATCCTCGCCCACCCCGTGCTGGAGGTAGAGCACAGGATACTCCCGCCCGGTCTCCTGGTATCCAGGGGGCGTGTAGACATAGGCGGTCTTGGTACGGCCGTTGACACCGGAGACATACTGCTCCACCCGCACATCCCCGTGGGGCACATCTTTCATCAGCCAAAAATCGTCCTCCCCCTCGGGCACGTCGAAAAAGTTAATGGATTTAAAGCACCCATAGCAGAACTGCCCCTGGGGGTTGGTAGTCTTTACCCCGTCCACAAACCACTCGTGGTAGTGGAACCCATGGGAAATCCCCGGCACCCGTTTGGAGAAATAGCCGTTCCCCTCCGGTTCCAGGTCGATTTTATCCCGGCTCAGGCTCCCCGAGAGCCCTGCCACCTGCACTGTCGTAGCCTTCGGGGCATAGAAACAGAACTCCACATCCCCGTTCTCATGCACCTGCACGCCCGGCCTCTCCTCTACATAGCACATCTTCCGCTGCCCGTTCTCCTGGATAAAATCCACCTTTTTATTCAGCGGGTCAAAGAACAGGGGATGGCTCCCAATCGTCTGGTTTTTCATCACAGCATCCTCACCTTTCCTCATATCATATGATTGCTAACTCACAAAACAACCCAATTTTCACTACCGCAATACAAAAAGCGTTTCCAGCACTTTGGTTTTTGAGGTTCTGCCCTCTTTGCCGCCTGAGGCCAAGCTACCTGCTTGGCCTTGGCTTGTTCCGTCTTTTAGGTCTTGGGTTCCCCGCTTTTTCTGGGGCGTCCTTTTCCGGGCCTCTGCCGGCAGCACAGGCGGCATAACCTGCGCAGCCTATTTCATACGCAGCCTATTTCATATCCCTCAAATTCTCAAACACCCGCAGCAGCAGGCTCACCAGCTGGTCCTTTTCCTCCTCAGAAAACCCGCGGAAGCTGTCGTCTTCCAGCTTTTCCACTATCTGCCAAGCCTTTTTCCCCTGGCTTCTCCCCTTGTCGGTGAGATAAACCCGGTAGGCCCGTTTTCCCTGCACCCGCACGCTTTCCTTCCAAATCAGCTCATCCGCCGCCATTTTCCGCAGCAGCACGGTCATAGTTGCCGGCTCCACCATGCAGAGGGTTGCCAGTTCCCGCTGCAGGAGCCCCTCCTCTCTCAGCAGATGTGCCAACACCTTTGGCTGCCCGTCTGACAGCCCGATTGCCTGAAACGCGTCCCTGCTCCGCTTCCGGTGCAGGGAAGAGGAACCGATTAACGCGACATGCAGTGGCGTCCTCACTCAATCACCTTTCCTTCCCTTTTCGTCCTCTTTTTTGGGTCTATCGTTGAACTCTTTTGCGGCAGTTAAATTAGAGAAAAGCCCGGCGCGGGAATCCGTCATGCAGATTCCCGCGGGGCGAAATCACAAATCATGTTACCTGCTGTTATGCCCGCTCAAACCGGAACACGTTCCAGGAGAGCTTTTTCACCAGCCCATGTACCTTACCCTGGGAGGCCTCAGCAGTCGCCTTCACGGGGACAATCCGCTCGGGGTCCTCATAGGTGTTTTTCGCGTCGAGGTCGTCGCTGTGCAGTTCCAGCTGCTCCACAAACTTGAATCCCTCAAAGGCAGTGGTATCCAGCTCAATCTCGGTGTCGTCTTCCATATTGCGGTTGATAACAAAGAGGTTCAGGGTACCGGCAGCCTCGTCGTAGGCGGCTGCGGTGTCAATAAAGGGCAGCCCCTCCTTGGCGGGATATTGGGAGTTGTCGTCCACCGCATAGGCGGGGATATCAAAGGTATCGCCCTCCACTGCGGTGCGCAGGGAGACACCCTTGCCATACTGAATCAGCTGCTCAAAGGGATAGTAGCCGGCTGTCTTCCACACATGCTCCCGGTTGGTGGCGCAGAGCGTCTGCAAACCGCCGGTCATGCAGCCAATCTTCACCCGGTCGGCGTGGCGCAGGAAGGCCAACAGCACAGAGGCATTGCCCAGCGCACCCACCATGTCGCCTACTTCCGCCCGTCTGCGGCCGGTCAGCTCCATGTTGTCCGGATCGTGGCGCACATATTCCCGCTCAGGACGGAAATGGTAGTGGGAGTTATAGAGGTTATAGGGCCCCCATCCGGGATGCTCCACCCCTGCCAAAGGCCGGGTCATGGAACCGTATTCGTCAAAGGAAATCATCAGCTTCCTGGGAGAGCGCATCTTGGCCTGCACAAAGTCGCACAGGGCAATTTCGGTGTTGATATAGTCCTCATAATAGGCCGCGCCGCCCAGCAGTGCCCCAAAGTCGCCAGGGGCCGCCGAATGGTAATGGTGCAGCGAGAGGTAGTCCACCGAGTTATAGCACTCCTGCAGCACATCCAAATCCCACTGGGGATAGTGCGCCAGGAAGGGGGAAGAGGAGCCGCACACAGCTGTCTCAATCCGTCCGTCCACCCATTTCATGGCTTTGGAGGTCTCGTTGGCCAGCACGCCGTAGCCTCTTGGGTCCTTTTCCCAGGATGCAATCTGCCAGGGGCCATCCATCTCGTTGCCCAGGTACCAGGTCTTCACCCCATAGGGGACCTCGTGCCCGTTCTGCTTGCGCAGGTCAGACCAATAGGTGCCGCCGGGATGGTTGGTGTACTCCGCAATGTGAATGGCGTCTTTAATCCGGTCGGTGCCCAGGTTGATGGTGTACATGGGCTCGGTCTCAATCTTCTGGGCCCACTGCAGGTATTCGTCGTGCCCAACCTCGTTGGTGTAATACTGGAACCAGGCCAGGTCCAGATGTCCCTTGCGCTGCTCCTTGGGCCCAATGGAGTCTTTCCACTCCCAGCCGGAGACAAAGTTGCCGCCGGGCAGGCGCAGGGCCGGCAGTTTTGCGTCCTTCAGCGCCCCCATAAAGTCCTTCCGGAATCCCTGCTCGTCGGCAGTGGGGTGCTTGGGGTTATACATGCTGCCGTTTACCATGGTGCCAATGGGCTCCAAAAAAGCACCATAGAGCCTGGGGGAAATCACCCCAATGGGGAATCCGGGATGTACCGTAACTTTTGCTTTTCTCGCCATGAAAAATCTCCTTCCTGTCCCCGCCGCAGGCTCCCCCTTGTTCCGAAGCCGCAGCGGTGTGAGTTACCTCTCCAAATTAGATGGCTAACATTTTGATTCCATTATAGCCCTATCGTCAAAATTGTCAAGCAAAAAGCATAAATTCCCAAGCAATTAGGCTTTCTCACCAAAACATCCCGTTGTTTTTTGTATAGTTAAATCAGCCAAATGATTTCTTCACCGCTGCCCGTATCAGCAGCATCATAGGCCTGCGCAGCTCGTCCTGCATCCCGGGCAGGGCCATCATCTCCTCTGGCGGCTGGGCCTCCTCCACCGCCTCCAGCGCAAAGCCGCTGTCCAGCAATCCCATGAGAATCTGGGTCAGTGTGTGGTGCTGTTTCACCACATCGCATCCCAAAAAGCGGGTTTTCCGCTCGCCGGGCACAAAGTAGTTGTCCACCGGCCAGTGCAGCGGCTTCCCCTCCCCGTTGTACGCCCAGTCCTGCCCCACTCCCGCGGTAAACACCGGGTGCTCCATGTTCAGCAAAAACACCCCGCCCGGCCGCAGCGTCTGATATATCTGCCCAAACACCTGCCCGATATCCTCAATGTAGTGCAGGGCCAGGTTGGAGACCACGCAGTCCCAGGCCGCCTCCGGGTACTCGTATTCCTCAATCCCGCACACCCGGTACACAATCCCGCTCCCTTGGCTCCTCTTTTCGGCCTCCTCAATCATTTTCCGGCTCAGGTCAATGCCCAAGACCTGCGCTGCCCCCTGCCCGGCGGCAAACTGGCAGTGCCACCCATACCCGCACCCCAAGTCCAAAACCGCTTTCCCCTTTAGCTGGGGGAACAGGGGCTCCAGCTGGTGCCATTCCCCGGCAGCGCTCAACCCCTCCCTGCTGCGGGCCATCTTGGCATATTCTGCAAAGAACGCCTCGTTGTCGTATTCGTTGCGCATCTCCCTCTCCTCCGCTATCTCTTTCGTCTGGCGCCCTGGCGTCCCACAGGGGCCTTCTTCTCCCCTCTCGGCTTCTCCTGCTCCCTCCCTGGGGCAGCAGCCGGGGCCAGCTTTTCCCTGTCAATCCCCCGCTTCTTCAGCCGCCCATAGACGGATTCCCGCAGCAGGCTATAGGCCACAGAGCAGAGGGGAATCATAATCAGCATCCCCAGCACGCCCATGGTGCTGCCGCCCAGCGTCACCGCCGCCAGCACCCAAATCGAGGGCAGCCCCACGGAGTTCCCCACCACCTTGGGATAGATGAGATTCCCCTCCAGCTGCTGTATGACGATAAACATCACAATAAACCACAGCGCCTGGATAGGGTTTTGCATTAAAATGAGGAAAGCCCCCAGCGCGCAGCCGATAAACGCCCCAAACATGGGGATAAGCGCAGTAAAGGCCACCAGCACCCCCACCAGCACGGCATAGGGCATCCGGAAAATCGTCATGGCAATCACAAAGAGGAACCCCAGGATGCAGGCCTCCAAACACTGCCCCGAAAAGAAATTGGAAAACACCCGGCAGGCCAACGCCCCCACCCGGCAAAGATAATCCGCCGCCGCCTCCGGCAAAGCGGCGTAGAGAATCATTTTAACCTGCCGGCTCAATTTTTCCCGCTGGGCCAGCACATAGATGGCAAAGATAAACCCAATAAAGAAGTCCACAATCCCGCTGACAATGCTGCTGGCCGCCGTCATGGTGCCGCTGAGCAGGCTCCCCGCCCCATTTTGCAGCCAATCCAGCAGCGACTTTAAAATCTCCTGCCAGTCCAACGACAGGTTGTTGAGGAACTCCGCCGCCTCGGTGTTCCCGCCCACGAGGGGCATCAGCTGTGCCTGCACCTGCTGGAAGAAGCCCGGCACCTGCACCACCAGCCGCCGCACGGTCTCAATGAGCTCGGGCAGCACAATCAGCAGGATAAGCGCCAGCACCCCAAAGAGCGCCAGCAGCGTCAGGCAAATTGCCAGCGGCCTCCTCAATTTTTCCAGCACCGGCCGCCTGGTATGGGGAAACAGCCTGCCCTCAATCGCCTTCATGGGGAGATTGAGGATAAACGCAATGGCCCCGCCCATGAGGAAGGGCGCCAGGAACCGAAACAGCACGCCCAACAACTCCCCTGCCAAGTGCAGGTTTTTCAGCGCCCAGGCAAACAGGATACAAAAGGCCGCAATCCCCAAAATTGTCCTCACGTTTTTCCGGTTCAATTCCATCCTCAGCCGCCCTTTCCCTCGTTGTTGCCCCTATCTTATCACAACTTTTTCCATTCTGCAAGGCATTGGCCCTGTTCTCCGCCCCTGTAAAAAAATCTTTCCCTCGCTCAAAAATTGTGCTATAATCAAAAAAAAACAAAGAGAGGGGAAATAAAATGACAATCCGTATTGGTATCATGGGCTATGGCAACCTGGGCCGGGGCGTGGAGAACGCCATCCGGCAAAACCCCGACACCACCCTGGCCGCCATCTTCACCCGGAGGGACCCTGCCTCCCTCACGCCGCTCACACCGGGCGTCCCTGTGTGCAGGGCAAGCGAGGCGGAGAGGGATGCCTGGCGGGAAAAAATTGACGTGATGATTCTCTGCGGCGGCAGCGCCACCGACCTGCCGGAGCAGACCCCCAAACTGGCCTCCCTCTACCATGTGGTAGATAGCTTTGACACCCACGCCCGCATCCCCCAGCACTTTGCCGCGGTGGAGAGCGCCGCCAAGGCCGGGGGCAAGGTGGCGGTGATTTCTGTGGGCTGGGACCCCGGCCTCTTCTCGCTGGCCCGCCTGCTGGGCCAATCCGTGCTCCCCCAGGGGGCCGACTATACCTTCTGGGGCCGGGGTGTCAGCCAGGGCCATTCCGATGCCATCCGCCGTGTCCCCGGCGTGGCCGATGCCAGGCAGTACACGGTCCCCATCCCCGAGGCCCTGGACGCTGTGCGGGCCGGGGAGGCCCCCCAGCTCACCACCCGGCAAAAGCACCGCCGCGAGTGCTTCGTGGTGCCCCAAGAGGGCGCAGACTTGGAGCGCATCCGTCAGGAAATCGTCTCCATGCCCAACTATTTCTCCGACTACGACACCACGGTCCACTTCATCACCGCAGAGGAGCTGCGCCGCGACCACAGCGGCATCCCCCACGGCGGCTTTGTCATCCGCAGCGGCAAAACCGGCCGGGATGGGGAGCACTCCCATATCATGGAGCTCTCCCTCAAGCTGGATTCCAACCCCGAATTCACCTCCAGCGTCCTGGTTGCCTGTGCCCGCGCCGCCCTGCGCTGCGCCGGGGAAGGCCAGTCCGGCTGCAAGACCATCCTGGATCTCCCCCCCGCCTTCCTCTCCCCCCTCAGCGGCGAGGAACTGCGCAAGAATTTGCTGTAACCGCAAAAAGGGGCTCACCAACTGGTGAGCCCCTTTTCCTTTTCTCTCAGCTCTTGTCCTTGGGCTTAAACAGCAGCGCCATCAGCAGCCCGAAAAAGATGGCCGCTGCCACCCCTGCCGAGGAGGCGGTGAGCCCGCCCCGCAGCACGCCGAAGAGCCCGTCAGAGGCCACCGCTTTTTTCACCCCGTCCGCCAGCAGGTATCCAAAACCGGTGAGGGGCACGGTTGCCCCCGCCCCCGCAAAATCCACCAGCGGCTGGTAGGCCCCCACCCCGGTGAGGATAACCCCCGCCACCACATAGGAGACCAGGATGCGCGCCGGGGTGAGCTTGGTCTTGTCAATGAGAATCTGCCCAATCAGGCAGAGCAATCCGCCCACCAAAAACGCCTTTAGATACATCATACCCTATCCCTCCCTCTTGCCGGAAAGATGCACCGCGTGGGCAATCCCCGGGATGCTCTCCCCCTGCTGGATGCTGGTGGGGCTCATCAGTGCGCCGGTGGCGCAGAAGAGGATATTCCCCAGCTTCCCCTCCTGCAGCTCCTTGACAAAATACCCGCTTAACATGCTGGCGCAGCACCCGCACCCCGAACCCCCTGCGTGTACGTCCTGCTTGTCCCGGTCGTAAATCAGCAGCCCGCAGTCGGTGTGTTTTTTCCGCAAATCAATCCCCTGCCGTTCCAGCAGCTCGTAGAGCAATTCGCTGCCTACCGCACCCAGGTCCCCTGTCACCACGGTGTCAAAGTCCCCGGGTGTTGTCCCTGTGTCCTGGAAATAGGCTTGGAGGGTGGCTGCCGCCGCGGGCGCCATGGCCGCCCCCATATTGTTGGCATCGGTAATGCCGTAGTCCGTCATCTTCCCGGCGGTAAACTCTTTTACATAGGGCCCCTGCCCGCCCGCTTCCAGGATACAGGCTCCCGCTGCCGTGGCGGTCCACTGGGATGTAGGGGGCCGCTGCCCGCCATATTCCAGCGGGAACCGGAACTGCCGCTCCGCCGAGCAAAAGTGGGAGGAGGTGACTGCCGCGCAGGCCTCCGCCGCCCCGCTCTCCAAGAAATTGGCCGCCAGCCCTAAGGCCTCCGCCATAGTGGAGCAGGCCCCATAGGCCCCCAGGAAGGGGATGGACAAATCCCGCAGCCCGTAGGTGGAACCAATACACTGGTTGAGTAAGTCCCCGGCAAAGATATAGTGGATATCCGCCGGGGACTTGGCCGCCTTTTCCAGGGCCCGGTTCACCGCGTCCTTCTGCATCCGGCTCTCCGCCTTTTCCCAGGTGGTCTCCCCAAAATTGCTGTCCTCACACAGCAGGTCAAAGCACCCCGCCATGGGCCCCTCTGCCTCCTTCTTGGAGCCCACCGCCGCGCTGGCAGTGATGCAGATGTCCCGCTCAAACCGCACCGTCTGTGTCCCAATGCGTTTTGCCATATCTTTTCCCCTTCTTTCTCGCGTCTTTCCCCGGCCCTATGCCAGCCGGAAGAGGTACAGAATCAGCCCATACAATACGCTGGCCGTAATCCCGTACACCAGCACCGGCCCCGCAATGACAAACATCTTGGCCCCCAGCCCCAGGATGAGCCCCTCGCTCTTGAATTCCAGCGCCGGCGAGGTGATGGAGTTGGAAAACCCGGTGATGGGCACCAGCGTCCCCGCCCCCGCTACCTTGGCAATATTGTCATAGACATTGAGCCCTGTCAGCAGCGCCGCCAAAAAAATCAGCGAGATACTGGCTGCCGCGCTGGCGTCCAGCTTTTCCAGCCCCGCATATTGGTAGAGCTCCCCCAGCCCCTGTCCCAGCGCGCAAATCCCGCCGCCGATGAGAAACGCGCAAATGCAGTTTTTCAGCAGCGGCGAATTGGGGCTCTTTTTCTGGTTCAGCTTTTCATATTCCCGGTTTGTCATGCCTCTCCGTCCCTTCATATTTTTTCTGTGGTTAGTTTAGGCAGTTTTCCCCCAGATATGCGCCGCGCCCCACTGCTGCAAAAAGGCAAAAAAAATCAGCCCCGCAGGGCTGATTTTTACTGACAAGAAATTATTATGCCTCAACAGGAGCGCCTACGGGGCACACACCGGCACACGCACCACACTCGATGCAAGTGTCAGCATCGATCACATATTTTCCGTCACCAGCAGAGATGGCGGAAACAGGACATTCCTGCTCGCAAGCACCACAGCTGATACATTCATCAGTAATTTTATAAGCCATAAAATGAACACCTCCTTTAGAATTTCACTTACATTGTATCATAAGAATCAAAAAAAGCAAGGGGAAAGCAGAAAATTCACACTCTGTTCGGAATAAAAATTAGACATGCCAATTGGGCATTCCCTCCGTTCCCCTAAAAACGCCTTATTCCCCCTGGGGCTTCTTCCCCTCCCCCCTGGGGTGATAGGGCTTCCTGCCCCGGTAGGGCCGGGTGCTGCGGGGCTTCGCCTCCCCGGCCGCGCCGGGTTCCTGGGCCCCTGCCCCCGCTTCCCCGGCGTTCCGCTGCCCGCTGTTCCGGGCCGGGCGGCTGGCGGCATCCGGGGCCGTCCCGTTCCCCTCCGTCCGGGGCGGCCGGGGCCGCCCCCTGCCCGGGCGGGCCGCCTTGGGCCTTGCCCCACCCTCTGTTGCCCCGCTCTTCGTGGCCTCCTCTGCAACAAACCCGGAAGAGAGCACTTCCCCCTCCCGGTCCTGCCCGGCCTCCTGCCGTTCCCCCCTGGGCTCCCGGAAGGGCCTGCCGCCCCCCCCTCTGCTCCCCCGCAGCAGGGTCACATCGTCCCGGTGGAACACCCCCGGGGCCGCGTCAGGGAATTGGTCCAGCCGCACCGAGAGCCGCCCGGTGAGCAGGTTCACGTCTGTGACAATCCCCCGCCCCTCCGGGGTCTCCACCAAAGAGCCCGCCTTGGGGGTGGTCTTCATCAAATCCTCATAGGCCTCCTGCTCGTACTTCAGGCAACACATCAACCGTCCGCAAGTGCCGGAGATTTTGGTGGGGTTTAACGAGAGCCCCTGTTCCTTTGCCATCTTGATGGAAACTGGCTGGAACTCATCCAAAAACGTGGCGCAGCAGAAGGGCCGCCCGCACACGCCCAGCCCCCCCAGCAGCTTGGCCTCGTCCCGCACCCCAATCTGCCGCAGCTCAATCCTGGTGCGGAAGACCGACGCCATGTCCTTCACCAGTTCCCTGAAATCAATACGCCCCTCCGCCGTGAAATAGAAGAGGATTTTATTCCCGTCAAAGGTATACTCCACATCGATGAGGGTCATATCCAGCCCGTGCTTCTCAATCTTTTCCTGGGCAATGGCAAATGCCTTTTTCTGCCGTTCCAGGTTCTCCTCCACCTGCTGCAAATCCGCCTTGGTGGCAACCCGCATCACCTTTTTCAGGGGATGCGCAAACTCCTCCCCCTCCAGCTCCCTGGGCTCCAGCGCCACCTCCCCGCATTCAATCCCCCTGGTGGTCTCCACAATCACCTTTTCCCCCAAGGGCAAATCCAGCCCGTCCGGGTCAAAGTAATACACCTTCCCCACCGTTTTAAACCGCACTCCAACGATTAACGCCATATCATCCGTTTCCTTCCCTGTTAAAGGTTCGCGCCGCAGCCCGCTTCCCAGCCGTCAAACCCCTTGATTCTCTCGTATTCCTCTTCCGTGATTTCCATCACTGTGCCGTGCTTAAACCCATAGGGGAAATAGAATTTTCCCTGGGCAAACTCCTCCGGCGCGCTCTTGTTCTCGTCCTCCGCCTTCAGGAAGGGATAGGTCCCAATCCCATCCGCCCGGACAAACTCCCCCTCTTCCATGTGCTCTGCCACAAAGGGCTCATAGCGCATCTCCTCCCTGGGGCAGCCAAAGAAGTCAATCATCACACAAAACCGCCCGTCCGGCAGCCGGTAGCAGGTGGGCCCTTCCAGCCTCCCGGTATTCTGCCGCTGCATCTCCCGGTCAAAGGCCTCCAGCCGCACATACTCCCCGGTGAGCGTCTTCCCCTTTTCCAGCACCACCTGTTCCGGCGCAGGGGCCGCCTTCAAAAACCGGTAATACCATCCCTCATGCTTCACAATACAGGAATCAATGTAATCCCCCAAGGGGTTCCTGCACAGCAGTTCCGGCGCAGAAAACTGCTGGAAATCCTTTGTCTTCGTATAGTAAATCGCCTTGGTCCTATAATCGTCGTCCCGCCTGGAAGAAGACCAGTGGAGCACATACTCCCCTGTCGCATCGTCAAAGAATACATCCGGCGCCCAGCAGCAGCCAAACTCCTCCCCCAAGGGCAAGGTCTTCTGCCCACTCCAATGCACCAAATCCTCCGATTCCCAATACATCAGCTGTTTGCTTCCTTCTCTGCCGATGTTGGCCCAGTCCCCCTTGTACTTGGTCAGGAAACAATTGGCCAGACTCAAATCCGTGGCAAAGAGATAGAATTTCCCCCACTTCGTGCGGATAATGGTAAAATCCCGCACGCCCTTTTCCCCCAGCTTGCTCCAGAGCACAGGCCTCCCCTCATTCACAGCCTCCCAGCGGAACCCGTCGCTGCTCAACCCAAAATGCACCTGCTCCCCCTCTGGCTTCGGGGTTTCACGAAAATGTACAAATAAATACGGCATACTGCTCTCTCCTTCTTATTTTTAGATTCCAACTCGCCGCCCGCTCCCGCCGCCTTTTCCCAATACAGGGCTCCACAGGGAAGCAGCAGTAAAATTTCCAGGCCAGAAAAGCTGGGCTTTGCCTCTGGCCGCCCGCCACCATGGGCGGAAACTCCTGCCACAATGCGCCAAACCTGCGCCGGCAGCACATAAAAACGCGCCCTGCCTATTTTTACATAACACAAAACCGTGAATGGCCTTGACCCCGCCTAACGAACGCGGCGCTGTAAATTAGCTTTGGTGTACAAAGTCCGCTGTTATTGGCACAACATGGCCTTGCTCTCTTGTCCTGCACATATTATACCATACCTCCCCCACCCCAGCAACCGCAAATCCGCCGCTCCCCACATTTTTCCTGCCAGCCCCTGCAAAACTCATCCCTTTGTCCCAAACATCCCCCCGCAAAAGCTCTCCAGCGCCAGCGCCTGGGACACATTCCCGTTTAGCATCTCCAACGCCCGCCCCGCCCCGTCATAGAGCCGCAGGATTTTGGGGAAGCTCATCCCGCCAGCCAGCTGTTTCACCTCTTTCGGGGCCTCCCCGGCGCTCTGCCCGGCCTTTTCCCGCAGCACGCCGCCCAGCAGCCGCTGGGTCTGCTCCATCCCGGCCACTGCCAGGGCCCGGCTCTTTTCCATGGGGGCCAGCGCCGCCAGCATCTCATATTCGCTCCCCTGCGCCGCCCCGGCCAGCAGGGCAAAGGCCTGCTCCAGCGCCGCCCTGCTCCCCTCGTCGGTGAGCAGTTTCCCCGCCCGGCCAATGTTCCCCCCGGCCAAAAAGGCGGCCCTCTCCAGCGCCTCCCCTGTCTCGCCCGGATAGGCTTCCTCCAGCGCCTGCCGGCACTCCTCCTGCCCCACAGGGGCAAGCCGCAGGCAATAGGAGCGGGAGAGCAGCGTGGGCAGCAAAGAGGCCCCGTCGTCGCAGGTGAGCAGGAAAACCACATGGCCCGGCGGCTCTTCCAGGGATTTCAGCAGGGCATTCTGGGCCTGCTCCGTCATGCGGTGGCTCTCCGCCAGCAGGTACACCCGGTAACGGCTCTGGTTAGGCGCCAGATAAAGCCCCTCCAGCAGCGCCCGGATGGCGTCGATGTGAAAGGACCTTGCCCCCCCTTCCGGCACAACGCTCACAAAGTCCGGGTGGGCCTCCCGCTCCACCTGGTCCCGGATATGGGCCTTTGCACCCTCCTCCCGTCCCAGCGCCAGGATTTCCCCGGCAAAGAGCCGGGCAAAGGTCTTTTTCCCCAGCCCCTCTTCCCCCTGGATAAGCACCGCATGGGGCAGCCTTTCCCGTTCCAGCACCTCCTCCATCTGCCGCAGGGCCTTCCGGTTCCCGTAAAACATCCCATTCCCTCCCCGATACAGAAAAGGAGAAGCCGCAAAGGCTTCTCCTAACTTGTCGAAAAACTTCTTTACGCCCGCAGGCGTCTTAAAACCCTGCAAAGCAGGCCAAATTCCCCGATGACCTGCGCGTCGGAAAATTTTCTCCTCTTTTGCTGCACACAGCAAAAGAACAGCCAAGTGAAAGGCCATAGGCCTGAAAAACACTGTAGAAACCGCAAAGGCCTCTTCCTCAAGCTGCCTTGACGTCTTCGCTTTTCCCAATTTCCCGGCCCTTATAATTTCTCAAACCGCTCCACGTTCATCACAAAGACCGTGGCTCCGCCCACCGTTACCTCCACGGGGAAGGTGGAATACATGCCTGTGCTGTAGGACGCGGAAGAGGGCACCAGCTGGGAGCGCTTTCTGGAATGCTTTTCGATGATGGCAATCACCTCGTCCACCCGGTCGTCGTCAGTACCGCAGATAAAGGTGGTGTTGCCGGACATGAGGAAACCGCCGGTGGTGGCTAGCTTGGTAACAGAAAAGCCCGCCTTGGTGAGCCCCCCCTGTACCGAAGAGCTGTCATCACTGGAAACAATGGCAAAAATAAGTTTCATAACCTGTACGCCTCCTGCCTCTGATGGTATTGTCAAAACACCAGACGGTTTCTCCAGACATGGGCCCAAATCTGCCACTGTGTTTTGCTCTGGCATTATTATAGCACCTTTCCCGGAAAAATGCTAGTGTTTTTTGGAAATTTTGTGAAAAACTTCCATACCATAGGGCAGCCGGCCAGAGCCCGCCGCTCAATCCCCGCCGCTGGTGGTGAGTTTGCGCTGCACATGGCGCAGGGCCTTCACCGCCTGCTCGCCGAAATCCACGAACTTTTTGAACCCAGGGGAGAAGACATAGTCAAATTCCCCGGCAAAGCTCACCACCTGGCCGCCAAACCCCTTTTTAAACCGGTAGACCCCGTAGTTGGGGTGGTCTTCGTCCTGGTAGTGGGGGATACCCTGGAAGTCGTAGAGGAAATTCCCGTTTTCCATGGCCCAGTTCATCATGGTCCACTGCATCAGGTGGTTGGGCATCACGTTGCGCATGGCATTGTCCGACGCCCCGTAGACATAGCAGGTCTTCCCGGCATACTGGGTGGTGATGGCCCCTGAGATGGCCTTCCCCTCGTAATAGCACAGGTAGAGCCGGCAGTGCTCCGGCCCCAGCTCCCGCAGCATCCGCACGAAGTACTCCTTGGGCCGGATGATAAAGCCGTCCCGGTCCCCTGTCACCTTCATCAGCTGGTAGAACTCGTCCACATGGCTCTCGTCATACACCCCGCAGGTGACGCCTTTGCGCTGGGCAAGCCGGATGTTATAGCGCCATTTGCTGTGAAACCCCGCCATCACTTCCTCCGGCGTCTTGTTTTCGATGTCCAGCATGTAGTTGTTGCGGGTCTGGAAGGTGGTGAAATCCCCCATGTCCGGGGTAAAGGCAAAGCCCAGCTCTCTCGCCATCTGGATAAACCCCTCGTCCTCCGTCAGCACATAGGGGTCCATCTTGAAGAGGTAGCCCTTGTGGCGCTTTGCCACCTCCTTGGCCCCCTCCAGCAGGTCGGCGATGACCTCCCGGTCATGCAGGTCGCACACCGGGCCCCTGGGCGCATAGAGCAGCGCCCGCCCCAAGGGCACCTTCCGGATGAGGATGAGCATCCCGCCCCGAATTGCCCCTGCGGCGTCCCTTGACACCACAATCTGGTGCCCCCAGTTGTATTTCACCTTGGTCCACCGCACCGACTGCATAAAGCTCCCTGCCCGGTGCGCCTTCACAAAGGCCTCATATTCCCCATATTGCTCCTGTCTCAAAATCTCCAATTCCCAAACCGCTCCTTTTCCGCTCCCGTTCGTTTAGGAATATTCTACCATTCCCGCCCATCCCTGTCAATGGCGTCAATGCCGCAAGCCTTCTCTTTTTGGGGTCCCCCCTTCGGGCGCTGGCTCCATCTTTTGGGCTTGGCGGGCCGCCCCATCCCGGCCCTCCTTTCCCCAGCCGGCAGCCCGCAATCCCGGGCTCCCTGAGGGCGTATCACCCGGCACCTATGAGCCAGACGTCAGGGCAAAATAGCTCTGGATACGCTCCCTGCACTCCTGGGTCAGCACAATCCCCTCCTCCCCGCTGCTCCCCTGGGGAAAGAAGATGTTCACCGTAAACTCCTTGCTCAATTCCTGGAGTACCGGGGCATACCCCACCATGTCCTTGAGGGTCAGGTCAGTCTCCATCACCGGGAGCATCTCGTCATAGAGCCCCAGTGTCCGCTGGGCGTTGTACTCTGTAAAATTCTGCCGTATCAGCTCCTGCACCAGCCGGGACTGTTCCTCTAAAGCCTCCTCCGCCCGCTCCTCCGGCAGCTCTGCCAGCCCCTTCAGGTAGGCGTAGACCTTGGAGCCGTCCAACACCCTGTCCCCCGGGGTGATGGTGATGTGCTCCGCGCTGGTGCCAATGGCAACCGAGTAGCGCAGCGCCCCGGTGGCGTCCACCAATGACCGCACGCCATTCACGTCCATAGAAACCTGCCGGCTCACTATCAGCCCTGTGGCCTCCTCCACCGCCTCTTTTTGCAGCTGTTTGCCCCCGTAGCCATAGAGCTCCCCCAGCGTCATAGGTTCCCCCGCCACGCTGGTAGCCAGCCCCATGGGCAGGCAGAAAACCGTGATGCTCCTGGCCTCTGGATAGAGCCCCAGCACCGCCACCAGCAAGGGTGTGTCCCCGTCCCACACAGTGCACAGCAGGTTCTCCCGCCGGTCGGCCAGCAGTCTCTCGTCCGGGTTTTCCATGGCCACGCTCTGGGGATTCCCCACTGTCTTCTCCTCCGCCCCCTGCCAAAACAGCAGCAGGGAGCCAAAGAGCACACACAGCGCCATTGTGGTAATGGAAAAGGAGAGGAAAAAAGCGCTCTTTCTCGTTCGGATGCCAAAATGTCCCATATTCCACCTCGTCTATTTTTTCCTGCCAGATGGTGGAAGTATGTGCAGATTGGCCCATTTCCATTCACAGACGCTTCCCTTTTCCCCTCTCTTCAAAGCTCCCCCTTTTCCCGCAGTACCGGAAAAAGGGGGATCTGCCTTTTAGCCTCTCTGGGCCAGGGGAAGATACTCCACGGTGGGCATCACGTTCTGGTAGGAGGGCCTGATAATCTTGTCCGCGTTAATCAGCTCCTCCAGCCGGTGGGCGCTCCACCCCACAATGCGGGCAATGGCAAACATGGGGGTAAAGAGCTCGGGGGGCAAATCCAGCATACTGTAGACAAACCCGGAGTAGAAGTCCACATTGGCGCTGACCCCTTTGTAGATATGCCGTTCCCGCCCAATCACCTGGGGAGCCAGCCGCTCCACCATGGCATAGAGGGCATAGTCCTTGCCCCGCCCCTTTTCGCGGGCCAGCTGCTCCACAAAGGCCTTGAAAATCTGGGCCCTGGGGTCCGAGATGGAGTACACCGCATGCCCCATCCCGTAGATGAGCCCCCGCCGGTCAAAGGCCTCCTTGTGCAGCAGGCGCAAGAGATAGCGCTCCACTGCCTCCTCGTCCTTCCAGTCCCGCACCTCCCGCTTCATGTCGTCAAACATGCTCACCACTTTGATATTGGCCCCGCCGTGCTTAGGCCCCTTGAGCGACCCCAGCGCCGCTGCCACTGCGGAATAGGTGTCCGTGCCCGAGCTGGAGACCACGTGGGTGGTAAAGGTGGAGTTGTTGCCCCCGCCGTGCTCCATATGGAGCACCAGCGCCAAATCCAATATCTTTGCCTCCAACGGGGTATACTTTTTGTCCGGCCGCAGCATCCGCAGGATATTTTCCGCTGTGGAGAGCTCTTTTCTGGGCCGGTGGATGTAGAGGCTCTTGTTCCTGTTGTAGTGCTGATGGGCATGATACCCGTACACCGAGAGCATGGGAAACACGCTGATGAGGTTGATACACTGGCGCAGCACATTGGGCAGCTCAATGTTGTCCGGGTCACTGTCATAGGAGTAGAGGGTGAGCACACTGCGGGAGAGGGTGTTCATCATATCCCGGCTGGGCGCCTTCATAATCACGTCCCGCACAAAATTCCGGGGCAGGGAGCGCTGCGCCGCCAGGATTTCCTTAAACTTCTGCAGCTGCTCCCCTGTGGGCAGCACGCCAAAGAGCAGCAGGTAGGCCGTCTCCTCGAACCCCATCCTGTCCTCAGACAAAAACCCCCTCGTCAAAGCCCGGATGTCAATCCCCCTGTAGTAGAGCTCCCCCTCGCAGGGAACGGTTTTCTCCCCCTCCGTGCGGGAAGAAATAATGCTGGAAATCTGCGTCAGCCCGGCCAAAACCCCTTTGCCGTTTAAATCCCGCAGCCCCCGCTTTACGTCATACGTCCCATAGAGCCCCGGGTCAATCTGGCTGTGCGCCTCACAGATATTGGTGAGCTTTTCCAGCTCCGGGGTCACTTTTGTCTTGAAAGAAGGCATATTCTTTCACTTCCTTTCTCTGGTTTCATCTACAAACCTCCCGTCCCCCATGCAGCAGTAGCGCGAAAAAGAAAAAGCCCCATAGGGCTCACCAAGGGGACAAGACCTTCTTTCATTATATCATATCAAACCCACACAAAAAAGAACTTTTTATGAATTTCCTGTGCTAGTATGCAAAAGTGTAATTTTCCCATCTTCTCCCCGCTCTCCCGGGCAAATTACACGTTTTCCCGAAAAGCAACCCCAAGTTGTCAAATTCTATAGCCTTGTTGGTAGAAAACCTCCTGGGAACCTGCTACAATAGCCCTCAGAAAGGAAGCGATTGCAAATGAAATTCAGTGAAAAAATAGCGCTGCTGCGCAGGGAAAAGGGCATGTCCCAGGAAGAGCTGGCCCAAGTGGTGGGGGTCTCCCGCCAGGCGGTGCAGAAATGGGAGTCCGGCCAGTCCAACCCGGATATGGAAAATCTCAAGCTCCTCAGCTCCTATTTCGGCGTCACATTGGACTATTTGGTATGGGAGGACTCCTCTTCCAAGGAATCCCAGGGCCAGACAATACAGGCAGAGCGGGTGTGGGTGACCCGCCACGGCCAAACCCGGCGCCAGCGCTGGGAGTACGAATACATCAGCAAGAAAAAGGTGGGAAAGCTCCCCCTGGTGCACATCCACACCGGCTCCGGCCTGTGCAGGGCAAAGGGTGTCATCGCCATTGGCAATGTGGCAGTGGGGTTCCTCTCTGTGGGCATCTTTTCCCTGGGCCTCCTCTCGGTGGGCGTGCTCAGTGTGGGGCTCATTGCCATAGCCGTGCTGGCGCTGGGCCTGATTGCCCTGGGCAATATCGGCATCGGCCTGTTTGCCGCAGGCAACTTGGTTCTGGGCCTCTTTGCCATTGGCAACCTGGCCCGCGGCACGATTGCCATCGGCAACGCCGCCTTTGGGGAGATGGTGGGCATCGGCAACGCCCCCTCCGGCCATTTAGCCGTGGGCTTTCGCCCCTCCGGCGACATCACCGTCCAGGTAGATGACCTCTGGCAGCTGGACCGCGCCCTTGTCACCCACTGGGTCAAAGAAACTTACCCCGACATGTGGGACTGGCTCGTCAGCCTCATCGCCTTCTGGTTCCACCGATAGGAGGCTCTATGTGGCAGTTTCTGTTATTCCTCCTGCTCCCCCTCCCCTTCCTCCTCTATCATTTCGGCCTGGCCGTCAGCAAATCCGCCCTAATCGCCGTCGGCCGCCTCTGGTCCCTCCTCCTCTTCACCGGCTCCATATCCCGCAACTTTGTGGTATTCAAGAAACACCGCCACCTCACTGTCCAGATGAAAGGCACTGCCGTACCCTGTCCGTAGAAATCCGGGAGCAGTCCGGCGCTCTCCTCCACTCCTGGGAAGGCAGCGGCCCCCATTCCCAGCAAATTGATATTCCGGCCTCAACCGCCTCCACTGCCGCCTGCAAGGCCACGCTTTCCAAGGCAGTATTGCAATCACATTAGATACCGCGCCGTAGGCGAAGTAAAGTTTCCAGACCAACTGCGTTGGAAAGTCAAGCCATAAGCTTGGCTTTGTTGAGGGGCAAAGCCCCCATTGCTCACCGCAGTCAGCGAAACACCCCCTTCTCTCCATGGCGGCGTATTTGTAGCAAGCCAAGTCTACCACCCAGCCAACACGCCGCCCCCACCGAGACCCCCTCTGTCTCCCCCACCCATACCCCCTCGCCGCCTTTGCCACCAGGCAAACAGGCCTCCCACCCAAAGCAAAAGCAGCCCGCGGCTTCCACCACGGGCTGCTTTTGCTTTTATTATTCCTCTTCCGTCTCTTCCAAGCCCGGAATATTCAGCTCTTCCTCGGGTGTAAGCAGGGATTCCCCCTGCTCCCGCTGTTTTTCCGCCGCCTCCTCGGCCTGGCGCTCCACGGTCTCCTCCTTGGGGGCCCTGGCCAGCGTGGCCACACGGGCATTCTCCCCTGTGCGCATCACCCGTACCCCGCCCGCATAGCGGGACTGCACCGGGATTTCCGAACAGGAGATACGGATGACAACCCCCTCCGTGGTGATGAGGATTACGTCATCCCCCTCGTCCACCATCTTCACCCCGGCCACCAGGCCCTTTTCCGGCCCGGTCTTGTAGTTGATAGAGCCCTTGCCGCCCCGGTTCTGGCAGCGGTACTCGCTCTCAGGCGTGAGCCTCCCCTGCCCGTTCTCCGTCACCGTGAGGATATGCCCTCCCGGCTCAATACACAGCAGGTCGATGACCTCGTCGCCCTCGTCCAGGGTCACGCCCTTGACGCCCCTTGCGCTGCGTCCCACTTCCCGCACGTCGCCCTCGTGGAACCGGATGGCGCTCCCCCCGCGGGTGGCGATGAGCAGCTGGTCGCTGCCCCCTGTCAGCTTCACCCAGGAGAGCTCATCCCCCTCGTCTAACGACACGGCGATGAGCCCGCCCTTCCGGGCGCTGGCATAGGCTGAGAGCCGGGTGCGTTTCACAATCCCCTGCTTTGTCACCATAGTGAGGAAGTGGTCGTCGTCAAACTCGTTCACGTGCAGCACCGTGTTCACCTTTTCGTTTTCCTCCAGGGGCAGCAGGTTCACAATATTTGTCCCCCTGGAAGCCCGGGAGCCCTCCGGCACCTCATAGCATTTCACCTTGTACACCTTGCCCCGATTGGTGAAATAGAGCACATAGTCGTGGGAGGAACAGATAAACAGGTCTTCCACAAAGTCGTCTTCCTTCTTTGCCAGCCCTGTAATGCCCCGTCCGCCCCGCCGCTGGGTCTTGTAGGTGTCCACCGGCTGCCGCTTGATATACCCTGTGTGGGTCAGGGTCAGCACGCAGTCCTCCACCGGAATCAGGTCTTCAATATCCACCTCGCCCGAAACCATGGCGATTTCCGTGCGCCGCTCGTCGGCAAATTTATCCCGGATTTCCCCGGTCTCCTTTTTCACCAGGGCCAGCACCTTCTGCCGGTCGGCCAGGATTTCGTTGTACTCCCGGATTTTATCCTCAATCTGGGCCAGCTCGTCTTCGATTT
Source organism: Oscillospiraceae bacterium (assembly GCA_022791315.1). Lineage (GTDB taxonomy): Bacteria > Bacillota > Clostridia > Oscillospirales > Ruminococcaceae > JAAVYW01. The sequence goes on along the minus strand of JAAVYW010000025.1, from coordinate 24,013 downwards.
TCTCCCGTTCCAGCCCGGTGAGCTGTCCAAGCCGCATGGCAACAATGGCGCTGGCCTGGATATCGTCCAGCCCAAACCGGGTCATCAGCGCCTCCTTGCCCTCGGGAACCGACTTTGCCGCCCGCAGGATGGCAATTACCTCGTCGATATAGTCCAGCGCCAGCACCAGCCCCCGCAGGATATGCTCCCGCTCCTTTGCCTTTTTCAGGTCAAACCGGGTTCTGCGGGTAATAACCTCGCACTGGAAATCGATGTAGTGGGTGAGGATTTCCTTGAGGGTCATAATCTTCGGCACGCCCTCATGGAGTGCCAGCATGATAATCCCCACTGTCTCCTGCATCTGGCTGTAGGAGAAGAGCTTGTTGAGCACAATCTGGGGATTGGCATCCCGCTTCAGCTCAATCACCACGCTCATGCCCTTCCGGTCGGTCTCGTCCCGCAAATCCGAGATGCCCTCAATCCTCCGGTCCTTCACCAGCCCCGCAATGCTCTCGATGAGCCGTGCCTTGTTCACCATATAGGGCAGCTCCGTTACCACAATGCGGAACTTCCCGCTTTTCTCCTCCTCGATATTGGCCCTGGCCCGCAGGGTAATCTTGGCCCGCCCGGTGGCATAGGCGGCGCGGATGCCCGCCCGCCCCATGATAATCCCCCCTGTGGGGAAATCCGGCCCCTTCACATGCTCCATCAGCTCATCCAGCGTGGCCTCCGGATTGTCAATGAGCAGCTCAATGGCCCCTACCACCTCTCTCAGGTTATGGGGCGGGATATTGGTTGCCATCCCCACCGCAATCCCCGTGCACCCGTTCACCAGCAGGTTGGGGTACTTGGCAGGCAGCACCACCGGCTCCTGCAGCCGGTCGTCATAGTTGGGCTGATAGTCGATGGTTTCCTTGTCAATATCCTGCATCATATAGGTGGAAATCCGGCTCATCCGGGACTCGGTATAACGATAGGCAGCAGGCGGGTCACCGTCCACCGACCCAAAGTTCCCGTGCCCGTCCACCAGGGGATAGCGCATGGAAAAGTCCTGCGCCATGCGCACCATAGCGTCATAGACCGACATATCCCCGTGGGGATGATACCGCCCCAGCACCGATCCCACGGTATCCGCTGATTTCCGGTAAGCCTTATCCGGCCCGATACCATTCTCATAGAGGGTATACAGAATCCTCCTGTGCACCGGCTTGAGCCCGTCCCGCACATCCGGCAGGGCCCGGCTGACAATCACAGACATGGAGTAGTCCAAAAAGCTCTCCTTCATCTGCTTTTCAATATTCACCGGCACTATCTTTTGGTTTTCCAAGTTCTCCATACGCATATCCTTTCCTCAACAGCTTCGCAAGGCAGCCCGGCTGTCACACACTTGCCAGCAGCCCCTTCACCAGCCCTGTCTCCCTCTCGTCCAGATCCGCCTTTGGCAGGTAAATCAAACCTCTCCCGTTCACCAAGCAGGCAAAGGCCCGCTCCGTCTCGCACCACACCAGCGCCCCGCGGGGGCACGCTGCCACATTCCCTCCCCCGTCTTCAAACACCATCCCCGCCTCAAACAGGCACAGCGCAAAAGAGGGCACGTTCTGACAATACAACGCGGCAGTTTTCGGCGCCTCCCGTTTGGGCCCTCCCAATAGGAACACCCCCACCCCCGCGGCCAGCACAGCCAACACCAGCGCCAGGGGATAGGCGGGATTGCGGATAAAATCAATCACATAAATCCCCGCCACCAAAAACAGCGCCCCCATGGAGAGATACCTGCGCATCCCCCTCTGCCTCTTGCTCAAAACCAGCACAGCCTCCGCGGCCAATTCCTGCTCCGTCTCCACCCGTTTCCGAAGAAAAGGCACTTCCCGCTCTTTCAGCAGCTGTTCTGTCTTTTCCAAATCCAGCGGCTCGATTCCCTGCAATTCCCGAATCAGCGGGTCCGCCGGGACTTCCTTTTGCATCCTGCGCATGATACCTCCCTCAATGAGTTTTAACTAAGCCTTTTAAAGACACATACATAGAGATATTCGCTCTCCCACATCTGCTCTTCCACAATATTTTCGCCTTTTCGTAATTCCATCACATCAAATCTGTCTCCCCAAAACTCTTTCAGTCTTTCTTGGGTAAATGCAGCTCCCGTTTGCCTCCCCTTATAAAATTCATAATCATCCACTTCGTCTGCGCCGTCTTCCCCCGCCGCGAAGCACAACAAAATAAAATAGCCGTTTTCTGTTAATATATTTGATACAATATCTCGGTATTGCAAACGTCTATGCGGTGTCAGATGATGAAAAACGCCGCTGTCTATCACCAGATCAAACTTCTTATCCCCGAAATCCAATGCAAAAATATTTTCTGCCTGAAAAACTGCCTTTTCTGCCCTGCTTTCTTCTGCATTCCTTCTTGCATTTTTTATCGCGGTTTCTGACAAATCATACGCTTCTATCTCAATATCGTTTTTGGCAAGATAAATTGCGTTTCTCCCTTCCCCGCAGCCAAATTCGCAGGCTTTTTTAATGTTATGCTCTTTTATGAAATCAACAACGCATTTATCCGGGAGTTTATTGTATTTTAAAAATGGGGCGGGTTTATCTCTATTCGTATAAAAAGTATCCCAATCCACTCCGTCTGTATATTTGTCAAGCATATCGAATAAATCTTCCAATGTATTGATTTTCATGCACGCCTCCGCAGATTCAATCTAAGCCATAACCAAAGCCCGCGCCGTATTTGCCGCAGAGGAACAGGTTGTTCCCGCTGTGCCGCCGGGGGCCTGCCAATGGCGGCACAGCCGCGCCCGCAGGTTTCCATTTGCCGCAGGCAAATGGAAAAGTTTAAGTCTGACGACGAAATAGTTGGGCTTTGCCCAAACCCACAAGGGGCTTTGCCCTGCACAAAGTCAAGCCTTTGGCTTGACTTTCAAGAATCGCAACGCGATTCTTGCCAGACCAACGAAGTTGGTCTTCCACCCTTGAAAGGGTGGACGGAACTTTTGGTGTCGCTACGCTGAGGAAGCCTAGGCAGCTGAATCTTTCTTTTTCATGACGCTATACTGTTTCTCGTTTTTCTTGCAGACGCCCTTCAAAAATTCACTCACAGCCTCAGCCTCTTCTCCCAAGGCCTCCTTGGGCAGGATAATCCCCCGCCCTCCCGGCATCATAATCAGCAAATTCCGTTCGCTCTCCACCACCTGGGAGATGTCCTTCCACTTCGCGCTGCCGGAGAGATGCCCGGACTGTTCCTCCGCCCGGTCGTCAAAGAGCTTCACGGTCAGTTCCCCCGCAAAATACTCGCTCTCATGGTAGGCTCTCTCTATGCTCTTTTTCATCTGTTTCGGGAAAATCAGCGTGTGGTAGCACAGCGAAAACACCCCCACCACCGGCAGGGAAAACCCCATCGCATAGTAAAGCGCGTGCACCGGGCCCTGGGAGAAAAAGCAGGAGCACAGCAGCAGGATTCCCACCAGAACCTCCAAAATCCCGAAAATCCGCATTTTTTTCCTGCTCTTCCCCATAGAGTACTCCACCAGCATCAGATTAAAATCCCGGTAATTTTCCAGGGAAATACGGTAGGTAAACCCAAATCTCTCTTCTTTCCCGTCCATCTTTATGACCACAGCCTTCGCAAAAGCGAGGGCTTCCTCTCTCCCCCCTTTGGGGTTGGTTTTGCGCAGCAAAATCGCCGATGTTCCGGCGGCAAAATCTCAGCCGGAACGGCTGAGACGGCCACAAAAGGCAAGGCTCGAAATTTATTTTCGACCTTTCTCCCGTCTCTTACAAAAAATTCACCACAATACTGGCAATCCCCACGGCAGCAACCAGCACGCCCCCAAACCGGGTGCTCAAGAGATACATCCTTGAGGGCTCCCCCGGGCTGTCGCTTTTCCAGCTCTCCACCAGCTCAAAAAACACCTGGGGCCTGAGGATCATCAACAGCCCGAGGGCCAAAAACACAATCCCCAAAATCAAGTACATAGTTTCCTCCCCATCCCTAAATATCCAGGTTCTTCACATACCGGGCATTCTGCTGGATGAAGTCCTTCCGCGGGGCCACCTTGTCTCCCATCAGGATGGTAAAAATCTCATCGGCCCGTGCAGCGTCCTCCAGCTTCACCTGGAGCATGGTGCGGTCGGCAGGGTTCATGGTGGTTTCCCAGAGCTGTTCCGGGTCCATTTCACCCAAGCCCTTATACCGCTGCACATCCACCTTCCGCACAGTCCCGTCTTCCCCCTGCCCAAGCTCGGCAATCAGCTGGTCCCGCTGCCGGTCGCTGTAGGCGTAGGCGTGCCGTTTCCCCCTGGAAATCTTGAACAGCGGCGGCTGGGCAAGATAGACATGCCCCTCCTCCACGAGCGGCCGCATAAACCGGAAAAAGAAGGTGAGCAGCAGCGTGCGGATATGGGAACCGTCCACGTCCGCATCCGCCATGATAATCACCTTGTCATACCGCAGCTTGCTCAAATCAATCTCGTCCCCAATGCCGCAGCCCAGGGCCAGCACCACCGGCATCAGCTTTTCATTAGAGTACACTTTGTCCAGCCTGGCCTTTTCCACGTTGAGCATCTTCCCCCACAGGGGCAGGATGGCCTGGAACTGCCGGTCCCTCCCCAGCTTGGCCGAGCCTCCGGCGGAATCCCCCTCTACAATGTAGATTTCCGTCCGCTCGTTGCCCCGCTCAATGCAGTCCGCCAGCTTGCCGGGCAGCGAGGCCGTCTCCAAGGCAGATTTGCGCCTTGTCAATTCCCTGGCCTTCCTGGCCGCCTCCCTGGCCCTGGCGGCATTCAGGGTCTTTTCAAAAATCAGCTTGGCCGTGGCCGGGTTCTCCTCAAAGAACTCGCTGAGCTTGGAGTAAGTCAGGTTGCTCACCAGTGTGGTCATCTCACTGTTGCCCAGCTTCCCCTTGGTCTGCCCCTCAAACTGCGCCTCGGTGAGCTTCACGCTGATAACCGCTGTCAGCCCCTCCCGCACATCCTCCCCCATCAGGTTCTTGTCGTTGTCCTTGAGGATGCCATGGCTCCTGGCATAGTCGTTAAACACCCTTGTCAGCGCCGTCTTGAACCCAACTTCATGGGTCCCCCCCTCCACCGTGTGGATGTCGTTGGCAAAGGAGAGCAGCAGCTCGTTGTAGCTGTCGTTATACTGCATGGCAATCTCGATGGTATTTCTCTCCCCCTGGGAAGAGAAATACACCACCTCTTTGCCGATAACCTCGAGCCCCCTGCGCTTGTGGATATAGTCCACAAAGCTGCGGATGCCCCCGGAATAGCACAGGTTTTCCTGCCGCCCCTTGTCCTCCTCCCTGGAATCGGTAAAGACAATGTTCACCCCGGCATTGAGGAAGGCCTGTTCCCGCAGCCGGTTCAGCAGGGTGTCGAATTCATATTCCGTCTCTTCAAAAATGGAATCATCCGCCTTGAACACCACAGTGGTCCCGGTGCGGTCGGTATCCCCGGTCTGCTGCAAATCCGCGCAGGGCGCGCCCTTCTCAAAGCGCTGGTAGTAGACATGTTCCCCGTCGGCCACTTCCACCTCCAGCCATTCGCTGAGGGCGTTCACCACCGAGGCGCCCACCCCGTGGAGGCCGCCGGAGTACTTATACCCGCTCCCGCCAAATTTCCCCCCTGCATGCAGCACGGTATACACCACAGTCACCGCCGGGATACCCATCTTGGGATGAATCCCCACCGGGATGCCCCGCCCGTTATCCCGTACCCGGACGATATTCCCCGGCAATAAATCCACCTCAATCCGGTCGCAAAAACCGCCCAACGCCTCGTCAATGGCGTTGTCCACGATTTCGTAGACCAGATGATGCAGCCCGTTAATGCTGGTAGAGCCGATATACATCCCAGGCCGTTTCCGCACGGCCTCCAACCCCTCCAGAACCTGGATTTGGGTTTCGTCATAATTCTGCTCTATGGGATTTTGATTTTGTTCCACTTGAAAACCTCCAAAACTCATTCAGATATTCAGCGACCCATACCGTTTCCGCAGTGTCCCGGCAGAGATTTGGGAGATATACACCATCACCCTCCCCGCCTCCTCTGTCACCACAAAGGACTTTGGCAACTCCGCCGTCACGGTGACAACACCGTTATTCTTCTGGGCAGCTGTGAGATAAGCGCGGGTGATTTTGGAAACCGAACAGTTATCCAAATCAAAAATCCCCAGAATATCCCGGTGCCTCACCACCACATCCTGCCCCAGATGAAGATACATGCCTCCCCCTCACCCCTTTTCCGATTTCCAAAAAGAAACAAAGACCGCCCCCTTGCATCCCGTCACACCCCAGGCCAAGGAGCGGCAAATTCCCCGCACGCAAACGCATTTTTCAGCTCCCTTTTTCTCTATTATAGCAAAAAAAAGCCGTTTTGTCAATTTCACTTTGCCAAACGCATGGGGATACACCAAGAAAAAACACCGTAGAAAAAGGGGGATTTTGACGTCCCATATCGCGCCGCAGGCAAACGAAAGTTTAGGGCCGCCCTTTTCAAAGGGTGGTAAAGACCAACTGCGTTGGTCTTGTAAGAATCTCGTTGCGATTCTTACAAGTCAAGCCGCAGGCTTGACTTTTCCAAAAGCAAAGCCTTTGGTCGCTCACCGCAGTGAGCGAAATACCCCTCTAAGGGGCGGCGTATTAATAACAAGCCAAGGCTACCTCCCAGCCAACACGCCGCCCCACCAAGCCCCCCTCTGTCGCCACCATCTATACACCCTCGCCGCCTTTGCCGCAGGCAAACAGGCCCCCCGCACCGATAAAAGGAAAGGTATCTACTGGCAGCCTCCAGCAGATACCCCATTTTCTAATTCCTTTTCTTCTTTTCGCCGTACATGCTGATGACAATCAGCTACGCTTTTCCCCTTTGCCCACCTATGTAACCGGCGCAAAATCCGGGCTTTTATCCGCACGGTAAGTGCCAATCATCAATGTGGGCTGGACAATCATCTCATGTCTTGGCCCGATTGATATTCTTTTCATGCGATAGCCGCCGCCTCAATCGCAATCTGAAAAATCACAAAGTAGACTTCTTCTTTTCCCACATATTCCTGCCGAATCATGGGATATAAAATTTCCATTTCTTCCCGCACCATCAGGGAATCCTCCAGGACTGCCCTGCCGCTGATCCGAATCCACTGCCTTGTGTTTAAGTTGTAGCTTGCAAGTTCCACATAGGGGTTTTCCGTAAGCTCCGCATAGATGTCCTTGCGGGTATCTGTAGCGAAATACAGCGCCTTTTCGTCCGCATACACATGCCCTATTGGCCGAAGTCTCGGCTTTTCACCCGCATTTGTGGCAAGAAAACAGTAGGTACACTCACGAATAAAGCGGAAACAGTCCCGCGCAGAGATTGGCGCTTCGTTCCCACAGTCTTGCTGCATCTTACCGTTTAACAGAAAATCAATGCTGCACTCCAAAATCCGGCTCAGCTTCATCAGCTTTTCGGTCTCCGGGAACGCCGCGTCCATCTCCCAGCGCGATACGGATTGCCTCGCCACCCTGAGCCTCTCCGCAAGCGCCTCCTGCGTGATTCCCTTTTCTTTCCGCAAGGCCGCTATCTTTTCTCCCGTTGTCATAGACATCCCCCCTGTTTTTGACTGCGATCCCTTTTACATAGAAGCCGTTTCTTCCTCATAGACACTCCTGACCATATCCTCAATGTCCGATACGCCCTCGCCCGCATGTTCCTCTTTAAAGCGTTCGATGGAGCCGTCAAAGAGAATATGCCCCTTCGCCAGCACGATAAGCCTTTCGCACACGTAGTCCAGGTCCTTCATATCGTGGGAAGTCAGGATCGTCGTCGTTCCCGCCAGGCGGTTCCTCTCCTTGATAAACTCCCGGATCTGCTGCTTTGCCAGCACGTCAAGCCCGATGGTGGGCTCGTCCAGATACAAAATGGGCGGCTCATGCAGCAGGGAAAGCGCCACCTCCGCCTTCATTCTCTGCCCAAGGCTCAGCTGCCTCACCGGCGTCTGATAAAAGTCCTGCATATGCAGCATCTCCACAAACCTGTCCACGTTCTTTTGAAACACGCCCGCATCAATCCGGTAGATTTCCTTATAGAGTTCAAAGCTGTCCATCATCGGCAAATCCCAGTTCAGCCTTGAGCGCTGTCCAAACACCACGCCGATGTTTGCGGCATTCTCCTCCCGCTTTTGATAGGGACACAAGCCGCCCACCTGAATCCTGCCCTCCGTGGGAGTCAGAATGCCGGACATCATCTTGATGGTGGTGGATTTTCCGGCCCCGTTTTCCCCAATAAATCCCACAAGCTCCCCCTCTTTGATCCGGAAAGAGATGTCCGATACGGCATGGACGGTCTTTTTATCCGGGCAAAAGATGTTTTTCAGGACATTCCTCGCCCCCGGCTGCGGTATGAGCACTTCATATTCCTTTGAAACATGCGACACTTCAATCAGCATCATGACACCCTCCCTTTATGATCCGCTGCTCTTATAGCATTTCGCGCACCTCACAAAAATAAAGCACGCGGCTGCAAAAAACAGCGCCGTCACAAGCGGCCCCCAGGCCGCGGCCCACCCGAACAAAGCGTTATCCTCTTTCCCCAGAAGCGCCCGGATCGGATAGTAATTGACAAACCCGTAAGGCACCAGCGTGGTGACAATGATCTGGATGACCCTCGGGAAAATCGACACCGGGTAGTAGGATACCTGCCTGAAAAAATACATGACCTGAAACAGGGCGTCGATCTTCGTCGCCAGAAAAGCCGAAGCTGTCACAATCAAAAACAATCCCGCATACACCAGGCTGCCGCACAGCAAAATCCCCGCCGCGCTTCCCAAAAACTGCCAAGTAAACGAAATGTTCAGCGCCCTCATGCAGATTGCCACAACAATAGCGGAGAGCGTCATGTGGGCAATATAATTACAGATAAAGCTGCTGCTGATCAGGTAGGGCAGTATCTTTACCGGCTTGAGGAGCACATCGTCAAACGCGCCCTTCCGGATTTGCTCCGGAACCAGGTTCATGATATTGAAGAAAAAGGTGCCCGCGATTCCGTATGCAAACAGGCTGAAGGCGTAGAGCAGCATCACCTCGTAGGCATTCCACCCGTTCATCGTATCAAACGCCGAGATCATGATCCACATCAGCAGAAACGTCACGGAATAATCCAGCGCCTGGGAAACGCAGTTTGCCAGAAAAGACCATCGGTAGGTCAGCATCCCCTTGATCGCCTTTGCCGTGAAAAAATAAGTCAGTCTCAGATACCGGTACAATCCCTTTGCCATCGCCGTTTCACCCTCCCTGTATCATCAGTTTGTGCCTGCCCCGGCTCCAGACAAGGGAAACCGCCCCGGACAGAACCACAACCCATATCAGCTGCATCCCCAGCACCGCCGCCATCTCCTCATAGCTTTTCCCGCTCACCAGAATCGCCGTGGGCTCAAAGACAATGTAGCGGAAAGGCAGAAACTGCGACAGCGCCTTGAGCCCCTTCGGGAAAAACCAGATCGGCACAAACGCGCCGGAAAACAGGCTCAGAAGGACGCTGTTGATATTGCCCAGGAAGAAGGAGTTGCGCAGCCATATCACGGTGGAGCCAAACAAAAACTGATACAGAAAATTGATAACCGTTCCCATGCACAGCGAGCAGAAATACAAAACCAGATTGGCCGGCTCGATGCTGATGCGAAAGCCAAACAGGAGCATGGCAACCGCAACAGACGGCAGGACCGCATAGATCGTGTGGAAAATCCCCCGTGTCAGCGAACGGATGAAGAGGTATTTTCTAAGGCCCATTGGGAGCAGGAGCTGTCCGGAAATCGTGCCGTCCACCACGCTGTCATTCAGCTCTTTCATGACGGACGTTTTCGTGACTCCCTCCGTAAACCCGGCAATGATGCTGTAGGCAATCATACTGTTTAGTGCAATGCCGCCAATCTCTGTCCCCTCTGCTCCGTATAAGCCTTTCCAAAGCGATACCTTCAGGACAATATAGAAAAAAGCGAATACTGTCCCCACCAGATAGTCGAAGCGGAATATTGATTTCTCTTTGAATGAAATGATTAAACTCTTGCGAAACAATCCCATAAAGATTTCCTCCCACTTGGTATGGGATTATTATAATTCCCATGTAGCATGTAGTAAATGTCTTTCAGGTTGCATCATGTATCGTTTGAAGTGCGCCCTTCCAGACAAGTTTCGCTTGTCTTGCATTCCATCTTATCCGCTTAAATACGTTGTATCCCCCGCAGGGCCCAGAGTGCAGTCAATCCCCCCATCTCACCATAAAAAATCCCATTCTCCCCCAACTGCTCCCCAAAACCCCTGGTTTGTATACACTAACCAGATGGCAAATAAAACTCTCACCCCTCCTGCACAAACGTCCCGTTTTCCGTATGAAAAAAGGCCCCGGAAAAGGAAGAAAAAAAGGCGGGGTCGCAGCCTGTGATGAAGATTTGCCCCTGTTCCAGGCCACCCAGGAGGTATTCCTTCCGGCTGGCGTCCAGTTCGCTCATCACATCGTCCAGCAGTACCACAGGGCTTTCCCCGGTCATGTCGCCCAGGATACGGCTCTCCGCCAGCTTCATGGCCAGCACCACGCTCCGCTGCTGCCCCTGGGAGGCAAAGCGCCTGGCCTCCATTCCGTCAATGGCAAAGCCCACATCGTCCCGGTGCGGGCCCAGGGAGGTATTCATGGCCCGCAAATCCTCGTCCCTTGTCTCCCGCAGCCGCTGCAAAAAGGCCTCTTCCTTCTCCCCGGCGTTCAGCGCCACCGAGAGATAGGAGGAGGAGAGCTCCTCACTCCCCCCGGAGATGCCCTGATAAAAAGGGGCGGCATAGGTCATCAGCCGTTCCAGGTAAGAGCGGCGCACCTGGATGAGATAGGTGCCGATTTTCGCCAGCTGCGGGTCAAATACCTCCAGCAGCTCGGTGATTTCCGGGTTGATTCTGGCGTCTTTTAACAGGGCGTTGCGCTGTGCCAGCACCTTGCGGTAGTCCGCCAGCGCCCGCAGATAGGTGGGGCTCACAGGGCAGATGGCACTGTCTAAAAACTTCCTTCTCTCCTCCGGCCCGCTCTGGAGCAGCGAGAGATGTGCCGGGGAAAACACCACGGCATAGAGGTTCCCCACCACCTCCGCCCCCGAGGCTCTCGGCACGCCGCCCACAGTATAAGCCCGGCGCCTCCCCTTTTCCAGGGTCAGGGTCATCTCCTTTTCCCCGCCGCTGTTTTCCAGGGTCAGCGCCAGCTTGGCCGCCGTCTCCCCCTGGCGAATCAGGTCGTTTTCCCGGCTGCCCTTAAAGTCCCGTCCGCCAGTGAAGAGCCAAAGCGCCTCCATCAGGTTTGTCTTTCCCTGCGCATTGTCCCCGCAGATGACATTATAGCGTGGATGGAAGGTGAGGGAGGCCGATTCAATATTCCGAAACCCCTGGATTTGGCAAGAACAGATTCTCATAGCACACGCATTCTCCGGTTCTTCATTTTAGCGCAAATTACCCCAAGGGGAAACAGGATTTCCCGCGAAAAATCGAAAAATCCTATTCTTTCCCCACGTGGACGGCACTCTCCCCAGCGATAGTCACGGTGTCGCCAGGGTAAATTTTCTTCCCTCTCTGGGTACAAACTTCATCGTTTATCCTGCATTCCCCTGCTGCAATTTTCTCCTTAGCCTGTCCGCCGGTCTCCACAATCCCAGCAAACTTGAGCAGCTGGTCCAGCTTAATAAAAGGGGTGTGCAGCAAAATCTCCTGGCTTTTCATTAAGCTAACCTCACAGGCAGCACCAAAAACAGGAACTTATCCCCATCTTTGGGCACGATTGTCATAGGCGAGAGGGGCCCACTCAGCAACAGCTTGGCCTTTTCACAGCCCGCGGCTTTCAACGCGTCCACAAAGTACTTGCTGTTAAAGCCAATCTCCACCGCTTCCCCCTCCGTCTCCACGTCAATAAAATCTACCGCCCCGCCCATGGAGGTCTGGCAGGAGAGTTTCACTGATTTCTCTTCAAACTCGCACCGCACCGGGCTCCGCAGCCGGTCGGCAATGAGCAGGGAAACCCGCTCCAGCCCTTCCATAAGCCTGCGTACATCCACAGTCACCTGTGTCTTATGGGCAGCGGGGATAGCCTTTTCGTAGTCCAAAAACTCCCCTTCCAGTAGCCGTGAAAAGAGGAAACAGTCGTTTAAGGTAAAAAAGATGTGTTTGCCCGCCACAGCAATCTGGGCCAGCTCGTCTTCCTCGTCCTTCAGCAGCTTGCTTAGTTCCCCCATGGTTTTTCCCGGCACAATAAAGGACAAATCCCCTTGGTAGAGGCTGCTCTCCCTCCGCAGCGCCAGCCGGTAGCCGTCTACAGCCACCAAAGTCAAGGTGCCGCTTGACAGGGAAAAGAGGATTCCCTTATGGGCAGGCTTCATATCCGAAATCGCCACTGCGAATAGGGTCTGGTCAATCATGCTCTTTAACAGGCCCTGGGGAAGGGAAAAGCTCTCGTTCCCGCTCTGTTCCCCGCTGAATTGGGGAAGCTCCGGGAATTCCGAGGCGTCCATCCCCATAATTTTAAATTCGCTGTGCCCGCCTTTTAAAAGGGCCGCGTTGTTTTCCGATACGGTCAGGCTGATTAAGTCTGCGTCCATACGCCTTGCAATGTCGGTAAAAAGCCTGGCACTAAGGATGACAGAACCCGGTTGGTTGACGGTACAAGTAATGGAGGTGGATATCCCCAGTTCCAAATCATAGCCGGTGAGTAAGAGGGTATCCCCTTCTGTCTTTAATAGGATACCTTCCAGGGCCGGAATGGTGCTTTTGGGGCTCACGGCATGGGAGATTTTTGCAAGGCTGTCACACAGCTTTTTTCGGTCGCAGATGATGTCCATGAGAAAACTCCTTCCAAATAGAGAGAGAATAGGATTTTTATTTTAGTAGTAGTAGTAGGGGCGGTGAAAAAGTGAAAAGACTGTTTTTCCCCTGTAATCCTGCGGGCTGGAGAGGGAAAAGTTTTTGGAGGTGGGAAGAGGTGAAAAAGTGGAAAAGGGGGAAGAACAGGGATTCTCCCCATGCTTGTGGAAAAATGTGTGGGAAATGTGAAAAACTCGGTTTATAAGTGGCACATTACAGAGTTTTTCCATTTTCTGTGAAATAGTGTGTTGAATTTGTGAAAAACAGAGATAGGGGAACCTGTGAAAAAGCATCAGGAATCCCGGATATTTTTAATAATATCCTCTACCATTTCCTTGAAACGGGGGTCGATTTTCAGGCTCTTTTCCACTTGTTTGAGGGCGTAGACTACGGTAGAGTGGTCCCGGCCGCCGAATTCCTCGCCGATGGCGGCTTGGGACATCTGGGTGATTTCACGTACCACATAGATAGCGGTCTGCCTGGCCTGGGAGATTTGGGAGGCCCGCTTGCTGGAACGGATGTCCTCCGGTGTCACGTTGTAGGTGCGGCCCACTTCGCTGATAATCCGCTCGATGGTGACAGGCACCGGCTGGTTGTCGTTGAGGATGTCCCGGATGGCGTTTTGAGCCGTGGAAATCGTGGGGGGCGCACCGGTGAGGAGATGGAAGGCCTTGAGCTTTTTTACTGCCCCTTCCAGCTGGCGGATATTGGTTTTTAAGCGGTTGGCGATATACTGTGCCACCTCGTCGTTGATGTCGATGTCTAAGAGCTCCGCCTTGCGCCGGATGATGGCGATACGGGTTTCAAAGTCAGGGGGCTGGATGTCGGCCAGGAGCCCCCACTCAAAGCGGGTGCGCAGCCGGTCTTCCAGGGTTTTGATTTCCTTGGGAGGACGGTCAGAGGTGAGGACAATCTGCTTTTGGGCGTGGTAGAGGGCGTTGAAGGTGTGGAAGAACTCCTCCTGGGTCTGCTCTTTGCCCCCGATAAACTGGATGTCGTCCACCAAGAGGACATCTGCCTGGCGGTATTTGGCGTGGAAGGCGCTGGTGGATTCCTTGGCGATGGCGTCCACCAGCTCGTTGGTAAATTCCTCGCCTTTTACATAGAGGATGTCGGTGGCGGGGTTGTTTTTTTCGATTTCATTGGCAATGGCGTAGAGGAGATGGGTCTTGCCCAGGCCGGAATTGCCGTAGATAAACAGGGGGTTGTAGGCGCCGGAGGGGTTGGCAGCCACGGCCAGCGAGGCCGCGTGGGCAAATTTGTTGGAGGCGCCCACGATAAAGGTTTGGAAGGTATAGGCGTAGTCGCCGCCGGAGGCCTCCGGCATCACGGGAGGGACAGCGGGCAGGTCGGAGGCCGGCCGCTGGGGAGGGAGGGGCTCTTCCTCTTCATCCCCCTTTCCCTCGGCTAAAATCTGAATTTCCACAGGGAAGCCCAGCGCCGACTCAAAGGCCGCCTTCAGCAGAGGAAGGTATTTCTCTTCAATGATTTTTTTCTGGAATGGAGCTGACACCGAGAGCACCGCTGTGCCGTTTTCATACTGCGCAGGGGTGATGATGTCAATCCAAAGGTTATAGGCCACTTCGGTGATTCGCTGGCGGCAATAGCTGCTGGCCAGGGCCCATACGTCGGTAAAACTCTCCATCAAATCTGTCCTTTCACTAGATTTTGTGGTCAAAGCCAGGGCTTTGGCTCAGATTTGAGTGCGGGGGAGGATCCAAAAGGCTCCCACAAGGGGGCGTTTCCCCTGTTTTCACAGATACGCTGTGGGGAAAGATGGGGGATTTTTTGCGGTTTTCACGGTTGGATGTTGAGAAGGAGTGGGGAGAGGTGGGAAAACCGGTCAGAAAATGGGGAAAACAGTGCTGGGGGTTTTTCGTCCCGCTGGGTCTCATTTTACCATATTACATGGGATTTTTCAATGATTCAACTGGCAAAATGAATATTTATTTATAATAGTGTATTTTACAAAATTTTTCTGTCCACCTTGGGCGGACAGAAAATGGCGGCGCTTGATTGGGAGGGGGTTCTTTGATATTACGCTCTGTATTATCCGAGAGAGGGGACGGGCTTTTTTCGGAAAAAAAGAGGTCTTTTTTTGGGAAAGGGCTTGACAGTGGCTTTGTCTTTACGATATACTATCTAATTGCAGGGTTCTCTCTGTGGCCTGGCCTTGGGCTGGGGGCAGGGGGGACTTTATCAGAAGAATCCCAACGCAAAGGAGGGTTTTGGATGTTACGGACTTATCAGCCGAAGAAGCGGCAGAGAAAGAAAGAACACGGATTTCGCAAGAGAATGTCGGATCGCAACGGCCGCAAAGTGCTGGCTCGCCGCAGAGCGAAGGGCAGAAAACGCCTTACCCACTAAGAGACAGGGAGGGGTTCTCCCTCTCTTATAAAAGGTGAAGGGTTTCACCTGAGACGGGGGCTCCCTTTTGAAGACGGGATGGATATTCGGAGGGCCGGGGAGGTTTTTTTATCCTTTTCCGGCGCACCGGCTTTCCTCTTAAAAGGGGGCTGCGCCCTGTGGGCCCTTAGGGTAGGGAGACCGGGCTTTGGGAAAGCAGGATGCCCTTGCCAGGGGCTTTGGGTCCGGTTTTTCGGATTTTTGTCAGCACAACAGGATGGGCTCCTTGGGAGCCGGCTGCGACCACAAGCCATTTGTGGTCTTTCTTTTTTTAACCCGGACGGGAGTTTTTCTATGAAGACAATAAAGCTCAATCGGGATTTCAGGCGGTGTTACAGCAAGGGGGCCTTTTTGTCCCACGGGGCGCTGGTGACTTATGCCAGGAAAAACAGGGGGAAAGAGACCCGCATTGGTATCACCACCAGCAAAAAAATCGGCAATGCTGTGCAGCGCAACCGGGCCCGCCGCATCATCCGGGCGGCCTGCCGGGAGGTGGGGGCGGAATTTCCCCGCGGATATGACCTGGTATTTGTGGCCCGGCACAAGACAATTTTTTTAAAGAGTACGGATTTGGTGCCGGTTATTCGGCAGCACCTGGCAAAGCTCACCACTGCAGGGCCCCGTGCCGGGAAGGGCTGAGGCCGGCCCTGCCGCAGAATCGTGAAAAGGGAGCTGGAGACGATGATAAGGAAACCCTTTCTCCTGCTCATCCGGTTTTATCAACGGGTGATTTCGCCTATGACTGGGGCGCACTGCCGCTTTTTGCCCACCTGCTCCCAATACGCCTATGAGGCCATTTCCCGCTATGGCGTGCTGAAAGGCGGCGCGTTGAGCCTGTGGCGTATTTTGCGGTGCAACCCCTTTGGAAAGGGCGGCTATGACCCGGTACCCTAACAGGAATGCAGTTGCGTAAGCCTTCAACAGGGGGACAGTACCGGAAATGCAGGGCCAGCTGTGTTGTCCGGGGATTTTAGTTTGCCTACGGCACGGCAGGCCCGTGGCGGTGCCAGCACCGCACGCCCCAAAGGGGCAAACCTCAAAAAAACAAGACCCAAAATAAACTGCGCGCTTTTTGTCACAGCTGCTGTGACAGCAGGGAAAAGGATTGATTTCTTCTATGAATTGGATTATGTCCGTCTTTGGTATCCCTTTGGGATACATTATGTGGGCCTGTTATCAGCTCATCTCCAATTATGGCGTGTGTATCATTCTCTTCACGCTGATTACCAGGCTGCTGCTAATGCCCTTTTCCATTAAACAACAGAAAAACAGCGCCCGTATGGCAGTGATGCGCCCCAAGATGGAGGCGCTGGCCAAGCAGTACGGGGATGATAAACAGAAGTATCAGGAAGAGCTGATGGCTCTCTATAGCCGGGAAAAATACAATCCCATGAGCGGATGCCTGCCCATGCTGATTCAGTTTCCCATCCTCTTTGGCCTGATTGACGTGGTGTACAAGCCCCTGCGGCATCTGATGCACATGAGCGCCGATGCCATTGAGCAGATGACGGAGACTGCCAAGGTGGTGCTGGGCGGGGAAATCAGTGCCTACAGCCCTCAAATCAGCGCTATCCAGGCCTTTCATCAGGCGCCGGAGCAGTTCTCGTTCCTGGAACCGGAGATGATTACCCAGCTACAGAATTTTGATTTCAATTTCCTTGGGATGGACCTGGGGCAGATTCCCACCCTGGGGTGGAACCTGCTGATTATCATCCCGATTTTATCGGGTATCACCAACTTGGTCTACAGCATCTATTCCCAGAAGATGCAGGAGAAAATCTCCCCGCAGAATGCCCAGACAGGCGGGATGATGAAGGGCATGATGCTGATGATGCCCCTTTTCTCTGTGTTTTTTGCCTTCCAGGTACCGGCGGGCGTGGGCTTTTACTGGCTGGTTTCCAATATTATGATGTTTATCCAGGGTGTGGTGCTCAATGTTGTCATCAACCCGGAGAAGTTCTTGGCTGAGGCAAAGGCCAAGGAAGAGGCGGAGAAGCTGCTGGCAGAGGAAGACCGGAAGCGCCGCCGGCTGGAGGCCGCGGAACAGCAGCGGGAACGGCAGGCCGAGGGGAAGAATAAAAAGAAAGAAAAGGAAAAGCCTAAAAAGGAAAAAGACCCTGGGGAACTCACAGAGAAGGAGAAGAACCGCAGGAAGCTGGCTGAGGCCCGCAGACGGGATGCAGAGAAATACGGCGAGGAGTTTGTGGACGTAACAGACGAGGACCTGGATTAGGTGGAACGGGCTGCCCTGGGCCCGGAAGCATGGCACAAGCATTTCCAGGCGCACCGGCAGCTTGGCTGCGGGGGCGCAGAAACTATCTCATCATTCTTTGAAGAAAGGAATGGTCAACTTTGAAAAAGGAAGCTATTGCTACAGCGAAGACGATTGAAGAGGCGGTCAAAAATGCCTGCGCGCAGATGGAAGCGCCGGAGGAAGAAGTGACAGTAGAGGTGCTGGAATATCCCAAAAAGGGGTTTTTGGGATTGGGCGGCTCTATGGCAAAGGTGAAGGTGACCTTTGAGCAGGAGGAGGCCGTGGCTGTCCGCCCGGGAAAGGCGGAGGCGGCTATCGCCTTTTTACAGGAGCTCTTTGCCCAGATGGGGCTGACAAAGGTGGACATTACCGTGGACAGCCAGGAGGACCACGCAGTCTCCCTCTCCCTCTCGGGGGATGAGGTGGGGGTTGTCATCGGGCGGCGGGGCGAGACCATGGACGCGGTGCAGTACCTCACTGGGCTGGTGGTGAACCGGTTGGAGGGGGAGTATTTCCGGGTGAACATTGACAGCGGCGGGTACCGGGAGAAGCGGGCGAAGACCCTGGAAAACCTGGCCCTGCGGCTGGCGAAAAATGCCGTGCGCACCGGGAAGAGCGCCACATTGGAGCCCATGAACCCCTATGAGCGGCGCATTATCCACTCCACGGTGCAGACGGTGGAGGGGGCTGCCTCCCATTCCATTGGGGACGAGCCGGGGCGGCGGGTGGTTATCACCTGCCTGAATCCCCCTCGCCGCCGGTCGGGAGGCCGTGGGGAAGGCCGGCCCAGGAGCAGCGAGGAAATCCGCCGGCCCCGGCCCAGCCGTCCGGTGGCCGGGTATCGCAAGCCCTACGGTGGGCGCACCCAATATGCCCAGGACAACGTGAAGGACGACGAGGAGAGCCCGCGCTATCCTGACTACGACCGCTATGAACCCGAGGAGGAGAGCGGGCCTGTGGAGAAGAACGCCGTGGAACTGGAGAGCGGCGGGCTCTACGGGAAAATCGAAATCTAGTGATGGGGCGGCCTTTGGCCGCCCTTTTGATGTGGGTGGGGAAGCGGGAATTTCTTTGGGGCTTGGGGGCCTGTTTGCCGTTGGCAAAGGCGGCGAGGGTGGGGGATGTGCTGCTGGCTAAGGGGAGATGGGGGAGGGCGGCGTGTTGGCTGGGAGGGAAGGCTGGGCTTTAATATGAGACGCCGCCCGGTTAGAAGGGTATTTCGCTCATTGCGATGAGCGACGGGGGCTTTGCCCCTCAACAAAGTCAAGCTTATGGCTTGACTTTCAAGAATCGCAAGGCGATTCTTGCCAGACCAACACAGTTGGTCTTCCCAACCCTTTGATAAGGTGTGGACAAGGCCAGCTGCGCTGGCCTGGAAACTTTAATTTGCCTACGGCGCGATAGGAATGTATTTGAGAGAAAGGGAGAAGGGGTATGAGCACAATAGCAGCGGTGAGCACTCCGATGGCAGCGGGGGCGTTGGGGGTGATTCGGATTTCCGGGGAGGAGGCCCTGGCCGTGGCGGAGCGGGTGTTCCGGTGCAGAGGGAAGAAGCTCTCCCAGAGGAAGGGGTATACGGCTGTGTTGGGGCGGGTGTTTGATGGCCAGGGGGAGATTGACGAGGCCATTGCCCTGGTGTTCCGTGGGCCGAAGAGCTATACGGGGGAGGATGTGGTGGAGTTTTCCTGTCATGGGGGGCCTTATCTCCTCTCCCGGACGCTGCGGGCACTCTATGTTGCGGGTGCGGCGCCGGCTGGGCCGGGGGAGTTTACCAAGCGGGCTTTTTTGAACGGGAAGCTATCCTTGACTCAGGCGGAGGCGGTGATGGATTTAATCTCCTGCGAGGGGCGGGAGGCTGCGCGGGCTGCCCTGAGTTTGAAGGACGGGGCCCTTTACCGGAGGATACAGGAGATGACAGGGCTTTTGTCCGGGGTCTGTGCCGGGTTGGGGGCCTGGGTGGATTATCCGGACGACGAGCTGCCGGAATTGACCGAGGGGGAGATTGCCCGGGTTTTAGCGCAGGTGCAGCGGGAGCTGGGGAAGCTGGTGGGGGAATATGACACCGGGCGGATTTGGCGGGAAGGGGTGGATACCTGCATTGTAGGGCGGCCCAATGTGGGGAAGTCCACGTTGATGAACCTGCTTTACGGCGGGGAAAAGAGTATTGTGACCCAGATTCCCGGGACAACCAGGGATTTGGTGGAGACCCGGGTACGGCTAGGGGAGACCCTGCTCTCCCTCACTGACACAGCGGGGCTGCGGGAGACGGACGACCCGGTGGAGCGCATTGGGGTGGAGAGGGCGCGGAAAAAGCTGGAGACGGCGGCGTTGGTTTTGGCTGTTGTTGATTCCTCGGCGCCGCTAGAGGGGGAGGATAGGGCGTTATTGCAGTCCTTGGCCGGGCGGCCTGCGCTGGTGCTGGTGAACAAATCCGACTTGGAGCCCGCTTTTGCGGCGGGGGAGTTGGAGCAGTTTGGGGTGCCGGTGGTGTTCCTCTCGGCCAAGACGGGGGAGGGGAGAGAGGCGCTGGAAGAGAAGATTGGAGAGGTTTTGCAGATTGCCAAGCCCGATGTATCAGGGGGGATACTGGCGAACGAGCGGCAGCTGGCCTGTGCCAGGGAGGCCTTATCCCAGGTGGAGGAGGCAAGAAGGGCGTTGGAGGATGGGGTGACCTTGGATGCGGTGGATGTGCTGATTTCCGGCGCGGTGTCTTCCCTGCTGTCGCTGACAGGGGAAAAGGCGGAGGAACGGATTGTGGATGAGATTTTCTCCCGGTTTTGTGTGGGGAAATAGAGAGTATGGCAAAGGAGCGGGATGGGATGCGGGAATATCAGGCGGGAGAATATGATGTGGCTGTCATCGGCGCGGGACATGCGGGGTGCGAGGCGGCTTTGGCGGCGGCACGGCTGGGGTGCAGGGTGATTCTCTTCACCATCACGCTGGACGGGATTGCCAACCTGCCCTGTAACCCCTCTATTGGGGGCACAGCAAAGGGGCACCTGGTGCGGGAAATTGACGCGCTGGGGGGAGAGATGGGCCGGGCTGCCGACGCCACCTTTTTGCAGAGCAGGATGCTCAACCGGGGAAAGGGGCCTGCGGTACACAGCTTACGGGTGCAGGCCGACCGGATGGCCTATCATATCTGCATGAAAAAGACGCTGGAAAACCAGGCCGGGCTGGATGTGAAACAGGCCGAAATTGTAGAGGTGCGGGTGGACAGCCAGGGGGGGGTCTGCGGAGTTGTGACCCATTTGGGGGCGGTGTTTGGGGTGAGGGCCGCCATTGTCTGCACCGGCACGTATCTAAAGGGGCGGGTGTTTGTGGGGGAATACTCCTTTGACAGCGGGCCGGACGGCACCCATCCCTCGGTGGGGCTCTCGGCCTCCCTGGAACAGCTGGGGGTGGAGCTGCGCAGGTTTAAGACCGGGACGCCTGCCAGAGTGCACCGGGACAGCATTGACTACAGCCAGCTGGAGGAACAGCTGGGGGATGAGGAGATTGTCCCCTTTTCCTTCGAGACCAGGGGGGAGCTGAAAAACCGGGTTTCCTGCTACATTGCCTACACCAA
Organism: Oscillospiraceae bacterium; assembly: GCA_022791315.1. GTDB lineage: Bacteria > Bacillota > Clostridia > Oscillospirales > Ruminococcaceae > JAAVYW01. Next base: position 2,947 of record JAAVYW010000025.1, on the reverse strand, counting down.
CGAGGAGACCCATCAGGTGATACGGGACAACCTCTCCCGGTCTCCCCTTTATGGGGGGCAAATCCAGGGGGTGGGGCCCAGGTATTGCCCCAGCATTGAGGACAAGGTGGTGCGCTTTGCCGACCGGGCCAGGCACCAGGTATTTGTGGAGCCTATGGGGCTTGACACCAGCGAGATGTACTTACAGGGGATGTCCTCCTCCCTGCCGGAGGAGGTGCAGCTCCAGTTCTTGCGCACCATGAAGGGGTTTGAGCAGGTGAAGGTGATGCGCACGGCCTATGCCATTGAATACGACTGCTGCGACCCCACAGCGCTCACCCCGGCGCTGGAGTTTCGTAAGATTCCGGGGCTCTTTGGTGCAGGGCAATTCAACGGCACCTCGGGCTATGAGGAGGCGGCGGCCCAGGGGCTGATTGCCGGTATCAACGCCGCGAGGCGGGTGAAGGGGGAGAGCCCTTTTACCCTTGACCGGGCCAGCTCCTATATTGGGACGCTGATTGACGATTTGGTGGTGAAGGGGGTTTCGGACCCCTACCGGATGATGACCTCCCGTTCGGAGTACCGGCTGCTGCTGCGGCAGGACAATGCGGATGAGCGGCTGACCCCCTATGGCTACCAGCTGGGGCTCATTGGGGAGGCGCGATACCGGGCTTTTCAGGCAAAGATGAGCCAGGTGGAGCAGGAGCGGAAACGGATTGAGCGAATCACCTTTGCCCCTTCGCCGGAGCTAAATGCGCTCTTGGAACAGCGGGGGACAGCGCCTATTGCCACCGGGGTGAACTATGCGGAGCTGCTGCGCAGGCCCCAATTGAGTTATGAGCTGCTGGCTCCCTTTGACCCTGGACGGCCTGAAATGCCCAAGGAGGTTTGGGAGCAGGCGGAGATTCAGATAAAATATGAGGGGTATATCAAAAAGCAGCTGGCAGATGTGAGGGAGATGCGGCGGTTGGAGGAGCGGCCTCTGCCGCCAGAATTGGACTATGACCAAGTGGTTGGGCTGCGCTTGGAGGCAAAGGAGAAGATGAAAAAACGGCGGCCCCAGAATATCGGGCAGGCCTCCCGTATCTCGGGAGTGAGCCCGGCGGATGTATCGGTCCTGCTGATTTGGCTGGCGGGAGAAGAGAACAGGAGAGGGGAGAGGACAGAAAATGATTGACCGGGAGCTGCTGACGGCTTTTTTGGAGGAACACTTTCCGGACGCAGAGGGACAGCGGCTGGTGGAGGGCTTTGTACGGTATGAAGAACTGCTGATGGAGTGGAATGGGAAGATGAACCTCACCGCTATCAAGGACGGGCGGGAGATTACGGTGAAACACTTTATTGACAGCCTGACCCCGGCGCTGACAGGGAGGATACCCAAAAACGGGACATTCGTGGACGTGGGCAGCGGCGCGGGATTTCCCGGCGTGCCTCTGACGATGCTCTATCCTGAGCTGGGCACTATCCTGGTGGACAGCCTGGGGAAGCGGGTGCGCTTTTTGCAGGAGCTGACTGTGGCGCTGGGGGTGACGGCGGAGTGCGTCCACTCCCGGGCCGAAGAGCTGGGACAGACCTCATATCGGGAGCAGTGCGATGTTGTGACGGCCAGGGCGGTGGCAAATCTCTCGGTGCTGTGCGAATACTGCCTGCCGCTGGCAAAGGTGGGGGGTGTGTTTTTGGCCATGAAAGGGCCGGAGGTGGAGGAGGAGCTGGACGCCGCCGGGAACGCCCTGGAACTGCTGGGGGGGAAGGTGGGGGAAGTGTATCCCTTTACCCTGCCGGACGGTTCCCGGCGGAACATCATTGCCATTGAAAAAATCGCGCCCACGCCGAAAAAGTATCCGCGGGACGCGAAGAAGATGAAGAACAATCCCCTGTAGGGGTGTTTTTAAGGTGGGAGGGGTTTGGTGAAGGCGGCTTTTTTGGCAGCGGGGTATCAGAGCCGGGAGGAGCGAGCCAGGGAAGAGCTGGAAAGCCTGGAAAGGGAGTTGCTGGGACAGGCGGCAGAGCTTCTCCCCGGCTGTGAACTGGGGGTATGGCATCTTTCCCCTGGCAGCGGGGCAGAGGAAATTGCGGCGCTGCGGGACAAGGGCTGCGGGCGGGTCTTTATCCAGCCCACCCTGCTCTTTGACGGGGCGGGGATGGAACGGCTGCGGGCAGTGGCGCGGGAGTTTGGGCCCCTGGTGGTGCTGGGCAGGCCGCTGTTGGTGGGAGAGAAGGAGTTGGAGGGGCTGATTGCGTCCCTGGGGTTATCCAGGGGCTGCCCTGCCCTTCTCTTGGCCCACGGCGGGGAGGGGGCTATGGCCCTGCTACAGAGGCTCTCGGCGCTGTTAAGGGAGGGGGGATACCCGGCCTTTGTGGGAGCGCTGAAGGGGACGCCCGGGTGGGCGGAGGCACTGGACTGGGCAAAACAGCACGGCGTGGGAAGGGAAATGGAACTCATCCCGCTGCTGCTGACGGCTGGGGTGCATTTCCGGCGGGATGTGGAGCGGGAATGGGGAGAGAAGCTGGAGGCGGCAGGGGTCGCTGTCCGGATAAGAAAGGAAGGCCTGGCGGGATTAGAGGGGATTCGGGAAATGTACCGGGAGCGGGTGCGGGAATTGGTCTGTGGGCCGGATGGGGGATGTCTGTCAGACGGGGATAACTTGAATAATGCGCTTTGATTGTGGCAGAAGAGATAATTGCGTTTATGCCCGATAGAATGCAAAAAGTTGGAGTTTGGGAGGGGATGGAAATAATAGAGGTAGAATTTTATGATAGTGCTGCAGACGAACTTTTAAAGTTTGCAGTTATCATCACAAATCAAAATATAGTTTTTGACTATCTCTTTATAAGTTCTCATAAGCCGGTATAGCCTGTATTTACAGGCTTTCCGGCATTTTTCAAATCGGAAGAAGCTCTTATATATTCTCATTTCCCCTCATGTTTTCGCGTCCAAAAGTAGTAAATCAAGTAGTAAAACCTCTAT
>JAAVYW010000024.1 GCA_022791315.1 Oscillospiraceae bacterium | reverse complement strand
GGGTGAGAGCTGCATGAAGCGTAAGCGTAAATACATAACCGTGCCCCGGCCGGTGTGCTGGCTGCTGGCCGGCGGGTATCTCATCGCGTTTGGGTATCTGCTGGGAGTGTATGGGAGGTGGCCGCTGTAACGGAGAACGTGTTGGAACGGATGGAGCGCATCGGCGGGATGAAACGGATAGCCGATTTCCGGGTCAAGCAGCAGCAGGGATATGAGTTCAAGGTGAGATATGCAGAGAAGCGGGCCAGGGAGTTTGTGGAGGAGTGTGACCGGCGTGGCCTGAATTATCATGTGTCTGTCGGTGGGCTGGACAGTATCACTCTGTTTCTCTTTCTAAAATCCCTCAAAATCCACGCCCCCGGGATCAGTGTCTCCTATCTGGAAGACCAGAGCATCCAGCAAGTACATAAACAGTTGGGGATTGAACGGCTGTCATCGGCTGTCCGGTGTGTGGATGAGGATGGGAGAGTGCATCGCTGGTCTAAGAATGAGGTGATCCAGGAATTCGGGTTTCCGGTGCTCTCCAAGGAAACCGCCGCGAAGATTGAGACGTTGGCCAACCCCACCGAGAAAAACAAGACCGTGCGCCACGCCATTGTCACGGGGGAGACTGGGGCCTATGGCGGGTATCAGAAGAAAAGCCGCATGAAGCTGGCACAAAAGTGGCTGGAGAAATTCGGCGGGTATGCCAACGAGGAGGAAGGGGTAAGCTATCAAGTCCCCAATTTCAAGGTGAGCTCCAAATGCTGCTATTACCTCAAAGAGAAGCCCTGCGACGACTGGGCCAAACAGCACAACAGCGTGCCCTTTGTGGGGCTGATGGCGTCAGAGGGCGGGAGGAGGGCAAAGAGCCTGATGCTCAACGGATGCAACTATTTTGGGAAATCCACAATCCGTTCGGCCCCCTTCGCTATTTTCGACCGGCAAGACCTCTTGCGGCTGGCGCTTGATCTGGAAGTACCGGTGCCGGAGATCTATGGGACTATTGAAAGAAAAGAAGATGGAACGTTGTATACAACAAAAGCCCAGAGAACGGGTTGCGCGATGTGTGGGTTTGGAATCCATCTGGAGAAGCGGCCCCACCGCTTTGACCGGCTCAAAGAACGGAACCCGAAAGAGTGGGAGCATTGGATGTATGAGTGCTGCACTGATGAGGACGGCACGAAATATGGCTGGGCCAGGGTGCTTGACTATATCGGCATTGGGTATTAGAAGACATGACAATAAAACAGGTACCTTGCAAAGATTGCCCACACCGGCACCCGTACTGCCATGTCCACTGCATGGCATACCGTGCCTGGCGGCAGGCGGCGGACAGGGAGCGGGCGGCTGTCAACCGGCAAAAAGCCCTGGAATGGGGAGTAAACGATATTTTGGCTGCCAAGTTCCGCGGGAAATAACAGGAGGAGAATATCATGCTGAAAATCAACCAGTTGGAAATCGAGAACGTCAAACGCATCCGCGCAGTGAAACTGGAACCAAACGCCAGCGGCCTGACCATTATCGGAGGGAACAACAACCAGGGGAAGACCTCGGTACTGGATTCGATTGCCTGGGCGCTGGGCGGGGAACGGTTCCGGCCTACTGCTGCCGTCCGGGACGGCTCTGCAATCCCGCCCCGGCTGCACATCGTCATGAGCAACGGCCTGGTGGTGGAGCGCAAGGGCAAAAACAGCGATCTCAAAGTCACCGACCCGCTGGGCAACAAGGCCGGGCAGCAGCTGCTCAATGAGTTTGTGTCCCAGCTAGCCCTGGATTTGCCCCGGTTTATGCAGGCCAGCGATAAGGAAAAGGGAGATACCCTGCTGCGGATTATCGGCGTTGAGGATCAGCTCCGAGAGCTGGAGCGTCAGGAAACCGATACATATAACCGCCGCCGGGCCATCGGGCAGATCGCCGACCAGAAATCGAAGTTCGCGAGAGAAATGACATACTGGCCGGATGTGCCGAAGGAACCGGTTTCCATCAGCGAGCTGCTGAGCCGGCAGCAGGCGATCCTGGCAAAGAACGGAGAAAACCAACGCAAACGCCAGCGGGCCGCCCGGCTGGAGGAGGAAAAGCAGATGCTCCGCCGCCAACTGGAGGAACTGCAGGCGAGATATACCGCAGTGTGTAGCGACTGTGAGACTGCGGCCCGCTCTGCCCAGGATTTGCAGGACGAATCCACGGCGGAGCTGGAACGGGACATTGCCGATATTGAGGCTGTCAACATAAAAATCCGGGCAAATCTGGACAAAGAAAAGGCCGAAATGGACGCCAACGATTACCGGAATCAATATGCGGCGCTGACGGCGGAATTGGACAAGACCCGGCAGGCGAAAGCCGATCTGCTTGACCGTGCCGAACTGCCCCTGCCCGGCCTCTCTGTGGAGGACGGAGCGCTGACCTATCATGGCAAACGATGGGACAGTATGAGCGGCAGCGAGCAGCTAAAAGTCAGCACGGCCATTGTGCGGAAGCTGAATCCCAAGTGCGGGTTTGTCCTTCTGGATAAACTGGAGCAGATGGACTTGGCCACCTTACAGGAATTCGGTGCATGGCTGGAAAGCGAGGGCCTGCAGGCCATTGCCACCCGGGTCAGCACCGGCGGGGAGTGTTCCGTCATCATCGAGGACGGTTATGTATTGGGCGAAGAGAAAGCCGTACCGACCTGGAAAGAGGGGGAATTTTAAGTGGAAATTACGAGAGGAAAACAGCCGGGGGCACAAAAGGTGATCCTGTACGGGCCGGAAGGCATCGGCAAAAGCACCTTTGCCAGCCGGTTCCCCGAGCCGGTATTCATCGACACCGAGGGCAGCACCCGGCACATGGACGTGGCCCGGCTGCCAAAGCCCACCAGCTGGATCATGCTGCTGGACGCCGTGAAATATATCCGTGACAATCCCGGCGTTTGCAAAACCTTGGTATTGGATACCCTGGATTGGGCCGAAGTCCTGTGCACCCAGCATATATGCAATACAGCCCAGAAGAAGGGAATAGAAGATTTTGGGTACGGGAAAGGCTATGTCTACGCCGCCGAGGAATTTGGCCGTCTGTTGAATCTGCTGGACGAGGTCATCGATCGGGGCGTCAACGTACTGGGGACTGCCCACGCCAAGATGCGCAAATTCGAGCAGCCGGAGGAAACCGGCGCCTATGACCGCTGGGAGATGAAGCTGAGCAAGAACACGGCCCCCTTGGTGAAGGAATGGTGTGACAGCCTTCTGTTTGCCAACTATAAGATACTGACTGTGCGTTCCGCCGAGAATAAGCAGACGGTGAAAGCGCAGGGCGGGCGCCGCACCATGTACACCTGTCATCACCCCTGCTGGGACGCAAAGAACCGCTGGGGGCTGCCGGAAGAGACAGAGTTTGATTACAGTGTGATCGCCCCGCATATTTACGTGAGCGGGACAACGGTGAGTGTTTCGGCTCCTATGGTGAACGAGCAGCCCCCCGCGCCGGCATCTACTGCGCCCGCCCCGGCCCCCCAGGAGCAGTTGACGCTCAGCGTCAACCCCAACATACCGAAAGCCCTGGCCGATCTGATGATACAGTACGATGTAGAAGAAGAGGAGTTGCGGCGCGTAGTGAGCCTCAAAGGCTATTATCCCGAGGATACCCCGATTGAGAACTATGACCCTGGGTTCATCAGCGGGGTACTGGTAGGGGCTTGGGAGAAGGTCTTCGATGTGATTATGAGCAAACGGGATTTGCCGTTCTGAAAGAAAGGGAGGTACACCTATGGGAAATATCGATTACGAGAGAGAATTTGACTGGGACGATGAAATTGAGAATGACGGGCCGGAATTTACGCTGCTCCCTGCCGGGGACTACGACTTCACCGTCACCGGCTTCGACCGGGAACGCCATCCCGGCAGCCAGAAGCTGCCTCCCTGCAACAAGGCGGTGATCCATATCCGCATCGATGCGGCCGAGGGGAGCACCACAATCAACCACAATCTGTTCCTGCACAGCAAATGTGAGGGCCTGCTGTGCGCGTTCTTTGCCAGCATCGGCCAGCGCAGGCACGGCGAAAAGCTGCGCATGAACTGGGGGCAGGTGGCCGGCGCAAAAGGGCGCTGCAAAGTGGGCGTCCGGGAATGGGTCAGCGATCGGGACGGCGAAACCAGGCAGAGCAACGAGATCAAGAAGTTCTACGACAAGGGGGAGAAGCCCCAGGGCGCGCTCCCGCCCACGCCGGGGTTTAAGGCGGGTGAGTTCTAATGGAGGCCATAGCCCTGCGCCCATATCAACAAGAGGCCCGGCAGGCGGTGGAAAACCAGTGGGCCGAGGGCAACCGGCGCACCCTGCTGGTGCTGCCCACCGGATGCGGCAAGACGATTGTCTTCGCCAAAATCGCCGAGGACTGTGTGCGGGAAGGCCGCCGGGTGCTGATCCTGGCCCACCGGGAAGAGCTCCTGGAGCAGGCCGCGGACAAAATCCTGAAATCCACCGGGCTGGTCAGCGCCGTGGAGAAAGCCGCGGAAACCGGCATAGACAGCTGGTACCGGATCACGGTGGGCAGCCTGCAGACTCTGATGCAGGAGAAGCGCCTGGCACGGTTCTCCCCGGATCACTTCGGCGCTGTCATCATCGACGAGGCGCATCACTGCCTCTCCGACAGCTATCAAAAGGTGCTGGGGCATTTTGACAGTGCTAATGTGCTGGGCGTAACCGCAACCCCGGATCGGGGCGATATGCGCAATCTGGGCAGCTATTTCGACAGCGTGGCTTACGAGTACAGCCTGCCCCGGGCCATCCGGGAAGGGTATCTGGCCCCCATCAAGGCGCTGACAGTGCCCCTCAAACTGGATTTGACGGGCGTGGGCGTCAGTAGAGGGGATTTTCAGGCGGGGGACCTGGACGATGCCTTAGACCCCTATCTGCACCAGATCGCCGATGAAATGGCCCGTACCTGCCGGGAGCGCAAGACTGTGGTGTTCCTGCCGCTGGTAAAGACATCGCAGAAATTTCGGGATATTCTCTGCGAGAGAGGGTTCCGGGCTGCGGAGGTCAACGGCAAGAGCAAAGATCGCGCCCAGATATTGGCCGATTTCGACGCGGGACGGTACAACGTGTTGTGCAATTCCATGCTGCTCACAGAGGGCTGGGACTGTCCTTCCGTGGACTGTGTGGTGGTGCTGCGCCCCACAAAGGTGCGGAGCCTGTACAGCCAGATGGTGGGGCGCGGGACACGGCTCTATCCCGGCAAGGAGCACCTTCTGCTGTTGGATTTTCTCTGGCACACCGAGCGCCATGAATTGTGCCATCCCGCCTCTCTGATCTGCGGGAATGAGGAAGTAGCCCGGAAAATGACGGAGAACATCGAGGCAGCAGGCGTACCGGTGGATTTGGAGCAGGCCGAGCGGGCGGCCAGTGAGGATGTAGTCGCCCAGCGGGAGGAGGCGCTTGCCAAACAGTTACGCGAGATGCACAGCCGCAAACGCAAGCTGGTAGACCCGTTGCAGTTTGAAATGAGCATCCAGGCGGAGGACTTGACCAGTTACGTGCCCTCCTTCGGCTGGGAAATGGCGCCGCCCAGCGAGAAGCAGACGGCGGCCCTGGAGAAGCTGGGGATCATGCCCGACCAGATCGACAATGCGGGCAAGGCGGCAAAGCTCCTGGAGCGGTTGGACAGCCGGCGCCGGGAGGGCCTGACCACACCGAAGCAGATACGCTTTTTGGAGGGCAGAGGATTCCGGCACGTGGGAACCTGGGATTTTGAATCGGCCCGGAATTTGATTGACCGTATCGCGGGCAACGGCTGGCGGGTGCCGTATGGCATCAACCCGCCGGACTATACAGTCCCCGCGGCCTTAACTGAGGAGAGATAGATGGAATACCGCACTGATTTGACAGAGATTCTGCACTGCATAGACCCGGCGTCTTTGAATTATCAAGACTGGATCAATGTGGGGATGGGGCTGAAGGAGGCGGGGTATGCCGCCTCTGACTGGGCCCGGTGGAGCGCCAGAGACGCGGGGCGTTATCACCCCGGCGAGTGCGAGCGCAAATGGGAGAGCTTTCGCGGGGCCGAGAACCCGGTCACCGGCGGGACGATTGTGCAGATGGCTATGGAGCGCGGCTGGCGTCCTCCTCATGAGGAGCGCGCTTTGGATTGGGACGATATGATTGGCGAGAGGGATGACCTGGTAGTGGTAAATCAGGATTGGGTGGAGGCTCGCGAGGTAGAAGAACCTCAAGTCTGGAACCCGGTCAAAGAGTTGATTTCCTATTTGCAGACCCTCTTCGAGGCCGATGACTGCGTGGGCTATGTCACCAAGAGCTTTGAGCAGGACGGCCGGTATATCCCCTCCAAGGGCTGCTACGACCGCACGGCGGGGCGGCTGATTCAGGAGCTGGGCCGCTGCGGCGGAGACATCGGCAAGGTGTTGGGGGACTACTCCCCGGAGGCGGGGGCCTGGATTCGCTTTAACCCGTTGGACGGCAAGGGCGTGAAAAACGAGAATGTCACCGATTTCCGCTATGCCTTAGTAGAGAGCGACACTGTGCCGGTAGAGAAGCAAAACGCCATCATCCGGGAGCTGGAGCTGCCCGTGGCTGCGCTGGTACATTCCGGCGGCAAGAGCATACACGCCATTGTCCGGGTGGAGGCGGCGAATTACGAGGAATACCGCAGCCGGGTGGACTATCTCTACGAGGTGTGCAGGAAGAACGGCTTGGAGCCTGACCGGCAGAACCGCAACCCGTCCCGGCTGTCGCGGATGCCGGGAATAGAACGTCAGGGCAATAAGCAGTTCCTGGTGGCGACCAACATCGGCAAGGCCAGCTGGGCCGAGTGGAAGGAGTGGGTGGAATCGATCAACGACGATTTGCCCGAGATCGAGGAGGAGCTGGGCACCGACTTACCCAATTTATCCCCGGAGTTAATCGGCGGCGTGCTGCGGCAGGGGCACAAGATGCTGCTGGCCGGGCCGTCAAAAGCGGGAAAGAGCTACGCCCTGATCGAGCTGGCGGTGAGTATTGCCGAGGGGCTGCCCTGGCTGGGATTTCAGTGTGCCCAGGGGCGGGTGATGTACGTCAACCTGGAGCTTGACCGGGCCAGCTGCCTGCACCGCTTTCACGATGTGCGGCAGGCCTTGGGCGCGCCGGCCCGAAACAGCGTGGACATTTGGAATCTGCGCGGGCACTCCATCCCCATGGACAAGCTGGCCCCGAAGCTGATCCGGCGGGCGGCGAAGAAAAATTATATCGCAATTATCATCGATCCCATTTACAAGGTCATTACCGGCGACGAGAACAGCGCCGATCAGATGGCCAATTTCTGCAACCAGTTTGATAAGGTGTGCACCGAGTTAAATACCGCCGTTATCTATTGTCATCATCACAGCAAGGGCGCGCAGGGCGGCAAGCGCTCTATGGATCGGGCGTCGGGTTCCGGCGTATTTGCCAGAGACCCTGACGCGCTGCTGGACCTCATCGAGCTGGACTTAACCGAGGAACTGCTGAAGCAGGAAGAGAATAAAGCCGTGTGCAGGGTTTGCCTGGACTGGCTGGAACGCTATGGATTCACCGATGAAGCGAGCCAGGATGACGCCTGCAGTGAGACGGCCATGCTCAAAATCTGTCAGGCCAAGCTGCCGTCCGAAGCCCGGCAGCAGATGGCAGAGGCAGCGGATGCGGCCCGCAAGGCGGTACAAGCCAGGACGGCTTGGCGCATCGAGGGGACGCTGCGGGAATTCCCCAAGTTCCTGCCGGTAAATGTGTGGTTTGACTATCCGATGCACCGGGTGGACAGGGTGGGGGTACTCAAGGATATTCACCCCGAAGAAGAGCAGCCCCAGTGGCGCCGCGCCCTATCGAAACGCAAGCCAAAAAACGACAAGGCCAAGGAACGTAAAAACGCCGTTGAGGCTGCCTATGACGCGTGCAACATGGACGGTAAGGTGGCTCTTGCAGACCTGGTGGAGTATATGGGCACAACCGAAAAAACGGTTCGCAAACACCTTCAGGAGCACGGCGGGTTCTGGATTGACAAGGGCGATGTGGGCAGGAAGGAAGGAAAAAAACAGAAAAATTCCCTTCCCGATTAGGGAAAAAAACAGAAAAATTCCCTTCCCGATTAGGGAAAAAAACAGAAAAATTTCCTTCCTTCCCAGGGAAGAAAGGAAAAAATCCTGTTTTTTTCCGAGGGAGAAAAAGACGGAAAAAAACACAATTTCTGTTTTTTTCCCAGGGAAGGAAAAAAGTACCCCCCTAAAGGGGGGTAAGGAAAAAGTTTCCCTGCGGTCAACGAGGGAAAGAAGTCGTGCGACAGCTTACGCACGACAACTCCTTCCCCTGACCGTTGACAGGGGCTGATGATCAAGAATCGAGACTTTAGCGAGGTAAAGTGAATGGAGACTGAATTTTTTATGCCCATGAATCCCCCAACGGTGACCCACCAGGAAAAGCAGGTGACGGTGCGAAACGGAAAGCCCTGCTTTTACGAGCCGCCGGAGCTAAAAGCTGCCCGCTCAAAGCTGATTGCGAATCTGAGCAAACACCGGCCCATCGAGCCCTACACGGTGGGGGTGCAGATGGTGACGAAGTGGTGTTTTCCACGGGGACGCCATGGGCAGGGCGAGTACCGTGTGACGAAACCCGATACTGACAACCTGCAAAAGCTGCTCAAAGACTGCATGACAGCGGCGGGTTTCTGGGTAGACGACGCGCTGGTGGCTTCGGAAGTGGTAGAGAAATTCTGGGCCGATCCTCCCGGAATTTACATACACATCGAGGCATTGATGTGATGAAAAGGGATAAGCTGAAAATCAAGGCCCTGCGGGAGAGGTATCCCAGGGTGACGATTCAGGCGGAATGAGGATGCAAAATGAAAAAGAAAATCCTTGATGTAGCGTGTGGCAGCAAGATGTTTTGGTTTGATAAGCAGAATCCCAATGTGGAGTTTTGTGATAACCGAGTAGTGCCCAAACATGAATTTTATCCACACAGATATATCGAAATCAAACCGGATACCGTTTGCGATTTTACGGCGCTCCCCTTTCCAGATTGCAGTTATAAACTGGTGGTATTTGACCCACCCCATCTGACTAGGGTGGGGGACACCTCATGGACAGCGTTAAAATATGGGAAACTATCCGGAAACTGGAAAGAAATGCTTAGAAAGGGCTTTGCAGAGTGTTTTCGCGTGTTGGATGAGGATGGCGTTTTGATTTTTAAGTGGAGCGAAGTACAAATCCCACTTAGAAATATCTTACCGTTGTCACCTTATCCGCCGCTATTTGGACATAGGGGCGGGAAAAACTTGAATACGCACTGGCTCTGCTTTATGAAAACCGAGCCATAAAATTTTGGATGGACTGCGAGGCAAAGGAAATGTGGTTGCGAAAGATATTGACCGCCATTTTGGCGGGTGCGGTCGTGCTGTTGGCTTCCGGCCAGGGCCAGGCTGCGGATACATACAGCGAGAGTGATGTGGAGCTCATCGCCAGGACAGTGTGGCGGGAGGCCAGGGGGATTCCTAGTATGGCGGAAAAGGCGGCGGTGGTCTGGTGCATCCTGAACCGGGTGGATGATGACCGCTGGGAAGACAGTATTGTCGAGGTGGTAACAGCGCCGCATCAGTTTGCGTATGACGCTAAGGCCCCGGTGACGGAGGAGCTGCGGTGGCTGGCGGAGGATGTATTGGAGCGCTGGAAGCGGGAGAAAGAGGGGAAAAGCGAAGTGGGCCGGGTGCTGCCGCCGGAATATGTCTTTTTCGATGGGGACGGGAGCCATAACCGTTTCCACAAGGAGTATGAGCACACGGGGGAATATTGGGAGTTTGAGGCGGAAAGCCCGTATGGAGAGGAGAGAGGGTAATGGGAAGAAGGAAGGGCGTGCCGCATATGGAAGAGAACACAGCAGGGGAATGTGATTGCAGGCCATGGCGGTGTGAGCGGTGGCAGGACTGGTTCTGCATCCAATGGCAGGGAATCCGGGTGGCAGGCGGCACAGAAGAAAGGGATAGATTGATTGGCGAGGGCCGGAAAAGAATTGAGCAGGAAATTATGAAAACTGTGCATGATGGTATGAGAGCCAAGGAAGAAGCAGACAGGCTGCGGCCGGTGGCAGAATTTTTAACGAAAAACATGGATACCATCAAGGCCATAGAAAAATGTTGGGAGCTTTATACAGGTTGAAGATGAGAGGGAGGCAGAGCGATGAGGGAGCTGACGCACCTTTCACTGTTTACAGGGATTGGCGGCTTAGACCTCGCAGCGGAAACCGCCGGCTTTCGGACGGTGGGACAATGTGAGTGGGCAGATTATCCCACAAAGATTCTGGAAAAGCACTGGCCGGAGGTTCCCCGCTGGCGGGACATCCGGTCACTGACAAGGGAGAGTTTCTATGAGCGAACAGGTCTACGAACAGTTGACATTATTTCCGGAGGATTTCCCTGCCAGCCGTTTTCCACTGCCGGGAAGCGAAGAGGCCAGGAGGATGACCGCTACCTCTGGCCAGAAATGCTTCGAGTTATCCAAGAGCTGCGGCCCGCTTGGGTTATTGGAGAGAATGTTGCTGGGCTCGTCACACTGGGGCTCGACGGTGTGCTGGCTGACCTGGAAAGCCAAGGCTACGAAGCAAGGACGTTTGTATTTCCGGCTTGTGCGGTCTACGCCCCGCACGGAAGAGATCGCTGCGCGATTGTGGCCCACACCGACCGCAACGCAATGCGGGATGACCTCCAGGACTGGAGGGAGGTCTTTAGAGAAATCAACCCATTTCTCGACACAGGTATGGTTGGAAGAGCAAAGGAGGCTCTGGCCCACACCGGCGGCGAGAGACTGCAAGGGGGCCAACAGTATGGAGCATCTACAGAGGGAGGGCAGGCGAAACCATGCCGATCAGCTGGCCAATGCGGTGAAGCTGTGGCCCACACCCACCAGCCGGAACGGGACAGGCCCCTCGCAGACAGAGACCCGGCAGGGTGGGATGGATTTGCAGACGGCAGCCAAACTGTACCCGACTCCGACCCGGTTCGATGCGACCTGTGGGGACATCAAGGGCAAGGAATACAATGGCCAGACCAGGCACGCTATGAAGCTGATCCAGGCAGCGAAGCTGTATCCAACCCCGACAACCGGGGCGGGCCTCTGCGGTGGGACAGGCAACTACCAACAGCTCAAGGCGCTGGAGGCGAAGGACACGATCTCGACAGAGGAACGGAAGAGCATGGCGGCGGGGAACGGTGGACAGCTCAACCCGGCGTGGGTGGAGGCCATGATGGGCTTCCCGCCTGGATGGACAGAGTGCGGGCCGGATGGGCGGATGGGAGCTGGGAAGCGGGAATCCCACGGATAGCGGAAAATATCCCTCACCGAGTGGACAGGCTGAAAGCCCTGGGGAATGCCGTAGTACCCCAGCAGTTTTACCCTGTGTTCCGGGAAATTTGGGAGGCTGAAAGGAGAGAATGCAATGACGGCGAAAGAATATCTGCTACAATACCGGCGGGCAGAGCAAGAGATTGACCGGCTGCTGGAAGAAAAAGCCCGATGGGAGACGCTGGCGGAAAAGGTGACGCCTACCCCGTCTAAGGCGCCGGGTAGGCCGGGCAGCAATGACAGGGTGGGAATGGCAGTGGCGAAGATTATTGATTTGGAGAGGGAGATTGACACAAAGGTGGACAGGCTGGTGGATTTCCGCAGGGAGATTGAGAGAGCAGTATCCAAGATGCACGGCCCAAAAGAACGGGAAGTGCTGCTGAGACGGTACATACAGGGGGAGAGATGGGAGGAGATTGCAGAGAAAATGGGGCTTAACCTTCGATGGGTACATCGAGTTCACGGACGTGCACTTTTTTCGTTCCAGGCCATTGAAAGCCACTATTGACCTGTGATATAATTAAGCTAGTAAAATTATGAAAGCCGTCCGGTATAGGGCGGCTTTTGTGTTTGGGGGGAGAGGTGGTAAGAATGGCTAAGCTGACACCAAAGCAGAAGCGGTTTGTGGCGGAATATCTGGTAGACCTCAACGCCACTGCTGCGGCAAAGCGGGCGGGGTACAGTGAAAAGACAGCAGAACAAGTGGGGTATCAGCTGCTTCAGAAAACTACAGTTTCTGCGGCTATTCAGAACCGGCGGGACAAGCTGCAAAGCAAGCTGGAAATCACCCAGGAGACCGTGCTGCAAGAGCTGGCATCCATCGCCTTTGCCAGTGGGGCTGACTTTGTGAATGTCACGGGGGACGGGCATGTGGCTGTCAAAGCGACAGATGAAGTGCCAAGGGAGAAGCTCCCAGCCATTGCGGGAATCAAGCAAAACCAGTTTGGTGTTGAGATAAAGCTGCACGATAAGGCCAGGGCCTTGGAGCTGCTGGGGAAGCACCTGGGGCTCTTCGTTCCCGGCAGTACCCCCGCAGAATCCCGAGAAAACAATCTGCTAGAGGTGATTATGGAAGCTGAGGAGGTGGATACGGATGATTTACCAGAGGTTGAGTAAGCGCCAGTGGTTAGCGATGATGTGGTGGCAGCAACCCCGGTTCCGAAACCGGGATGCGCTGATATGCGACGGGGCTATCCGTTCCGGCAAGACGATGTGCATGGCTGCCGGGTTCGTCCTCTGGAGTATGGCTAGTTTCAGCGGGCAGAAGTTTGCCCTATGTGGGAAGACCATTGAGAGCCTGCGGCGCAATGTCATCCTCAACCTGTGGGATTGGCTACCGCCTGATTTGCGGATAGTGGAAAAGCGGGCCGAAAACAAACTGGTTATCTCCGACGGCACTGGGCGGGAAAACACCTACTTCCTCTTCGGCGGGCGGGATGAGTCGTCCTACATGCTCATCCAGGGCATCACCTTGGCGGGAGTGCTGCTGGACGAGGTGGCTTTGCAGCCCCGGTCCTTTGTAGAACAGGCCCTGGCCCGGTGCTCGGTTGAGGGGAGCAAGTTCTGGTTCAACTGCAACCCGGCGGGCCCAGAGCACTGGTTTTATAAAAACTGGCTGGAAGAGGACAAGCGCAGGGAAAAGAATGCCCTCCACCTGCATTTCACGATGGACGACAACCTGGCCTTGCCTCAGAAAATCCGGGAACGGTATGAGAACATGTATTCCGGGGTGTTCTATGACCGGTATATCCGCGGCCTATGGGTCGTGGCAGAGGGGCTAGTCTACACCATGTTCAACAAAGATTTCCACGTTGTCCCATCAGTGCCCCGGCCCTATGACAAGTATTACATCAGTGTGGACTATGGCACGGCCAATCCCACCAGTATGGGGCTTTGGGGACGGGCCGACGGCAAATGGTATCGGATGCGGGAGTATTACTACGACAGCCGGAAAGAGGGGAGGCAGCGCACGGATGAGGAGTATTACATGGAGCTGGAAAAGCTGGCTGGAAATCTGCCCGTCAGCGGGGTGATTGTAGACCCGTCGGCAGCCTCTTTTTTGGAGACCATCCGGCGGCATGGACGGTTCCACGACATCAAGGCTTCCAATGCGGTACTGGACGGTATCCGGGATGTAGCCACTAGGCTGCGGACAGGGGAGCTCTTCATCTGCGATGGGTGCAGGGACTGTATCCGGGAGTTTGGGCTCTACCGCTGGGATGAGAAGGCGGCAGAGGACCGGCCTATCAAGGAAAACGACCACGCCATGGACGACGTGCGGTATTTTGTCCACAGGGTTTTCGCGCCGTCACTGTTCAGCTTTTAAGGGAGGTGATAAACTTTGGTGACGTTCCATTTGCGAGAGGACTGTGTGGCCCGGACGGCCATGAACCTTCGACGGGGCATGACGGACAGGCGGTTTCTGGAACTGGAAATCACAGAGTGGCTCTCCTCCAAGGAGCGGCGCAGGCAGCTGGAAGGGGAGGCCTACTATGACGGGAAGCAAGCAATACTGCGGAAAAAACGTATGGCCTTGGATAAGGACGGCGAACTGGTGGAGGTGAAGTACCTCCCCAACAACCGGATACTCAACAACCAGTATGCCAAGATGGTGGACCAGAAGACCAACTATTCCTTTGGGCGGCCGTTTTCCTTTGATACGGAGAATAGGCAGTATGCAGAAGCGCTGAATGCTGTTTTGGGCGCCGGATTCCGGCGATTTCTCCGAGCTGTGGGGGAGGGGGCGTGGATTGGCGGCAAGTGCTGGGTGTATCCCTACTATGAGGACAGGGAGCTGGCCTTTCGGCGGTTCCCAGCGGATGAGGTGCTGCCATTTTGGGCGGATGCGGACCATACCATCCTGGATGCAGCTGTGCATGTCTATGTCATACAGGTCTATGACAGCAGCGAGAAAGTGAAACTGGTGACGAAAGCTGAGGTGTTCCACGGCGGCGGGGTGGACTGCTTTATCCGGGAGGATGACGGCAGGCTAGTCCCAGACCCGGACGCGGCATCAGGCCCTTACACTATCACAACCGAGCCGGACCTGGGGCCAAGGAGGGATAACTGGGGGAGGATACCCCTGGTGTGCTTCAAGAGTTCCCCGCATGAACTGCCGCTGCTGTCCAGGGTGAAGTGCCTACAAGACGCCTACAACGACGTGCTCTCCAATTTCGCCAACCGGATGGAGGAGGATGTCCACAGCACGCTTTTAGTCCTCAAGAACTACGAAGGGGAGGACCTGGGCCGCTTCCGGCATAACCTGGCTACCTATGGGGCTGTCAAAGTGCGTTCCTATGAGGGCAGCGAGGGCGGCGTAGACACGTTGACGCTGGAGGTGAATTCCGAGAACTACAAGGTGCTGTTGTCCCTGCTCAAGGACGCCATTATCGAGAATGCGGGGGGCTATGACGCCAAGGACGACCGCATGTCCGGGAACCCGAACCAGATGAACATCCAGTCCATGTACAGTGATATTGACTTAGACGCCAATGGGATTGAGTTGGAGTTCCAGGCCGCCATGGAGGAACTGCTGTGGTTTGTGAAGCGATACCTGGCTAATACGGGCAAGGGCAGCTTTGAAGGGGCACAGGCCAAGGCCATCTTTGACCGGGATGTGCTCATCAACGAGACAGAGGTTATCAATAACTGTAAGGCGTCGGTGGGAATCCTCTCTGACGAGACCATTGTGAAGAACCATCCGTGGATATCCGACCCAGAGCAAGAGTTGGAACGCATCAAGAGGGAGAGGGAGGAGGTGGGCGCCGACCCCTACCAGGCAGTCTTTTTAGCCAACCGGCAGCGTGCCCCGTCAGCAGAGGGCGGTGAGAGCGATGGCGAATAACGGGGAATACTGGGCCAGGCGGATGAAGGTATTGGAGGACGCGCTGCTGGACAAATCGTATTCCTATGTGGAGAACCTGGAACGGCAGTTTTCGATGGCCGAGCAGGCAGTGGAGAAGGAGCTCTCCGTCTGGTATCAGCGGCTTGCGGAAAACAACGAGGTTTCTCTGGCTGAGGCAAGGAAGCTGCTGAACAGCCGGGAGCTGGAGGAATTCCGCTGGACGGTGGAGGAATACATCGCCTATGGGCAGCAGAATGCGCTGGATGGGGCTTGGATGAAGCAGCTGGAGAACGCCAGCGCCAGGGTACATATCTCCCGGCTGGAGGCGAAGAAGCTGGAACTCCAGCAGCAGGCCGAAATCCTGTATGCGAATCAGCTGGACGCCCTGGATGCAGTGGCGCGGGAGACCTACCAGGAGGGGTATTACCGGACGGCGTTTGAGGTGCAGAGAGGCCTGGGGGTGGGCACGGTCATGCCGGCCATCAACGAGAAGGCGTTGGAAAAGGCGCTTGCCCGGGCCTGGACAGCGGATGGGCAGACCTTTCGGGACCGGTGTTGGGTAAACAAGCAAGCCCTGGTGAACAGCGTCAACACCCAGCTCACCCAGATGATTATCCGAGGGGAGGCGCCGGACAAAGCCATTGCGGCAATCAGCAAGCAGTTTGAGGTGTCAAGGGCGAAAGCGGGGCGGCTGGTGATGACAGAGAGCGCAGCCATTGCCAGCGCAGCCCAGAAAGATTGTTTTGGGGAGCTGGGGGTGGAGCAGTATGCGATTGTGGCCTCCTTCGACAAGGACACCTGCGAGTTGTGCGGGGCCTTGGACGGCAAGGTGTTCAAGATGCCGGAGTATGAGGTGGGGCTGACAGCGCCGCCGTTCCACCCCTGGTGCCGGTGCTGCACGGCTCCGTATTTCGAGGATATGCGGGGGATTGGGGAACGGTGGAGCCGCAGGGCGGACGGGGGAATTGTGAAAGTCCCGGCAGATATGTCGTTTGGGGAGTGGAAGGGCCGATTTGTTGATGGAAACGACTTGCAAGATACCGAAACCGATGGTATAATAGAAAATGTTTTCAGAGTTACATTTGAAAGTCCTGAACTTTTGACACGACATTATGAAAAACATCGGAATGAATTTGGAGATATTACGGAGAAAGAATATTTAGAGCGGGCCAATTGGCTTTTCTGGGCATCTCCATCTAAAGATGTAGAACAGCTTACACGGTCTGATGGGAGCGTTTCAAAATACAAGTTTTCTACGAATGAGTTTTTGGTAATAAATCCCGATAAGACAATTAAAACATACTTCTTGCCACAAGCAAAGGAGGTATATTGGAGATATGAGCACGAACGAAATGAATAAAATCGATTGTCCGGTCTGTGGGAAAACACAAGTCGGAGAATACGATATTTGTCCGGTTTGTAGATGGGAGAATGACCCAATCCAGCTTGAGCATTCCGAACTTGGCGGAGGCGCAAACTATATGGCTTTAAAAGAGGCAAGGAAGGCGTATCAACAAGGAGCGTCGGTAAGATAGACAGGAGAACTTTGAGGTGGAGGAATTCGTACAGTCCACACGCCGCTGGTACTGACAGGGGAAACCCGAGAGACGCAGGAGAAGTGTACGCCTGCCAAAGCCCAATCCTAAAGAGGAGTCGTAGAAATACGGCTCCTTTTCCTATTGTTGATAAAGCATCGTGTAGAAACACGGTGCTTTTTTCACACCCATTTTTACAAAGAGAGGAAGGGAAAAGCATGAGAAAAGAAGAATTCACGGCCCTGGGCATCAGCGAAGAGCTGGCAGCCAAGGCGGAGGCAGCATCCCGGAAAGAGCTGGAAGGGTATGTCCCGAAAGCAAAGCTGGAGGAGGCGGGGGAGGAGAGTAAGGCCCTGAAAAAGGCGGTGGCTGACCGGGATAAGCAGCTGGACGCCCTCAAGACTGCCAGCGGGGACAACGAGGAGCTGAAAAAGCAGATTGAGGCCATGAAGCAGCAGAACGCCGAGCAGGAAAAGGCCCATCGGGCAGAGCTGGCCCGGCTGCGGCTGGACAACGCCGTGGACGCGGCGCTGGCAGCGGCAGGGGCCCGCAACGGCAAGGCGGTGAAACCCTTGCTTGACCTCTCCCAGGTGAAGCTGGGGGAAGATGGGAAGCTGGCAGGGCTGGATGAGCAGTTGAAAGAGGTTAAAAAGAGCGACGGATATCTGTTTACCGAGGTAAAACAGGCCCGGTTCCAGGGTTTCCGGCCCGGCGAGGGCAGCGTTAAACTGGGCGATGCGCCGGATTTCTCCAAAATGAGCTATGCGGAATTGGCGGGGTACCTGGCGGAAAACCCGGATACAGAGATTAGCTGATGGGAGGGCATATGAGAAACATTGAGAAACCGAAGACCGTGTCACTGGAAACGGCGCTGCAAAACCTGGTGAGCCGCCTGACCGGTGCGCCGGCGGCTGGGCTGCCCAGGACACAGGAGGGGCTGGTGCAGTACCTGGCAGAGCATCTGCCCAGTCTGGAGGAATTGAGAGGCAGTAAAAAGAGAAAGGATGAGAAATAATGGCGAACGCAAAATTTGATGCAAAGAGCTTTAATCCCCAGGCCTTCAAGTACCGGGCGGAACGGGTCCCCCGGGCTAGGCTGAATGAGATGAGGAAATCCAAGGTACTGGCGGGAAACCCAGACATCCGGGAGGTGTTTGCCTCCCA
This sequence comes from Oscillospiraceae bacterium, assembly GCA_022791315.1. Taxonomy (GTDB): domain Bacteria; phylum Bacillota; class Clostridia; order Oscillospirales; family Ruminococcaceae; genus JAAVYW01. The sequence goes on along the minus strand of JAAVYW010000024.1, from coordinate 13,804 downwards.
GAACGGGACGGGGTATGCCCGCCTTGCCATGCGGGGGCTACTGGATGGGGACGCCGTGAACTACGACGGCGGCACGGACATCGTCGCCACTAACACCAAGACCTTTGAGCAGGGTGTGGTGGTTGTGGGCCGAGCCAAAGCCTGGGTGGAACGGGATTTTTCCTATGACATCACCGGGGGCGTGGACTTCATGGACAATGTGGCGCAGCAGGTGGCGGCCTACTGGGAGGACCTGGACCAGGACACCATTCTGGCAACGCTAAAGGGTGTGTTTGCCATGACTAGCACAAAGGGCGCAGAGTTTGTGAAGAAGCACACCTACACAGTAGATGGCCCGATGGAGGCTTCCACCCTGAACAGTGCCACAGCCCAGGCCTGCGGCGACCGGAAAAAGAAGTTTTCCATGGTATTCCTGCACTCGGCAGTGGCAACCAACCTGGAGAACCTGAACCTGTTGACAGCACTGAAATACACTGACAAAGAGGGTGTAACCCGCGACCTGACCCTGTATACCTGGAACGGCAGGCTGGTTGTTGTAGATGACGGGATGCCCACAGAAGAGGGGGAAGACGGTGCTGTGACCTATACCAGCTATGTGCTGGGGGAGGGCGCCATCGACTTTGAAGACCTCGGAGTGAAGGTGCCCTATGAGATGGCCCGCGACCCTGCAACAAATGGCGGGCAGGATACGCTCTATACCCGGCAGCGGAAGGTGTTTGCGCCCAAGGGGATTTCCTATGAGAAGAAAGTCCAGGCCAGCCTCTCCCCGACGGAGGAGGAGCTCGCCAACGGGGCAAACTGGGACTTGGTGCACTCTGGGGAGGCAGAGGAGGCAGAGCGTTCCTATATCGCCGACAAGGCCATTGCACTGTGCCGGATTTGCTCCAAGGGTTAAGGCCGTGGAAGTGTATGATACTGTGGTTTCCCGGCTGGCGATGCTGGGATATGAGGCCACAGAGGAAGACAGGCCGGGTATTGACTACCAGATAGCCAAGTGCCGGTCAGAGCTGCTGGCCGACATCCATCATAGGGACGTGCCGGAAGGGCTGTTCTACACGCTGGCCGAGCTGGCGGCGGGGGCGTTCCTGGGAGAAAAGCTGGCGGCCGGGCAATTGGAGATTGCGGGGCTGGATTTTTCAAACACTGCCAAGAGCATCACAGAGGGGGATATATCGGTGTCCTTCGCTGGGCCGGGAGAGGCAGGCAGCCCAGAGGCCCGGTTTATCGCCGGGCTTGAGGCGATGCGCCATCCCCCTGAGCGCGTCCTAGCAGCCTACAGGAGGTTGGAATGGTGAACTACGAAAAGGCTCTGCGCAGCCTGTGGATAGGCCGGGCCACGGTGACAGTATGGGAGGGGACACTTGACCCTGCCACTGGCCGGACAGAGCCGAGGGAGAAGGTGCTGCTGCGGGAGGAGCCCTGCCGGATTTCCTTTTCCGCCTCGCCCAGCACCGAGCCCAGGGAAGGGGCGGCAGCTGTGGCCCAGACCGTGACGCTGTACATAGCGCCGGATATAGGGATACCCGAGGGGTCGAAAATCACAGTCACGCAAAACGGGGTTACAGGGGAGTATGAGCGCAGCGGCAGGGCGGCGGTGTATTCCAGACACCAGGAAATCACCCTAGCCCTGTGGAAGGGGTGGGCGTGATGACAAATTGCTGGGGAGACTGCGATTACCGGCAGCTGAAAAGGTTGCGGGAGAACCTGGGGAAATTGCAGTCCGTGGATTTGGAGCAGTTTTGCCGGGAGGTATCCAGGGAACTGGCGGCCCGGCTGCTGGCGCTGGTGATTCCCAGGACGCCGGTGGGGAACTACAAGGGTGGGAGCTATTCCTGCGCAGGCGGGCAGACCCATAAGGGTGGCAAAGTGCCGGGAAAGGTGGGCGGCACCCTGCGCCAGGGCTGGACAGCCCGGGACGGAAGCAAATCCGCCGGCGGCGCGAAAGGGTACGCCAACAGCCTGCCGGTGGAAAGGGCCGGGAACGCCTACCGGGTCGAGGTGATGAACCCGGTGGAATACGCCAGCTACGTGGAATTCGGGCACCGCACCGCTAACGGGAAGGGTTGGGTGAAGGGGCATTACTTCCTCACGATTTCAGAGCAGGAGCTGAAGGACCTGGCCCCCGGCCTGATTGAACGCAAGCTGAACCGGCTGTTACAGGAGGTGTTCCGTGGCTGAGATTTGTTTGAACAGTGTCTTTGATGCAGTGAGTTTGGCACTGCACCGGGCATTCCCCCAGGCGCAGGTACATGGGGAGGAGGTGAAGCAGGGGCTGCGCCCCGGCGATTTCATCGTACAGATGCCCGCCGGCGGGCAGGCGAAGACGTTGGGAGAACGATACCGCCGCACGCCCACGGTTGACGTGGTATACTTCCCCAGGCGGGGCAGTGCGGAGTGCTACAGGATGGCGGAACAGCTTGCCCTGCTGCTGGAAAGCGTTGTGACGCCGGAGGGGGACACCCTACAGGCCGGGGAATGCAGCTGGGCGTACACCGACGGGGCGCTGCATGTGCAGACAGCCTATGAGCACTTCGCCTACCTGCCCCAAGAAGAGGTTCCCATGGAGACATTACACATAGACCAGAGAGGATGAGGAAGATGGCAAAGACAGAGAAGGGGCTGTATACCAAGGAACAGCTGATGGCTTCCCGGCGGTATGCCGGGCGGCGGGACTTGCTGGACGCCCTGCTGGAAAAGGGCAAGGGGTATTCCCTGGAGGAAGTGGAAAAGAAAATCGAGGCATTTGGGAAAGGGATGGTGAGGTAAATGGCACTGGGAGGCGGCACATGGCTTGTGCAGAACAAGGTGTTACCCGGCTCGTATATCAATTTTTCCAGCATTGCCAAGGCGTCGGCGACGCTCTCGGACAGGGGGTATGCAGCGGCGCCCTTTGTGTTGAGCTGGGGGCCGGAGGGAGAGGTGTTCGCCGTGACCTCCGGGGAATTCCAGAAGAACAGCAAGGAGCTCTTTGGCTACTCCTACGACCACCCCAAGCTGCTGGCGCTGCGGGAGATATTCCTCCACGCCACCACGGTGTACTGCTACCGGCTGGGGCAGGGTGCGAAGAAGGCGTCCTGCCGGCTGGGCGAGGGGGAGGCGGCGGCCACGCTGGCAACTGCAAAGCATCCCGGCGTGCGGGGCAACGACCTCTCCATCGTGATTGCCCCCAATGTGGACGACGGGGCGCTGTGGGACGTGAGCACCTACCTGGAGGGGATTGCCCAGGAGACCCAGACGGTGGCGGACGCCGGGGGGCTTTTGGGGAATGCCTGGGTGGATTTCCAGAAAGATGCTGTTTTGGCGGCCACGGCGGGGCTGCCGCTGATGGGGGGCGAGGACGCGCAGGGCGTCACCGGGGACAGCCACCAGGCGTTCTTGGACAAGCTGGAGGCCTATGCCTTTAACACCCTCTGCTGCCCGGCGGCGGACGCCACCATTGTGAAGCTCTACGCAGCCTACACCCAGCGGATGCGGGAGGAGGTGGGGGCCAAGTTCCAGCTGGTGGCCTGGCAGCCCGCCACAGTGGACTATGAGGGGGTCATCGGCGTGTGGAACAGCGCCACCCATGCTTCCATCCCAGAGGTGGAGGAGCAGGCGGTGGTCTACTGGGCCGCAGGGGCCCAGGCAGGGGTGGCGGTGAACAAGTCCCTCACCAACGCCAAGTATGACGGGGAGCTCACCCTGGACACGGATTTCACCCAGGCGGAGCTGACAGCGGCCATCCAGGCAGGCAAATTCCTGTTCCACAAGGTGAACGGGGATACCAGGGTATTGGAGGACATCAACACCCTGCTGACCCTCTCGGACACCAAGGGGGAGGTGTTCCAGAGCAACCAGACCATGCGGGTATGCGACCAGATTGCCAATGACATTGCGGTGCTGTTCAACACCCGGTATGTGGGGGTGGTGCCCAACGACGCGTCGGGGCGGTCTGCGCTGTGGGGGGACATCACCCATTACCTGAAGCAGCTGGAAGACATCCGGGCAGTGGAGAACTTTGACCCGGATACCGTGAGCTGCCAGCAGGGGGACAGGAAAAAGGCCGTGCTGGTGACAGTGAACGGGCTGAATGTGGTGAACGCAATGGCACAGCTCTACATGAGCGTGGTGATTCAGTAAAAAAGAAAAAATCCAAAGGCATATAACAAACAGAAAGATTCATTAAGTGCTTTCTATGATATGTTGCGAGAAGACACTTACGGAACAATGTGTGTAATATTTAACTATGGCTGCGCCAAAGGCTACAGAGCAGGGAAGAGAGGAGTAAAAGCGCATGAATGACATTATGACTTTTAACAATCCGGAATTTGGGGAAATCCGTACAACACAGATTAACGGAGAACCATGGTTTGTGGCGGTGGATGTGTGTCGAGCGCTTGATTTGTCAGACACAAGCAAAACACTTGAAAGGCTAGATGATGATGAAAAGGGTACGAGTTCAATTCGTACCCCTGGGGGAAAACAGAAAGTCTCTATCATAAATGAACCGGGCCTATATTCTTTGGTGATGGGAAGCCGGAAACCAGAAGCGAAGGCCTTTAAACGGTGGACTACCCATGAGGTTATCCCCTCTATCCGTAAGCATGGCGCATACATGACCCCTGAAACCCTGGAAGCTGCCATCCTTAATCCGGATACCATGATTAAGTTGTGTACCGCTCTCAAGGAGGAGCAGGACAAGCGTAAGGCCTTGGAGGCAGTTAACTCTGCTTTGGCGGTAAACCTGGAAATTGCACGTCCTAAAGCAGAGTATTTCGACCAGCTTGTAGACCGGAACCTGCTCACCAATATCCGGGAGACTGCCAAGCAGTTGCAGGTTAAGGAGAGAGAGTTTGTGAAGTTCCTGCTGGAAAAGAAGTATCTCTTCCGGGATAAGCGGGGAAAGCTGCTGCCCTATGCTGAGAAAAACGATGGCCTCTTTGAGGTGAAAGAGTGCATCAATGAGAAGACCCAGTGGAGTGGTACACAAACCCTGGTAACGCCGAAAGGCCGGGAGACCTTCCGGCTGCTGTGCATCAGTGTGGCGTAGGAATATAATTTTGGCAAGGAGCGGGGAACCGCTCCTCAATTTTTTGGAAGGGGCGAACGATATGGCGATGATGAATGCCAAGGACGCGGTGAGCGCCCACCGGGCGGAGTGCTTTGTGACAATTGACGGCAGGCGGTATTCCATGCTGATGGCCCGGAATTTTGAGGGGAAGGTGAAGGTGAACACCAAGGAGGTGCCCCGGCTGGGGAACATCGTGGTGGGGCACAAGGCGGACACTGCCGTGCTCTCCTTCACCATGACCGTGTACAAGTGTACGGAGATATTCGACGATGTGATAGAGCAGTTTATCCGCACCGGGGTGATGCCCACCTTTACCATCCAGACCACCAACGACGACCAGGCCAGCGGCGTGGGCAGGAGCACCAAAATCTACAACGACTGCGTGCTGGACGGGGAGGTGCTGCTCTCCATGTTCGACGATGAGGGCGGGTTTGTGGAGCAGACCATCGAGGGGTTCTGCGACAGCTTCAGCCGCCCGGAAAAGTACACAAACCCCAGCTATATGTGATGAGGAGGACTTGAGATGGACAAGAGCTTATCGGCGTTTTTGAAACCCAATGTGGAGCAGGTGGCCAATGTGCGGTTTGCCCCCTCCCCCCGGTTCAAGGGGGAGGACGGGAAGCCGGTGGAGTGGGAAATCCGGTGCATCTCCGCCGACGAATACGCCCGTATCCGGTCGTCCTGTTTCCGGCAGGAACCGGTGCCCGGGAAGAAGGGGCAGTTTACCCAGCGGTTTGACACCTATGCCTTCCAGGCCAAGGTGTGTGCCCGGTGCACGGTGTTCCCCGACCTGACGGACGCCGGGCTCCAGGACAGCTGGGGCGTGGCAAAGCCGGAGGAGCTGGTTGGGGCGCTGCTCATTGGCGGGGAGTTTGACGACTATGTGGCAAAGGTGTTCCAGGCCAACGGATTCCAGACCGAGGAGGAGCTGGCGGACGAGGCAAAAAACTGATTTTGGACGGCGACCCGGAATCCAGCTACGCCCACTACTGCTTGCAGAAGTTTGGGTGGGAGCCGTCCAAGTTCCTGGGGCTGCCCGTGCGGGAACGGGCCTTTGTGATTGGCTCTATCCGCGTGCGGGTGGAGGACGAGAGGAGACAGGAGGAAGAGGCCAAGAGAAAAGCCAAGGAGAGGGGGAGGAGGTGAGCGGATGGCAACGATTCAGTCCCAGATGGTGTTAAACGACGGGATGTCGGCGGTATTGCGGAAGATTACCTCAGCGCTGGATACCACGTTGGCGGCGTTTGAGCAGATGCAGCGGGCCTCGGGCGAGGCCCTTGAACTGGCGACCATTGAGGCGGCCCGGGGAGAGCTGGTGGGAGCCAGGCAGGCCACGGACCAGTGGGCTGAGAGCTTCAGCTGGGCGGCGGAGGAAGAGGAAAAGCTGAACCGTGGTATTGAGCGGGGGACATCCGCGACGGATGGGATGCTCAAAAAGGTGGTTTCCCTGGCGGGGGCCTTTGCGGGGATTTCCGCCGCGAAGAACTTCGCCGTGGACGCTATGGGGGCCGCTGATGTGCAGATTGGGGCGCAGATGCAACTGCAAACTGTGCTGAACAACATGGGTACAGAGGAGAGCTATCAGGCCATAGTGCGCAATGGGGAACAAAACCAGCTGGAAAGCAGGTTTACCCTAGACGTGTCTGAGGCTGTAGACAGCCTCCAGGGGCTGGTGAATTCTGTGGCTGGGGCAGAGCTGGAGGGCAGTTTTGCTTTGGATACTACCAGGGCCTGGGAGGAATATGACCGGTTAGCCTGGGGAGTGGGCGAGACAGAGCTGGGAGCCCGTTTGGCCCTGGACACCGAAGGATTGGGCCTCCCGGCCCAATCGGTATTTGAGATTACAGCCTCTGTGGACTATGCCGGGATAGCGCCTCAGGTGGAGCCCTCTTTCGAGACGGCAAAGGCGGTCAAAAAATATGAGATGCTGCAAAATAACCTGAGTGGGGCAAGGCTGGGGACGGCCTTCTCCCTGGACACCACCGGCGCAGTGGATGCCTATGAGGCTATGGTGAATGGGCTTTCCGGGGCGGTGCTGTCCTTAGACACTGGCGGGGCTCAAGAAGAGTATGACCGGTTAGTGGGGGAAATCGAAGGGGCAGAGCTGGGGAACATCCTATTCCTAGATACTGCCGGGGCGACGGTGGGCTATCGGCTTTTCGCGGATAGCCTGCCCAGGACGCAAACCGTGGAGCTCCAGGCAGACACCGGCCCGGCGCTGACAGCTTATGACGCCATCCTGGCTAAGGCGGCGGAAATCCAGAGCCGGGGAATGTACGGGGATGAAGCCATGATTGCAGGAGCGGCGGAATTCGCCACCTATTTCTCTGACGCCAATGCCATCCTTTCCATGATGGACACCCTGGCGGACTATTCCGCCGGTATGAGCGGGGGCGCGGCGCTGGACAGCCAAGCCATGGTGGACTATGCCACAGGGCTGGGGAAAATCATGTCCGGCTCCTATGACGCTATGAACGAGAAGGGGTTCCAATTTACCGACACGCAAAAGGCTATCATTGAGGGTACGGCGAATCAGGCTCAGATTGTGGAGGAACTGGGAGCCGGATACCTGGATATGAGCCAAGACATGCAGGCCGCCGCAGTGATTAACTCGGTGATTGCGGAAGGGTGGGGCGGACTGTATGAGGCTATGAGTAACACACCAGTGGGGCAGGTGACACAGTTGGGAAATGCTCTGGGGGATGTGAAAGAGAACATCGGGGCAGGTATCTATCCGGCCTTCCTCGGGCTAGTACAGGCGGTACAAAGGAACCTGCCACAGATTGAAAGTGCTGCCTTGGGGCTGGCCGGGGTGCTGGGAATGGGCATCAACCTCTTGACCGGAATGGTGGAGGGGGCACTGGCTTTCGGCAGTGCTGTGGCGGATAACTGGGGGATTATTGGTCCTGTTGTCTACGGAGTCGTTGCAGCCTTGGCTGCCTACGCGGGCTATCTGGGCGTGACAAAGGCCCTGGAACTAGCCAGTGCTGCGGTTAAAACTGTGCTGATTGCGGCTGAGTATGCCCATGCCGCTGCCACCGGTGTTGCTGTGGCGAAAACCACCGCCCAAACGGCTGCCCAGATGGGGCTCAATACGGCTCTGCTGGCCTGTCCGGTGACCTGGATTGTGTTGGGAATCATTGCCCTGATAGCCGTGATTTATGCGGCGGTAGGGGCCTTTAACAAGTTTGCGGGAACCAGCCTTTCGGCCACGGGAGTGATTATGGCAGGATTTTCTATGCTGGGGGCATTTCTTATGAATTACTTCGTGGTGCCCCTGCAAAACCGGTTTGCAGCGGTTGCCAATTTTTTTGGTAATGTGTTTCACAATCCCATAGGGGCGGTGAAGGTGCTGTTCTATGACATGTGCCTGACTGTGTTGGGATATATCCAAAACATGGCGTCTGGGATTGAAACCTTGCTGAACCGGATTCCCGGCGTCACCATTGACATCACCAGTGGGCTGGATAGTTTCTATTCCCAGCTGGAACAGGCCCAGCAGGCGGTGAAGGATGAATCGGGCTGGGTGGAGTATGTGCGAAGGATGGACTATCTGGACTATGCTGAAGCAGCGGACAGGGGATACGCCTTTGGGGAAAAGCTGGCGGATTCGGTTTCGGACTTCTTTGGAGGTGGCCTGGGCAGTGTCAATGACCTGATGAATGACATCCAGAACCCGCTGGGGGAGCAATCCCCCCTGGATGGCTTAGACGGGCTGCCGGGAAATGTGGGGGGCATTGCAGAGGACACGGACGGGATAGCGGGCAGCCTGCACGTGGGCAGCGAGGAGCTGAAATACCTGCGGGACATTGCGGAGCGGGATGCAGTGAACCGGTTTACCACAGCGGAGGTGAAAATCGACATGACAGGCATGACGAACAAAATCGAGGGCGGGGCCGACCTGGACGGGGTGCTGCGCGCCCTCACCGACGGCTTTGCGGAATCGCTGGTGACAGCGGCAGAGGGGGCGCATCTATGAGCTACAGCTGCTACCTGGGCGGGGTGAGGATGCCCACGCCCGCCAAGCTCACGGTGAAAATCAAGGGGAAGAACAAGACGCTGGTGCTGCTGAATGAGGGGGAAGTGAACTTCCTGCGGGAAGCCGGGCTCACGGAGCTCCAGGTTCCCTTTGTTTTTCCCATGCTCACGGGAGGACAATCCCCGGACTACTACCTGGGCCTGCTGGAGAAGCTGAAGACCGGGAAGAAATCCACCCGGTTTATCCTGACTCGTGTGAGCCCGGACGGGCGCAGGCTCTTTGACACCAATCTGGCGGTAAGCCTGGAGGACTACACCATCACCGAGGACGCCAAAAACGGGCTGGACGTGGCGGTGGAGGCGAGCCTGAAGCAGTGGCGGAGCTATGGGACGAAGACGGTGGCAGTGAAAAAACCCGCCCAGGGCGGCAAGCTGCGGCTGGCGAAGGCGGAGAAGGAGCGGGATGCGGGGACAGCCCCGGCGGCCAAGACCTATACTGTCCAGCCGGGGGACTGCCTGTGGGCCATCGCGGCCAAGTTTTACGGGAAGGGCTCGGATTACACGAGGATCGCGCAGGCCAACGCCAGCCAGATTACTAGGCCAAACCTCATCCATCCGGGGCAGGTGCTGACGCTGCCATGACCTATGAACTGCTGATTTCCCACAAGGGGAAGCTGATGATCCCGCCGGTGGTGGAGGGCGTCACCATCGAGTGGGAGCGAAAGGGGCAGCCGGGGAAGCTCGTAGCCCAGGTGGTGAAGACCCCCGGCCTGGAGTTTGTCGAGGGGGACGCTTGCCGGTTTTCGGTGGACGGGGTGCCGGTGTTTTACGGGTTTGTGTTTGAGAAATCCCGGAAGGGGAGCCAGGAGGAGATGATCCGCATCACAGTGTACGACCAGCTCTACTATCTGAAAAACAAGGACACCTATGTCTACACCGGCAAGACGGCGGCGGAGGTGGTGAAGATGCTGGCGGAGGATTTTGGGCTGCGCGTGGGGGTGCTGGCAGACACCAAGTATCGTATCCCCAGCCGGGTGGAGGACGATCACACCCTCTTCGACATCATCCAGAACGCCTTGGACGAGACGCTGAAGGCCACCGGGGCAATGTATGTGCTCTATGACGATGTGGGGAAGCTGACGCTGCGGGGGCTGGAGGAGATGAAAATCGACCTCCTGGTGGACGAGGAGACGGCGGGGGACTATGACTATCAGAGCAGCATTGCTCAGCAGACCTATGACAAAATCAAGCTGGTCTATGAGAACAAGGACACGGGAAAACGGGAAATCTACATCGCTCAGGACAGCGCTCATCAGAATCAGTGGGGCGTGCTCCAGTATTACGAGAAGCTGGAGAGCAGCAGCAACGCCAAGGCCATGGCGGAGGCCCTGCTGGGGCTCTACAACCGGGAGACCCGCACGCTGCGGCTGCAAAACGTGCTGGGAGACATCCGGGTGCGGGGCGGGACGCTGCTGGTGGTGAAGCTGGAACTGGGGGACATGACGCTCTCTCACTACATGATGGCAGAGCAGGTGAAGCACACCTTTTCCCAGGGACAGCATTTGATGGAGCTGAAATTGCGGGGTGGGGATTTTGTCGCTTGAGATGAATGAGTTTGTGCGGTCGGTGAAGCAGGCTGCCCTGGAGGCCATGCAGGCCGGGGCACCGGCGGGCGTGTGCTTTGGGACAGTGGTGTCTGCGGCACCTCTCAAAATCCAGGTGGATCAGAAAATGATGCTGGAGAAGGCGCAGCTCTTGCTGACTGACCGGGTGCGGGACTACAGCGTGGAGATGACGCCGCTGCCGGAATACCACGAGACCGAGCCGGCATCCGGCGGGGAGGGGGAGGAGGCTTTTGCGGAGCACCGGCACAAGTACAAGGGCAGGAAGAAATGGCGGGTACACAACGCGCTGGCCGCGGGAGAAAAGGTGCTGCTGCTGCGGTGTGACGGCGGGCAGCAGTATGTGGTCTGGGATAGATGGGAGGCGAGGGAGTGATGGGCCTGCTGCCGGAGACGGATTTGGGCCTGCTGGATTTTGAGACGGATACCCAGCCGGGGCTCACCTATGCGCTGGACATGGCGCAGGGACGGGTACGGGGAAAGGTGGACGACAGGGAAGCCATGGCCCAGGCCATCTATCTCATCCTGCATGTGGAGCGCTATGCCTATCCCATCTACTCTTGGAATTACGGAGCGGAGCTGGCCGATCTCATCGGGAAGCCCAAGGACTACGCCATGAGCGAGGCGAAACGGCGCATCACCGAGGCGCTTTTGCAGGACGACCGGATTCTGGCCGTGGACGGCTGGGCGTTTGAGGAGGGGAAGAAGAGCGTGCGGGTGTCCTTTGTGGCTCACACGGTGTACGGCGATGTGGAAGCGGAAACGGAGGTGGAGATCTGAATGTTTGAGGACAGGACGTATGAGACGCTGATGGAACGGGCGCTGGAACGGGTGCCGCCCACGCTGGACAAGCGGGAAGGGTCGATGGTGTTCAACGGGGTAGCCCCCTCCATGGCGGAGGTGGCGCAGCTCTACATGGACTTGGATTTTGTGCTGCGGGCCACCTACTTGTCCACGGCGCCTAGGGAATATCTCATAAAACGAGCTGCCGACCGGAACCTAGCCCCCTATCCCGCCAGTGCGGCGGTGTTCCGGGCGGTGATGGATGTGGAGGTGGCGGCAGGGGCGCGGTTCTCCTGCGAGGACTTGAATTTCGTGGTGGTGGGGCGGATGGCCGGGGACACGGAGGGCCTGAGCCACCGGGTGGTCTGCGAGACGGCGGGAAGCCAGGCCAACCACTACGCGGGGCGGCTGATTCCGGTGGAGTACATCGACGGGCTGGGCAAGGCGGAACTGGTGGAACTGCTGGTACCGGGGGAGGACGAGGAGGAGACCGAGGCTTTCCGGCAGCGGGCGTTGGACAGCTTGCAGTCCCAGGCCTTTGGAGGGAATCAGGCGGACTATGCGGAGAAGGTGCTGGCGATACCCGGTGTGGGGGCGGTGAAGGTGCATCCCGCCTGGAACCGGGGCCTCCAGCCGGAATCGCTGATCCCCGGCGCGGCGGTGGAGAGCTGGTATGAGACTGTGTCAGGGCTGCCCCAGGCGGTGCGGGACTGGCTGGCGGTGGTGTACACAGCGGCAAAGGATCGGCTGCTGACCGTGGGCGGGACGGTGAAGGTGGTGGTGCTGGCCTCTAACTTCACCGCGCCCTCGGGGGAGCTGGTGCGGGCGGTGCAGGAGGCTCTGGACCCCAGGGCGGGGGAGGGATTGGGACTGGCTCCCATCGGGCATGTGGTGAAGGTGGAGGGGGTACGGGAGGAGCCGGTGGATGTGGCGCTGCACCTGGTGTTCTTCTCCGGCTGGAGCTGGGAGACGGCCCGGAGCTATGTGGAGGCGGTGCTGGACGAGTATTTTTTGGAGCTGGCGAAGGAGTGGGCGGGGACGGAGAGCCTGGTGGTGCGGATTTCCCAGATCGAGAGCCGTATCCTGGCCCAGTGCCGGGAGATGGTGGCGGACATCGGGGGGACGGAGATTGACGGGAAAGAGGAAAACCTGGTGCTGCCGCCGGACAGTATCCCGGTGAGGGGGGATGTGAGTGGATAGGACATTGCTGGGATACCTGCCGCCGTTGCTGCGGGAGGTGACGGAATTTCGGGCCATCAACCGGGCCAATGAGCCGGAGATTGCGCTGGCCTGGGAGGCGCTGGAGCAGGTGTTGGGAGATCAATTCCTGGACACCGCCGGGGCCCAGGGGGTGGCGCGGTGGGAGAGGGAGCTGCGCGTCCGGCCAAAGGACACGGATACGCTGGAGCTGCGCAAGGCGCGGGTGAAGGCCCTGTGGAATGTGGAGACGCCCTACACGCTGCCCTGGCTGCGAAACTGGCTGGAAAATGCCTGCGGAGGAGAGGCCTTGGTGGAGGACTACCGGCTGTTGGTGAAGACCGGGGCGGAGGCGCTGGGGATTCTGCCGGACGTGAAAGCGCTGGTGAGGCGGGTGGTTCCGGCTAATATGGTATATGGCTTTTTGGTGTGGTATGAGGCTGCTGCCGCTGTGCAGATGGCCTTTGTGAGCCACCGAGTGGATTTTCATGTGGGAACCGACGTCTTCGGGGTGCAGATTATACGGCTGGACGGTACCCGGCGTTTGGACGGGAGCTGGACACTGGGGACTGAATGGGCCAGGGGAGCCAAGTTTCCGAAGATGTCCCTGCGCTGGGGTACGGGGCGGATGATGGGGCTGCACAAGGCCGTTGGCACTCGGGGCCGCAGCTTCTATCTGCCGGGCATCCGGACACAGGACGGGCTGCGGGCCAAGGAGGATGCTGCTCCCTCCCGCACCTACAAGGTGTCGGTATCGGTCGGCGCGGCGGCGGGGGCTTCCCTCTCCGGGGAGCTCGCGGCGGATAGCATGTGGAGGCTGGACGGCACGTATCGGCTGGACGGTTCCCGGCGGCTCAATGCGGATGTTGTCACCACAAAACTTTAAGGAAGGATGGTTCTTATGGCAGAGAAAAACAGCATCATCACAAAGGCCCGGCGGATTGCGCTGGCACAGCTCACGGCGGGGACAATCTCCACCATTCCCCCGGTGGCCTATCTGGCCCTGGGGGACGGCGGCTGCGGGGAGGACGGAGAACCCATCGCCCCCGGCCTGGAGCAATCCGCTTTGACCCATGAGATTTGCCGGTATGCGGTGGAGACGCCCACCTTCCCGGTGGACACCACGGCCCGGTTTACGGCCATTGTGCCGGAGGCAGCACAGGGCGGCGTGAAG
>JAAVYW010000023.1 GCA_022791315.1 Oscillospiraceae bacterium | reverse complement strand
CTGTGCTCCTTTCATTTCCTGACTCCCTTTCCGGGCGCTTTTTCCGCCCTCTTGGGAGTCTATCTTTTTTTCGCCTCCTCCGCCACAAAACTACATTTTTTCCTCGGCGGTTTTTTACATTTTATCACTGGCGCTGACACCTCCTTTCTGGGATTTTTCCCCTTGAAGCATGTTTGGAAGATACTGGAAAGCCTTAGACGCGCTGGACCTGCCGCAGAGGTATTACGCCTATAGTCGAGCATTTCGGGCAACCTCTTCTGTTCTGGCTTTTTGATGTGGTCTAAACCTGCATCTACCACAAAAAATGGACATCAGGACCAATTCCCAATGTCCATTTTTATATTATAACTTGCCCGCCCCAAACAAATGCGATTTCCCTCTTGTACAACCGGGCATTTCGGAGTAAAATAGGGGTAGTACAATCCTGCGACAGAATTCGAGGGGAGGACAATAGGAATGACACAGATAACCCAGGCAATCAAGCAGCTGGAAGCCGGCCGGCTGGACCCCATCTTAACAGAGCTCTACACCGAAAAAGGGGTGGCCCCTCAGCGGGCGCGCTATGTCCAGGCGCTGCAGGAGTTTGCGGCGCTCTACGGTGAGCGGGAAGTCGCCCTCTTCTCCGCCCCCGGGCGCACCGAAATCGTGGGCAACCACACCGACCACAACCGGGGCCGCGTCCTGGCCGCCAGCGTCAACCTGGATGTGATTGTGGTGGCCGCCAAGAGCCCGGAGCCGGTGGTGCGCCTCCAGTCCAAGGGCCACGACGCCAACCGGGTGGAGCTCTCCCGCCTCACCCCTGTCCCAGAGGAAGAGGGCACCTCCAATTCCCTTATCCGGGGCATCTGCGCCCGCTTTTCCCAGCTTGGCCACCCCGTGGGCGGCTTCGACGCCTATACCACCTCCGATGTCCTGCGGGGCTCCGGCCTCTCCTCCTCCGCCGCCTTTGAGGTGGCCGTGGGTACGGTGCTCAACGATTTCTTCGCCGCTAACGCCTTTTCCGCCGTGGAGATTGCCCAAATCGGCCAGTATGCCGAAAACGTCTTCTTCGGCAAGCCCTGCGGCCTGATGGACCAAACCGCCTGTTCTGTGGGCAGCTTTGTCGCCATCGATTTCGCCGATTCCGATGCCCCTGCCATCCGCTCGGTGGCCTTTGATTTCGCCTCCTGCGGCTATGATTTGTGCATTGTAAACACCGGCGGCAGCCACGCCGACCTCACCCAGGACTACGCCGCCGTCCCCGCCGAGATGAAACAGGCCGCCGCCTTTTTCGGCGCCCCGGTGCTCCGGGACGTGGAGGAAGAGGAGTTTTGGAGCCGCCTGGGCGAGCTGCGGGCCGCTGTCAGCGACCGCGCCGTCCTCCGCGCTGTCCATTTTATGGAAGAGAACCGCCGGGCAGCCCTAGCCGCCGACATGCTGGAGGCCGGGGACTTCTCCTCCTTCAAGCAGCTGATCATTGAGTCGGGCCGCTCCTCTTTCCTGTATAACCAAAATGTCTATGCCCCCAAGAACCCGGAGGAGCAGGGGCTCAGCGTGGCCCTGGCCCTGGCCGAGCATCTCCTGCGGGGCCGCGGGGCCTACCGTGTCCACGGCGGCGGCTTTGCCGGCACCATCCAGGCCTTTGTCCCCACCTATCTCACCCCCGAATTCTCCGCCCAGATGGACGCCGTCTTTGGCCCCGGCGCCTGCCAGGCCCTCAGCATCCGTCCCCGGGGCGGCTGCCGGGTGCTTTAGGGGTAAAATTTCCTCTCTCTTTACGGTTCCGTAACAAATGCAGGGGTAAAATCCTCTATAATGAGTATAAAAACACGCTTTGCGTGTTTTTCCTGCGCCACAGGCGCAGCCAATCATTTCCTTTGGAAGGGAAGGTTACACAGATGAGAAAATGGACGGGCCTGCTCCTGTCTCTTGTCCTGCTGGGCAGCCTGCTGGCGGGCTGCAGCGGCAAGCACAGCGCAGAGAATTCCTATGTCTACCAGGTAACTGGCGGGCAGCTCTCCTCGAATGACGAAATTCTCTCGGTAAACGGGAAAAAGATAAACGCCCAGTATTTCCTTTACTGGCTGGGCAACAGCATCGACTACATCGAGGCCTATACCCTGGCCGATAATATCGATTGGAGCCAGGAATACGAGGGCCGCCCCATGGAGGACTATCTCATCGACGATGCTGTGCAGGCCATCACCCAGTACCAGGTAATCCTGGACAAGGCCAAGGAATACGGCTATAAGCTGGAGCCCGCCGACGAGGAAGAGCTGGCCAACACCCGGGAATACTACGTGGACTACTTTGGCGGCGAGGAGGCCTACCAGCGCCAGCTGGCCAGCGAGGGCCTGGACGAGGAGCTCTTCACCAAGCTCAACACCGTCCCCATCCTCTACCGGAAAATCTATGCCGCCTTCCTCTCTGCCGACGGCCCCTTTGTCCCCTCTGACGAGGAGTTCTCCCGCTTCCTCTCCGATAACGGCTATATCCGCGCCAAGCACATCCTCCTCTCCACCCAGGATGATGAGGGCAACCCCCTCTCCGATGTGGAGCGCAGCCGCAAATACCAGGAGGCCAAAGACATCCTCTTCCAGCTCAACTTCGCCACCGATTTGGAGGAGACCTTTGACACCCTGATGCAGGAGCGTTCTGAGGACAACGGCCTCACGGTCTATCCCGGCGGCTATACCTTCCGCCGCGGCGAGATGGTGGCCCCCTTTGAAGACACCGCCTATTCCATGGAACCGGGCCAGCTCAGTGAAATCGTCGAAAGCGATTTTGGCTACCACATCATCCTGCGGGAACCCCTGGACATGGAATTGGCCAAAGACGACCCCGACATCTACGACACCTTTTTAGAAGAGTGTTTCAGTAAGCTCCTCACCACCTGGTGGGAGGACGCCAAGGTTGTCCGCTACGATGTTTTAGACAAGGTGGATGTCCAAATGTTCTATGAGGCCCGCGCCAAGCTCCGCGAGGACGCCCAGGCCGAGCTGGAAAACCAAGGCCTCCAGGAGCTGGAAGTGGAAAACACGCAGAACTGACAAAGAGAGCGCTGTATCTTCGGATACAGCGCTCTCTTTCTGTCCTTCCCGCTACGTCAGCAGCTTCTCCAACCCGCTGTCCTGGCAAAACCGTGCCACACTCTCCAGCACCACCACCTGGTCGTAGCTCTCCAAATCCACTGCCGCCGAGAGGGGCTCCGAGAGCTTCTGCAAATTCACGCAGGTGATTTTCGCATAGCTGGGCACCAGGAAAGGGGCCAGGGAATTCGCCAGGTCATCCCCGATAAAGAGGATATTCTTGGCCGACTGCCTGCGGGTGAGGATGTCAAACACCGCATACTCATCCCCAAAAAACACCCCATACTGGTTGTCGCTGTCCAGATAGTCATAGCGGAAGAAGGCAGCGTCCTCCACCTTCCTCTTCCCGCTGTGGTATACCACCTTGCTAAACCGCACATCGTAGTTGTAGTGATACAGCCCAATCGAATCCGGCTGCACATTCCGGTATTTGGCGCCGGAATAGAGGTTCCCATAGAACTGGTCGGTAACATATTCAATGTCAAAGCTGTCCAGCTCCCGCTCGGTAATCCGCAGCCGGGCGGCCAGCTCGCGGAAGGCATAGTAGGCCCCGGTCATGGTCCAGCGGGTATCGGTGCGGTAAAAGAGATATTCCTCTTGGTGCAAACTCAGCGCCGTAGCCACGTCCACACCATACACCTCTGCCGTTAGCTCCCCGTTCACCCGGTCGATGAGCTCCCGCTCCTCCCACACCAAATTCTGGTCGTGAATCAGGTCGCGATAGAGCTCCTCCTTCCCCGGCACCAGCATCAAATAGGTCTCGGCCGCGGGAAGGCTGCGGGCAAAGGTCCGGATATACTCGATATTCTGCGCCACAACTTCCTCCTCCGGCTGCGGCAAAGTCTGAATCAGCCCCCGGGCAGTGGAGACAATCCCGCCCCGCTGGGTCTGCCCCAGCAGTGCGCTCAGCTCCTCCTTGGCATCCAGCAGCCCCTCCCTGCCGGGAAAGGAGCGCAGGAACATCCGGTCAAACCGGTACATCCACTCCCCGCTGGCAAACGCCTTCACCGAGAACTCCGGCATGGCCCCCTTGTCCGCCATCACAAAGGAGAACCCCCCTACGCACAACATCAGCAGCGCCGCCAGCACCGCCAAGTTTTTCTGCCTCATCCCAATCCCCCCTCACAGCCGTAAATACAGGAAAGCCGAAGACCCGTTCTCCGCCAAAAACAGCAGGCAGAGCCCAAAGAGCACTGCCGCCCCCACCAGCCCCGCCACCCGGAAGGGCCGGGGAAGCCGCAGCGCCCCCCGCCCTATCAGCCGCTGCAGGCCTTGTAGGGAAAACACCACACACCCAAGCAGCAGCGGCAGCGCCGTACGGGAAAAGGCCGCAGCATAGGAGGTGAAAAACGGGTTCCCCGCCAGCCCAAAGAGGGCCCCGAAAAAGCTCACCCAGTCCCCTAAGCTCTGGAACAACAGCATAGATACCCCCAGCGGCAGCAGCACCAGGGTAAAGGCCCGCAGCAGGGCCAGCCCGCCCCGCTCCATTTTTCCCGCCAGCAAAAAGTCCCCCAGGAAGAGCAGCCCCATCCAGCACCCAAAAATCAGGCAGGTGAGCCGCCCTCCAAAGAGCAGCCCCGCTGCAACGCCGGTCAGCCCCACCGCCAGCGCCCGCGGTATCCCTGCCCCGGCCATAGGCCGGTAGAGGTAGTGGGCAAACCACCGGAACAAGCTGCCGTGGAACCCCTTCAGGCACCGGGCCGGCGTGCTCCCAGAGAAGGGCCCCGCCACCATTGGGCTGGCCCCTATCCCCAGCAGGCGGCACAGCCCCGCCCCCATCCGCAAAAAGGCGGCAAATTCATAGTAGAGGGCATAAAACCCCAAGAACAGCGCCGTCCAGGCCGTCACCACCGGCAATTCCCCGTTCCCGGCCTCCACTGCCCGGCCAAAGAGGGTATAGGCCGTGTCCGCCAGCAGCAGCTTCTGTGCCAGCCCAACCACAAAAAGCCCCAGCCCCCCCTCGCACTCTTCCTCCCGCCGCCAGCGGGAAAAGGAGAGCAGCGGCCCCGCCGTCATCAGGGGAAAAAAGAGGGCATACCCCAAAAACTCGGGAAACGATCTGGCCGCCTCCCCCCTGCCCCGGTATACATCCACCTGATACCCCATCATCCGCAGCACAAAAAAGCTAAAGCCCACCGGCACGTCCACCCCCAGGGCAAGCACCTTCCCCCCCACCGGCAATGCCGAGAAGAGCTCCGCCGCAAATTTAAAGAGCAGCAGCGCCAGCAGGCACAGCCCCAGCCCCACCCCAGTGATGGCCCGGCGCCCCCGTTTCCCCTCCCGGCAGGCCGCTGTCTGCCGCCCGGTGAGATAGGCGATATAAGCCAGTACCGGCAGCAAAATCAGGTTGGAGGGGTCTCCCCAGGCGTAGAACACCAAGCTGCACCCCAGCAGCACCGGCCTGCGCATCCCCTCCGGCAGCAGCGCCGATAAGAGCAGCGCCACTGGCAGAAAGAGAAACAAAAACGTCAGCCCCGCCATTGGCATGAGACCGCCTCCCTTCTTTCCAAAATCCCGTTTCCCGCCGCTATCCCTGCCCCATCTTTTCCAGCGCCGCCCGATACCCCGCATAATCCGTCAATGCGTTGAGGATTTCCAGCAGCCCGTTGGCCGAGAGATGCTCCGGCAGGGAAAAGGCCCGGCACAGCAATTTCCGTCTCTCCCGCGCCCCCTCTCCCCCCGTCAGCCCGTCCTGCAAAAAGTGCAGCTTGGTAATGGGCTCCCGCCCCGGCGCCTCCTCTGCCCTGTCCAGCCCCAGCCCGTCCAAGATGTCCCGCAGCAGCCCCGGCTCCATCCCCTCCACGCCCAGCTTCCCCTCCTTGGAGGGCTTGGCCTTGCGCCTCTCCTTACCCAGGATGTCCGGGATATAGGCGTTGTACACCCTCCCCTGCCCCCCCACAATGTTCTTAATATGCCCCCTGATTTGGAAGCCCGCCCGGTCGCTGTCGGTGAGGATAATAATCCCCCGCCGCCGCGCCAGCTGCCGGATGAGCTCCCGCTTCTCCCGGTCGCGGAAGATGCGAAACCCATCTGTCTCCAAAACCAGCCCGTCCACCACGGTTTCCAGCCGCTGCTTGTCGTAGCGCCCCTCCACCAGGATAGCCTCTTTCACCCGGATTTTCTCCTGCCCCATACTGGTTTATCCCCCTCTCACCGCCACAATCAGCTCTGTCACCGCCTGTTCCAGCCGTACCCGGTCGTCCGCCGAAGAGGATTTCAGCGCCAAATCTGTCCGGGAGAGAATCCCCAGGCACGCCCGCAGCCGCCCAATGGGAATCCGTGCGCTGTCCCGCGCCGCATTCCGCAGCACAAAGGCCCTCCCCCCGTAGGAGAAGAGCTCTCCCGCCTTATCCGCTGGCAGCCTGGCCTCCCGCAGCACACTCACCCGGTACAAATCCAGGAAATGGGAGGAGAGCGCTGCTAAAATCCCAACTGGCGCCTCCCGTAGGGCAAAGAGGTCGTCCAGCTTCTCCATGGCCGCGCCATAATCCCCCTGCAGCACCAGCTTGGAGAGGTCGTAAATCGAGGCGTTCACACTGCGGCAGCACACCAGCTCAATCGCTTCCCTGGTAATCTTTCCCCCCGCCCCCACATAGGCGCAGAGCTTTTCCGTCTCGTGCCGCAGCGTCTCCATATCCGTCCCGGCCCACGCAATCAATTCGTCGCACTCCTCCGCCTCAAAGAGCACCTTTTCCTGCAACGCCGCCTCATGGAGGAACCGGTTCAAGTCCCGCCCCTCCCTGGGCTGGAGGAGCACCAGGCACCCATTTTTCTCCACCAAGGAAAACAGCGGCCTGCTCTTGGCCGACTTGAGCTTTTTCGCATCCGGGCTCACAAAGGTAAAGAGCAGCACGCACTCCGTCCCCAGCTGTTCCAGCAATTCCGCCAGCATCCCTCGCTGGGCAGCGGCCACTCCCTCCGGGTCAAGGCCCTTTACCCACACACAGGTACGCTGCGAGAACAGCGGCAGCTGCAGCGCCGCCTCACTGACCTTCTGCATATCCGCGTCTTTCCCCTCCAAGACATGCAAATCAAAATCCCCCGGATTTTCCCCCACTGCCTGTTTCACCAGCGCCTCGCCATACCTGCGCACCAAAAACTGCTCCGTACTACACAGGAAATACACCTTCTCCAAAAATCCCAACTTGATATGCTTCGCCAGCTCCCTCTCGTCTCCAATCCTCATCCGCTCTTCCCCCTTTCTCCCAGCAGCGTTCCCTCACGCCGTAGGCAAATTAAAGTTTCCGGGCCAGCACAGCTGCCTTGTCCACACCTTTTCAAAGGGTGGTGAAGACCAACTGCGTTGGTCTGGCAAGAATCGCAAGGCGATTCTTGAAAAGTCAAGCCATAGGCTTGACTTTTCCAAAGGCAAAGCCTTTGTTCGCTCATCGCAATGAGCGAAATACCCCTTCTAAGGGGCGGCGTATCGATCGCAAGCCCAGCCTGCGCACCCAGCCCACAAGCCGCCCTTCACTTAGCTTTCCCCTGTCGCCATCACTCAAGCGCCCTCGCCGCCTTTGCCGCTAGGCAAACAGGCCTAGTCTCCATCTCAGCCCAGGCTTGTCGGTTCCCGCACCGAGCAGGCAAAGGCCAACCTTCGTTGGCCTGGTTCCTTGCCTTGCCGCAAGGAAGCGAAAGGCCCATAGGGGACAATCTGTATAGGAGCAAAGCTCCTATACAGATTCGGCGGTGTCAGCAGGGGTCACTCGGGTGTCGGCGGACGCTCCGGGTGTTGGCGTTCTCCCACTTTTAGCAGTGACAAGGCCAGGTGAAGCGAACTCGGTGCGGCCCCGATGTTAGGTCGCCTTGGCTCGTTCAGGGGCGGACGAGTTCTCATCAAGCCTCTCCATCGCCCCAAATTCTTCCCTTACCCACCTGCCCTCCCCCCCTTCCCGCGGGAGGCCTTGCCTTCGCCCTTTTCCTTAATTATACCACACTTTCCCCCTCCTGCCAAACCCTCACTGCTCAAATTTACAAAATCCTGTAAAAAAGGCGGCCGCCCCATCTTTCCGACACAGGGCGGCCGCCATGCTTTACACCAGCTTTTCTCCCATCTTAGGGCAGTCCGGGCTTCCGTCCCCGGCCAATACGTGGAAGTGCAGGTGCTTCACTGTCTGTCCCGCTTCCTCCCCCGCATTGGTGATAACCCGGTATCCCCTGGTAAGCCCCAGTTCCTTTGCCAGCCCGGCAATCACGGCAAAGATGTGCCCCACCACCGGGGCGTCCTCCTCAGTCAGCTCCGCCGCACTGGCAATGTGGGCCTTGGGCACCACCAGCAGATGGACCGGCATCTGGGGATTGATGTCCCGAAAGGCGTAAACCCTCTCATCCTCGTAGACCTTTTGCGAGGGAATCTCCCCCCGGATAATCTTACAAAAAATGCAGTCTTCCATTCCAAAGCCCTCCTATTCCGCTAACCCCATCATCTTCCGGATGATGGCCGGCGCCGCTGCCAGCGCCTCGTCGATTTTAAAGATGTCAGAGACGCCCGCCATGGCGTTGTCGGGCCGTCCCCCGCCGTTTCCCCCGGCGATAGCGGCAATCTCCTTCACCAGCTTCCCGGCGTGCAGGCCCTTTTCCAGCGCCCCCTTGCCGCAGACCACCAGGATTTTGCCCTTCTCCTCTGCAATCCCGGCCAAGGCCGCCACCACGTTGGGGGAACTCCCCTTCACCTGGTCGCCCATAGTCCGCAGGGTGTCCACGCTCACATTGGAGAGGGTGGCGCTGATAAAGCGCACGTCCCCAATTTCCTGGGCCATATCCAGCACAGAGGCCATCTGCATTGAGGCCAGCTTTTCACTCAGCTCCGCAATCTTCCGGTCCTTCTCCTTCATCTCCCCCAGCATGTGCATGGTGCGCACCAGGATTTCGTCAAAGGAGTTCAGCTTCATGGCGGCAGCGCACTGCCCCAGCATCTCCTTCATGCTGTCCAGCATTGCCAGCACACCGGCGCCTGTCACCGCCTCAATCCGGCGCACCCCTGCCGCCACCGAGGACTCCGAGACGATTTTAAAGAGCCCCACCTGGGCCGTGTTGTCCACATGGCAGCCGCCGCAGAATTCTGTAGAATACCCTTTGGCCTCCACCACCCGCACAATGTCGCCGTATTTCTCCCCAAAGAGCGCCATAGCTCCCAGCTTCTTGGCCTCCTCCAGCGGCATCTCCCGGGTCACCACCGGCACGGCCTCCAAAATCATCTGGTTCACCAGCGCCTCCACCTTTGCCAGCTCCTCCGGGGTCATGGCAGAGAAGTGGGAGAAGTCAAAGCGCATGTGCTTGCCGTCCACCTCCGAGCCCGCCTGGTGTACATGCTCGCCCAGCACGGTGCGCAGCGCTGCCTGGGTCAGGTGGGCCGCCGTGTGGTTGCGGCGGATAGCCGCCCTGCGCAGCCTGTCATAGGCCGAGCTGGCCCTCTGCCCGCTCTCCACATAGCCCTTCACCACTTTCCCCAGGTGGACTGTGCAGTTCCCCACCTTTTTGCAGTCGTGTACCTCCACTTCACCGGTCTCGGTGACAATCACCCCGGTATCGGAGACCTGCCCGCCGCTCATGGTGTAGAACACTGTCTTGTCCAGTACCAGGCCCACGCTGTCCCCAGCCTCTGCCAGGCCGGCCTGTTCCCCCTCCCTGAGGAGGGCCAGCACCGTGCCCTCAGCCTTCTCGTCTGTGTATCCCACAAAATCGGATTTAAGCCCGGTTACCAAATCGGCCATCTCGTCAGCCCAGGCCTCGCCGTCGCTCTTGCTGCGGGCGGCGCGGGCCCGGTTGCGCTGCTCCTCCATCAGACGGGTAAACTCCTCCTCGTCCACATCAATGCCCTGCTCCCCGATGATTTCCCGGGTCAGGTCAATGGGGAAACCAAAGGTGTCATAGAGCTTGAAGGCCGCCTGGCCGCTGAACTTCTGCCCTTCCAACCGTCCGGCTGTCATCCGGTCAATCATCTCGCCCAGCATCTCCATACCCTGCTCGATATTCTTGGAAAAGCGCTCCTCCTCCATCCGGATTACCTGGCAGATATAGTTCTCCTTCTCCCGCAGCTCCGGATAGGCGGCCTCGTTTTCCTGAATCACCGTCTTCGCCACTTCATAGAGGAACGGCTCGTGAATCCCCAACAGCCGCCCATGCCGGGCCCCCCGGCGCAGCAGCCGCCGCAGCACATAGCCTCTCCCCTCGTTCTGGGGCACCACTCCGTCCCCCACCAGGAAAACAGTGCTGCGCATATGGTCCGTGATAACCCGCAGGGAAATATCGGTCTTTTCGTCTTCCCCGTAAGTCACCCCTGCAATCTCGCCCACTTTTTTCATGATATTTTGGACAGTGTCCACCTCAAAGAGGTTCCCTACCCCCTGCATCACGCAGGCCAGCCGCTCCAACCCCATACCGGTGTCGATATTGGGATGGGCCAGCCGGGCATAATTCCCCTTCCCATCGCTGTCAAACTGGGTGAATACCAGGTTCCAAATTTCCATAAACCGGTCGCAGTCGCAGCCCACAGCACAGGTGGGCTTGCCGCAGCTGTGCTCCACCCCCCGGTCAAAATAAATCTCAGAGCTGGGGCCGCAGGGACCAGACCCATGCTCCCAGAAATTGTCCTCCCTGCCCAGCCGCGTCACATGGTCGGGCGCCACACCGCGGTGCTTGGTCCAAATCTCGTAGGCCTCGTCGTCCTCTTCAAACACCGTCACATAGAGCTTTTCCTCGGGAATTTCCAACACCTTGGTAAAGAATTCCCAGGCCCAAGCGGTGGCCTCTTCCTTGAAATAGTCCCCAAAGGAAAAGTTTCCCAGCATTTCAAAATAAGTGCCATGCCGCGCCGTCTTCCCCACGTTTTCAATATCCGGCGTGCGCACGCATTTCTGGCAGGTCGTCACCCGCTTGTTAGGCGGTGTCTGCGCCCCGGTAAAGAACTTTTTCAGCGGCGCCATCCCCGAGTTGATAATGAGCAAGCTCTTGTCCCCCTGGGGCACCAGCGATGCACTAGCCAGCCGGGTATGTCCCTTTTCCTCAAAAAAGGAGAGGTATTTCTCCCGCAGCTCATTTAGTCCAGTCCATTTCATTGCCATCTACTCCTTCTCATTTTTCCAAATCAAAAAGGCCCCCACCGCCAAAATCTTCAAAAGACTTTGGGGCGAAAGCCATTGCTTTCACGGTACCACCCAAATTCGCGGGAAACCCCGCCTCATTAAGCTCCTTAACGCGGAAAACGCCCCACTCCCCGCAGGGTAGCTCCAAGGCGGCTGCACCAGCCAAAGCCGGGGATTTTCACCACCCATCCCCTCTCTGCAGGCTCCTTCTGCCGTGCTGACCTCTTCATCGCCACGTTATCATATAGTATACGAGCTTTCCCCAAAAAAGTCAACCACTGTTTTTCTTTTAATAGGTTCCGTCCCCTTCGGGGCACGCGTCGCAATGGCGCCGCTCGCTCCATCTTTTGGGGCTGGGCAGGCCGCCCGTTCTCCCTGTCCTCACGGTTTCTGGCCTATCGCAGTGGAGCGCCGCCAAAAACTCCGGGCCAAGGGAATCATCGCGGCCCCCCAAACCCACCGCTTGGCGTTGTATAGGGCAAAGCCTTCCGGCTCCCAACTTCTTCTGAGCCAGCCCCCTCCTCTCAGCCACCACAGCCCCAGACAAAGAGTACCCCCGCCGGGATTCCCGGCGGGGGTACTGCGCGCTTTTCTCAGTTCCTGATAAACCCGAGGATTACTGGAGCAGCTGCAGCACAGACTGGGGCTGCTGGTTCGCCTGGGCCAGCATCGCCTGGGCGGACTGTACCAGCACGTTCATCTTCGTGTAGTTCATCATTTCCTTCGCCATGTCCGTATCTCTAATCCGGCTGTTG
>JAAVYW010000022.1 GCA_022791315.1 Oscillospiraceae bacterium | reverse complement strand
TTCCTTGCGGCAAGGCAAGGAACCAGGCCAAGGAAGGTTGGCCTTTGCCTGCTCGGTGCGGGAACCGACGAGCCCGGGCTCAGATGGAGATTAGGCCTGTTTGCCTGGCGGCAAAGACTGCGAAGGGTTGGGATGTGATAGCGACAGAGGAGAGCTAGGTGGAGGGCGGCTTGTTGGCTGGGTGCGAGCCTTAGCTTTGATATGGAACGCCGCCCCTTAAAGGAGAATTTCGCTCATCTCAATGAGCGACCAAAGGCTGTGTCTTTGGAAAAGTCAAGCCTATGGCTTGACTTTCAAGAATCGCCTTGCGATTCTTGCCAGACCAACGCAGTTGGTCTTCACCACCCTTTGAAAAGGTGTAGACAAGGCCGGCTGCGCTGGGACGGAAACTTTAATTCGCCTACGGCGCGATAGACCGAAGAGGCGGGAACCTATAAAAGGCCTTTTTTCGATAAAAAACTTGACTTTAGCCAGTAAAAGTGGTAACGTATGTAGTACGGCGCAGTGCTGAAATTTTGAGGAAAAAGGGAGCTGTGGGTTGGGAGATATGGTGATTACGGATTTTTTGGAGCGCAATGCCCGTCTCTATGGACGGGAAACGGCGCTGGTAGAGATAAATCCCTCGGAGGAGCGGGACAGGGCTGTCACCTGGCGGGAAGCCAGTTTGATTGAGCGCGCGCAGCCCGATGCACCCTATCGCCGGGCCATCAGCTGGCGGGACTTTGACCGGCAGGCCAACCGCTTTGCCAACCTGCTCTTGAGCAGAGGGGTGGAGAAGGGCACCAAGGTGGGGATTCTGCTGATGAATTGCCTGGAGTGGCTGCCTATCTATTTTGGGGTGCTCAAGGCGGGGTGCATTGCAGTGCCCCTCAATTTCCGGTATTCCTCGGAGGAAATCAAGTATTGCCTGGAACTGGCGGATGTGGAAATCCTGGTGTTTGGGCCGGAGTTTGTGGAGCGGATGGACGCCATTGCCGAAATGCTGCCCATGGTGCGCATGGTGTTTTTTGTGGGCAGGGACAGGCCCGGTTATGCAGAGGACTGCCTGCGGCTCACCGGGTTTTGCTCTTCCAGCGCGCCGCCGGTGGAGCTGAGGGAGGAGGACCATGCGGCTATCTATTTCTCCTCGGGCACCACGGGGTTTCCCAAGGCGATTTTACATAACCACCGGGCGCTGGTCTCCTCCTGTGAGACAGAGCAGAGGCACCACGGGCAGGGTAGGGAGGATGTGTTCCTCTGCATCCCGCCGCTGTACCACACCGGGGCCAAGATGCACTGGTTTGGCAGCCTTATTTCCGGCAGCAAAGCAGTGCTGCTGCGGGGGGTGACGCCCCAGTGGATACTGCGGGCCGTGACTGAGGAGAAGTGCACCATTGTGTGGCTGCTGGTGCCCTGGGCCCAGGATATGCTGGACGCCATCGACGCCGGGCAGGTGGATTTGGACAATTATCTATTGGACCAGTGGCGGCTGATGCACATCGGGGCGCAGCCGGTGCCGCCAAGCCTGATTAAGCGGTGGAAAAAAGTGTTCCCCCATCACCAGTATGACACCAACTACGGTTTGAGCGAGTCCATTGGGCCTGGGTGTGTACACCTGGGGGTGGAAAATATCCACAAGGTGGGGGCTATCGGCGTGCCAGGGTATGGCTGGGAGGCCAAAATCCTGGACGAGCAGGGTTCCCCTGTGGCCCAAGGGCAGGTGGGCGAGCTGGCGGTGAAGGGGCCCGGCGTGATGCTCTGCTACTACAAAAACCAGGAGGCCACCGACGAGATTTTAAAGGGCGGCTGGCTTTTTACCGGGGACATGGCCCGACAGGACGAGGACGGGTTTATCTATTTGGTGGACAGGAAGAAGGACGTGATTATCACCGGGGGCGAGAATATTTACCCGGTGCAGATTGAGGATTTCCTGCGGGGGTATGACAAGATTAAGGATGCGGCCGTCATCGGCCTGCCTGACCACCGGCTGGGGGAAATCGCTGCGGCTATCATCGAGCTAAAGGCGGGCGTCTCCTGCGGCGAGGAAGAAATCATGGCCTTCTGCCGGGAGCTGCCCCGCTATAAGCGGCCTCGGAAAATCATCTTTGACCCTGTGCCCCGCAACCCCACCGGGAAAATTGAAAAGCCGGTACTGCGGGAGCGCTACTGCCACGGCCCTTTGGTGGAAGCGCAGCTGCAGGGATAAGGGCCATGCTTTTCCTAAAAAGCCCCTTCTCGAGAGAAGGGGCTAGGGACGGAGGAATGGGAGCAGAGTTTTGGGAGATAGAGAGGCTTAATGAGAATCCCATCCGCCCCCGCAGAAAGCCAAGGCGACCTAACTGAGGGGCCGCACCGAGCCCGCTTCACCTGGCCTTGTCACTGCTAAAGGGGGGAGAACGCCAACATCCGGAGCGTCCGCCGACCACCGAGTGACCCCTGATGACACCGCCAAATCTGTATAGGAGCTTTGCTCCTATACAGATTGTACATAGGGGCAGAGCCCCTATGGGCCTTTCGCTTCCTTGCGGCAAGGCAAGGAAGCGGGCCAAGGAAGGTTGGCCTTTGCC
>JAAVYW010000083.1 GCA_022791315.1 Oscillospiraceae bacterium | reverse complement strand
TTTTGCTTTTTTGCTTTCCTTTTCCCAATTAACCTGTTTTCAACGTGTGGTAATCCTCATTGACAGAGACGGGGCGTGCAAAATTGCACGCCGCGTCTCTGTCTATGTATTCCGGCCAAAGGCCTTCCCGTCCTATTTCCCCGTCACAGCGGCCTTCAGCGCCTCCACCCGGTCGGTCTTTTCCCAGGCCACGCCCAGGTCAGTGCGTCCCATGTGCCCATAGGCGGCCAGCTGGCGGTAAATGGGTCTGCGCAAATCCAAATCCCGCAGGATGGAAGAGGGCCGCAGGTCAAACACCTGGCGAACCGCCCCGGTGAGGGCCTCGTTGGAGACAGTACCAGTGCCAAAGGTGTCCACTGTGATGGAGACCGGCTGCGCCACACCGATGGCATAGGCCAGCTCCACCTCGCACTTCTTCGCCAACCCGGCAGCTACGATGTTCTTAGCCACATAGCGGGCGGCATAGGCTGCACTGCGGTCCACCTTTGTTGGGTCTTTGCCGGAGAAGCAGCCGCCGCCGTGCCGGCCATAGCCGCCGTAGGTGTCCACGATAATCTTGCGCCCGGTGAGGCCGCTGTCCCCCTGGGGCCCGCCGATGACAAATCGCCCGGTGGGGTTGATAAAATACTTGGTGTCCCCGTCCAGCAGCTGTGCAGGCACCATAGGCTTCACCACATGTTCCAGGATGTCAGCTTCAATCGTGTCATGTTCCGCCTCCGGCCCGTGTTGGGTGGAGACGACAATGGTGTCAATCCGTACCGGTACACCGTCCTCGTATTCCACAGTCACCTGGGTCTTGCCGTCGGGCCGCAGGTAGGGCACGGTGCCGTCCTTGCGCACCTTTGCCAGCTGCCGGGCCAGCTTGTGGGCCAGCGAGATAGCCAAGGGCATCAGCTCCTCAGTCTCGTCGCAGGCATAACCAAACATCATGCCCTGGTCGCCTGCCCCAGCGCTCTCCTCCTCGCTCTGGGCCGCTTTGGATTCTAAGGAACGGTCAACCCCCAGTGCAATGTCAGAAGACTGCTCGTCAATAGAGGTGAGGATAGCGCAGGTATCTGCGTCAAAACCGTAGTCCCCCTTGGTGTAGCCGATTTCCCGGATGACTTCCCTGGCAGTCTTAGGCACATCCACATAGCAGCTGGTGGTAATTTCCCCCATAATCATCACCATACCGGTGGTGGCAGTACACTCGCAGGCCACCCGCGCCTTGGGGTCCTGCCGGAGGATTTCGTCCAGGATAGCGTCGGAAATCTGGTCGCAGATTTTGTCGGGATGCCCCTCTGTCACGGATTCCGAAGTAAACAAATATCTTGCCATTTTTATGCTCCTTCCCCGCCGCACAAATAACCTCGCCTAATAAAAAGTGCTCCGGAAAAACCGAAGCACACACGTGTCACTGGAGATTAACCCTCATCTCTCGGTTTTCCGCAGGATTTGGCACCTTATTGCTCTCTGCAACAGGTTGCCGGGCATCACAGGGCCAGTCCCTCCGCCACTCTTTATAAAGGTTAGTTATGCAGTTTTCAAATTTCAAAAATAATATACACCATTTGTCCTTTTTTGTCAAGTCCCATTTTTTGAAGCTGCCGGGCCTGTTGTGTAAGTTTGTCAAAGAAATTGGACAAGGACCTCGAAAGGGGAAAACCATTGGAGCGGACGCATGGGTAAGCTATTGGAGCGACGGTTATGAACAGCGAGCTGTTTCTCAAAGTCAGCCAGAGAGAAGAAAGAGTGGAGA
Organism: Oscillospiraceae bacterium; assembly: GCA_022791315.1. Taxonomy (GTDB): domain Bacteria; phylum Bacillota; class Clostridia; order Oscillospirales; family Ruminococcaceae; genus JAAVYW01. Next base: position 31 of record JAAVYW010000083.1, on the reverse strand, counting down.
GAATAAAAGCGTTTCTGGTCTTCCCTGTGGC
>JAAVYW010000021.1 GCA_022791315.1 Oscillospiraceae bacterium | reverse complement strand
TCCAACAACTTTCCGATGCGTCCACTCTCCTGGCTTTCTCCTCTCGAGTTCCTTGTCCAATTTGTTTGACAAACTTACATCAGCGGCCTTTTTTCAAGTTCCCGCCGCCGGCTTCCCCTTTGGGGAAGGAGGGGCTAGCGCGGTTCCCCTTCCGTCAGCCTCTGGTACATCCCCATCAGCTCCGCCACGCACTTGCTCTCGGTCATGTCCTTCACGGAGAAGCCGTAGGCCTGCATCACTGCCCGGTCATTATTCTGGTGGGCGCGGCGCAGCTGTGGCGGCATGGTGGTCTCGTCGTAGAGGTCGGCCAGGCTGGCGTCCGGATAGAGCGCCCGTGCGTCCAGGATGGCCTGGGCAGTCTGTTCGATTTTGGCCTTTTGCGTGTCTGTGGGGATGGGCCAGGGGAAGTTGTTGTAGACAACATTAGAAGAATATCGATAATCACTTTTTAGACGTCCGCAGATGGCTCTCATCCATGCCATGTGAACATTGGAAGTCAAGATTCCAAATTGATAAATCGTGGCATCGGGAATGATGAAAACCAAATCACTTGCAATTGTATTTCCATCCATAAATCCCATTGGGACATACCTTCTCTGTTCAGAAGATACTTTGGGAACAACGATAAAAGTATCAGGATTATTTGTCTCACGAAACAGGGCAGGGGTATCCGCCAACTTCTGCCGGCCTTTATCAACCGAATTTTTTCTGTCTTGGCGGCAACGTTCTATACGTTCCATAACCAATGGCATTTTCCGTAACATAGCAGGGCTTATACCGGTCAGCCATAAGCACCATCGCTTTTTATTATTGATAAATTCCACAGAGCCCACAAGCCGCTTGATATACGGCAGTGCGCAGGGTTCTTTTGCCACAAAATCTGAATAGCCTTCCTCTTCGATAATCAAGTGCCCGCCATCTGCCGGCCGATTACCTGTTATCATAGACGGCACATCACAAATGGGCCTGTTGCGGTTTTCAAGAAACACTTCTGAAGCGTCAACTAAATAGGCATTGATATTCTCTGCCTCCTGATACTGCTCCGTTGTATAAATTCTCTTGGGTAGCGCATTTGGCGCAACGCTAAACCCCACAATCACACAATGTACATGGGCTTTCAAGCTGGCCTCGCTGTCCCAGCGGAAAGTGCGGTGTGCAAAGTCGATGTGGACGCCAAAGCGGTTATATAGCGGCTTCCATACCCCTGCCACCTGCTCGCCCTGCGTAATAGAGTTTGTCGATACAAACGCAGTCCGGATAGTTGTCCCCTGCATCAGCTGGGCCGCCTTAAAATACCACCCGGAAACATAGTCTATTTTCCCGGCTGTCTTATAGGGCTTGCCCTTTTCATCCACATACACGGAGAGAATATCCTCTTTCTGGGCCTTGCTCTGTAGGGAGTATCCCACAAACGGCGGGTTCCCCATAATATAATCCAGCGCATCTTTCGGCACCACGCTCTCCCAATCCATCCGCAGGGCATTCCCTTCGGCGATATTGGCGTAGCTTTTCAGCGGCAGGAAATCCAGAGCCATATGTACCACGGCCTCGGTCTCCTTCATCATCTGGCTCTCGGCAATCCACAGCGCCGTCTTGGCAACGGTCACGGCAAAGTCATTGAGCTCGATTCCATAGAACTGCCCGATAGACACCTGAATCGGGTTGCCTATATCAAACACTATCTGCCCCTTGTGCAGCAGGGAAATGGCCGCATTTTCCAGCCGCCGCAGGGAGAGGTAGGTCTCCGTTAAGAAGTTGCCGGAGCCGCAGGCCGGGTCTAAGAATTTAAGCCCTGCCAGCTTCCGCTGGAACGCCTGTAGCCTGGCCTTGCGGGTGCGCTCTACCGCGATGCCCTCAATCTCTGCGAACTCGGCTTTGAGCCCGTCTAAAAACAGCGGGTCAATCACCTTGTGGATGTTCTCAATGCTGGTGTAGTGCATCCCGCCGGAACGCCTGGTCTCCGGGTTCAAGGTGGATTCAAACACAGCGCCAAAAATCGTAGGGCTGATTTCCGACCAGTCGAAGGCCTCGCTGGCCCGGTGGAGAATCAAATCCACAATTGCCTCGTCCAGCCGGGGGATGATGATAGTTTCATCTGCAAACAAGCCGCCGTTGACATAGGGAAAGGCCGCTAAATCCTCGTCCATATAGGGGTCACGGTCTTCCGGCTTTGTGTCCAGCACCTGGAACAGGTCAATGAGGGCACGGCGAGAATCCCTTGTGCTGTACTGCTGCAAATAGTCGTGGAACATGCTCTTGCCGCCGAAAATCCCGGCGTCCTCCGCATAGAGGCAAAACACCAGCCGGACACACAGCTTGTTCAGGCTTTTCAGGGCCTCCGGGTCGCTGGGGTCTCTATACTGCTTCAAAAGGGCGTCATAGAGCATCCCCACCAGCTCGCCCGCCTGGAGGGAGATTTCCATTTCCTTCTTGATATGCTCGCTGCCGGTGTCTACCAGGAATTGCAGCCGGTGCGCCTCCCCCTCCAAGTCCTCCAGCCTGAGAACCTCCGGCTCCTCGTTGGGCCGGTTCATATTGTGGATTTGGAATTCCTGGAAATTGCACACAACAATCCATCTGGGATTCTGGTCGTGGGGCAGGTATCCGGCATAACGTCTGGCCTGCTGGTAAGGGGTCAGCATGCTCCCGTCGGACTGCCTGTACCCCTTTCTCAAATCAATATCCTGCCCCTTTTGCTCAATCAAGACCCGGGTTTCGGCGATATAGCCGTCAATAAAGCTGGTGTGGTCCAGCTTCACCGGCAGCTCAAAGGAGATATATTTTTCCGCCCCCTCCACACCATAGACCCGCTGGAGCAGGGCCAGCCAAAAGGCCTGTGTCTCCTGTTTCTCGTCGCCCCTCCCCCTCCAGTCCGCGGCAAACTGTTTGGCAGCGGCGCGGCGCTGTGCATCTGTCATAGCGGCATCCCCCATCCCGTTTTCTACAGGATACCACAGAAAAGCATATTTTTCCAGCGGAAAACGGAAAATCCACACCCTTTTCTCCCCCCTGCGCCCTTTGTCTCTTTTAGAAGAGAAACACGCTGCGCCCCCAATCCCGCCCTACAAACTCCACCTTTGCCCCGAAAACGCAGGATTTCCCCTTTTCCCCGATTTTCGGCACCGGCGCGACACGCCGGGCATATACTGAAATCGGATAGCCCGATGAATGCGCCGCCCCGCTGCGTCCCCGGCTATACTTTTGCCATAAAAGGAGTGTCAACACAATGCCTACCATTCTCACCAACCAGGCCCGTGTCACCTACAACTACAATGGCGGCCAGAGCGATTTCGCCGATTCCAACGAAACCGTCACCACCATGCTGGACCAATACAGCCTGGCAGCCACCAAGACCGCCCTCACCACCTCTTTCCGTCCCGGCTTTCCCGTCACCTATCAGATGCTTGTGACCAATAACGGCCGGGGCCCGGTGCAGAACATCACTGTCACCGACAACATGGGCGGCGGCGCCCCCACCCAGCCGTTGCAGTATGTGCCCGGCTCCTCCTCCCTCTTCAAAAACGGCGTCTACAGCGCCATCACGCCTACCACCACCGGCGGGAGCTTGGGCTTCACCCTGGCAGAGCCCTTGGAACCCGGCGAGAGCGCCCTCATTACCTATGTAGCCAATGTGCGCCCTGACCTGGACAGCGCCGTGGGCTCCATCAGCAACAGCGCCACCGTAACAGGCAACGGCGGTTCGGCCACCGGCCCGGTAGTCACTGTCACGCCCAATCCCGCCGCCACCATCACCCGTGAAACCTATGCCGACGTGAGCATCTACAAGCAGGCGGACAAGAGCACTGTCGTCGCCGGCGACACCCTGACCTATACCTTTACCCTCACCAACAGCGGCGCAGTCCCCGCCACCAACGTGGTGGTGACGGATAACCTGCCTGCCAACTTCACTGTCACCCAGGTGTCCCTCACCAGCGGCGGGGCCACCACAGTGGTCCCCTCCTCTGACTACTCTATCGACACAGGCAACCGCTTTACCCTCCCCACCACCGGCGCTACTACTTCTATCACCATCCCCGCGGCAATCGCCGGTGTCCCTGGCACCGCCATTGTCACAATCACCGGTACGGTTGCCTAACACACCCAGGCATCACGGCAAAGGCACCCCAAGACAGTTGGTCTTGGGGTGCCTCTCTATTCTTCAGGGATATCCACGTCATAGCGGCTCGGCTCCAGGGGGAAGATGTCCCCGTACCCATCGTTCTGGAACGTCTCCTGGGCCAGCAGGTCTTCCACCACTTCCCGGATTTGGCACGCCGCCACCTGCCCCTCATTGCACGCCCGCACAATGCGCAGGGCCACAGCCTTCTCCACCGCCACATCGGCAATAAAGTCGATAATCTCCTCCGCCTCGGTCTCCGGCATCATGACGACATAGATGCCATACGTGGGGTAGTATCCCATGCTGGGAAAGCTGCGCACCTGCTTGCGCAGCACATACCGCACCGGCCTGTCCACCCGCGGGGCAGTCAGCAGGGCGGGGACATTCACCATAAACAGGTCGGCAATCGCCCCCAGCTTCCGGATGGAGGGGTTGGCTCTCCCCTTTTCAATCTTCCGCAGATAGGCAGCGCTCATGTTCAGCTCATTTGCCATCTCTTCCTGTGTCAAGCCTGCCCTCCTGCGCAGATACTGCACGTTCAACCGGATATTTTCGACAACATTCATGGTAACTCCCCCTGTTTCGTCATTACCTTTTATAGTAATCAAAAATCCCATTTTTGCAAGACTCTATAGAGTTGTTTTTCTTCTTTTTCAAATTTTATGAACAAAACTTCTCATTTTTTATGGGAGAACATCGACATTATAACACATTTTTTGTCCAGATACAACTCTTTCCCTCCTTTTTCTCCCATTTCCCGACTTTTCTTTGGTGGAATAGACAAAAAAAGGCAAAGGCGCTGCTGGGATAAAAGCAGTGCCTTTGCCCTGGCTCCACAGGCAGCGCGCTATGCCTCTGCCGTCTCGCTTTTATACTTGTTCCGGGTTGCCTCGCCGCCGCGGATATGGCGTTCCGCCTTATTTTCGTCCAGTATCTCTTTCACGCCGGCATAGAGCACCCCGTTGATTTTTTTCAGCCTCTGGGCCACATCCTTATGTACCGTGGATTTGGAAATCCCAAACACCTTGGCCGCCTGCCGAACGGTAGCTTTGTTTTCAATCATATAGAGCGCCAGATGAACTGCCCTCTCTTCCGGTAATCCTTTCACCTATACTCACACCCTTATCTTGGCCAGTTGATTTAGCTGTTTTCAGTATATGACCGCCGAAAAGGGGTTTATGAATGAAGTTTCCCCTTCCGGCCGCTCTCAAAGCCGAAAGGGGAAACTTTTTGGTTTTTAAGATTCCCAGAGCTCCAAGCCTCTGCCCCGGTAGCCGGTGAGAAACCCGGCAATGGTGGGGAACACCAGGTGCCTCCCTGTGAGGGGGAAGTCCTCCGGGCGCCGCAGCCCGGAACGCACCAGGGCCACCCGGACATTTTCCAACGCCCCGGCCTCCCATTCCGCCTCGGAATCGCCCACCAAAACGTGGCAGCCAGCGGGGAACCGGGCTTGCAGGTACTCTTTTTTGCCCATCTTGTCCGGGTCGAGCACAATGGCCTGGGACGCCAGCCCTTCCAGCCCCAGGCGGGCCAGCTCCTCCCGAAACAGGGGCTCCCTTCTGCGGCTGGTGAGGATGCGGCAGTCATACCGGCCAAAAAAGCTGATGAGCTCCTCTCTGGGCAGGAGCAAGGTGTCATGCTGCAAGAGCTGCCTAGACTCCAGGAGCCCCCGCTTGCGGGAAAAATAATCATCAGGCAGGGGGACCTGCAAATGCTCCGCCAATTTCCCATCTGCTGGAAATCTCCGCTTTGCCGCAAGGTATTGCGCCTGTGTCACCCCGGCGGCGCCAGAGGCCATGCAAAACGCCCTGTAATACCGGGGCCACAGGTTGACGATTGTGCCGTCAAAATCCAAAAAAACCATCAGTCAAACCGTCTCATACCACTCTTGAAAATAGCGGTACATCGTCTTGTGGGCCGCCCCGCAGCTTGCGGTTTCGGGAAGGGGCTCATTTTCCCACAGCGCCAGCAGGATGCGGGGCACGTCAATCCCCGAGGCCACAGTCAGCGGCAGGCCGCCGGAGGCGTAGCGCAGGTTAATATCGGTAAAATAGGGCACCCCGCCCCTCAGAATATACTGAAAATTCACACAGCCCTTGATGAGGAAGGCCCCCTCCAATTTCCTCAGATAGGGGAGGATGTCAAACCCATAGTCATTCTGCGAGATAATCACCCCGCCGCCCATGCTCTTTACCCGGATGCGCTGGTTATAGGCCACCATGCGCCCGGCAGCGTCAAACACACAGTCCACCGTATACTCTGTGCCCTTGATATACTCGTAAAATCCGGCGTCCGGATACAGGCGGGCGTACTCCCTGTGCAGGTTTTCCGTCTCCACAACCTGGGCCCGGCTGCTGCCGCTGCCCAAGTCCGGCTTCATAAAAACCGGATACCCCACAGCCCCGCCTATTTCCTCCACGCGCCTGGGTACCGGAATCCCAGCCGCCTGCAGGCAGCGGTTGGCCGTGCGTTTATTGTCCAGCCGGGCAAAGGTCTCCCAGGGGGAAACCAAAAAACCGCCGCCCCACCTCTCCCGAATCCGGTCTTCCTGCTGCGCAACTGCCCGAATCTCCTTGGAATGGGTGGGTAAATAATAGTCTACCCGGCAGCCCTCCAGCGTTTCCAGCAGGCGGTCACAGAAGTCCGGCGCATTCGCCCCGGGCAGGGCGGCAAATTCATCTAAAAAGGGGCGGGCAGCATTGTGTTCGTTGCTGTCTGCGCCAATCACTGTGCAGCCGATTTCCCGAAACTGCCTTGCCAAGTAGCTGCCTGTCAGGCCGCCGCAGGAGCCAATCAAAATCCGTCTCTCCACTATCGCCACTCCCTCTCGCTTCCCAAAACTGGGGGATGCTTAAAACCAGAAAAAGACAGTATTGCGCGTTTCCAAACACCCCATAGGTCAAAACAACTATTTTGACCTCTCAGTCCACGCCAGTATCCCCTTCTGTGCCCCCCGAGCCCTGGGAGGGCCGGCGCGGCTGCTTTTCTCCCTGGCACAGGGCAGACTGGGCAAAGTCCAGTGCATTTAAAATAGAGAGCGCCCTGTCCTTTCCCCCCTCATCCAAGCTGGGAAAAAGGCGGCTGAACTCAGATAGCTTCCCCTCATTCTCCCCTTTTTGCGCCACACGCCGACACCTCCTTCCACTCTTTGCGTTATAAACGCATAATATCACATTATTTTTACGTTGTCAACGATTAACTCAACACATTATTTGTGTTGACACCTCGGAAATTGTGTTGTAAGATAAATTCACGGGGGAAAAGGGGGGAGAAAACACTTGCACAATCGAATCAGAGCCCTGCGGGAGGCGCTCCATCTATCCCAGCGGGAATTCGGGGAAAAGTTAGGGGTGAGCCGCGACGTGATAGGCAACCTGGAATACGGCCGGGTAGACCCCAAGCCGCTTTTCCTGCAACACCTCTGCCAGCTCTACCAGGTCAATCCCCACTGGCTGGAAACCGGCGATGGGGAGATGTTTGACAGCGCGCCGGAAGACGGGAAGTGGCTCAAGGCCCTGGCCATTTTCAAAGCCCTGCGCCCGGAGTTCCAGGACTACGCCCTGGAGCAAATCCGGCAGCTTGCACAGCTCCAGGAAAAAATCCAGCCATAGCAAAAGAGCGGCGCCCTTTTCCCGGCGTCCGCTCTTTTTCGTTTTAGGGGTCAGCCCCCTGTTCTCCCCCGCAAATAGGCCAAATTCCGGCCAATCAGCGCGCTGCGCAGGGGGGGCAGGCAAAAAACCAGCAGCCGCGGGACAGTGGCGGAGGCATCCATGCCGTCCCTTCCACGACGGCCCCGTCTGTGAAAGCCACGTTGTCCGCATCCCCTGTCCGCTCCCCCTCCGGGCAGGTGTCCGGCAGCTGGATGGGCTTGTCCCGGAAACGGAATCCCTCCCCCTGGGCCAGGGCAAAAAGCGCTTCCGGTCGCTGCCCCCACCCGGGCCGCCAGGCAGTATTCGTCCCCCAGCGTGAGGGCCCTAGCGGGGCGGTTTTCCGCGTCACCAGGGTCCTCTAGCGGGCGGTTTCCCGGGCCAACGTGGTTTCAAACAAAGATACCTGGGTCCCTTCTCATCAGTTCCAAACACATGCGCCCGTTGTGGTAGGGACACTTCCAGGGGCTCACAATGGGTTTCCCCTCATCCGGCACACCCTGGGGAGACACCTGCCAAAACCACTCCCCGCCGGGCCGGCTGTCCACCAGATGGCGGGTGATATAGCGCCAAAGCCCCGCCGCGGCCTCCCGATAGGCCGCAGAGCCTGGGTGTTTTTCCCAGGCATTCACAAAGCCCAGCACCCCTTCGGCCTGCACCCACCAAACCCGGCGGCAGTCCATCCTGTCCCCCTCCCGCCCGTTTGCCAGGGCGCCGTCATAGGCCTCCCCCAGCACCTGGGCAGCCAGTGCGCTGTTCAGGGCGGAGGTTTGGGCCTTTAAAATGGCGTTGTCCAGCAGCCCGCAGGCCCAGTCTGTCAGCCAGCTGGCCTCGATGTCGTGGCCGTAGCTGGTCAAGTCCAGCAGTGGGCGGTAGTCCCGGTCGAAAAGGACCTGCTGGCGGCGGCGCTCCGGGTCGTAGACCTTTTCCCGGTGGAGGTACAGAATCCGCTCCATAGCAGCCGCAGCCCGGGGGGATTTTGCCACTTCGTAGAATCCGGCATAGCCCTCCAGCACATGGAGCAGGGTGTTCATAGTGCGGCCAGCCGGCACGCCGCTTTCCCAGAGCTTCCCGTTCTCTGCGGGGGAAAAGTCCCTGGCAAAGGCCTCGCCGTAGCCCTCCCCGTCCCGGCAGCGCTCCTCCATGAGGGAGAAGAGGTTTTTCATCAGGGCCAGGGCCTCGCTCTCCCCGCTGAGGCGGTAATAGGCGCTGAGGGCATAGAGGGCAGAGGCCTGGCAATCGGTGTGCTTGCCGGTGTCGGCGGGTTTCCCGTCAAAGGTGACGGACCAGAACACGCCCCCCTGTTCCCTATCGATGCAGGCGTCCCGGAGGAAGGCGTAGGCGTGGCAGGCATAGGGGACAAGGGCCCGGTCCCCCAGCGCCCGCGCCGCCGTGGAGAAAAACCAGAGGATACGGCTGGCGAGAATGCTCCCCTTCTCCGCCCGCCGGTCAATTTGCAGGGAGAAATCCATCCCCCCATAGAAGCCCCCGTGGCGCTCGTCCCGCAGGGACTGCCAAAAGGGCAGCAGGGAGCCGGTCAGCATCTCCTCCGCAGCCTTGGCAATCCGGGTCTTTCCTCTCATTGTGTGGTTCCCCCTTCTCTCTTTTTCCGGGCGGGCCCAGCGCTGGCCGGGTTCCCGCTTCTCCTCGTGGTGTGGCTGTGGGCCTCCTCCACAGTGGTGAACCGGGCCCACGCAGCAGCAGAGGGCAATGCGGCCCGTCTCCCCGCCGCAGGGGAAGCCCAATCCCCGCTCCTTATCCCTCCGGCGGCCAAGCGGCACTTCTGCAAAGGGCTGCGGCAGGGGCACTTAAGGGTTGGCCTGCAAAGGCGAAACCGCCCCCTTTAAAACTCAGGCGGCGGGGGAATAGGCCTCCACGGCGGTATTCCAGCTGGCGTTCCAATCGGCCAGGATGTCGTCCAGGGTCTCCTCCCCGGTGAAGGCGGCTTCCACAATGCGTTGCCCGTGAGTGATGTCGCTGCCCAACAGGAGCCCGCTCTCCCGGTTGACATCGGGCTGCAGGGTGGTAAGCTCCAGAGGGGCGGGCTTGTCCTCCAAAATCCTGACCTTCGCAAAGGCGGCGAGGCTCTCGGGATAAGCCTGGCCCTTGCGTACCGGCACCCCGCCCTGGGCCGCCGCGTAGCCGCTGGATTCACTGAGCCACTTGATGTAGAGCATGGCAGCCAGCTTTTGGTCCCGGCTGGCATCCTTATTCACGCCATAGCAGTAGTCAGCCCCAGCAGTGGCGCACTGGGTCCCGTCGCTCTGGGTGATGGGGAAGGGCATACAGGCCACGTCCTCCCGGTTAGGCCCGGCCTGCTGGATTTGGGGCAGGGCCCAGGAACCCAGCACCATGGCCCCAATCTCCCCCCTGTTGAACATGGACTTGCTGCCCTCCCAGTCGGTGGCAGCGGGGGCCTCCTCGGTGAGCTCCCGCAGCACCGCCTCATAGAGCACGGAGTAGACCGCATAGGGCCCGGTGCCGTCCCCCCGGCTGGCAAAGGGGTCTTTGCTCTGGGGCATCTTCACGTTGAGCCACTCCTCGTCCCCGGTGGCCCCGGCGCCGATATAGCCGTCCCACTCGGTTATGGTCCAGCCCGCCGCAAAGTTGGTGTAGAGGGGGATGGCGTCGGTCTTGTCCTTGATGGCCTGGAGGACGGTGAGGAAGTCGTCCGGGGTCTTGGGCATGTTCCCCTGCTCCTCGGAATATCCCGCCTGGGCAAAGACCTTTTTGTTGTACACAACCCCCTTCACATTCCCGGTGGAGGGGATGCCGTAGACCACCCCGTCATAGGCCCGGTGGGAGGCGAAATGATAGGTGTCCTGGATTTCCGCCACAGTACACAGGGGATGGAAATAGTCCCCCAAATCCGACACCAGGATACCGGTGGGAACCATGCACACCTCCCCCCAGCCGCTGTCGGAGAGACGGGCCGTTATGCCGCTCGCATAGTCGGCCATGCCCTCATAGGAGATGCTCACATTGGGGTAGAGCTTTTGGAACTCCTGCACATAGCGGGCAAAGTCCGTGTTCACCAGGTCGGTGCGGTTGGTGAGGATGCGCAGCTCTGCCTTTAAATCGCTGTAGTCCTCCCCCACCTGTAGGGCGCTGTAGCTGGGGAGGGGGCTGCTCTCCTCACCGTCTTTCTCCGGGTTGCACCCGGTAAAGGCCCCGGCCAGCAGGGCAGCGGCCAGGAGCAGGGCCCATCTTCTCTTCATCATCCATTGTTCCCTCTTTTCTATCTGAATTCTATTCCTAGATTGCTCCATTTTCTTCCGGTTATACTTCCCACCTCTCCCCCAGGGAAAAAACCGGAAAACCCCCTCCACAAAGAATACCGGATAGACGCCCTGTCCATCCGGTATGGGAAACTCCTGTCTTTCGCCTAGGGGCCCGGCGGGAACACCACGCGGATGCGGGTGCCCTCCCCCACCCGGCTCTCCAGCAGCACCTGGGCGCCGTGGAGCAGGGCGGCGTGCTTTACAATTGCCAGGCCCAGCCCGGTGCCGCCGGTGGCCTTGGAGCGGCTCTTGTCCACCCGGTAAAACCGCTCGAAGATGCGGGCCTGGTGCTCCTCCGGGATGCCGATGCCGGTGTCGCTCACCTGCAAAAAGGGGCCTGCTTCCGTCTCCCCCACCTCCACCAGCACCTTCCCGCCGGGGGTGTTGTAGCGGATGGCATTGTCACACAGGTTGTACACCAGCTCCGAGAGCAGCCCCGCGCTGCCCATCACTGTCACCGGCCCGCCTGCGATGTCCAGGGCCAGCCCCGCCTCCCCGGCCCGGAACCGCAGCTGCTCCGCTGTCTCCTCTGCCGCCTGGTACAGGTCTAAGGGTACAAGCTCCGGCGCCCGCCCCGGCTCGTCCATCTGGGAGAGCTCTAAAATATCCCCGATGAGGCGGATGAGCCGGTCGGCCTCCCCGTTGATTTTCCCCGCAAAGCGGGCCACGTCCTCCTCCTTTGCCATGCCGCTCTCAATCATCTGGGCATAGCCGGAGATGGAGGTGAGGGGCGTCTTCAGCTCGTGGGACACATTGGCAGTGAACTCCCGGCGCTGCCGCTCGTTCTCCCGCTTCTTCTCCTGCTGCTCCTGCATGGCCCGGGCAAAGGGCAGCAGCTCCTCATAGGGCACATTGCCCTCAATGTCCTCCAGGTGGTCGGCCATGGCCTCGATGGGCGCCACCAGCCGCTTGGTGAGCACCGAGGACACCCCCATGGACACCAAAAAAATCCCCAGCGCCGTGCAGAGGATGATGGGCACCGTATGGCTGAAAGCCCGGTTGAGCCGCCCGGTCTGGTAGGCCAGGCGCAGCACGCTGCCGTCGGGCAGGCGCTGGGCACAGTAATAGGTGTGCTCCCCCAGGGTCATGGAGGTGCGGGTGGCCTCCCCCGTGCCGTTTTTCAGCGCCTCCTGCACCTCCGGGCGGGAGAGGTGGTTTTCCAGCATGGCCCCCTGCTCCAGGCTGCTCTCGTAGAGCACATTGCCCTGGGCCCCAATCAGTGTCACCCGGTAGCCGTCGGGCCGCAGGGCTTCCAGCCGCTCTGCCTCTGCTGTCAGGGTGTACTCCCGGGCCAGCATCCCCGCAATGGTGTGGATATCCCCCTTCACCTGGGCAGAAAAGGCCCCGTAAAACACGGCAATGGTGGCCCCCGCCGTCAGCACCAGGAGCAGCAGCCCGGTAAACCGCAGCAAAAAATTCAGCCGTTTTTCCACAAGCCGCCCCCTCCTCTTTTTTCGCTTCCCTTCAGCTCAAAGCGGATTTTTCCTGCCCAGCCGCTCTACGCCGGGCCCTTACTCAATCTTATACCCCACGCCCCGCACGGTCTTGATGCGCCCGCCGTATCCCCCCAGCTTTTGCCGCAGGGTCTTGATGTGCATGTCCACCGTGCGGCTCTCCCCCTCGTAGTCGGCGCTCCATATTTTATCCATAATCCGGTTGCGGGTGAGCACAATGCCGGGGTTTTCCAGCAGCAGCCGCAGCAGCTCAAACTCCTTGTAGGTCAGCTCTACCTCCTGCCCCTCCAGGGTCACCACCCGCCGGGGCCCGTCCACGCACAGCCCCTCAAACTGCAGCAGCCCCTCCCCCTGGGGCGAAATCCGGCGGAACACCGCCCGCACCCGGGAGATAAACTCCATCACCCCAAAGGGCTTGGTGATATAGTCGTCCGCGCCGGAGTCCAGCCCCTTCACCGCGTCCAGCTCCGTGGCCTTGGCCGTCACCATAATCACCGGCACCCGCCGCAGGTCGCTGCGCTGCCGCATCCGCCGCAGGATGCTCAGGCCGTCCTCCTCGGGCAGCATCACGTCTAAAATCACCAGCTCCGGCGTCCTGCCCTCGCAGGCGGCAAAAAAGGCCTGCCCGCAGTCAAATTCCGCCGTATCAAACCCGCTGTTTTTCAGCGCATAGCTCTCAATTTCCCGGATGTTCGGGTCATCTTCCACAATGTAAATCATTTCGTCCCCCGGCTATCCCCGCTGCCCATGGGCAGCATGCTTCTGGGTATGGGCGCCCTTCCTGTGCGGATAGGCGTATTTCTCCTTGTAGCTCTCAAAATTGCGGGCAAATTCCTGCCGGGGCAGCGCGCCGTTGGCCCCCTTGACAAGGCTCAGATACTCGTGGGTGTCAAAGCTGTCCTTCGCCACCTGAATCATGCACACGGCGATGTTGGAGCAGTGGTCAGCCACCCGCTCGCAGTTGGTGAGGATGTCCGAGAAGACAAAGCCCATCTCAATGGTACACTCCCCCTTTTGCAGCCGCTCCACGTGCCGGTTTTTCAGCTTCTTCTGGAGCAGGTCTACCACCTGCTCCAAGGGCTCCACCAGCGCCGCCTTTTCCAGGTCGCTTGCCACAAAGGCCTCCACCGCCAGCCCCAGCACCTCGTTCACCGCCCCGTAGAGCACCTGCAGCTCCTCCATGGCGTCCTCGGAAAACTGGAGCTTTTTATCGTGGATTTCCTCCGCTGTCTTGAGCATGTTCACCGCATGGTCGCCGATGCGCTCAAAATCCCCGATGACATGCAGGAGCTTTGACACCTCATGGCTGTCGGACAAAGCCAGCTCGTGGGAGGAGAGCTTTACCAGATAGGTCCCCAGCTTGTCCTCAAACAAATCCAGCTGGTTTTCCGTCTCCTGGATTTCCGCCGCCTTCTTGCTGCTGTACTGCTGCGTCAGCGCCAGGGAATCCGCCAGGGAAACCCTGGCCAGCCCCGCCATCTCCGCCGCCAGCTTGCGGCACTCGCCCAGCGCCACAGAGGGGGTAATCATCAGCCGCTCGTCCAGCATGGAGGTCTTCTCCTCCACCTTGTCGCCCCGGATACTCAGCTTTGCCAGCTTTTCCAGCTGTCCCGTAAAGGGCAGCAGCACCAAAGTGGAAACCACATTGAAGGCCGTGTGGATGATGGCGATTGCCACTGCGCTCACCTCTGCCTCCATGGCAAATTGCAGCGCCGCCCCCGCCCCATAGAACAGGACTAAAAACACCACCGCGCCAATGACACTGAAATAGAGGTTAATCATCGCCGTGCGCTTGGCGTCCTTGTTGGCCCCGATGGCGGAAATCATAGAGGTGACACAGGCGCCGATATTCTGCCCCGCAATGATGGGCACCGCCATCCCCAGGCTCACTGAGCCGGAGACCGAGAGCGCCTGCAAAATACCCACCGACGCCGAGGAGGACTGAATCACCGCCGTGAGCAGCACGCCGGCCAAGAGCCCCAGGATGGGATTGTTGAAGAGGGTGAGGATGCGGGTGAAGCCCGGCACCTGGGCCAGCCCCGATACCGCCCCTGACATGGTCGTCATCCCAAAGAGCAGGATGGCAAAGCCCAGCAGGATAACGCCGATATTTTTCCGCTTCTCCTGCTTGCCCACCATGTAGAGCAAAATCCCCACAAAGGCCAGGATTGGCGCCAGGGACGAGGGGTTCAGCAGCTCAAAGAACACGCTGCCCCCCGGAATATCGGCAAGGCTTAAAAGCCAGGCCGTGGCTGTGGTGCCGATTTTGGCGCCCATGATAACCCCCACTGTCTGGTGTAAATCCATCAGCCCTGAGTTCACAAAGCCCATCACCATCACCGTGGTCGCTGAGGAAGACTGGATAATCGCCGTGACACCCGCCCCCAGCAATACCCCCTTCACCGGGTTGGAGGTGAGCTTTTCCAGCGTGTGCTTCAGCGTCCCCCCCGCCTGTTTCTCCAAGCCAGCGCCCATCACCTGCATCCCATACAGGAACAGCGCCAGCCCGCCAAAAAATGAGATGACATCCAAATAATTCATATCTCGCTCCTTTTCCAATAAACACCCATTTGCTCTTTCTCCTTTATTTTACACGTTTTTTACGCAAGAGAAAAGGGGGTATTGTAGATAGTTTTGTAAAGTTTAGGTAAAACAGACGGGTTTGCTATAAAGATATCGTAAATATTTCGGTTTTTTCAAGCGGCGCAACCGGCACAGCCCCAAATGCAACTCACCCCGCCGGGGAAGCCCGGCGGGGTGAGTTTGATTGCGCGCTTTTAATGAATCCAAGACAAACTGCGAAAGAGATTACTGGAGCAGCTGCAGCACAGACTGGGGCTGCTGGTTCGCCTGGGCCAGCATCGCCTGGGCGGACTGTACCAGCACGTTCATCTTCGTGTAGTTCATCATTTCCTTCGCCATGTCCGTATCTCTAATCCGGCTGTTG
>JAAVYW010000071.1 GCA_022791315.1 Oscillospiraceae bacterium | reverse complement strand
TGTCTTGTGTTATACTCTTGTTCATGAAGGATGTGGCCTCCTCTCGATTGTGTTGGTGTGACAACTCAACTTTAACCGATGTGGCCGCTTCCTTCTACTTTTTTCTTCCTCTACTGTCCAATTTCTATTGTACTCCTACACATTTTTTGAAGCTGCCGGGCCTGTCCCCTCGTTTTATAGGGCAGAAAGAAGGTGTATCCCCATGACAAAAAAGAGAACGCTTCTGGGTCTTGCGGCGCTGTTGGCTATCGTGATCTGTGTAACCTGGTTGGCCCTGCGCCCCCGACAGATAGGCAGCATGAACTATCACTGTTCCCACCCGGAGAGCAGTGCCTCCAATATCACTTTTTCAGCACAGCCCGGCGACCATCTGCGCCTCTCCTTCTCCTCCCGTACCGATGGCGGCACGCTTTCCCTGATTCTCTACGACGCCTCTGGCAATCCCGTGGAGGATTTCGGTATAGCCCGGGAGCTGCGCACCTATATCACCCTGGAACAGCCCGGCCCTTACCGCTTAGAAGCCAAATATCAGGATTTCGTAGGCTATTTCCAGGTAGTGCTGTCTGCACACAGGTAGTCCCCTCCGCCTTTGTCTTACCCCGTCCGTTTTGTACAGGCTCCCCCATTCTCGGTTTCCGTCCATGCCGTCCATGTCCCCTGCTGTTCACCCTGTGCATTACCGTTGGCACAGGCTTTGCTCCAACCAGAAAAGGGCTCCCTTAGTGAGGGAGCCCTTTTCTCATGCGTCCCTGGTGAGAAAGGCCGCCATTGGCGGGCAGTTCACCCGGTTGGCAAATTGGCACAGCAGCACTGTAAACCGCCTGGGGTCAATTCTCTCCAGGAATTCTAGGAGCGTGTCCCGCTCCTCAAAGCCGGTGTCCCCGCCGTAATAGATGCACAGGCTCATCACCCCACCCACTTTCAGCAGTTCCATCCCCTGTTCCAGTGCGGGGATACTGGTGGCTGGGGTGGTGAAAATCCCGTGGTCTCCCCCAGGAAGGAACCCGAAATTAAAGACAATCCCATCCACGCTTTCCGGATCCGCGTAGTGCTTCATCCGGTGGTGGCTCTCCTGCAAAACCTCTGCCCGGTGGGCAAGCCCGGCCTGTCCCAGCCGTGCGCGCGTGCTCTCCACTGCCTCTTGCTGGATATCAAAGGCCAGTACGTGTCCCGTTTCCCCCACCAGCCCGGCCAGCAGCAGGGTATCGCCTCCCCGTCCCGCCGTAGCGTCAATACAGAAGCTCCCCTCTTTGATGTTTTCCCGCAAAAAACGGTGGGCCAGTGTCAGGGCGTTTACATGGTTTGGCATGGCAGAGCACCTCGCTTTCCTCATTTACTACAGGTCATATCCTATCGACCCAACGCATACATTCTAACCATGGAGGGATGACTATGCCGTTATCGGACAGAGAACTCTTTGCCCGCCTCATCCAGTGTGAGGCCGGGGGCGAGGGAGATACCGGGATGCGCGCCGTGGCCAGCGTAATTATCAACCGGGTGCGTGCTCCCGGCGGGGAATATGCCCGCGTGGGCCAGGGCAGTATCCGGAAAATCGTATTTCAGCAGGGGCAATTTGTCTGCGCCTCTGATATCCACCATGGCAGCTACAATCCCCAGAACATCTTCAACATGAGCCCGCAGCCCGTCCACTTTGAAATCGCTGACTGGGCCATCGCAGGCAACCGCCTGATTAACCTGGGCGAGGCGCTCTGGTTTTTCAACCCCTATTCCCCGGAGTGCCGGGAGTATTTTCCCAGCAAAGTGGGGTATTTTGTGGCCCGCATCGGCGACCACTGCTTCTACAACCCAACAGAGGCCTATTTTGAGACATAATTTTGGAAAGGGTGAACCATGATGCAGAACCAGTCCAATTCCTATCCCGCCAACTTCCAGGCAGGCGCTTCCCCAAACCCCACCTCCGCCTTCTATGCCGATTCCTTCTCCGACGTGCTTATGCGCAGCATCGGCTATTATGTCACCTGTGAATTCCTCATCGGCACCGCCGGCCTAGAGCAGAAATCCGGTTATCTCTACGCCGCAGGCGTCAATTTCCTCACCCTGCACAACGTGGAAAACAACCAGTACACCGTCTGCGACCTCTACTCAGTCAAATTCGTCACCATCCACTCCGACCAAATGCTGGAGCATATCCCTACCCCTCTCTCCCGCACTTCTAACAGCTATCAGCCGCCGCAGCAATCCCGCCGCCCCTCCATGCCCAGCCGTTGAAACCAGGGTAAAAAAGCGGTATCCTGTCCTTAAAACGGCCTCGTAAGGCAGCACCGCAGCAAAACGAAAAATAGTGGGACGAATTGTCAGCTTTTATGTCGGCCACACCAAACTCAAACAGGGCATGTACCTCTCCCGCATTGTCTGCATGAAGGGGCCCAACCAGGGCGATTATTTAGAAAATGCCACCCCTACACACTATTGAGCACCTTTGCCCATAGCTCGGCGCTGTCAAAGGGCGTAGTCTATGTGGAGCCCATGGGTACCGTACCGGCTTTTCTCTCCTCACCCAGGGCCTCACTCACGAACAGGCCATCCACTTGGTGCAGGATAGCTTTGCCTTCACCGGCCCAGTATGATGTCCCCATCCCCAGCGCCATAGAATCCGAGTGCGGCAACTACCGGGAGCAGGACCTCCCCGGCGCCCGCGCCGAGGCCGCCGCTATGATTCCCATCCTAGAGCACTGGGATGAGGGCAAACTTCAATACGAGGCCTTTTTGGATGAAATCCCCGCAGCTCCTCAGCCCTTTTCAGTAGGGCCGGGGGGCTGTTTTCTGTCTCTCCCCCCATCACAGAAGCCAGCAGCCCCCGCAAAATCTCCCCCATCCCAGGCCCAGGGGCAAAGCCCGCCGCTATCAGCTCTCTACCCGAAACCGCCAGCTGCCTTAGGGAATAGACTGCCCCCTCCGCCAGCAAGGCGTCCAGATGCCTTTCCGCCCTGTCCAAGGCCGCCAGCCGCCCGGCGTCTGGTTCCTGCTGTCCCAAAAGGTCGGCCCGCAGCACCTGAATCAGCCGCTGCAGCCGCCCCTCTCCTATCTCGGCCAGCCAGTCCAAGAGGCATGCCCTATCCTCCTCCACTGGCCCGTCATGCAGGGCAATCAGCCGTGTAATCTCCCGCCTGGTATCCCCGTCAGCCCTTAGCCGTGCCAGAACCCTGTCGGCCATCTTTGCCCCCAAGGCGCAGTGCCCTTCATACCCCACAATCCGCGCCCCCTCTTTCTGGAAACAGAAGGGCCTTGCAATATCGTGGAGCAGCATTGTCATCCGCAGCAAAAAATCCGGCCCCACTGCCTCCACACTGCGCACCGTGTGTTCATACACATCAAATTCCAGCGCGGGAAACCCCATCATGGGCACCAGCTCCGGCAACAGCACCCCCAGCACCTCCCCATACTGGCGCAGCACTTTCCCCACGGCTTCCCCGCAGAGCAGTTTCCGCAGCTCTTCCAGGGCCCGTTCCGCCGCCACATGGCGCAACCCCTCCCGGCCCGCCCGCAGCGCCTGTTCTGTCCCCTCCTCCAGAAAAAACCCCAGACAGGCGGAAAAGCGCAGCGCCCGCAGCAGCCGCAGCGCGTCCTCACCAAACCGCTTTGCCGGGTCACCCACACACCGCAGCAGTCCCCTTTCCAGGTCATCCCACCCGCCAAAGGGGTCCTGCAATCCCCGCGCCGGATGATAGGCCATGCTGTTCACCGTAAAGTCCCGCCGCGCCAAATCCTCCTCCACCCGCCGGGTAAAGGCCACCGTATCCGGCCTGCGGCAGTCGGAATAGGCCCCCTCTACCCGGTAAGTGGTGATTTCCACCGGTTTCCCCGCCAGCCACACCGCCACTGTCCCGTGTTTTATCCCGGCTGTGACACAGCGCTCCTCTGCAAAGCAGCGCAGGGTCTCCTCTGGCGGCGCGTCAGTACAGAGATCCCAGTCGGCAGGTTTTTTCCCCAGCAGGCTGTCCCGCACACAGCCCCCCACAGCCCAGGCCTCCCACCCCGCCCTCTCCAGCCGTTCCAAAGCCTGGGAAACCTCCCCCGGCAAGCTGATTTCCCGCACAAGCATCTCTCTCCCACCTCTGTCTGGGGCCCAGCAAAATCCCAAAAAGGCGCGCCCGAAACAGGGCGCGCCAGGGGAATCAATACATGCTCTCCCTCTTCTTTTTCCGGATGGTAGCCAGTACCACCAGCACCACAATGACTACAACCACACCGCAGCCAATGAAAATACCCATAAGGTTATTCTTCCCCGTACCGGTGCTCATAATCTCTGTCCACAGGCTGTCCATATAGAGATTTACGTCGTCCGGCAGGCTCCGGAAGGCCTGGCATTTAGCCAGCGTCTCCTCTGGGGGATAAATCACCGGGTTATTCTGCGTCTCCTCGTCCAGCAGCGCAAAGGCCGCAGAGCTGGGAGTAGAGTAGCCGATATATTCGATATTCGCCGCCGCCACCTGGGGCTCGCTGAGGAAATTGATATACATCTCCGCAGCTTCCTTATTCTGGCAGCCTTTGGGGATGCAGATGGCATCCACAAACAGGTTGGCCCCCTCCTTGGGCACCACAAAGGCCAGGTCAGGGTTCCCCTCCATCATCACGATAGCGTCCCCGGCATAGTAGGGGGCCAGCGCCGCCTCGCCCCCCTCCATTTTGTCGTAAATCTGGTCCATCACATAGGCCTGCACCAGCGGCTTTTGCTTGATGAGCTCGTCAGCAGCCCTGCGGTAGTCATCCTTATCCGTGGAATTGTAGGGAATCCCCAGCCGGGACTGGGCAATGGCAAAGGCGTCCCGGGAATTGCCGAACATCAGCATATTGCCCTTGTACTGCTCGTCCCACAGGGCATCCCAGCTGTCGATTTCCCCCTCCACCATTGTGGTGTTGTAGATAATCCCCACTGTCCCCCAGGTATAGGGCACGGTGTAGCGGTTTTCCGGGTCATATTCCAGGTTCCGGTAGGCCTCGTCAATGTACTGAAAGTTGGGGATATTACCGTAGTCCAGCGGTTCCAGCATCCCCTCGTTAATCATCTTGGAAACCATATAGTCCGAGGGGATGATGATGTCATAGTCGCTGCCACCGCTCTTCAGCTTGGCATAGAGCTCCTCATTGGTGGCAAAGGTGGTGTAGTTCACCTTAATGCCAGTGAGGGCTTCAAATTCCCGGTTGGTGTCCAGCGCCCCCTCTTCCCCGTCCGAGATATACTCCCCCCAATTGTATACATTGATACTCACTCCCTGCCCGGCAAAGCGGGTGTAGTCGTATTCAGACTGGGAATAGTCAAACTGGGTCTCCTCCGCCAAGGCAGAAACAGGAATCATCAGGGCCACCAAAACAGCTCCAAAAGCCGCAAGCAATCTTTTCAATTTATGCACTCCTTTTCTTTTTCTTAGGGTTTCTTCCCCGCAGGTTGATGATAATCAGCAGGGTAAACACCACTAAGAACAAAATCGTAGACAAAGCATTGATTTCCGGGCTCACCTTCCGTCTCGTCATGGAGTAAATGGTGATAGGCAATGTCTGAGAGGTGGCCCCGTTGGTAAAGTAACTGATGACAAAGTCATCCAGGGAATAGGTAAAGGACATGAGAAACCCGGAAAACACCCCGGGCATAATCTGGGGCAAAATCACTTTCCAAAAGGCATGTACCGGCGTGCACCCCAAATCCAGCGCCGCGTCGTAGATGTTGGGGTCTACCTGCCGCAGCTTTGGCAGCACGCTTAAAATCACATAGGGCAGGCAAAAGGTGATGTGGGAATAGAGCAGCGTCAAAAATCCAAACTTCACGCCCAGGAATACATAGAGCAGCATCAGCGATACACCGGTGACAATCTCCGGGTTAATCATGGGCATGTAGGTCACATTGAGAATCGCGTTGCGTACATGCCGCCGGAAGCTGTTGATTCCCACCGCTGCCGCTGTCCCCACCACTGTAGAGGCCACCGCCGCAATGCAGGCGATGAGCAGCGTATTCCCCAGGGATTCCAGCACAATCTGGTTGTGAAATAGCTCGGCATACCATTTAAAAGTAAACCCCGACCACACATTCCGGTTTTTGGAGGCGTTAAAAGAGAGGACAATCATCACTAAAATCGGGGCATACAAAAAAATGTAGATGAGCGCCAAGTAGAATTTAGAAACCCGTTTCACAGTATCGCCTCCCTGGTGGCGTCCTCGTCGCCGAAATAGTTGAGGAATCCCAGGCACAGCAGGATAATTATCATCAGCACCAGTGACATCGCCGCCCCCAGATGGGGGTTGTAGGCGTTGCCCAAAAACTGTAATTCAATCAAATCCCCAATCAATAGGTTACTTCCCCCGCCCAGCATCTTGGAGATGATAAAGGTGCTGATGGCAGGCACAAACACCATAATAACCCCGGAGGTAATCCCCGGCACACTTAACGGCAGCACTACCTTAAAGAGCACCTGCACCCCATTGGCCCCCAAATCCTGGGCCGCCTGGATGGTGCTGTTTTCAATCTTCACCATAATGGAATAGAGGGGCATAATCATAAAGGGCAGGTAATTGTACACCATTCCCAGCACCACAGCCCCCTGGGTGTTAATCATCTCAAAGGGCCCAAGGCCAAAGAGCCCGAAAAACCGGTTGATAAGCCCGTTGTTTTCCAAGAGCGTCATCCAAGCATAGGTGCGCAGGAGAAAATTCATCCACATAGGCAGCAGGCAGAGCATGAGAAAAATGCGCTGCTGCCCCTCTTCTGCCCGGGAGAGGATATAGGCCACCGGGTATCCCAACACCAGGCAGATTACCGTAGCCACCGCTGCCAGCCACAGCGAGCGCAGCAATACGTCCACATGGGCGGTCAGTCCCTGGATATTAGCCAGCGTAAAACTGCCCGAGGCGTCGGTGAAGGCAAAGTAGCACACCAAGAGCAGCGGGGCGATAATAAAAATCCCCATCCACAGCAGGTATGGTGCGGCAGAGAGCCGGGACTTAAACATGCGCCTGCACCTCCTGCCCCTTCTTCATCACATGGATATCGTCGGCGCTCACCACCAACCCCACGTGCTCCCCCACCTGTTGGTTTTTGATGGTATGTACCATCCACTTAAACCCATCCACATCCACGATGATTTCATAGTGCACCCCCTTGAACGTGACACTCTCCACCATCCCAGTGATAAAGCCGTGGTTGGCCGGGCTGATAATCAAGTCCTCCGGCCGGATAACCACTTCCACCTCTTCATTTTTGGAAAAGCCCTTGTCCACGCAGTCGAAGGCCGTGCCCTCAATCTCTACCACAAAGTCCTCCCGCATGATGCCGCCGATGATGTTGCTCTCGCCGATGAAATCCGCCACAAAGGAGTTTACCGGCTCGTTGTAGATGTCTTGGGGCGTGCCAATCTGCTGGATAACCCCCTCCTTCATCACCACCACCGTGTCCGACATAGTGAGGGCCTCCTCCTGGTCGTGGGTGACGTAGACAAATGTGATTTCCAAGCTCTTTTGGATGCGCTTGAGCTCGTTTTGCATCTCCTTGCGCAGCTTTAAATCCAGTGCGCCCAAGGGCTCGTCCAGCAAGAGCACCTTGGGATGGTTCACCAAGGCCCGGGCAATTGCCACCCGCTGCTGCTGCCCGCCGGACATCTGCTCAATCTTCCGCTTCCCAAAGCCTGATAGGTTTACCAGTTCCAGCATCTCCAAAACCCGCCGGTTCACTTCCTGGTCTGGCACCCGTTTCAGCCGTAACCCAAAGGCAATATTCTCATAGACATTCAGGTGCGGAAAAAGAGCGTATCGCTGAAAGACAGTATTGACCTCACGCTTGTGGGGAGGAAGACTGGTAATCTTCTTCTCGCCAAAGTACACGTCTCCCGCATCCGGCTTCACAAACCCTCCGATTACTCGGAGCGTTGTGGTTTTGCCGCACCCGGAAGGGCCCAACAGGGTGACAAATTCCTTGTCCCTGATGGCCAGGTCAATTCCCTTCAGTACACGCTCTCCATCGAAATTGACAACAATATTCTGCAAATTGACAATGGTGTTCTGACTCATGGTATTGCATCCCCCTTTGCGGATTTAAGTAGCGCTTTACTCCCCTTTAGTCAGCAAGGGGTGCGCACCCCACAGCCCTTTTAATACCGCTACCCCGCAAAGGGCTTTCAGTTCCAGACAACCTGTCCTGATTTTAGCGGTACATACGACGCCGTGTTTTCAAACAATTAGATGCCAAACACTGAACACGCGGTTAAAAAACCGACTTTGGTATGGACATCAGACTCTCCCGCCAAACCTCCCCCTCTGCCTCCAACCGGAGAGGGCCGTTTTCCCTGGCGGTCCAGCCAAAGCCGTCACGCCTTCTCCTGGATAGGACAAAGCGCAGACATACAATCCTTAGTATAGCCTGTTTTTCCCAAATGTCAATGATTTTCCGCTTTATTTTCCGATTATTCGCCAAAAAGAGGGAAAAACCTTGCAAAACCGCCTGATTTTTCCGGTTTCCCCTCTCTCGCTACGCTAATCCAGACTTCTCCCAAGCCTCCTTTGCCTGTGCCGCTGTAATTTTCTTGTCCATAAAATCCTGGTATAGGTCGCAGAGCCTCCCCTTCTCCCCAAAGGCCACCTGTTCCCCCTTGTCCAGCCACAGCACCTTGTTGCACATTGCCCGCACTTGGGCCAGGGAATGGCTCACCAAAATTGTCGTGGCCCCGCTCCCAATAATCTCCTTCATCTTCTCCTCGCTCTTCTTTCGGAAAGCCCCGTCCCCCACCGAGAGCACTTCATCCAAAATGAGAATGTCCGGCTGTACCAGCGATGCAATGGAAAACGCCAGCCTGGATTTCATCCCCGAAGAGAGCTGCTTAAAGGGCCTGTCCTGGAACTCCTGCAATTCTGCAAATTCAATAATCCTGTCATAGGTATCATCCATAAATTTCCGGGTATACCCCAGCATTGCCCCCCGGAGATAGGCATTCTCCTTCACTGTCAGCTCCCCATCAAAGCCACTGCCCAATTCCAGCAACGCCGCAATATTCCCCTCCCTGCGCACCCATCCCTTTGTGGGTTCCATAATCCCGGAAATCGCCTTGAGCAACGTGGACTTCCCCGCCCCATTTGCCCCAATAATCCCCAGCATGTCCCCCTTTTCCAGCTGGAAACTCACGTCCTTGTCCGCCCAGAATTCCCGCACATGGTAATCCCGTTTCAGCTTCCGTATCACATATTCCTTGAGCCCAATATCCTTAAAATCCCCTGTAATATACCGGATTGAAACCCCGTGCAGCTCTAATATGCTCATCCCCATCCCCCTTACACATAGTACAAAAACTTCGTGTTATATTTCCGGTAGATAAAACACCCAATCCCCAGCACAATTACCACATCTGCCAGCATCAGCAAATGGAACCAGATACTTGGAATCGTAGCGTCAATCACAATCTTCCGAAAATACCGGATGAACAGATACACGGGATTCAACAAGAACATATTTTTTATCATCGGCGGATAACTATCGATTGTATAAAAAATAGCAGATAAATACATCAATAATTGTATAAATACGGACCAAAGATACTGAATATCTCGGAAAAACACAAATAACGCCGAGAGAATTAGTCCAATACCAATATTAAATAGCACTAAGCAACAGATAGGATAGAGCAGCAAAACGAACTTCCAGGTAAATGTAATATGGTCCAGAATACAAAACACAAAAAAGACACCGAGCGTAAGCCCAAAATTGATGAAAGTCTGGACATTCTTCGAGAAGAGAAAAAGATACTTAGGCACATTGACCTTAGAGAAAATGCCGGCATTCCCCATCAACGAGGACATCCCCTGCGTTGCCGACTCGTTGAAATAGGCAAACACTAAGTTACCGCAAAAGAGATATGTAGTATAGTGGGGTGTACTGCGGCCAAAAAACTGAGTGAAGACCAACCGCATTACCAGCAAAGAGAGCAGAGGTGAAAGTACACTCCAAGCCATCCCCAAGACAGTGCGCTTATATTTTTTCTTAAAGTCCCGCTTAACCAGTTCCTCAAAGAGAAACTGGTACTTTTTGAGCTTCTGTATCATTAGACTTTTCCCTTCTATCCATTTCTATAATCTTTTCATAGACCCGCTGACAATTGTTCTGGTCATTGAAGGCGAAAAATTTATCAATCCGCTCCCGGTATTTGTCCTTGAGCTGGCATCCATTTTCCATATACTCAATGATACGGTCAACAGTGCTTTCCAGGTCATATTCTACCTCGCCAAAGCCATCACGTTCGTAGTCGAAATAGCCTTGGGTATAGGAATGCTCACCAGAAAAAAACTCTTCTTTGTCAAATTGGCAATATACAATGGGCTTACGAAGATATGAAAAATCAAAACATGCTGAAGAATAATCAGTAATAACCAATTCGCTTTGTGCATAAATATCTCGGTATTCTGTATCTATATCGAGATATTGAACAGAATTATTTCTATTAAATAGTGAGGTATAAGGACGCAAATTAGGATGAAACATTACTTGAAGTTGATACCCCATTTTTTTTGCAGCCAGAAGTAGCTTACTATGATTAAAAAGATGTGAATAAAACAAAAAATAACTACTTTTTTCAAAACCAGGCTTTAGAGTCCAAATTCCAGTTTCCGAGTCTAAATCTGCGGCCAAATAAAGCCTCCATGTAGGCAAAAAAGTAATATACTTCTTTTCATTATGATAAAGCCTATCAAATCTTGGAAATCCAGTCTTCCATATTTCGCGACTGGTATAGCTATACTCACCATCAAGTATAGAGTTATATTCCGGAATGGCAGCAGTAACAAATCCAAAAAAATTTTTGTTATAACGATTTACCCATCCTGAAATGTCATCTTTAGTAATGCCATGCTGTAAAAAGACAAACCTCGACTCTTGTAAAATATCGCGATAGAAAATATAAGCACCTAAAAAGGGGTTTAAAACTACTTCATCGGCTTGTGCCGAAATATTATAATCACAAAGCAAATGCAATAATTTATGCTTCAATGATAAGTAACCCACTACAGGACCAACTTTTTTGAGTCTTTTATAGTCTGGGCTTTTTTTACTGATGATAAAATAACTTGCAATTTTTTTTGAATGTATCCTTTGCATATAGTGGAAAAAAGCTTCACCATTATCTCCTGCTATCGGTACTCGGTCCGATATAAGCCAAATTTGTTTGCTTTTAAACGGTTTAGTTAAATGATAAGCCAAGCGACCTAAAACAGCTTTTCGACCACTATCTTTGTTTTTTATCCAGACTTCTTTTAGCAATCGTAGCTCCTGCACTAATTTTTCTGTTTTACTGCATCTTTTAATTTGTAATATATTACTTTTATATCTTATTATCCAACCATCTTTCCAATAATATGAATTATAATACTCTTTCCCAATAGGCATAAACCGTCCAAATCTTGTAGCTTTTTGTATTACAAGGCTGTTTTTATATTTGACTATTAAACGAATATTATATATTTTACTTGCTTTTTCCAAAGAAATTTGTGTTTTGAATCCAACCCCTAAAAACAAAGGCTCATCAAATCGATAGTCATTTGTCCGCGCTCTCTCTATCCTTTCGCATGGAATCAGCTGCCCATTTACATCAAAATAAATCCGAAACTGCTCGACAGATTCTACACCATAAAATTTCACAAATCCTTCTATCGTTAATAAATCGTTTTCTAATGTCAAAAAGTCGATTTTGCTAAATTGACGAGAAATCCAACCTATATTGGTATTATCAAAATGAAAAAGAGCATCTGAATTTCTACTAGTTAATTGAGGTAGTTTACTATGTTTTTTTATAAGCATAAAACATTTGTGCTCTATCCAGATTTGTTTTAGTTCTAAAATATATCGATCGTCAAAATAATGTAAAGACTGATATAATCTTTGTTTATAACTATCAGCTTCAATTTCATTTAATATTCCGGTAGTGTTGTATGTTTCTTTAAACCTCCATTGCAAATCTGATAAAAGACTGTACTGTAAGAAAGCTGGCAAATACCCAAATTGTTTTCTATAATATTTTACGGCCCAATCTACTAAATAGGTAAAATAATCAAAATACCATCCAACTTTTTTACTGGACGATTGAATAAGGCTTGCTTCCCCAGTGCTTCTACGTCGATACATATATTTACACTTAGTAACAACACCTAATTTCATTTTTTGAGCTAATAGTGTTAATAATACTTTAATATCTTCACCACAAACTAACTTAGAATCAAATTTTATTATTTCTTTTGTGCTAGATACAAAAAAACTGGCACATGTGCTAACTACAGGAGATTGATATTCTCCATATAAATCAATCACTCGTGTGCCCTTTTTGAATTTAAAATTTTGCCAGTGCCCTCCAGCTCGAGCATCAAAAAATTCAATGGGAATAGTTGCTACATCAATTTCATCTTCATGCTCTATAAAAAACGAATGTACTACACGCATTGTATTGAGCGTGAGCTTATCATCTGGGTCCATAAAATTAAGAAATCTTCCTGTGGCATACTTCAATCCCTCATTCCGCGCCGAGGCCACTCCACCATTCTCCTTATGAATGACCTGTATATTAGGATATTCCCTGGCATATTCGTCACAAATGGCCCCGCTTCCATCGGTTGATCCGTCATCCACTAAGATTAACTGTATTTTTTCAAATCCAAAATCCTGCTGAATCAGGCTATCTACCGCTTCCCGCAAAAACGGCTCCACATTGTATACCGCTGTAATAACAGAGAATTCATAGGGATATATTTTTTGCTCCATCGTTCTCTCTCCCTCATAGATTTCTACCCTTTTTCAATTTATATAATTGGCTTCCCATATAAGCTATCGCAAAGGCCAACGGATTGGCATATGGGGTCAATCGCATTATAATACGCCCCGCCCTGCCCGCACGAGTCACTTTTAAGGCATTCTGACAATGTTTTTTGGAAAATGCAGCAATTTCTTTAATTTGTTCTCTATATTGCTTTTGTTTCTCTGCTGGGTTTCCATAATATGCTGTCCAAACGGAACTGGCCGAGGCTACACATTGCGCCTCTAACAAGGGGACAAACTGGGGCCAGTCTTTTTGCATTTCATCTAACCTATTTTTAGAACTTCTATAATGATTGATTCGGTTATCTAAAGAGGAGTCACTCACAATACTACCTGCTCTTTGCAAATAGTGATATTCTGCCTTAGGCAAGCAAATGACTCTTTGTGCTTGTATGAACAACCGGTGCATTATAGCCATATCTTCAAAAGTATAGCCCACCGGAAAACAAATTTCATAAAACAACTTAGCTTTCCATAGTTTATCACACAGATAATTTTGCATTAAGCTATTTTGCAACAATAATTCCAATCCACTCTCCCGGTTTAAAACCATTGTTTCCGTATACCCATGGAACACACTGCGGTTTGGGAACTCCTGAAAATGGCTGCATACTGCTATATCGGCCTCCATCTCCAAGGCATTTTTCAATAAATATTCAAACATATCCGGCTCGGCCCAATCATCAGGGTCAATCCAGCCGATCCATTCTCCCGTTACCTTCTTTAATCCCGCATTACGAGCGGCTGACACTCCCCCATTTTCCTGATGAATCACCTGTATCCGTTCATCTCTCCTTGCATACTCATCGCAAATCTCCCCGCATTTATCAGGAGAACCATCATCCACTAAAATAATCTCTAAATTCTGATATGTCTGACCAACAATGCTGTCCAAACACTTGCGCAGATAGGGTTCAACCTTATACACAGGCACAATAACCGATATTTTAGGTGTCTGCATCTCTCTTCCCCCTCTCATCCAAGTTCCCTAACTTCAATCCCTTTCTTGATTCCGGCAGCATTTTGATAGAACCTCATCATACTCTCCGCCTGTTCCCCAATATCAAAACCCTTTTCAGCCAGGACTTGGGTATTGTCAAGTCGCAGTAAGCCTTGCAATTCCAGTATTTTCTGTGCCCAAATTTCATCTTCTGCCGCTAGGGGCAAGAACTCGACCGCTCTTGTCAAAGCAATGTCCCGCTTAATTCCATCTGAAAAAAGGCAAGGCAATCCCGCTGCCTGCGCTTCCACTCCCACTACCGGAAATCCCTCATATAAGGAGGGAAGCAAAAACACGTCAAAAGCCTGCATTAAGTCCTCAATATCATCCCGCACTCCCAAAAACCGCACTGCATTCCCCAGGCCCAGCTGGCTGCAAAGCGCTTTCGTTTCTTCCAACAGCTCCCCACGTCCCGCCAACAAAAGCTGGCTGTCTGGAAACTTCCCATGTAGGCAAGCAAATATGCCAAGCAATTTCCCATGGTTTTTTTGCTGGCAAAACCTCCCTACATGTCCTACCACAAGCGTGTCTGGTGCAATCCGTAATTCTGCCCTCATTTGTTTTCTCGTTTCTTCCCGGTAGGCAAACCGCTTGAGCTCAATGGCATTTTTCAGTACTTGATATTCCTTTTTCTCAAATATTCTCTTGGGAAAGAGAAATCTAGCGGATTCATCCGAACACGCAAAATAGTGAGTCGCAGATAGGGGGATAAGCCTCTGCGAAAGCAAGCGCAGAGGGTATCTTTTGTCCCGTGGGAAGTCGGTATTATGGCTGTGCGCAATCCTAACCTCCACCCCCGCCCTCTTCGCCGCAGCCAATGGCAGAGAAGACATCGCGTCCAAGTGCGAATGTACAATCTGATAATCCGGATGCTCTCGAAAAAACTCCCCCAGCATCCGCCCATATCTCACGCTATTTCGAAGTGACATCGGGCACAAACGGTATATATGCCCTCCCAATGCCTCAATTTCTTCGTCATAGTCCCCTCTCTCCTGCCGGTGGGTGAGAAAATCAAACTGGATGAGGGTTCGGTCAATGTTCCGGTAGAGGTTCATGAGCAATGTCTCTGCCCCTGCCCGGTACATCTGCCCCACTACCTGCAATACCCGCAGTGGCTCTCCCTGCGCCATCACTTCTTCTCCTCCCACCCCGCAGCCAACTGTTCATCCTCCAACAGCCGGTCGTGGGCCTGTTCCACCAGCAGGGCAATATTGTTCTCAATCCCCGTCTTTGTTGTCTGATATAACCGTTTCAAGCAGCGGGGATTCCCCTTCTCCTCCGGCACTTGTGCCGCAACACACAGCTGCCGGATTCCCGTGGACACATTCGTCCTGCTCATCGCCTTGCCGTCTCTGGTGATAAAAATTGGCCCGCCGTGAATCCCCTTCCGTTTGGCATAGCTGCCCAATTCCTGCCGCACACAATCCGGCAGCCGTATCATTTGCCGGATTCCTCCGGACACAACCTCCACCTTCCCCTGCTCTGCCGCCTCGACCGTCAGTTTTGGCAGCTCCTGCAAGGGCAGCCCTGTGGAAGCAAATACCTTCACCAGCAGATATACCCGCTCCCGCCCCAGCACCTTTGCCGTCTGTAAGAGCCTCAAATATTCCCCTCGGCTCAACTCCGGCTGAAGCTCATCTCCTGGCCTGAGCTGTTCTGCAAGCTGGTATTCCCGGTAACCCATGAATTCCAAATATGTATTGGCCACCGAAATAAACAGATTCACTGTTCGCGGAGCGTAATTATCTTGTAGAAGCTCTTCCCGCCAGCGCGCCAGCGTCCCACGGCGTATCCTCCGGTCTGGCAGTGCCTCACAGAGATGGCCCAACCCTCTCCGGTACCAGGTCAGAGTCCCCTCCACCCGGCCCTTCTCCCGCAGGAACTGGAGGAACTCTTCAATTCCCGTCTCCGTCAGCAGAACGCCCGTCTCAAGCACCCGGCCACAGCTATCCTCTGGCAGCTTCTTCTCCATCGCTCTCCCCCCGTTTTATCACAAAATGAATAATTTGTCTGTGCATACTGAAACCCAAAATGACCCCAATGGGATAAATACCCAGGTTCATTGACAGAGTATCACAAAATGTGAGGAAATGCAAGACCGAAACTGAAATCTTCACATGACAAAATAGTTCGACAGAGAAAATTTCCAGTCGAACCTAGTTTTTTGCGCCCATTTTCCCTCCCATAGGAATATCCTGTGAGATTTTTTGCTACTTTCTGGCAGTTTTTAGAACAGAAGTCAAGGGAAATGAGACAACCTATTCATTTTGTCTATTTTCAGCAGATGAGATTGAGCCTCTCCAACTGCCGGGCGTGTTCCGCCCCGGTGGAGATGAGGTAAATTCTGGTGGTTTCAATACTGGAATGCCCCAACAAATCTGCCAGCTTTGCCACATCCCGGCAGGCGCGATAGTAGGTGCGTGCAAAGAGGTGCCGCAGGTTGTGGGGAAACACTTTGCTGGCCGCCACCCCCGCCTTTTTGCAGAGGGATTTCATCTCGGCCCAGATTTGCCTGCGGCTTATCCCCTTCCCGTTTCTGGTGACAAAGATTTCACCGGAGACGGTTTTTTGTTTCCCCGCATACTTTTCCAGCTTTCTGCACAGCTTGCTGGGCAAGAGGATGGTACGTATTTTCCCCTTGAGCCTGACTTCCGCCCGCCCCTGCCGCACAGCCTCCACGGTGATATACCGCAGCTCTGACACCCGTATCCCGGTGGCGCAGATAGTTTCCATCAGCAGGGCCAGGCGTTCCCGCTGCGATTCCTTAGCCGATTTTACCAGTCGGGCGTATTCCTCCCGGCTCAGTTCCCTTTCGCTGCTGCGGAAGAGGCTGCGCTGGATTTTCAGGTATTTCACCCTGCAATCCCGCCACCCCAGATAGCCGAACAGCTTATTGAGCGCCGACAGCTTGGAGTTGACAGTCCCCGGGACAATCCCGCTCCTTTGCAGCTTTTCCTTCCACTGGGAAACGGCTTCCTTTGTGATGGGGTTTCGTCCCAGCCACAGGAGAAAATCCCGGATGTCCCGCAGGTATTTCCCCACTGTGCCGCTGCTGCACTCCTCCTCATACAGCCAGCGGCGAAAAGCGGAAACCTGTTTCTTGCTGAGAGTATATTGCTTCATTTTAACCACCCTTTCTTCTCTTTATTGTTCTCTTGATTCCCTGCTCTCATTCTACCGGTTTCTCCGCAGACAAACAAATAACCTCCCTGCCCTATTTTTCTTCGTTGGTTTAATTAAATTAGAATAAAAAAGAGCGCCCGTTATAAAAACAGGCGCATCACATTAGCTGTGACAGCACAGAGGAGAATTCCTAAGCACAGTGGGAGAAAAAAGGCCAGCAAAGTCCATTTAAGGCTTTTGGTCTCTTTGCGGATGGTGAGCAGTGTGGTGGCACATGGGAAGTGGACCAGGGAAAAGAGCATGGTACACACTGCGGTCACTACTGTCCAGCCATTTTGTGTAAATACATCCCGCAGCAGGGAGAGGTCGGTGATGTCCATCATCTGCCCAGTGGAGAGGTAACACATGATGACAATGGGGATGACAATTTCATTGGCTGGAAAACCCAGTAGAAAGGCCATGAGCAGGTAACCGTCCAACCCAATCAAGCGGGCAAAGGGGTCTAAAAAAGAGGCGCAGTGGGTTAGGATAGAGGCATCCCCTATCTGGACATTGGCCATGAGCCAAATCACCGCCCCGGCCGGCGCGGCTACTGCCACGGCGCGGCCCAGTACAAAGAGTGTGCGGTCGAGAAAAGAGCGTACCAGGATTTTCCCCACCTGGGGCCGCCGGTAGGGCGGCAGTTCCAGGGTAAAGGTAGAGGGCACGCCCCGCAGCACTGTCTGGGACAGCAGCCGGGAAACAACAAGGGTGAGGAAAATCCCAAGAAGGATTACCCCGACCAGCAATGCCGCCCCTGCCACCGAACGAAAGACGCCGGTGAGCCCTGCGGTGAAATACATGGTGATAATGGCAATGAGTGTGGGAAACCGCCCGTTACAGGGCACAAAGGTGTTAGTGAGGATGGCAATGAGCCGTTCCCTGGGGGAGCTAATGATACGGCACCCCGTCACCCCCACTGCATTGCAGCCAAATCCCTGGCAGATAGTGAGGGCCTGTTTGCCACAGGCATGGGCTTTCCGGAAATAATTATCCAGATTAAAGGCAATGCGGGGGAGATAGCCCAAATCCTCTAGGATGGTAAACAGGGGGAAGAAAATAGCCATCGGCGGGAGCATCACCGAGATAACCCAGCCCAACGTGCGGAAAATCCCCTGTACAAAGAGCCCCGTTACCCAGCCCGGCGCTTCTAGCGACAGGCAGAACTTTTCCAGCTCCCCCTCCCAAAAGCCAAAGAGGGAGGAGAGCAGCCCGGAGGGATAGTTGGCGGCGGAGACGGTAATCCAGAAAATCAACCCCAGCAGCAGGAGCATGATGGGAAATCCCCAGTGCTTGGAGGTGACAATCTGGTCAATTTTCCGGTCCCGGCTGTTGTAGTTGGCTTTCCCCAGTGAGACAGTCTCTCCCACAATTTTCCCCGCCTCTTCCACCAGGGAGGAGACAATTTTGTCCTTCTGCTTTTCTCGGGGAATCCCCGATTTTTCCAAGAGATAGCGCCCCTCCTCCAAGGCCTCCTGTAATACCGGGAACGCAGAGAAGTCAATCCCCGTCTGCCGCTCCACCTGGGGCGTGCCTTCCCCCTCCAGGAGGGTGAGGGCCAGCCAGCGGGAGGGCAGCCCGGCGGCCTGTTCCGGCAGCCGTTGCTCCACCATATTTAAGGCCACGTCCATCACCGGGCCGTAGTCAATACGGCGGCAGCGCCCCGGGTCCTCGGAAAGGGCCAGGGCAGCAGTCTGTTCCAGTAACTCTTTTAATCCGGTGTTGGAGCGGGCGCTGGTAAGGCATACCGGCGCCCCTAAGAGCGCCGACAGCCGTTTGGTATCGATATAGATTTTTTTCCGCTTTGCCTCATCGGCCAGGTTGACACAGACAATGACTTTTGGGCACAGTTCCATGACCTGTAGGCAGAGGTTCAGGTTCCGTTCCAGGCAGGTGGCGTCCACCACCACTAGGGTCACATCCGGTTTTTCAAAGCATATGTAATCACGGGCGACTTCCTCCTCAGCTGAGTGGGAAATCAAGGAATAAGTACCGGGCAAATCGTGTAGTACGATGCGGAGTTCTCTGCCCTCATATTGGGTTTTGCACTCTCCCACAGCGCTTTCCACCGTTTTTCCCGGCCAGTTTCCCGTGTGCTGCTTGAGCCCGGTGAGCGCGTTGAAGACCGTGCTTTTCCCCACATTGGGGTTTCCCGCCAAGGCGACGTTGATGGTCTCTAGCTGCGGCATACCGCCTCTCCCCTGTCCTGTTGGATTTTTTATGAAAAAGGGCCCTATGCCCGGGAGACCGAAATGCGGCGGGCCTCATAGTCCCGCAGGGCAATCACCGCGCCGCGGATTTGGTAGGCCGTGGGGTCGCCGGAGGGGCTCTTTTGCAGCGCCTCAATCACAGTATTCTCCACAATACCCAAATCCAGCATCCGCCGCCGGTCGGCGCTTTTGCCCCGGATATCCGCGACAACGCCCTTTTCGCCCAGCTTTAGCTCGCTTAGGGTGACAATTGGTTCCAACATTCTCACCTTCTTTATGGTTTTTTACGCTACAGTATATTGCGTCCCCCTGTTTCCCGTTCCCCTCAGCTCCTGCCATTCCTCCAAAATTTTGGTATTTTCGCCTCTTGTCCCTCCTCTTCCCGGCTGGTATAATGGAAAAAGCGGAGAAAAATTTTTCCGGGAGGTACGACATGAGCCCTTTCCCCTATTCATCCGACAACAAGCGCTACCACACCTGGAACTACCATCTGCGCCAGGTGTTCGGCACAAAGGTGTGCAAGGTGGCCTTAGACAGCGGCCTCACCTGCCCCAACCGGGACGGGAGCAGGGGCGCCGGCGGCTGTACCTATTGCTCCCCCCGCCGCAGCGGCGACTTTTCCGGCAGCCCTTCTCTGCCTCTGGCCGTCCAATTTGAGCTGGGGAAGCGGGAAATGGCAAAAAAGTGGCCCTCCGCCCGGTTTCTCCCCTATCTTCAGGCAGGCAGCAGCACTTATGCCCCGGCAGAGCAGCTGCGGCGCCTCTGGGAACCCCTGCTGTCCCATCCCGATACGGCGGGCCTCTGCATTGCTACCCGCGCCGACTGTCTCCCGCCCCCGGTGCTGGACTATCTGGAAGAAATCAACCGCCGCACCTATCTCATCGTGGAGCTGGGTCTTCAGACAATCCACGATGCAACAGCCAAGCGCATCAACCGCTGCCACACCTATCAGGAATTCCTCCAAGGCGTGCAGGCCCTCTCGGAACGGAATATCCGGATTTGCGTTCACCTCATCAACGGCCTGCCGGGTGAGATGCCGGAGATGATGCGCCAGAGCGCCCAGGCTGTGGGCCGCCTCCCCATCCACTCGGTCAAGCTCCACCTGCTCCATGTGCTGCGGGATACGCCGCTGGGGGACGCATACAGCGCCTCCCCCTTTCCCCTCATGAGCCGGGAGGAATATGTGCATCTGGTGTGCGACCAGCTGGAGCTGCTCCCGCCCCACATCGTCATCCAGCGCCTCACCGGTGACGGGGATGCCCGGGCGCTGCTGGCCCCTCTTTGGAGCCGCCGGAAGCGGGAGGTCCTCAACGAAATCGACAGAGAATTGTCCCGCCGCAACA
Source organism: Oscillospiraceae bacterium (assembly GCA_022791315.1). Taxonomy (GTDB): domain Bacteria; phylum Bacillota; class Clostridia; order Oscillospirales; family Ruminococcaceae; genus JAAVYW01. Next base: position 5,816 of record JAAVYW010000071.1, on the reverse strand, counting down.
CGGTACAGGGGGCAAAATCACAAGTTTAGGAGGAAAAATCAATGGAATTTATCCCAGCCGAAAAAATCGTATCGCTCTCAAACCCCGGCGTCGTCTCCCGCCAGCTTCTCAACCCGGATAATTCCTCCGGAGAAAAGGTGACAATCACCGAAGTACACGTGGCTCCGGGCGCCTGCCAGCCCCGCCATCTGCACGAATCCTCTGAGCAGATTTGGTATGCCCTTCAAGGTTCCGGCGCCCTGCTCCTGGCAGACGGGGCAGAGCGCCCTTGGCAGGCGGGAGACGTGGTGCGCTTTGTAGAGGGGGAAATCCACGGCCTGCGCAATGACGGGCAGCAGGAGCTGGTCTACCTGTCCGTCACTGCTCCCCCCATCCACTTCGGCTACGCCTACGAAAAACGGGGATAACCTTCTTTTGCAGAGAAGGGAAAAAATAAAAAGGAAGCGGGAAAGCCCTAAACCGGCTTTCCCGCTTCCCTTTATCACACTGCCTATTCCCTGACAAAAGCACTGTCCCCAACAGGAACCCCGCCCTCATCCGGGTAATACCGCTCCACCCGCATATGCAGGTCATACTTTTCCCGCAGCCTGGCAATGGCCGCCATCATCGGCGTGACGTGGTGCCTGTCAATGGCCTGCTGGTTCTCCCAGCTGTCGATGAGCAGCACCGTCTCCCCATCCTCTATTGGGAAAAAGTATTCATACCTCAGGTTCCCCTGTTCCGCGCGGATGTCTCGCACTATCCCGCTTGCCACCATCTCCTCCGCAAATTTCCGCGCGTTCCCATTTCTGCCGCTGTAGTAGATGTTGACTGTGATAGCCACTGGCCCCGCCTCCCCTCTGGACTTTGTCCTGCCTCTAAATCTGGGAAAAGGAAATCGTGCGCTGTTCCTTGGCAGCGCGATAGGCCCCCTCCATCAGGACAGAGAGCTCCACCGCATCCTGGGCCGTGAATTCCGCGCTGGGCCCGCCCTGGCAGGCGCGTACCCACTGCACAAGCGCAGAGTCTCTCGCAGCGGGAAAACTGCCAGCGGGCACGGTGCGAGCCACACCCTCAGTTGTCAGTACTGCCTCGTCTTCCCGGATGAGCAGAGAGCCCTTTGTCCCAAACAGCTCCATCTGATAAGGGCACCCCGCTGTCGCCAGCGCCGACTGGGACACCGCCACCGCGCCGTTTTCAAAGAGGATGCTGCACACGGCGCAGTCCTCCACCTGCCGCCCCATGGGATAGGTAAACATGCTGTTCACCGCCTTGGGTTTTCCCAGCAGATAGGCCGAGAGATACATGGGGTGCGCCCCCAAATCCATCATGGCGCCGCCGCCCGTGGTCTCAGGGTCATACCAGTATTCCGGCAGCCACCCGTCCGAGGAACCGGTGTGCCCATTCTGTACCCGCATCATGGTAATCTGTCCCAGCACCCCGGAATCCACCACCTGCTTGGCGTAGAGGAAAACAGGCCTGGTACGCTGGGGCAGCGAGATGCAAAATTCCACCCCGTTTTCCCCAATCAGCCCCGCCAATTCCCGGGCGTCCTCGGCTGTCAGGGCCAGCACCTTTTCGGTAAAGATGTGCTTTTTCGCCCTGGCCGCCGCCCCAATCAGCTCCGGGTGCATGGAAGTGGGGCTGCACACCGCCACCGCGTCCACATCCTCCCTTTGCAGCAGCTCCCGGTAGTCCGGCACAAACTGCGCGCCCAGTTCTCTGGCCCAGGCCTCTCCCCTCCGGGCATCCTCGTCCCACACATAGGGGATACTCACCCCCGCAATCTCCAAAAGCTCCTTCGCATACCCCTCTGCGTGCACATGCCATTGGCTCATCATCGCAACCCGCCGCATCCCATCACCCTCCATCCATTTTTCCCCATTATACCCCCAAAAGCGGCATTTGTGAATATAAAAAACAAAACAAGTTTTTGTCCGTTTTTTCGGCACCCCATTATTTTAAATCTGCATCTCTCCCCGCACCTTTTTCCCCTTTTCTCCCTTCACAAACCCAAAGAGCAGCGAGGCCGCCACTGGCCCCACCAGCAGATACCCCAGGACAATGAGCAGCTCTGTCCCTCCCAGCGGCGCCGTGCCAAAAATCCCCTGGAGCACTGGCACATAGATGCAGCACAGCACCACCGCCGTGGAAAACAGGCAGGAGAGAATCAGCTTGCCGTTGTTGAGGAACGGGATGTGCAGCAGGGATTTCTCCTCGGACTTGCACTCGAAGACATTGATAAGCTGGGTCATCACCAGGGTAAAGAAAGCGGCTGTCTGCGCCAGAATCAGGTCTCCTGAACGGGTGAAGATGGTGAGGAATGCCCCCAGCGTGCAAAAGCCAATGATAAATCCCCGGAAGAGGATGCGCTTCCCCAGCCCCCGGGAGAAGATGCCCTCTGCCCGGCCGCGGGGTGCGCGGCGCATCACATCCTCATCGCTGGGTTCCAGTCCTAGGCAGATGGCGGGCAGCCCGTCTGTCACCAGGTTAATCATCAGGATTTGGATGGGCCCCAGCACCACCGGCAGCCCCAACAGCATCCCAAAAAACATGGTTGCCACCTCGCCAATGTTGCAGGACAGCAGGTAGCGGATGAATTTACGGATATTCTGGTAAATCACCCGCCCCTCCTCAATAGCGCTCACCAGGGTGGCAAAGTTGTCGTCCAGCAAAATGATGCTGGCGGCCTCCTTCGTCACATCGGTGCCCCCCTGCCCCATGGCAACGCCGATGTCGGCCTCCTTCACAGCCGGGGCGTCGTTCACCCCGTCCCCTGTCATAGCCACCACATTGCCCTGCTTTTTGAGCTCCCGCACAATCCGCAGCTTGTGCTCCGGGTTCACCCGCGCAAACACGCTGGATTTCTGCACTGCCTTGGCAAAGGCCGCGTCGTCCATCTTATCCAGCTCCTGCCCGGTGTAGCAGGCATCCCCCATGCGGAAAACCCCCACTTGCTTGGCAATTGCCACTGCCGTGCGCTTGTGGTCGCCGGTAATCATCACGGTGCGGATACCTGCCCTCCGGCACTTCCGCACTGCCTCTGCCGCCTCTTTCCGCGGCGGGTCATACATCCCCGCCAGCCCCACAAAGACTAAGCCGCTCTCCTCGTCCTCCCGGGACGAAGAGGCCTCCCGATAGGCAAATCCCAGCACCCGCAGGGCCCGGTCGGCCATCTCCCCGTTGTGTTCCAGGATTTCCCGCCGCTGTTCCTCGCTCAAATCCACAATGCCCTGGGCTGTGAGCCGGTGGCTGCACCGGGCCAGCACCACGTCGGGCGCGCCCTTCACCAGCAGCTGGTCCCGCCCCACCCGGTCGGCCACCCGCACTGCCATCCGTTTGCGCACAGAGGAAAAGGGAATCTCCCCCCTGCGCTGAAAGGCCCGCAGGCTCTCCTGGGTCACGCCCGCGCCGGCCGCCATCAACAGCAGCGCAGCATCGGTGGCATCCCCAGCCACTTCCCAGCCCTTTTCCCCCGCCTTCATCCTGGCGTTATTGCACAGCACCGCAATGCGCAGCAGTTTCTCCCCCACCGGGTGGCTCTCCATCCGCACCGGCCGCCCTTCCAGGAGGAACCCGCCGTTTTCCACCAGCAGGTGTTCCCCGCCCACCACCAGCTCTTTCACTGTCATCCGGTTTTCGGTCAAAGTGCCGGTCTTGTCCGAGCAAATCACATTGGCGCACCCCAGTGTCTCCACCGAGTGCATTTTCCGAATCAGCGCCCCTTTCCGCAGCATCCGCCCCACGGCCAGGGCCAGCGCCACAGTGACAATGGTGGGCAGCCCCTCCGGCACAGCCGCCACAGCCAAGGAGAGCCCGGTGAGAATCATATCATAGAGCGGCATTCCCCGCAGCACACCGGCCAAGCTCACAACCAGGCACACCGCCAGGCATCCCACGCCGATGTATTTCCCCAGCTGGGCCAGCCGTTTTTGCAGCGGCGTGGGCTCTTCCTGAATGGAATCCAGCAGCCCGGCAATTTTCCCCATTTGGGTGTCCATCCCGGTGTGGGTCACTTCCATCATGCCCCGTCCTGCCGCGGCCACTGTGCCCATGTACACCTTTCCCGCGTCCCCCTCGCCCACGCGCTTGGCCACAGCCTTGCTTTCCCCCGTGAGCAGGGATTCATCCACCCCCAGCTCCACCGCTTCCAGCAGCACCCCGTCCGCTGGGATTTTCCCCCCGGCTTCCAGCAGCACAAGGTCTCCCGGCACCAGCTCTGCAGCGGGCACAATCTGTTCCTTCCCGTCCCGTATCACCACGCTCATAGGCGCTGCCATTTTTTGCAGCGCCTCCAAGGTCTTCTCGGTGCGGAATTCCTGCACAAACCCCAGGATTGCGTTGAGGAAGATAATTGCCAGGATTGTATAGGCCTCCATAATCTCCCCCAGCAGCACCGAGAACACAGTGGAGAGCACTAGAATCAGGGTGAGGATGTCCTTAAACTGGCTGAAAAAGAGCAGCACCGGCCGTATTTTCTTTTTCCCCTGCAATTCATTTCTCCCGATTTCCCGCAGCTTTTCCGCCGCCTGGGCAGCGCTCAGGCCTGTCCGTCTGGGCACAGGCAGTCTTTTTTCACTGTTCATTGTGATTCCTCCATCTTTGCAAAGCTCTGTTTATCCCCATCTTATGCGTGGGCAAAATCACAATATGCCTGCCTGTCCCAGGATTTTCAGCCTTATCCCCTATTGGTTACTCCGGTTTTTCCTCGTCCTGCTCATCCATATGCGCAAGCCATCGCTCAATACATTGGTCTACTGTCTCCTCTTTCCCTCTTTCCCGGAAATAAGTCAGTCTCTCATCGAATTGCTCCGCGGTTTCGCCGCCGAAGTGCCGCTTCCTCCTCGCAATGACTGCCTCTGTTATTGTCGCCACTTCCATGATGTCTGCATTGTATTTTTCATAGTCCCAGTCCCGCAGCTTTCGTTTGGGAAACAGCCGGTTAAAGATATAGTCCGAACTTTCATCAAAAAACGATTTTCTCAAGTAATGTCTGGGTACCCAAGGCGGTATCCGCTTGTCTGCCTCCCATTGCCGCCAGAACAGCTCACTGTTCCACGGTGGGGGCTCGGTTTTCATCCGCTCGGCCTGTTCCTCCGGCGTCTCGGCTGTCAGCACAAAAACCCGGATTTTCTTCCCCCTTCTCCTGCACTCTTTAATGACAAAACTTGTCCCTCTCGACACCCCGTCCCAAATTGCCACCACCAGGTCGGCCTGTTCGATTATTGTGATATTGCGCTTTAGCGGCGCCGCCCGCTTGTATTTGTCATACTCCGGCAGGTATTCCGTGTATTTGATGCCATGAGCCAGCGCATATTCCCTGGCCTGGGCATCAATCCCCTTGGCCCCGCCGCTGATAATCTCCGTTGTTTTCCACGGCAGGAAATGCTTTAAATTTTCCACATGTAAACTTCTGGAACCCACGATTGCTACTTTCATGTTGTTTCCCCCTCAAAATACGGCTGTATAACGAACATATTACAGATATATAATAACTACAAATTTCAATAAAAGCCTGCCAGCAACATTGTGCTTGACAGGCTTCCCTATTTTGAGTATAATAAAGACGAAAAGGCACTGCGATAAGCGGTTTGCCTTGTATACAGTTTCAAATTATTTTTTAAAAACCGTCACTTGGCAGAGTGGCGGTTTTTGCGTTGTGTACGTTGTACCGTGATAGTAACCGTAAATGGCCCCACATGGAACGTAATACGCATAAGTCTCACCTCCTTCCGGAGGATTGACAAACCGCCCACCGTTTTTCCAGTACCTTTTCGCCTTTATTCTACACGATATACCACATTTTGTCAAATTTTATTTTTCAAAGCCATAAAGTA
>JAAVYW010000066.1 GCA_022791315.1 Oscillospiraceae bacterium | reverse complement strand
GATGAAATTGCACAGGATTTTCCAGGCCAGCTTCCGGACCGCGCTCTTGTCGTTGAGTTTCTTCTGTGCCTCGCTGCTCTCCCGGACTGCCGGGGGCCGGTTCCGGTTCTTCCCCCTGGCCGGTGCCGGGTGCTCGCTGATGTAACACATCCGGCCACATCGTACGGTCTTTCTCACGTATTGCACGTCCTATCACCTCATCTCGGCTAAAGTTAATTGCCTTTGCAAGGATTCTAAACGGCCCAGGGCCGCCTAAAAAACTTGCTTTTCCGGACATGCTGTGCTATACTGGTTATGTAATTGGTGAGAGCACAGGGCTTTGCCCGGTGTGAAGAGGTTCCCCGGCAGTGGTTCAGACTGCCGGGGATTTCTCTGTCTTCCTGCCCTGTTCTGCCGTCTCGGCGGCCAGCAGGGCGTTTACTTTTGCATCAAATTCCCGCCGTTCCGCGTCTGTCATCGGGCACCAGATGGGCAGCCCCAGCCTCTTCCGATAGGCGTCATACCACCTGCGGATTCTCGGGTTATTGATGTCAGTTGTGTAGTATTTCGGGAAACCCATTTCCCATCACCTCTCTTTTCCCCAGGAATCCAGTGCTGTCACCTCGGCCTTGGTGCTGGATACGGTTTTGGATTCCACCACCATATTCCCATTACGGGCCCGCCCGATTTTCGCTATGATACTGGGCATCAGCTTTATCTTGGCCTCCTGGATATGCCCTGCGCAGAGCCCCGGCACCAGGAGTTGCAGCAAAGCAATGGTCTCCTGGCCCACCAACCCTTGCCCCTCTCCCCCCTGCGGCCCGAAGGTCTTCTCAATCTGCCGCTGGGTGTCCTCTATGGCTCGCTTCTGGTTCCTCCAATTTGTGGCGCCCACGCAATCACACACCATACTGGCCGCCGCATCGCAGGCTTTCGGGTCTCCAGGGTTGTCCACCTCGGCCATATGGATTTGCTCGCAGAAAGGGCAGGTACACATCTCTGCACCATTTTGAGTTTCCATCTACTTTCCTCCATCTTGAATACAGTGGTAATATCTCCCCTGGCCGTCTGTTCAGATTTCCCCATACCTCCCCGAGGCCAGTTCCACACGGGCCAGGCAGGCCTTGCCGCGTCCCAAATGTTCGATTTCCCCTCTGGGCATGTCCTGCGCACAGGCCCAGAGCTCTATGTACTGTTTGGTAGTCATAGTATTTCCACCCCTCTCTCTGCTCCCGTTAATATCCCACACTGATATAGTCCAGTACCCTGGCCCGTTTCTCTGCATATCTCACCTTGAACTCATATTCCTGCTGCTTAACCCGGAAATCGGCTATCCGTTTCATCCCGCCGATGCGCCGATGCGTTCCATCCGCTCCAACACGTTCTCCGTCACAGCGGCCACCTCCCATACACTCCCAGCAGATACCCAAACGCGATGAGATACCCGCCGGCCAGCAGCCAGCATACCGGCGGGGGCACGGTTATGTATTTACGCTTACGCTTCATGCAGCTCTCACCCTCCCTAATCGCCATCCATCGGCACACCGATGATAGCGCACACGTCTTTCCCGGAAAAATGCAGCATCCGGGCCATCCGGGAAAAATCGCCTAATTTCATAACCTGGAAATTCTGCTTTTTCTGACGCCCATAGGTGGCATCATCAACTCCAATCATGGCTGCAACTTCTTTATCATAGAGCAGCCCGAGCTCCACTTTGGCCTTGGCTATCGCCTTTAATAGCTCTGTTTCCCTTACCTGTTGCGGCGTTTTTACTTTTGGCATCAAAATTCACCTCCTCTCCCTCTCCGCCTCTTCTTTTTCTAGAGTTATCGTATAGAAAAATTGATGGGAATATCAATCAGGAAATAATTCAAAAAATAGCAGAATTGCAGCGCGATGTGATTTTATCCATGTAGAAGGAGTTGCCAGAGTTGTCTAAGTGTAAACACTAAGCCAATTCCTCCCAATAATTGTCCAACAACTGCAATGTACAGGTTTCCCTTTATACATCCTGTAATAGAAATAGCTAATGCTGTAAACCCTAAAATCATTAAAATAATATTAAACATATTTCCCTCTCTAATCTTCTGTTGTGTCAAATCCCAATTTCAAAGAAACCGTCAAAATCCCGACGAGTAAAGAATCGGTTGACGAGATTGCAAAGCTTGCGAAAATGTTGTCGCGTATCGAGGACAATTAGCACCCCTGGCCTCAGTTCAACAGGCTCCTGCTCTTTTGCGGCAGGAGCCTTCTTTTTCTTCTTCATCCCTCTCACCTCCTTTCTCCCGCTTCCAGAGCACTCAAACCGCAGCAGGGGGATTTTTTGGTATTAGCCTCAGCACTGTGCATCTGGCGGGCCAGATTCATTCCTGTGATGATGCCTTGTGCCAAAATCCTCTCTTCCTGCTGCTGCCTTTCATCGCTCTTGTCCGCATTCATCTTGCGAGCCAGATTCATGCCGATAATAAACCCTTGGGTCAGAATGCGCTTTTTTCGTGGCGGGCCTTTTAAAATGGCCGCCAGATAGCGAGTCTCTGCTTTTTCAACCTTATGTCTTGTATTTTTAGTTGTCCCTTTGTATAATCAAAATACAGGCTTCTGCCAAAGCCAAGTATTTAAAGAAAGGAGAAGATTGTTATGGGAAAGACGGATAAAGAACTTGCTGTAGATGTAGCGATTGCTTATATTACTGCCTGTGGAAATCGCCGTACCTCATCAGGGCAAAGCACCCCGCTTTACACAGTGCAGCAAGTTGAGGAAATCATTACCCACGTCTACAATACATTAGGCAAGCTCGACGAAGAAAACAAATAATTTGCAATCTCTCGCATCTCCTTCGTCAATGTCACTAGTTCTTGATACTTTGCGCTATTTGCAAGATTGAGTGACAGCTCGTGGAACAGTTTGAATTGTTCTACGAGCATATTTTTTATCTCTTGTTCTGTTAGTGTACTTCCGGCCTTTAGACTATTCTCCATTTCCATTTCCATTTCCATTTCCATTTCCATTTCCATTTCCATCTCCTTCTCACCTCCCTTCCCTGTCCGCCGCTTCTTCTCATTGCTCTAGGCCTAACAGATAGTCTGCGGAACAATGAAAAGTTTTTGACATTTTAATAAGAACATCAGAGGGAGTCGGTCTATCCCCTCTCACATAACCTAAATACGTTTTTGAGGTAATTCCCAGCATCTTAGAAAGCACTTCTTTGGTATATTGATTTCTGACACGTTCCGCCTCAATATTTACTCGCATAATGTCACCTCCTTTTTAATATCTAGATTCTAGATTTACAATAGCATAATAATCTAAAAACTAGATATTATCAATAGGCTATTGCCAATTTTTTTCTAGAATCTAGATATTTATTATTGACAACGGGGAAAAAGTGTTATATCATCAAAATGACAATGAAAGGAAGGAGCCAAATAGTGGTGAATTTCCGTATTAAAGAAGCAAGAGAACTCGCGGGTTACTCTCAAAAAGAAATTGCGCAGATAATCGGCGTGGCTCAAAACACGTTTCATGGATATGAAAGCGGAAAACATGACCCAAAATCTGACATCTTAGTGAAAATAGCAAATGTATGTAATGTCACTGTAGATTTCTTATTAGGCAGGGAAGATTCAAACCCTACAAACTCGTACAGTCAATCTGAATCAGAGCATATAAAAAAATACCATACTCTCGACGAGTATGGTAAACAGGCGGTAGATGGAATTTTAGAAACAGAGTATCAGCGTTGCAAAAAGCAGAAGAATGAGACTATCCCGCTTTCCGAGGATGTAGAAGCAGATGAGTTTGCAGAACAGGCAAAAAAATATTTCCTAAAAGAAAAGAGACAGGAATCACTAACATCATCTGTGAAAAAATCCGACGTGGGCTAAAAATTTGATGAAACACTAATGGTTGCTATCCTTTGTGTGAGAGGGGCGTAGATTGAAATATGGGGATAAATCGAAAGTTTCAGCGTCAAAAACAAATTTAAAAATATGTGTTTTCCCTATTGACAAATATTTTTATATTTGCTATAATGATAATGTCAGGAGGGAGGACAGAATGAAAAGCTATTCGTCGAGGGAAGTTATTAAGGCGCTGAAAGCAGATGGATGGTATGAAGTGAATGTCACGGGAAGTCATCATCAGTATAAGCACCCCACCAAGAAAGGGCGTACCACAGTAAAACATCCCGACAAAGACATTCCAGTAAAAACTTTAAAGCGCATAGAAGAACAGTCGGGGCTAAAATTCCAATAGCCCCGACATCCCCTCGGCCATCATATAAAGGAGGCTATCCCCATGAAAAAAGTAGAACGCTATTTTTATCCCGCTATCTTTACCTATGAGCCTGGACAGGAAATCGCCATTGATTTCCCTGACCTAAAATGTGCCACCAGCGGGGAAAACGACGACGATGCGCTTTTGTCAGCTCGGGAGCTTTTAGGGTGTGTCCTCTATGGCCTGGAAGAGGACAAAGAAGAAATCCCCAGTCCTACCCCCTTAGCAGAGGTAAAAGTGGAGCCCAATGAACGGGCCGTATTGGTTGACGTATATATGCCGTCTGTCCGGCAGGCTCATATAAACCGTTCTGTAAACCGTACGGTAACATTACCAGCTTGGCTGAATGCTGCCGCTTTGGAACGGAACATCAACTTTTCCCAAGTGCTGCAAGATGCCCTAAAAGCGCAGATGGGGTTCTAATCGTGGCGAAAAAGAACGGTCTGATTACCTAGGAGAAATAAATATGGAAAATCTGACAGATACACAAATGCAATTTATTGCATGGCTTATTACCACAGCTACGGATAAATGCCAGAGCATGGAAGAAGTCAGAAAGATGAACGAAGAAATTCGTAAGCACTCTGCTGGAATCCAGAGCGAAGCTGAGAGCGAGAAGGAAAACTAATGGCATGGGGCGGTACTTGCCGCCGCCCCATCTTTGGGGGACGATATGGAAGAGAAACGAAAAACACACACCAGCAGCGCCGTAAAAAGGCGCTACAACCAGAAAGCGTACAAGTCTATCACGGTGCAGGTTGAGCCTGAGTTGGCAGAGCGAATCCAGGACTATAAAACCCGCGAGAATATCAGCATGGCGCAATTCTTGCTTAGGGCAATAGATGTGCTAGAAAAATAGGAGTCTATCCCCATGAAAAAAGTAGAACGCTATTTTTATCCCGCTATCTTTAGTAAAACTTTCAATGTCTCTGAACAATGGTTGCGTACTGGAGAAGGAGAGATGTTTCTGCCAACTCCAGCAACGATTGTTGATGAGGTTGTCCGAGAGTATGGCCTGGATGAGATAGACCGTCAGATTATTTTAGGGTATCTCAATCTCGACCCCAAAGGGCGCGAAGTGATAAGACGTTTCCTCCAAAATCCGACATCTACCGTTTTGGATGCCCCTCAAAAAACCTTGGAGAAGGAAGCGAAAGAATCCGACGTGGGCTAAAAATTTGATGAAACACTAAAGGAGAGCATATCATGCCAACAATATCAATGTTTTATGGCATTATCGTCCGAATGTTTGCGGAAAGTGGAGGGCAACATAATCTCCCCCATATTCATGCAGCCTACAGCAGAGAAGAAGTAGTGATGGATTTAGACGGTAACGTGATAGAGGGGAAACTGCCAAAAGGCAAAATGAGGCTGCTGCTTGCGTGGCTTGAAATCCATAGGGAGGACTTAAAAGCGAACTGGGAATTACTGAGCAATAATGAGCCTGCTTTCAAAATTGAACCGCTAAAATAGGGAGGTTTTTCCATGAATCCACGTCCGATTGCTGTGAAGCCCCTAAAGAATTACGAATTACTAATTACATTTAAAAATGGGGAAAAGAAAGTTTTCGATATGAAACCCCTCCTCTCTTCTCCCCTCTATGCGCCCCTGGAAAATCGGAGCCTATTCAATGCGGCAAAAGCCGATGGTATGTGTGTCTATTGGAATGAAGATATTGACCTTTGCCCAGACATAGTTTACACAAATTCCTATCCGGTGCCAAATGAATCCGCCGCAAACATCTGGGGCTCTATCCCAGAAAGGTAGGTTCTGTCATGAAAGCTCCGGTATGGGTAGTAAAAGGAGAAAATATTCTACAATAGAAAAATAGGAATCTATTGTGCAGGGAACGCCAAATAAAAAACGGAAGGGAGGATGAAAGTATGAAACTATACACCATTATCGGCGGTGTAAATGGCACTGGCAAATCCAGCTTAACCGGCGTGCTCCGGGCGGAACGGAATGACTTGGGTATCATAATCGATGTGGACAAACTAAACGCTTTCCTGGGCGGGAAAATGGCTGGGGGAAAGGCTGCTGCCAAAAAGATTTCTGATTGCATTGAAATGGGCATCAGCTTTACACAGGAAACCACCCTCTCCGGAAAGCGCACCCTGAAAACAGCGCGCCTAGCCAAAGAGCGGGGCTATATGATTCGTCTCTATTATGTGGCCTTAGATTCCCTACAGGAGAGTTTGGCCCGTATCCAAAACCGGGTCGCCAGGGGAGGGCACAGCATTCCCGCCGCGGATGTCACACGCCGCTTTGCTACCCGGTTTGACGATGTCGCCCGTATCCTGCCCTATACGGATGAAGCGGTCTTTTATAGCAACGAAAATGGATTCCAAGCCGTGGCAGAATATAAAAACGGGGAATTGTTCCTTCTACAGGACAATCCCCCTGATTGGGCAAAAAAACTACAGGAATTTTTACAGTTCCACTAGTGTTCCCCCTAAATCAAAACCTGTTCTAAACAAAAAAATCCCGCTCCCCTGGCGGCAACCAGGAAAAATGGCAAGGTAATCGGCATCCTGGAACTGAACTGGATTATGGAGGAGTGAGAAAAGTTGTTCGACCTTGAAGAAGCCCGCAGGCTATGCGGAACTGAATTTGAAATTATCACACGCCACTGCCAAATCCGTTTAGAGAAGCGTGGTATACTAATTGCAGAGATGGAATACGCAATTAGGAACGGAGAGGTCATAGAAGACTATCCCAATGACTATCCTTTTCCAAGCTGCCTTGTGTTTTCCGTCCTTCAAAATCACACTCCTTTGCATGTGGTGTGCTCTATGGGGGACGGCTACCTGTACCTCATCACTGCATACCGCCCCACGCTGGATAAATTTGAATCCGATTATAAGACCCGTCGGAAGGAGGAAACGGAATGAAGTGCTTCCATTGTACTGCTGAGACAGAACAGCGCAGGACAAACCATATTGTAGACCTGGGGGATTGCATCATCATTGTGCGGCATGTTCCATCGTTTGTCTGTTCCGAGTGTGGAGAGGTGATGTATTCCGCCCCAGTGGCAAAGCAACTGGAACAGTACGTCACCGCAGCCAAAGCGGCTATGAGTGAGTTATCAGTCATCAACTACCAAGACATCAGCGCCTAAAAGCAAAAAAATCCCGCTTCCCTGGCGGCAACCAGGAAAACGGGAGAATAAGACAGCCTACCCAAAAGAGGATAGCACTGGCCCGAACACCAGTATTATACCTCTTTTTAGGTGGGTCTGTCAACTATACCTAAAGGAGGTTTTTTATTTTGAATGTAGGAGTACAATAGAAATTGGACAGTAGAGGAAGAAAAAAGTAGAAGGAAGCGGCCACATCGGTTAAAGTTGAGTTGTCACACCAACACAATCGAGAGGAGACCACATCCTTCATGAACAAGAGTATAACACAAGACATGGCATACAGGCAATCCCTAATGAAATATGCGGAGAAATACGGGGTCAGCCGAGCCAGCCGGAAGTACAACAGGAACCGGTCTTATATCTACTTCTGGCGGGCCCGCTGGGATGGAAGCGTGGAGTCCCTCGCTTGCCAGTCCAAACG
>JAAVYW010000020.1 GCA_022791315.1 Oscillospiraceae bacterium | reverse complement strand
TTCCGGAGGATTGACAAACCGCCCACCGTTTTTCCAGTACCTTTTCGCCTTTATTCTACACGATATACCACATTTTGTCAAATTTTATTTTTCAAAGCCATAAAGTATCCAGCAAACACTTGACAGCAGCCCCACCTTTGGCTATAATAAAAGTGAAAAGGTACTGCGATAAGCGGTTTGCCTTTATGGGATTTTTAAAATTATTTAAAAACCGTCACTTGGCAGAGTGGCGGTTTTTGCGTTTTGTACGTTGCACTGTAATAGTGACCGTAAATGGCCCTACATGGAACGTAATACGCATAGGTCTCACCTCCTTCCGGAGGATTGACAAACCGCCCACCGTTTTTCCAGTACCTTTTCGCCCTTATTCTACACGATATACCACATTTTGTCAAATTTTATTTTTCAAAGCCATAAAGTATCCAGCAAACACTTGACAGCAGCCCCACCTTTGACTATAATAAAGGTGAAAAGGCACTGCGATAAGCGGTTTGCCTGCGATAGTTTTTTAATATCACTTAAAAACCGTCACTTGGCTGAGTGACGGTTTTTTTACGTTTATTTATCCAAGCCCGTCCAGTTCCCGCTGTAGGGCGCTCAAATCCTCAAACACATAGTCCGGCTGGATGTCCGATTTTGCCAAGTCCTCCCGGGTCGTCTCCCCGGAGAGCACCAGAATCGTGGAGAGCTCGCTGTCCTGCCCCACAGCGATGTCGGTGTAGAGCCTGTCCCCCACAATGGCAATCTGGCTGGGCGGCAGCCCCACTTGCTCAATGATATAGTGCAGCGTGTGCTTTGAGGGCTTGCCAAAGAATTCCGGCACCACCCTGGTAGAGGCGGTGATGAGCTTTGCCATTGAACCGCAGTCCGGCAAAAATCCGGTGTCTGTCGGGCAGTTAAAATCTGGGTTCACCCCTAAAAAGGGCACACCGTTGCGCACATGGGTGCAGGCAATTGTCAGCTTTTCGTAGTTCAGCGTCATGTCAAAGCCCAAAATCACAGCGTCCGGCTTTTCCGCATCCAGCACAAAGCCCGCCTTTTCAAAATCTTCCAGCAGGTAGGGTGTCCCCAGCACATAGAGCCGCCGGTAATCCGTTTGTTCCTTCAGATAGCGAATCATCACCTGGTTGGAGATGAGCATCTGACTGGGTTCAATCACAATCCCCATGTTCGCCAGCTTCTGGCAGTAGAATTCCGCGTTGCGGGAGGAGTTATTGGTAAAAAAACAGTAGCGCCGCCCGCTCCCGGTGAGGTAGTCCAAAAAACCCTTGGTAAAATCAAACAGCCGGTTTGATAAATAGATGGTGCCGTCCATATCCAGCACATAGCATCGAATATCCTGTAAACTCATGCTCCAATCCTTTCCCGGAATAGGGACAGGCACAGAGCCTCTCCAAAGAGAGGCTCTACACCTGAATCCAATCCCAGCTTATTTCTCCTCAAAAAACGCTTTAAAGGCCTCATAGGCGCTGTACACATCGATTTTCGACACCACTTCATAGGGCGAGTGCATGGAAATCACAGGCACGCCGATGTCCACCACGTCCACATTCAGGGACGCAATATACATCGCCACGGTTCCTCCGCCGCCCTGGTCCACTTTCCCCAGCTCGCCCACCTGCCACAGCACGCCGGCATTGTTGAGCATGGAGCGCACCTGGCCCATAAACTCGGCAGAAGCATCCGAAGTGCCGCCCTTGCCGCGGGAACCGGTGTATTTCATAATCCCCACGCCCTGGTTGAGATAGGTGCAGTTGCGCCGCTCCATCACATCGGGGAAGGTGGGGTCAAAGGCCGCGTTCACGTCCGCCGACAGGCAGGTGGAATTCGAGAGCACAATCCGCCCGTTGGCGCCCATGGCCTCGGCCAGGTTCAGGATAAAGTAGTTGAAATAGCTGGAGTTCAGCCCCGTGTTGCCCACGCTGCCGATTTCCTCTTTGTCCGCCAGGATTGTCACATGGGTCACCTCCGGCGTCCCACATTCCAGCTCCGCCATCAAAGAGGTATAGGCACACACCCGGTCGTCATGCCCGTAAGAGGCAATCATGCTCCGGTCAAGCCCCACGTCATTGGCCTTCATGGCAGGCACGGTCTCCAGCTCTGCGCTCCAAAAATCCTGTTCCACAATACCGTATTTCTCATTGAGCAGCCGCATGATGTTCAGCTTTACCTTGTCGCTCACCTTTTCATCGTCAATGGGCAGGCTGCCAATAATCAGGTTCATCTCCTCGCCCCGGATGCCGTCCTCCAAGGTGCGCTTGGCCTGGTCTTTTGCCAGATGGGGCAGCAGGTCGCTGATATAGAGAATCGGGTCTCCCGGGTCCTCGCCGATGGTGACAGTTACCTTTTCCCCGTTGGCCTTCACCACCACGCCATGCAGGGCCAAGGGCAGCGCAGTCCACTGGTATTTGCGCACGCCGCCGTAGTAGTGGGTCTTCAGCAGGGCAATCTGGCTGTCCTCATAGAGGGGCGTGGGCTTCAGGTCCAGCCTGGGGGAGTCAATGTGGGAAGCGGCAATCCGCACCCCCTCCTCCAAGGGCCTGCTGCCGATAACAGCCAAAATCAGGGATTTCCCCCGGTTATTCCAGTAAACCTTGTCCCCTGCCTGGTAATGGGTCTTGGGGTCAAAGGGCCGGTATCCCTTCTCCTCCGCCATCGCCACCGCAGAGCTCACAGCCTCCCGCTCAGTCTTGGAGCGGTCTAAGAACTTCTTGTAATCCTCCGAAAAAGCAAATGCCTTTTCCAGCTTTTCCTGGGAAAAGACCTCGGCCCCGTGCTTCGGGTCTAACAGCAGCTGCTCTTTCAGCAGCTCCCCCTTTGTTTTTTCCGACATACTAAAACCTCCCAAAATAATTTTTCTATCCATACAGCAGTTTCCTGCGTGGTATGCGATTTTATTCCACCCCGTAGAGCTCCTGGTACTTCTTCTGTGTATGCAGCACCTTTTTCACATAGGCCCTAGTGTCCCCAAAGGGAATCAGCGAGAGGGTCCGCCCGTCCGGGGAATAGGCGTTGTCCGCCAACCACCCCTTTACATTCCCCCAGCCCGCGTGATAAGCTGCCACCGCATTTTCCGTGGACCCAAATTCATCCAGCAACAGCCGCAGCACCAGGGTCCCGTAGCGGATATTCATCTCCGGCTCATAGAGCCGGGCCGGGTCTTCGTAGTCCCGTATCCCGTCACGCATCTGCGCCCATTCAAAGGTCTCGTCCACCAGCTGCATCAGCCCCTTGGCCCCCACGTTGGACTGGGCCTCTGGGTCAAACCCGCTCTCGCAGCAAATCACAGCATACACCAGCGAGGGTGGGAGCTCCCGCTCCCTGGCATAGAACGCCACCAGCTCCTGATATTCCAGGGG
Organism: Oscillospiraceae bacterium; assembly: GCA_022791315.1. GTDB lineage: Bacteria > Bacillota > Clostridia > Oscillospirales > Ruminococcaceae > JAAVYW01. The sequence continues at coordinate 7,174 of JAAVYW010000020.1, read as the reverse complement.
ATAGGCATAGCGGTCATAGGCATTCCGCAAAAAGTATGCCCCCGCAGCGCCGAAAAGCAACGCCACAGCCAGCACCACCACTAGGCGCGTCATGCACCCTCGTTTCTTGGCCCGAACGCCCAATCGCTCTCCCTCCCTCTTGCTCTCCCTGTCAAAACAGCCGCGCCAGAGCCAGCAGCTCCTCTGCCGTCTGCCGGGCAGCCTGTTCCAGCGCCTCCAAATCCCCTCCGTTGTCAATCACAAACCGGGAACGGCCGCGAAAAAACGCCTCCTCATGCTGGGCCCGGATACGCAGCAGCGCCAGCTCCCTGTCAATGCCATCCCGCTCCACAATGCGCTTCACCCGCAGCTCCTCCGGCGCCACCACACTCACGATGCAGCGGCACATGCTGTCCGCCCCGCTCTCAAAGAGCGTGGGCGCGTCCAGCACCGCCACGGCCCTGTTTTCCAGCCTGGCAATTTCCCGTTCCAGCGCCACTGTGATATGGGGAAAGATAATTGCCTCATACTGCCTCTTCTTTTCCGGGTCGCCAAACACCAGCCGGGCCATTTCCCGCCGCCGCAGCGCCCCGTTTTCATCCAGCATCTCCGGGCCAAAGGCCGCCCGGATTTCTTCCAGGCAGGGCGACCCTACCTCTACTACTTCCCTGGCCACTAAGTCGCAGTCAATCACCGCCAGCCCCGCCGCTCGAAAGCAGCGGCTCACCGTGGTCTTTCCCGCCCCGGTCTGCCCGGTCAGTCCCACAATCAGCGGTTTCACAGCCGAATCACCTCAAATCCCGCAGCACGTATCAGCCGGTTATACACCGCCAGCCCCACGCCGGCCCTGTCCGGGCAATGGGCATATACTGTCCCGGCCCCCAGCTCATCCAGCCGGCGCAGGCAGGCAAAGAGCTCCCTCGCCTGTCCCAGGCCGTCTTCCCTGCCCCCATAGCTCACGTTTGGCAGCGGCAGCGCCGCCGCCTCCTCGGCAAAGCACAAGGCAAAGGCCTTCGCCTCCCCCCGCCTTCCCTCTAAAAACGCCTGGTACTGCTCCGGCGTCCCCTCCACCAGAACCACATGGGCTTTCGGGGCATAGTGCCGGTATTTCATCCCGGGGGAGGCCGCCTGCTGCCCCTCCTCCAGCTGTTCCAGCACTGCCGGGTCAATCACCAAATCGGTCAGCACCTCCCGCAGCTGTTCCGGCGTCACCGCGCCGGGGCGCAGCAGCCGGGGCGGGCTCTGGGCCAGGGTCAGCACTGTGGATTCCACCCCATAGGCACAGTCCCCCCCGTCAATAATCATCTCCACCCGCCCCTCCATATCCGCCAGGGCGTGGGCAAAGCAGGTAGGGCTGGGGAAACCGCTGCGGTTGGCACTGGGCGCGGCAATGGGGGTCCCCGCCGCCTGGATAAGGGCTTTTGCCACAGGGTGGCTCGGCATCCGCACCGCCACCGTGTCCAGCCCCCCGCTGACAACATCCCCCACCAGCCGGGACTTCTTCCCAATCACCGTCATAGGCCCAGGCCAAAAGCGCCGGGCCAGCTCTTCCAACTTTGAAGGCACTTCCTGCCAGAGCTTTGGCAGCTCCTCCATCCCGGCGATATGGACAATCAACGGGTTATCGCTGGGCCGCCCCTTGGCTGCGTAGATGCCGCGCACTGCGCTGTCCTTCAGCGCGTCCGCCCCCAAGCCGTACACCGTCTCGGTGGGGAAAACCACCAGCCCCCCGTCCCGCAGGATTTGCCCTGCCCGGCGGATACCCGCTTCGTCTTCCCCCCGGACTATCTCTGTCTGCGCCTCTCTCATATCTATGCCGTCTCCTGGCTGTTTTTCAGCTTCTCCGCCTGGTCGGCTGTCACCAGCGCGTCAATCAAGTCGTCCAAATCCCCGTTGAGGATGGCTTCCAGCCGGTGGGAAGTGTATCCAATCCGGTGGTCGCTGCACCGCCCTTGGGGATAGTTATAGGTGCGGATGCGCTCCGACCGGTCGCCGGTACCCACCTGCAGCCTGCGTTCGCTGGCAATTTTGTCCTGCTGCTCCTGCTGCTTGAGCTCGTAGAGCCGGGAGCGCAGGATTTTCATGGCCTTATCCTTGTTTTTAAACTGGCTGCGCTCATCCTGGCACTCCACCACCAGCCCCGTGGGCAGATGGGTGATGCGGATAGCCGATTCCGTCTTGTTGACGTGCTGCCCTCCCGCCCCGGAGGAGCGGTAAGTGTCGATTTGCAGCTCAGTGGGGTTGATTTCGATTTCCACGTCCTCCACCTCTGGCAGCACTGCCACGGTGGCGGTGGAGGTGTGGATGCGCCCGGAGGTCTCTGTCTCCGGCACCCGCTGTACCCGGTGCACGCCGCTCTCAAATTTCAGCCGGGAGTAGGCACCCTCCCCTGACACCATAAAGCTGATTTCCTTCACGCCCCCCAATTCGGTGGCGTTCAAGTTGAGCACCTCGCATTTGAACCGCTTGGACTCGGCGTACATGGTGTACATCCGGTACAGGTTGTGGGCAAAGAGGGCAGCCTCTTCCCCGCCTGCACCGCCGCGGATTTCCACAATCACGTTTTTGTCGTCGTTGGGGTCTTGGGGCAGCAGCAGCACTTTCAGCTCCTCCGAGACCTTTTCCATCGCCTCCCGGCTCTCGTCGTACTGCTCCTGCACAATGGCCTTGAAATCCTTATCCAGCCCGCCCTCGTCCAGCATGGCCTTGGCCTCGTCAAAGCTCTCCTGTGCCTTGCGGTATTCCCGGTATTTTTCCACCACCGGGGTGAGCTTTTTGTGTTCCCGCATCAAATCGGTGTATTTTCCGTTGTCCGCGATGACGGCGGGGTCCATCAGCTCCTGGTTGATGGCCTCATACCGGTCGTCAATCGCCTTGAGTTTTTCCAGCATATCCTCGTTCCTCTCTTCCTGTCAAAGCCGCTCAGGGCCTGCGCAATCTGTTTTTGGCGGGCGGGGGAACCTGTCCGCTAGGGTTCGGCTCCCTCAGGGCGCTCAATGCGCCGGATGCTCTTCTCCACCTTTTTGCGGGGCGACATGATTTCCCGGCCGCAGCCCATGCACTTGATTTTGAAATCCATCCCCACCCGCAGCACAACAAAATGGTTTTCCCCGCAGGGATGGGCCTTTTTCATGGTGAGAACGTCACCCACTTGCACATCCATGCACATCCCTCTCTTTCTTCTTGGCAGGAATCTCCAAAGTAATTTTTCTCTCAACTTTTTCCATTATATCATTTTCCCCCAGAATAGGCAATTCTTTTCTCGCATACTTTCCAAAACAAAATAAAAACTAAAGACAAAGGCAGCGGCGCAGCCGGTTCCCCAGCTGAAACAGCGCCGGAAAAGGAAGGAAAGAACCATGGAAAAAATTATCACAGCCCAATTTGAAAACGTAGACTTCGCCGAAGCCGCCGCCCGGAACCTGCGCGCCCGGGTGGAGGGGGTGCAGCAGATTATTGTCCGCTCTGCGCCGGATGCCCGCGTCTCGAACGAGGCGATGAGCCTGCCCTTCCTCTCCCTGGAAGCGGCTACGGCAGTGGCCTCCAACACCTGGGCCTTTGGCAGCCAAACCCCTGTCTCCCCTGTCATCGTGCAGAACAGCGGCAACTCCCTGGATTCCTCCCAGGCCATGCTGGAAGTGCGGGTGAGCCAGGAAAACGAGCGCACCGTTCCCCGCGCGGTGAATTGCCTCTTTAACAGCGGCGGCTTTGATGTCAACATCCAAAATTAACGGAAACAGGCTCCTAGACATATTCTATCACACAGGCCGCATATCTATGAAAACACAACAGCCTGCAAAAAAGCCTCTCGCCTTCCAGCAGGACACGAGGGGCTTTCCCTTGTCTAGCAAGCGTGCAGGGACATCATTTGCGAAAGGAACGTGTGACCATATGCCGAATTATAAGCCGGAAGGCGCGCTGCTGACCACCTCGGAAAACCAGGCCTTTCTCAAATCACAGAAGTCCCTGGCAGATGCGATGCAAAGAGAAACCGTGCTGGAAGCCCGCGCCGCTGTCTGCGATAGCAGCCACAACCTCATTGTCCCCCTGGGGCCTATGAAAGGCCTGATTCCCAGGGAGGAATGCGCCTTGGGAATCCCCGACGGCACTACCCGGGACATTGCCATCATCTCCCGGGTGGGCAAACCGGTGTGTTTTGTCGTCACCGGCTTCGGGGAGGATGAACAGGGGCAGCCAGTAGCCATGCTCTCCCGCCGCCGGGTGCAGGAGAAGTGCTTCGCCCAGCTGATGGAGACCCTGCGCCCGGGGGATGTCATCCCCGCCAAAGTGACCCACCTGGAAAACTTCGGCTGCTTTGTCGACATCGGCTGCGGCATTGTCTCCCTCATCCCCATCGATGTGATTTCCGTCTCCCGCATCTCCCATCCCAGGGACCGCTTTGCCCTGGGACAGGACATCTTCGCCGTCGTTAAGTCGGTGGAGGGCGGGCGCATCTATCTCTCCCACAAGGAGCTCTTGGGCACCTGGGAGGAAAACGCCGCCCTCTTCGCCCCCGGTGAGACAGTGGCAGGGGCTGTGCGCTCGGTAGAGGACTACGGCGTCTTTGTGGAACTCACCCCTAACCTGGCCGGCCTGGCGGAGCCCCATCCCGGCGTGCGCCCCGGCCAACAGGCCAGCGTCTTCATCAAGAGCCTGATTCCCGAGAAGATGAAAGTCAAGCTCATCATCGTAGACGCCTTTGATTCCCCCGCCGCTCCCGCTCCCCTACGGTATTTCCTCCCCGGCAGCCATATTGATGAATTCCTCTATTCCCCTCCCCAGTGTACCAAAGTCATCAAAACCCGTTTCTCCGCTACATAACTTTCGCCTTTTGGGAAGGACAGCGCCCATCCACTGCCAAGGATAGGGCACTGTCCTTTTCCGTTCACCTCATTTCAAACAGCAGGGCCGCCACTCCAATCCCGGCAAACAGCAACAAAATACATCCCACAGTGATTGGGATACCATGCTTTGCGCGTTTTTTATCCTCATCCCGGCAGTATATTTTATCTGCCATTTTATAGTTGATAACGCCCACCGTCACCACAAAATTCACCATATACATCGCCAGCAAAACCCCGTTTAACCATCCCAGTCCCCCACCAATACAGCTCACCACCCAGAGCAGGAAAACACATACCGTAGACATAATGCCAAGATGCAGGTTGATTTGCACCAGCATCTTCTTTACTTCGCAGAGGTTATATTCTGTCCTGTCATCAAACCCCGCAATCCCATGGAACGAATCGTTGTGGATTGCATGGGAAAAATAGACATGCAAAAATAACTGGATTGGGACGCAGAGGACAAACATACAAACCAGAGTCCCTATGTTAGAACTATCCAATACCGTGCTGCTGATGAGATACCCCACAATACAGGCAGCCGATATGCCGATAAAAATCCAGGGCAGCTTTCCCACAGTTATGTTAGGCTCAATAGGGGCCTCCTCCCGTTCCTCATACCCCAGCAGAGCCCCAACACTTATTTCAAATAACTCCGCCAACTTGATGAGATTATCAGAGCTGGGCTTGGACACGCCGTTTTCCCATTTTGTCACGGCCTGCCTGCTGATTCCCATAAATTCCGCAACCTTTTCCTGGGACAATCCCCTTTCCTTCCTATAACGCATGATACTTTTCCCCAGTTGATTTTCCTCCATGTCACAAACCTCCTTAGAATTGATGACAATATAATACCAATTAGTGCAGTTGCGCTCTACCAACTAGAGGGAAACTATTGGTTGCAGCCGCCCGTTTTCAGCGCCACAGGGGCCTTGTCTCTGTGCATTTCATTGTATCACAGGAGTTGGGCCTGTTCAACCTATTCTCAAATTCCCGCTATAAAATGGGCCTTCCAAACCAATACTTGACAAAAGAGGGAGAACATCCTATACTGGACAAAGAACCTCTGGAAATGAAAAAGGAGATGGACAAAAACTTATGGCAGAACAGACAAATTGTACCCACGATTGCAGCACCTGCTCCGAGAACTGCGCCTCCCGCCAGACGAATCCGGCGGATTTCCTGGAAGCGCCCCACCCTATGAGCAGTGTGAAAAAGGTAATCGCCGTTGCCAGCGGCAAGGGCGGCGTGGGCAAATCTATGGTCACCTCCCTGCTGGCAGTGCTGTTAAACCGCCAGGGCTACAAAACCGCGATTCTCGACGCCGACATCACCGGCCCCTCAATCCCCAAGGCCTTTGGTATCCATACCCGGGCCATGGCTACAGAAGATGGGCTGCTGCCCACCAGGACGAAAAAGGGCATTGGCCTGATGTCAGTCAACCTCCTGCTGGAGGATGAAACTGCCCCTGTCATCTGGCGCGGCCCCGTTATCGCCGGCGCGGTCAAGCAGTTCTGGACCGATGTTATCTGGGACAATGTGGACTTCCTCTTTGTGGACATGCCCCCCGGAACCGGCGATGTGCCCCTCACCGTCTTCCAGTCCCTCCCCATCGACGGCTGTGTGGTAGTCACCTCCCCCCAGGCCCTGGTGTCCATGGTAGTGAGCAAGGCCGTGAGCATGGCTAAGACCATGAAAATCCCGGTACTGGGCTTAGTGGAAAACATGAGCTACGTGGAGTGCCCCGACTGCAAAAAGCAAATCAAGGTCTTTGGCGAGAGCAATATCGAGAGCATCGCCGGGCAGCACGGCGTTGAGGTCCTGGACAAGCTCCCCCTCAACCAGGAGCTCACCTCCCTCAGCGACCAGGGCCTCATCGAGCTGGTGGGCGACGGCTACCTCACCAACACGGTGGAAAAACTGATTCAGATGATTATTTAACCTGCCTAAGATACCCTGCTCCCTGCGGGGTATCTTCCTTTTTCTTTTCCTGACATCTTTTCTTCCTCCAAATAATGGATAAAGCAATCAATAAAAGAGGGAAATATTTTGTTTATGGAATAGGGGAATTTTGTCGTGACAGCCAATCCAAAAGGAACGCCCTGCCTCCCACTGCCTGTTGGCGGCCAAGGCAGCGCCCCAGCCCCCAACAGCCATTTTTTTGCCAATCTTATTTTTACACACTCTTTCGACAATTCCCGTCATTTCCATGTAAGTTTGTCAAAGAAATTGGACAAGGAACTCGAAAGGGGAAAACCATTGGAGCGGCCGCATGGGTAAGCTATTGGAGCGACGGTTATGGACAGCAAGCTGTTTCTCAAAGTCAGCCAGAGAGAAGAAAGAGTGGAAAG
>JAAVYW010000019.1 GCA_022791315.1 Oscillospiraceae bacterium | reverse complement strand
GATGAAGTGGTCCTCGTTGATGTGCATGCCGGTCTGCTCGCTGCACTCAAAGGAGACGCCGGGACCGGAAATCTCGGTGAGGCCGTAGATGTCATAGGCCTTGATGCCCAGCTTTTCCTCGATGTCGTGGCGCATCTCCTCGCTCCAGGCCTCGGCGCCGAAGATGCCGGCTTTTAATTTTATCTGGTCCCGCAGGCCCCGCTCGTGGATGCTCTCGGCCAGGTAGGCGGCGTAGGAGGGGGTGCAGCAGAGGATGGTGGAGCCCAAATCGCACATGAACTGGATTTGGCGCTCGGTATTGCCCGAGGACATGGGGAGGGTGAGGCAGCCCACCTTGTGGGAGCCGCCGTTGAGGCCGGGGCCGCCAGTGAAGAGGCCATAGCCATAGGAGACGTGCACCACGTCCTCCTTGGTGCCACCTGCGGCCATGATGGCCCTGGCGCAGCACTCGTCCCACAGGTCGATGTCGTGCTGGGTGTAGAAGGCCACCACGCGGCGGCCGGTGGTGCCGGAGGTGGACTGGATGCGCACACAGTCTTTTAAAGGCACGGCGCACAGGCCGTAGGGGTAGGCCTCCCGCAGGTCATCCTTGGTGAGGAAGGGGAGCTTGTGGAGGTCGTCCACCGAGCGGATGTCGTCGGGGGTGACGCCCTTTTGCACCATGAGATTGCGGTAGTAGGAGACATTTTCATAGACATGGTGAACGGTTTTCACCAGGCGCTCGTCCTGCCAGGCGCGGATTTGCTCCTGGGAGGCGCGCTCAATTTCGGGTTGATAATAGTGTTCCATGTGAATCGCATCCTTTCCGTGGTTCTTGGGGAGCGGTACTTCAATGATATGACCTTCTGAAGTGCTTTGTATTTATCATAGCACGTTTCCAAAAACAGGTAAACCTTTGGAAAACGGTAAAAGTGACAAGATTTTGGGGAGGAAATGGGCAGGATAGACAAAAGAGGCTGTTTGAGGGATGAGATGGGGAAACAGCGCCCCATGGCCCTGGCGCAGCAGTTTTTTGTGAAATTGCCGAAGTTTTCCGCGCATTGGGGTTTTCCGGAGAGGGAATAGTTGACAGTATCCCGGAAAAAAGGTATAATTCGCTTGATTAAAAGGGTGAAAAAGGGGAATTTTTGGCCCGGCGTTTTGGGGCGGGAAATTGGCCCAGACTGAATAGAAGAGCGGGGAATGGATATGGACGCGAAGCTGCGGCAGAAACTGAAATCCTTGGCCCATCGGAAGGTGTTTCCGATGCTTTATAAAAAGTACTGCAAGAAAACCGAACAGGTGGACCCGGGGCTGGTGCTCTTTGCCGACGCCCACAGCGACGGGCTGCCTGATAGCATGCAGCTGATGCGGGACGAGGTGCTGCGGGCAGGCTACCGGGTGGAGGAGCACTGCCTGGACTTTGGAAAGGCCACGCTGGTGCAGACGGCCAAGGCCATCATCCGGTTCTTAAAATCCTATGCGGGGGCGGGGACGGTGTTTTTGTGCAGCTATTATCTCCCGGCCTCCTCGGTGGAGAAGCGGGGGGAGACCAGGCTTATCCAACTCTGGCACGCGGCGGGGGTGCTCAAAAAATTCGGTTTTGACGCGGAAGAGGACATCCCGGCGGATTTTGAGGGAAACCCGACGGCGGGGTATGACCTGGTGACGGTGAGCTCCCCTGTGTGCGTGCCCTTTTATGAGCAGGCGCTGCGGCTGGGGGAGGGCGTGTGCCAGGCCCTGGGGGTGAGCCGCACCGACCGGTGGTATGAGCCGGGCTTTTTGCCCCAGTGCAGGGAGAAGCTCTTGGAAACCCATCCGGGGGTGGAGGGAAAGCGGCTGGCCCTGTGGGCCCCCACTTTCCGGGGCAACGCGGCGGTGGGGGAGACGGCAGGGCTGGGACAGATGGCGCAGCTGGACCTGGGGGAAGACTGGATGCTGCTGACAAAGCTGCACCCCAACGCCCGGGAGACCGGGGGCCTGTTCCAGCCCCGGCTGGCTACGGAAGAGCTCTTTGCCTCGGCGGAAGTGCTCATCACGGATTACTCCACGGTGCTTTTTGAGTTTGCGCTGCTGGGCAAGCCCATCGTGCTCTTTTTGCCGGACGGGGAGGCCTACCAGCAGGGCAGGGGGCTCTATATCCCGCTGGAGGATATCCCGGCCCAGGTGGTGACGGATATTGCCGACCTGCCTGAGGCCGTGCACCGGGCGGCAGAGCGCTTTGACGCCATACGCAACCAGATTTTTGTGGAAAAATACATGTCCGCCTGCGACGGCGAGGCCACGCAGCGGATATTGGACGCCGTCTTTGGCGAGAGGTGAGGGTTTGGGGGAGATTTGGAGAGAGCATAAGGGCTTTGGCCGGCAGATACGGATGCTGGCCAAGCTGGAGCTGAAAACCATGTTCAAGGGTTCGGTCCTGGGCTCGGCTTGGGCGGTGGTGAAGCCGGTGATTACCTTGTTGATGTTTTGGTTTACCTTTGTGGTGGGTATCCGGGCCAGCGGCATGGTGGCGGGGTTTCCCCGCTTTGACTTTATGCTGGTGGGATTTGTGCCCTGGTTCTTCATGAGCGATAGCATCCGGGATGGGGCCAAGTGCATCCGCAGCAATGCCCAGTATGTGACAAAGGTGAGCTTCCCGGTCTCCACGGTGATGACCTTTACCGGGCTCTCCCGTTTCTATATCCATATCGGGCTCATGGCGCTGATGTATGGCTACCTGCTGTGCATGGGGTACGGGGTGGATGTGTACCAGCTCCAGGTGCTCTTTTACGCGCCGCTGATGCTGCTGTTTTTCCTGGCGCTCTCCTGGACGACAGCCAGCTGGTCTGTGTTCAGCAAGGATTTTTTGAACCTGCTGCGGTCGCTGCTGACAGGGCTGTTTTGGATGTCGGGGATTGTGTGGAACAGCTATGAGGTGGAGAACCCCTGGCTGAGAAAGGCCATGCTGCTCAACCCGGTGAACTTCTTTGCCAACGGATACCGCAAGGCCTTCCTCTATCGGGAGTGGTTTTGGGAAGACCCGCTGGAGCTGGGGATTTTCCTGGCAGAGCTGGCGTTTTTGCTGGTGTTCGGGGCCTGGCAGTACAGGCGGCTGAGAAAGGACATGGCAGATGTGCTTTAGAATTCGGAAAGGGGGCCTTTGGGCTGCAGGGCATTGGGATGGGCGATGAGGCCAGGCGGGAGCCGGGGATTGCCGTGGAGCTCTCCGGGGTATCCAAGAGCTACACGCTGTATAAAAACGACCGGGAGCGGTTTTTGGCGCTCTTCCACCGGGGAAAGGGGCTTAAGACCCACGCGGCGCTGAAGGATGTGAGCTTCTCCATCCGGCAGGGGGAGGCGGTGGGGGTCATTGGGAAAAACGGCGCGGGGAAATCCACGCTGCTCAAGATTATCACCGGCGTCACCTTCCCCACAGAGGGGGAAGTGCGGGTGCAGGGACGGGTGGGGGCCCTCTTGGAGCTGACAGCCGGCTTTGCGCCGGAGATGACCGGGCGGGAAAATATCTACCTCAAGGGCTGTATCCTGGGGCTCCCCCGGGAGCAGGTGGAAGCGCTGGAACGGGACATTGTGGACTTTGCCGAGCTGGGGGAGTACATCGACCAGCCGGTGCGCACCTATTCCAGCGGGATGAAAATGCGGCTGGGCTTTGCCATCAATGTCAGCACCCAGCCGGATATCCTGGTGGTGGACGAGGCCCTCAGTGTGGGGGATGCGGCCTTTCGGGAAAAGTGCAACCGGAAGATACTGGAACTGGTGGGGAGCGGGGTGACAGTGCTCTATGTGAGCCATGCCATGAAGAGCGTGCAGGCGCTTTGCAGCCGGGTGCTCTACCTGGTAAAGGGAAAGCTGGTGTTCGACGGGGATGTGGAGACGGCGCTGGAGAAGTACCAGAAGGGGAAATAGCCCGGCGCCTCGAGGATAGTTTTTGTGTCACACAAAAAGGCATCAGTACCGCAAAGCGGTACTGATAGGGCCTGGCCGGCCTGCTGGGGAGCCAGGGAGCCCCAAAATGCAGCGGGCCAAGGACAAGCCGGTGGGCTGACCTGGGGCCCAAAGAAAGAGAGAAGGGGATTTTGGATTTATGGAGAGAGAACAGGTGATAATTGTCCTGTTGTGCTTGGTGCTGGCAATCCAGGTGTTCTTGGTGCTGACCCAGGACCCGAAACGGATAAAAAAGGTGTTTACCATTGCCAGGCGGCTGGTTTGGGGCAGCGTGTTTTACCTGCTGAAACCCTTTCCCAAGGACAAGGGGCTGATGATTTTTGGCGGGGACAATGGGGCGGGCTTTTCCGGCAACCCCAAGTACCTCTTTTTGGAGGCCCAGAAACGGCCGGGGATTCGGGCTGTGTGGATTACCAAGAGCGGGGATGTGTACAAAAAGCTGAAGGAGCAGGGGCTGCCGGTGGAGCTGGCGAACTCCCAGAAAGGGATGTGGACCCAGCTGCGGGCGGGGACTGTGGTGCTCTCCTACAGCATCAAGGAGGACTTCAACGCCATCTTTTTGGCAGGGGCCACCTCTGTGAACCTGTGGCACGGGGTGGGGCTCAAGCGCTCCTGGTTCCGCAACACCCTCTCCTTCTCCGGCAAGGCTGCGGCTGCGGCGCCCTCCTTTACAAAGAAGATGAACATGTGGTGGGCCTGCACCAACTTGACAAGGGAGAACTACGTGATTTCCACCAGCGAGGAGGTGGGGGAATATTACCCCGCCACGTACCACGTGCCAAAGGAGCATGTCATCAACCTGGGGCAGGCGCGCAACGACGTGTTCTACGACGACAGCCTGGAGGAGCAGAACCTGCCGGACTTCTTCCATGAGAAAAAGGTGATTATCTACATGCCCACCCACCGCAACTACGGGAGGGGCGGGCAGAAAATGGAGCGGAATATTGGGAAGAACATTGACTACGGCAAACTCTCGGCCATGCTGGAGAAATATGGGTGGGTCTTTGTCATCAAGCAGCACCGGTGGGTGACCCATACCACCCGCACCCAATATCCCAACATCATCGATATCACCCATGAGAACTACGACCTGGACCCCCAGCTCATCCTAAAATACAGCGATTTGGTTATCACGGACTATTCCAGCTGCTACACCGACTTTTTGCTCTTGGACCGGCCGGTGATGTTCTTCTGCTATGACTTAGACGAGTATCTGGACAGGTGGGAGCTGAACTTTGACTATGATTATGTGACGCCGGGGCCCAAGGTGTGGAACTCCGACCAGCTGATTGCCGAGCTGGAGAAGATTTTGCAGGGCAATGATGAATACGAGGAGGAGCGGCAGCGGGTGAAGCGGGTGTTTTACTCGCCCTGGAACCAGCAGGCCGTGACGGGAAAACAGCTGGACTATATTTTGGAGAACCTGGTGAAATAGGCCGCGTTACATAGCGGAGGTGAAAACAGAAGGGAGAGGAGAACTTTGTACAGCGCCATTATTTTGGCAGGGGGCGTGGGGGCGCGGATGCACCAAGCCATGCCCAAGCAGTTTTTGTCCCTGGCGGGGAAGCCGCTGATTATGCACACGCTGGAACGCCTGGAACAGGTGGACAGGGTGGGGGAGATTGTGGTGGTGTGCCATCCGGGCTACCGGGAGCTTTTGCAGCGCAACATCGACGCCTATCTGTTAAAGAAAAAATACGTGCTCACCGACGGGGGGAGCAGCAGGCAGGAATCCACCTACCTGGGGCTGCTGGCGGCCAGCTATGACAAGGTGATGATACACGAGGCGGCAAGGCCCTTTGTGACGAAGGAGGAGTTTGAGGCACTGGCGGACGAGCCCTGCGACAGCGCTATCTACGGCATCCCCATCCCCTTTACTGTCTCCAAGCAGGAGGGGGGATACCTCTCGGGGCTCTTGGAACGGCGGGAACTGATTAACGTGCAGCTGCCCCAGAAATTCCCCAGGGAGGCCATTTTGGAGGCCCACAGGAGAGCGCGGGAAGAGGGCAAGGCCTTTACGGAGGATGCCAGCATCCTCTATCACTACACCGGCTGCCGGGTGAAGGTGCTGGAGGGGACGCCGTTTAACCTGAAAATTACCGAGCCCATCGACCTCATCTCGGGGGAGAACATCTATCAGGAATATATTATTGGGAGGAACTGACGATTGGCTACCTGTATTATCACCGGGGCCGGGAGCGGGATTGGCCGCGCAACGGCAGTGGAGTTGAGCAAGCGGGAGGACTATGGCACCCTGGTTTTGACTGGGCGCAGCGTGGAGAAACTCAAGGAGACCCAGGAGCTGATGGCCCAGGAGAAAAAGAAAATCCTATTGGAGCCCTTTGACCTGGGAAACCTGGAGGGGATTCCCGGGCTGGTAAAGGGTATCTATGAGCGCTGCGGCAGCATTGACTGCCTGCTGAACATCGCCGGATACACGGACCCCCAGGCGCTGCTCACCACCTCGTTGGAGAGCATGCGGCAGACCTACGAGGTGAATGTGTTTGCCCCTTTTCTGCTGATACGGGAGTGCGCCAAGTATATGCGGCGGAACGAGGAGGGGGCAAAGGTGCTCAACGTGGCCTCCACAGCGGGGATTACGGCCCGGCCGGGGTGGTTGAGCTATGCCTCCTCCAAGGCGGCGGTGGTCTCCATGTCCCAGACGTTGGCGGAGGAGCTGGCGGAATACCGGATTAAGGTGTATTGTGTGTCCCCTGGACGGTGCGCCACGGCGCTGCGGCGGAAGCTGGCGCCGGGGGAGGACCCCAGCACCATCATGCAGCCCGACGAGGTGGGGGCCATCCTGGCCAACCTGGTGGCAAAGGATGAGCACTGCTTGGATGGGCAGAATATTGTCATCCGGAGGAAATAGCGGAAGAAAAACACCCCACCGGGGCTCTGGGGAGCGCCTGGCGAGGGTGTTTTCAATGGATGGCCTTTTCGCATCCAAGCCGGTTCTGAAGCCATGTGAAAACGGCTTCGCTGTCCTTGGGATGGCTGGGGGAGAAACCGATGGCAATGGATTGCCCGGTATCCAGGATAAATGTTATCGATGGGATTTTCCACATGCCGGCGTGTTCAAAACGGTGCTCCGCCCGTTCTATTTTGTGGATGGGGATGAAGAGCAGGCGGCCTCTGTTCCGGCAGACGATGAAGCTCCGCAGCAGGTGGATTTCACCCTGCCAGACCTTATAGGTGGGGTGGGATGCCGGGTATTCCCTTTCCAGGAAATACCGGTCCGTATCCGTTAGGCTGCCTATCGCAGCGCGGGATTGCATGGCCGGGCGCAGGGCCGACAAACCGATGATGGCAGGGATGCCCAGCAAGGGCAGCGGCTGGTAGGATGCCAGCTTGGGATAACACCGTAAAAGGATCAGCAGGCACAGGACAAGCCCTGCTGCGCAGAGCACAAGCCTGCGGAGTTCTCCGCGCAGGAAATCCTTTTTTATCTTTCCCATGGCCTTCCCCTCCTTCGCGTGGCGATACCAGCGCTAGGACTGGTCCGCTGGCTTTAGGATGGCATAACTTTTCAGCCTTGTCAAGCCCCCTTGTTTGGGTGGCTTTGAACAAAATTTACAGGGATTGACATTTTTATAAAGTTTCTTTATAATATTTATAAATTTTAAAGGGGGCGGGGCTATTGGGCAGGGGGAAGGAGCTGCTGTGGTATATTGGGAAGAAGCTGGCGCAGTTTGTGGCTGTGCTGCTGGTGGTGAGCGTGCTCATCTTTGTGATGGTGCGGCTGTCGAACATTGACCCGGTGGCTGTGATACTGGGGGGGAAGAAGACCTCGCCGGAGACGATTGCGGCGCTGCGGAGCAAATTTAACTTGGACAAGCCGGTGGTGCAGCAGTACTTTATCTGGTTAGGGGGGATGCTGCGGGGGGATTTTGGGATAGACTTTAAATACCAGCAGCCGGTGTGGGATTTGATTGCGGCCAGGCTGCCGGTGACACTGTGGCTGGTGAGCATCAGCACGGTGCTGGCACTGGTAATCTGTATCCCGCTGGGGGTGATTGGCGGGGTGCGGCAGGGCACTTGGGCCGACCGGGCCTCCTCCCTCTTTTCCCTGGTGGCTGCGGCCTGCCCCTCTTTTTTCCTGGGGGTGGCGATGATTGCCGTTGTGTCAAGGGTGTCGCCGGGGACGCGGTTTACCGGGAACTACCACACCTTTGGGGAGATGATGGGGCGGATGTGGATGCCCGCCATCTGCCTGGCGCTGGGGATGGTGGCTTTGGGGGCACGGATTATCCGCACCGGGATGATGGAACAGATGCAGTCCGGCTATGTCCAGACGGCCAGGGCCAAGGGGTTGGCGCCGGGACGGATTGTGCTGCGGCACGCCTTTCAAAACGCGGTGATTCCCTTTTTGACAGTGATGAGCATCCAGGTGGGGAGCATGCTGGTGGGGGCTGTGATGGTGGAAAATGTGTTTTCCCTGGCAGGGGTTGGGGGGCTGCTGATTTCCGCTATCCAGAGCAGCAACTATCCGGTGGTGCAGGCGATTACCATGATACTGGTGTTTTTGTTTTTGCTCATTACGACACTGGTGGATATTCTCTACGCGGTGATTGACCCGAGGATTCGGGTGGGGAAGATGGAGTAGGGGATGGATGAGAAAACCCTGCCTGGGGGAGGGCCGGTATAGGCGGCCCGCTGAGGCACAGGAGATGGAGCCGGCGGCGGAACCTGCCGCGTAATGCGCATTGCAGATTGGCCCCCAAGGGAGAAGGGAAGGAGAGAGGGGATTGCGGGTGAAGGGAAAACAGCAGAGAGTGGGGCGGTTTTTTACGCCGTCGGTGGTGATTTCGCTGGCGGTGTTGGCGGTGATTTTGATTGGGGTGCTGTTTGCGGGGGTGCTGGCGCCCTATGACCCCAACTACGGCGATCTGAGCAGTGCCATGCAGGGGCCCTCGGCGGCGCACCTGCTGGGGACAGACCAGACCGGGCGGGACCTCTTCTCCCGGATGCTCTATGGCGGAGGCACCACGCTGCTGGGGGCGCTGGGCGTGGTGGCCTTTGCGGTGGCGCTGGGGGTGCCGCTGGGGCTCTTTTCGGGCTACTATGGCGGCTGGGTTGACACTTTGGTACTGCGGGTGTCGGATATTGTCATCTCCTTTCCCTCGCTGCTGCTGGCCTTTGTGTTTGTGGCGGCATTTGGGCGGGGGTTTGGGAACACGGTGGTGGCGCTGGGGATTTTGTATATCCCCATGACTGCCAAGCTGACCCGCTCGCTGGTGCTGATGGAGCGGGGCAAGACCTATGTGGAGGCGGCCCGGGCGGTGGGATGCTCGGACACCCACATCCTCTTTTTGGAGATTTTCCCCAACTGCGCCTCCACGTTGACGGCGCAGCTGACGCTGGATTTTGGCTATGCCATCCTGGATTTGGCGGCGATGAGTTTTATCGGGCTGGGGGTACAGCCCCCTACCTCGGACTGGGGGGCCATGCTGGAGGAGGGGCAGGTGATGCTCTTTACTCAGCCGCTGCTGGCGCTGGCTCCCGGTATTGCCATTGCGGTGACAGTGATTGCACTCAATATCTTCAGCGACGGGGTGCAGCGGTATATCGACCCCTCCCAGCGGCAGCTGCCGGGGTTTGGGAAACGGGGCAAATGGGGGAAAAAGGCGGACTGAGAGGTTCCCCAGAAAGGTGGGATGTGGGAAATGACAGACGGGAAGCTGCTGGAAATCAGGGATTTAAGGCTGGAACTGATGACGGCGCAGGGGCTTGTACACGGGGTGCGGGGTGTGGATTTATCCCTGGAGAAGGGGGAAATCCACGGCATCATCGGGGAGAGCGGCTGCGGCAAGACGCTGACGGCCAAGTCTGTCCTGGGGCTGCACGACCGGAAGAAGACAAGGCTCTCCGGGGAAATCCTCTACACGGGGGAGGACGGGGGGACCGTGGATTTGCTGGCGCTGAGAGAAAGGGAGCTGCGGCCTATCCGGGGGAAGGAGATTGCCATGGTTTTCCAAGACCCGCTCTCCACGTTAAACCCGCTGATGACGGTGGGGGAACAGATTGCCGAGACCATGCGGGCCCATCTGGGCCTTGGGAAACAGGAGGCCAGGCAGCGGGCTGCAAAGCTACTGGAAAAGGTGGGGATTTTTCCGGGAGAGCGGCGGTGTGCCCAGTACCCCTTTGAGTTTTCGGGGGGGATGTTACAGCGGGTTTGTATTGCCATGGCAATTTGCTGCTCCCCCCGGCTGCTGATTGCGGACGAGCCCACCACGGCGCTGGACGTGACGACCCAGGCCCAAATCCTGGAGATGCTGGGGGAATTGCAGCGGGAGACGGGGATGGCAGTGCTGATTATCACCCACAACTTTGGGGTGGTGGCGGAGCTGTGCCAGAGGGTATCGGTGATGTATGCGGGGCAGATAGTGGAGAGCGGGCCGGTGGAGGCCATTTTTCACCGGCCTGCCCACCCCTACACCGCTGACCTGATGGGCAGCGTGCCCTCCCTGACCGGGGAAAAGGGGAGGCTACAGGCCATCCCCGGCGCGCCGCCGGATTTGCGGGAGGAGATTCCCGGCTGCCCTTATGCGCCCCGGTGTGGGAGGGCGCAGGAGCGGTGCGGGAACCCGCTGCCCGGTATGATACAGCGGGAAGAGGGGCACTGGTGTGCCTGCCCGGAGGGAGAAGGGGGAAGACAATGACAGAGGAGAGAGAGCCGGCGCTGCTGGAGGCGGCGGGGCTGGTGAAGCGCTATGCCGCCAAGAAGCGGGTGAGAAACCCGGAGAATGGGAAGTGGGAGAACGCCTGGGTGCAGGCGGTGGACAACGTGAGCTTTTCCCTGGAAGAGCGGGAGACGCTGGGGATTGTGGGGGAGAGCGGGTGCGGGAAATCCACGCTGGCCCGGTGCATCATGAAACTGACGCCTTTGAGCGGGGGAAAGCTGCTTTTCAGGGGAAGGGAAGTTTCCGGGATGAGCCAACGGGAATTCCGGGAGCTGCGGCCCAAGATACAGATGGTGTTTCAAAACCCCTACTCCTCTTTCAATCCCAAGCTGACGCTGGGGCGCTCGCTGAAAACGGTGGGAAAGGCGGTGGGGATTGCCCCGGGGGAATATAGGGAGCGGCTGGGGAAGCTGCTGGAGTATACCGGGCTGGCAGAGGAGATGCTGGAACGGCATCCCGGGCAGCTCTCAGGCGGGCAGCTGCAGCGCTTTGCCCTGCTGCGGGCGCTGCTGCCCCAGCCGGAGCTGCTGGTGGCGGACGAGCCGGTTTCGGCGCTGGATGTGTCGGTACAGGCGCAGATATTGGGGCTGCTGCTGGATTTGCGGGAGCGGCTGGCGCTGACAATGCTCTTTATCTCCCACGACCTGTCGGTGGTGCGGCATGTGTGCGGGCGGGTGATGGTGATGTACCTGGGGACGGTGGTGGAGACGGCGGAGACAGAGGAGCTCTTCTCCCACCCGCTGCACCCCTACACCCAGGCGCTGATTGCCGCTGCGCCCAGGGAGTACCCAGGGCAGGAGAAGGAGCGGGTTCTGTTGGGCGGGGAGATTCCCAACGCCATGGAGATGCCCACAGGGTGCCGCTTCCATCCCCGATGTCCCCGGTGTGTGCCGGGGATGTGCGACCAGGTGAGCCCGGAGTGGAGAGAGAGGGGAGCAGGGCATTTTGTGGCCTGCCATTTGGTGGGGGAGTGAGGGGGCTTTGGTTAAGGAGGGTGGAGAAGATTTTTGGGAGATAGAGAGGCTTAATAACACATCCGCCCCCGTAGAAAGCCAAGGCGAACTAACATCGGGGCCACACCGAGCCCGCTTCACCTGGCCTTGTCACTGCTAAAAGTGGGAGAACGCT
>JAAVYW010000018.1 GCA_022791315.1 Oscillospiraceae bacterium | reverse complement strand
TCCAGCAAATACAAACAGTACGCTTGATAATGCGTATATGACAGCAGAAAAATCTTATAGATATTATAATGAGTTCATGTGGAATGGAAGATACGCAGAATGTATTTCCTTTGAAAAAACTCTTGAATTGATGAATAGATAAATCCCAGTTTGCAGGCGCTTCCGTTTGCCGGAAATCCCAAGGCTCATGCTAATCCAGCAGTTCCTCCCGCAGCACCACCCCAAACTCCCTGGCAATGGCCCGCAGGTTGTCGCTGGTGATGGTCTGGCGCACTCCCTGGCCGCAGGAGAGCACCCGCACATAGATGTCCGCAGATTTCTCCACTGTGTGCATCAGCCCAAAGGTGATGTCAAAATCCGGCCCAGAGCAGAAGAGCCCGTGGTGGGCCCAAACCGCCACATCGTATTTCTCCATCAGCTTGCTGGTGGCAATGGCAATATCCCGTCCCCCGGGCACCATCCACTCCACCACCCCCACCCCGCCGGGGAAAACCACCGGGCACTCCGTGGCGCTCTGCCACAGTACCTGGCTAAAGGCCTTGTCCGTCAAGGGCAGCACATAGGTCAGGGCAATCAGGCTGGGGGTATGGGCGTGGTAAATCACCCGGTGTTCCCCATTTGTCACCCGCTTTTTCACGCTGTGGTTCATCAGATGGGTGGGGAATTCACTGGTGGGCTTCCCGCCGGCCTCCAACCCCCAAACCACCCGGTATTGCCGCCCTGTCCCGTCAATCTCGGCAATGCAGATGTTGTCTTGGGGTGCCAAAATCACGTTGCGGAAATATTTTCCCGACCCCGTAGCCAAAAAATACTCCCCCGCCAGGCCCGGCACCTCCACCCCAATGTCCGTCCAATCCCCAGGCTGGGGCTTGAAAAAGGGCCTGGCCGCAGCAACTTCCTCCTCCGCCATGCGGTAGGTCAGGTTCCCCCCATTCCGCTCGTGCCAACCCTGCAAAAACCCGTCATTTGCCATGCGGATATACCCCTCCAAAAAAGGCAGCGACAAAATAGACATCCTAAAAATCCCCCTTTCCCTAATCCCGTTTGCTCAATACATCATTCTCATACTGGACAACGGCGTCAAACCAAGCCTCGCCCGCAGGCACTCCCTGCCGCGCGCAGAACTCCTCCCACACTGCTCCCATGGGATAGGTCTTTAACTCCTCCTGCTGCATCATCAGCCGGGTGGTATCCCCGCTGTCCTGCAACCCACGCAGCTTGTCCCAGGGGGTGAGCAGGGCACTGAGCAGCGCCTTCTGCATGCTGCGCATCCCCACCACCCAGGCACTCACCCGGTTGATGCTGGCGTCAAAGTAATCCAGCCCAATGAGCACCCGCTCTGTGGCGTCATTGCGCACCACTTCTTTGGCAATCTCCCTCAGCTCATCTTCCAGCAATACCACATGGTCGCTGTCCCAGCGCATGGGCCGGGTCACGTGCAGCGGCACCTTCTCAAAGAAAGCCAGCAGAGTGGGGATTTTGTCCGACACCATTTCCGTGGGATGATAGTGCCCGTTATCCAGCAGAGTATAAATCCCCTTCTGGGCCGCATAGGCCAGATAGAACTCCGAAGACCCCACTGTAAAGGCCTCCAGCCCAATCCCAAACACCTTGCTCTCCACGCTGTCAACGATATAGGCAGAATCATACTGGTCGGCAAAAATCTCATCTAAGCTCTTTTTCAGCCGCATCCTCGGCCCAATTTTATCAGCAGGCATATCCTTGAACCCGTCCGGAATCCAGATATTGTGCAGGCAGGGGGTACCCAGCTGCCGCCCCATTTCAGCGGCGATTTTCCGGGTAGCCCTGCAATGCCGCACCCAGAAGGCCCGGATTTCCTCGTCCGGGCTGGAAAGGGTCAGGTTACTCTCCGCCATGGGATGGGAAAAGAGGGTGGGATTAAAATCCAGCCCCAGCCCCCGCTCTTTTGCAAAGGCAATCCAGGGCGCAAAGTGTTCCGGCAGCAGGCAGTCCCTATCCACCGCCTCCCCGTCCCGGAAAACAGCATAGCTGGCGTGGAGATTCACCCGGTGCTTGCCCGGAATCAGGGAAAGCGCTTTCTCAATATCCGCCATCAACTCCTGGGGATTCCGCGCCTTCCCCGGGTAATTCCCGGTAGTCTGGATTCCCCCGGTGAGCCCGCCCCGGTTCTCAAACCCAATCACGTCGTCTCCCTGCCAGCAGTGCATGGAAATGGGTATCCTCCCCAGCTCTGCCAATGCCTTTTCCGTATCCACGCCCAGGGCTGCATATTTCTGTTTTGCTAAATCGTAGGCAGTATTCATTGTAATTCCATCCTCTCTCTTTTGTGGTTTCCTCCCCTTTGGGGCAATTAAAGGCCTGGCCTTATACAAAGCTCCATCTTTTGGAACTGGGCACCCTTCCCCGCTCGGGTCTATCACGCCGCAGGCGAAATAAAGTTTCCGGGCCAGCGAAGCTGGCCTTGTCCACAACCTTTTCAAAGGGTGGCAGGTCCAGGACAGCGTCCTGGTTGCTCACCGCAGTGAGAGAAATACTCTTTATAAGGGGTGGCGTATTGATAGCAACCCAGCCTGCGCACCCAGCTAACACGCCGCCCTTCTCCCAGCTCCCCTTTGCCGGTAACACATCCCAACCCCTCGCCGCCTTTTCCAACGGCAAACAGGCCCAGGCTCCATCTCAGCCCAGTTTTGTCGGTTCCCGCACCGAGCAGGCAAAGGCCAACCTTCGTTGGCCTTTGCCTGGCCGCAAGGAAGCGAAAGGCCCATAGGGGCTTGCCCCTATGTACAATCTGTATAGGAGCTTTGCTCCTATACAGATTTGGCAGTTTCGGTAAGGGTCACTCGGTAGTCGGCGGACGCTCCGGATGCCATCGTTCTCCCACTTTTAGCAGTGACAAGGCCAGGTGAAGCGGGCTCGGTGCGGCCCCGGTGTTCGTTCGCCTTGGCTTTCTGAGGGGGCGAATAAGTTCCTATTGAGTTTCTCTATTACCGCAAACCCTTCCCCCGACCGCCTTCACCTTTGTTCCTGTGGGACTCTGGCAGAGGTCAATTGATTGGCCTTTGCCCAATACTGGAATCTCCCGAGGCCAACTTTTGTTTCCGGAGGAAACTGCCTCCTTATACCTCCACCAAAGCCCGGTTCCCTTCCGCCTTTACAACCTGCCCCTCACATTGCACTGTCCAGTTCCCTTTCCCGCCGTCAGCTGTCACTGTAATCACATTGCCCTGGCGGCTGGTGTGGGCAGTAAAGAGCAGCTCCCCGGCCTGGGAATACACCGGCGTGTCAATCTCTGCCCCATCCCCGATGTGGTAGAGGGCAAAGGTAATCCCGTCGCCGTAATCGTAATCCGGCCTGCTGTCAATGTTCCCCATGGGGATAACCGCATCCGGCCCGGCCAGCAGCGGCAGGGAGAAATAGTCAAATACCCCGGTGACAAACCGTCCCCCTTCCAGGGTTTCCCCGGTGAGGAGATTGGTCCAGCTTCCCTTCGGCAGGTAGTATTCGCACTCCCCCCGGTCGTTGAAGATGGGGGCAACCAGCAGATGGTCCCCCAGCATGTACTGGGCGTCCAGCGGGTGGCAGGCCCTGTCCTCCGGGAAGGACAGCACCATGGGCCGCATCATGGGCAGCCCCGTCTTGTGGGCCTTCACGGCCATGGCAAAGAGATAGGGCATCAGCCGGCATTTCAGCTTAGTAAAGCGGCTTACCACCAGGGAGGCCTCCTCGTCAAAGTTCCAGGGCACCCGGTAGGTCTGGGAACCGTGGAGCCTGGAATGGGTGGAGAGCAGGCCAAACTGCGCCCACCGCTTATAGAGGTCGGGGGTGGCAGTGGCCTCAAACCCGGAGATGTCGTGGCTCCAAAATCCAAAGCCGCACAGCGCCAGCGAGAGCCCGCCCCGCAGGGATTCCGCCATGGATTCATAGGTGGCGGCGCAGTCCCCGCCCCAGTGTACCGGGAAAGCCTGGCCCCCGGCTGCCGCGCTGCGGGCAAAGAGGCAGGCCTCCCCCTCGCCCCGCTCCTCCACCAGCAGGTCAAACACCGCCTTGTTGTAGAGATAGGCATAGAAATTGTGCATCTTCACCGGGTCGGAGCCGTCAAAGTAGGCTACCTCCCGCACCGGGATGCGCTCGCCAAAGTCGGTCTTAAAGCAGTCCACCCCCATGTCCAGCAGGGCCTTGAGCTTCCCCTGGTACCAGCGGGTGGCCTCGGGATTGGTAAAGTCCACCAGCCCCATCCCCGCCTGCCACCAGTCGGTCTGCCACACATCCCCGTCGCGGGTCTTCAGCAGGTAGCCCTTTTCCATCCCCTCGTCAAAGAGCCTCGATTTCTGGGCAATATAGGGGTTAATCCAAACACAGATTTTAAGCCCCCTGTCGTGGTAGCGCTTCAGCATCCCCTCCGGGTCGGGGAAAGCGTCCTTGTCCCACTCAAAGTCGCACCACTGGAAGCCCTTCATCCAAAAGCAGTCAAAGTGGAACACACGCAATGGGATGTCCCGGTCAGCCATGCCCTGGATAAAGGAGGAGGTGGTCTCCTCGCCGTAGTCCGTGGTAAAGGAGGTGGAGAGCCAGAGCCCAAAGCTCCAGGCTGGGGGCAGCGCAGGCCGCCCGCTCAGGGCAGTATACCGCTCCAAAATTTTGTCCGGAGAGGGCCCGCCAATCACGAAGTAGGAGAGCTCTTCCCCCTGTGCCGTAAAGCGCACCCGCTCCACGTTCTCATTGGTGATTTCAAAGGACACATCCCCTGGGTTGTTCACCAGTACCCCGTACCCCTTGTTGGTGAGATAAAAGGGGATGTTCTT
The DNA here is from genome assembly GCA_022791315.1 of Oscillospiraceae bacterium. Classification (GTDB taxonomy): domain Bacteria; phylum Bacillota; class Clostridia; order Oscillospirales; family Ruminococcaceae; genus JAAVYW01. Next base: position 11,060 of record JAAVYW010000018.1, on the reverse strand, counting down.
ATAGGCCTGCTCCGAGAGCGTGCCCCCGTCCTCGTTCCAGATTTCCACAGTCTGCCCGTTCTTCACAAAGGGGCCAAAGCGCTCCCCCAGCCCGTATACATAGCCTCCAATCCCCACCGAGAGCTGCTCGGTCATATAGGCCTTTCCCGTCTCCCGGTCAATCATGTGGGCCATGTTGCGAAAACCGGTGTCCGTCATCGGCCGCCCGGTGGCGCTGTCCAAAAAGGCGATGCCCCAGTGGTTTGCCCGCCTGTCAACGCGGGCCGTCACTGCCCCCGCCTCGTAGTAGAGGAAATCCTCCTCCTCCCGCAGCGCGGGCACAAAGCCCCCTGGCTGGGCCAACGCAAAATCCGGCCCCCGGTGCCGTTTTCCCCGGTGGTTCACCACATCCACCCGCACCACGCCCTCCATAGGGGCCGAGAGGGTAACGGTCAGCTGACCCTGGTCCAGTGTGTTCCCCCTCCCCGCCACATGGCGGAAGGGCGCATACAAAGTCAGCCGCCCGCCTTCCATCCGGTGCCCATAATACTCCGTGGCATATTCCGCAATGATATTGTCTTTGATTTTCCAGTATCCGTTGGTAAATCTCATGTAGGAAACCCCCGTTCTTTGCTGTATCTGTCCCGCAGGGAGGCACAAACCCCCTCCGTGCCCTTGTGAAAAAACCGCCCCAGGCCAAGCAAGCGCAGGGCGGTCTTGGGGCAGGGCTATTCCCCCGCCCCGCGGCGAAAGCCGTTGCCAATTTTGCGGAACCGGTTTTTCCGGTAAAACCCGTCCGCATCTGAAATCAAGTCCATCCTAGTCAGGGGAAAAGCCGCCTGCACCGCATCCACCAGCCGGGAGGCAACCCCCTTTTTCCGAAAAGCCGGCTCCACCAGCAGCTCGCAGAGGAATGTAGTCACCAGCCCGTCCGAGATAGCCCTGGCATAGCCTGCAAAGGCCCCGTCTGCCTCCGCCACCAGGGTATAGGAATCCCGCAGCACCTGCCGGTATTCCTCAGGCCGCCGCACCGGTGTCTCCCACCGCTCCCGCTTCCCCAGGGAGAGGATAGCGTCCCCATCCTCTTGCGCAAAGCGCCGCACTGTGATGTCCATGGCGTTTCCCCCTTTGTTCATTTCCCGCGCTCCTATTTCGTCCCAAAAATCCGGTCGCCCGCATCGCCCAGCCCAGGCACAATGTAGCAGTGTTCGTTGAGGCACTCATCCTCAGTGGCGCAGTAGACCTGCACATCCGGGTGGGCCTCGCATAGGGCCTTGATGCCCTCGGGGACGGCGATAATGCACATGAATTTGATGGCCTTTGCCCCCCGCTCCTTGATGAGGGAGATAGCGTCAATGGCGGATCCGCCGGTGGCCAGCATGGGGTCGATGACAATGACCTCCCGCTCCTCGATGTCAGAGGGCAGCTTGCAGTAGTACTCCACAGGCTTCAAGGTCTCCGGGTCGCGGTAGAGCCCGATATGGCCCACCTTGGCAGTGGGCAGCAGGGCCAGCACGCCGTCCACCATCCCCAGCCCGGCTCGCAGGATGGGCACAAAGGCCAGCTTGCGCCCGGCAATCATCTTGGTCTTGGCCTTTGCCACAGGGGTCTGCACCTCCACCTCTTTCAGGGGCAAATCCCGGGTGGCCTCATAGCACATCAGCATGGCAATTTCCGATACCAGCTCCCGGAACTCCTTCGCCCCGGTGGCCTCGTCCCGCAAAATCGAGAGCTTGTGCTGAATCAGAGGGTGGTCCATAATAAAAGGGGTCATTGTCTTCCCGTCCTTTCTATTTCCTGTCAGCTCCCCAAAGAGCTTATTTCTCCTCCAACGCGGCGATTTTCTCCACCCGCCGGGCGTGCTTGCCGCCCTCAAAGCCAGTGTTCAAAAACACATTCACAATCTCGCAGGCCTCTCCGGGGCCCACTACCCGCCCGCCCATGCAGAGCACGTTGGCGTCGTTGTGCAATCTCGTGTACTTGGCGCTGAAATAGTCGTCGCAGCAGGCGGCCCGGATGCCCTTCACCTTGTTAGCCGCCATGGAGATGCCAATCCCCGTGCCGCAAAACAGCAGCCCCTTGTCACATTCCCCCGCCGTAATCTTGGCGCACAGCGCCTCGGCAATGTCGGGATAATCGCAGGAAACCGGCTCAAAGCACCCCACATCCAGGTACTCCACCCCCTGCTCGTCCAAAAACTGCTTAATCTCCTGCTTTAGCGGGAATCCCGCGTGGTCGCTCCCAATGGCAATCATCATACTTCCTCCTTCATGTTTCTGTTTCCAATCAAAAAGCTACGCTGCCCTTTTCCCCATCCAGGCACAGGCAACCGCCGTAAACAGCCCGATTACAATCCACGGAAAGGCCGCGCCCAAAAAATCGCCAATCACCTGTTCCTCTCCCCCATCTTCACATGTTCCACCAGCCCATCCCCGTCATAATAGACCACGATGCGCCGCCCGTCCCCCTCGCCGAAATACCATATATCCCCCAGAACTCGGAGAGCATCCCGTCCGGCTCCCCCCAAGCCTCTGTCAAGCTGTCCTGGCATTGCCCGTCCAGCTCTTCCAAGATGTCCGCCTCCGTGTATCCCTTTTCCTCCGCCAGGGCTCCCAGCTCGTCCAGGTTCAAAACACGCGATGAACACCCCGCCAAGCCCAGGAGACAGAGGGCCCCGGCCAGGAACAGGACAAGCCTTCTCATCCCCTTGCCTCCTCCCTGGCCTTCCGCTCCCGTTCCGCCTGGGAGAGCCGCAGGTAAGAGGGCGCCAACGCCTCAGCGGGCACAGGCTGCCCCCCCTGTTCCAGCATCCGCCCGGCCAGCCTTGCCACGCTCTCCCCCTTCTGCCAGCGCAGCGGGGCAGGGGCCAGGAAGCCCTGTTCCAGCTTTTCCCCAAACTGCCGCCAGCAGAGCTCCGCCCCGTCCCCCACGAAATACACGGGGGAATGGGCGTCCTTCAGCTCCTGCTCCAGCGCCTCCAGGGAAACCGCCCGGTCATCGTTCAGCCGTGCCACTGTCCCCCGCCCGTCCCTGCCGGGGGCAAGGGCAAAGTAAGCCTGGTACACCTGCTTCACCCTGGCGTCCATGGCACAGCAGGCCGTGCCGGCAAACCCCTCCAGGTTGTAGGCCAGCGCCTCCAGCGTAGACACCCCCAGGCAGGGGATGCCGCTGCCGCAGCCCAACCCCTTTACGGTAGCCAGCCCAATGCGCAGCCCGGTAAAGGAGCCCGGCCCTGCCGCCACCGCCAGCAGCCCCAGGTCCCCCAAGGCAATCCCGGCGTGGGAGAGCACATGTTGGACCATGGGCAGCAGCGTCTGGCTGTGGGTCAGCCGGTTGTTCACCGTACACTGGGAGAGCACCTTTTCCCCGTCCCACACCGCCGCCGAGGCGGCCAGGGCCGAGGAGTCAATCCCCAAAATCAGCAAAGCGCCCATCCCCTTTCACCGTAATGGTCCTGGCCTCATCCCCATCCCGGGCAAAGGCCACAGTAATGGTGTGCTCCGGCAGCGCGCCGGCGATGTTCTCGCTCCACTCCACCGCCAGCACCGCGTCCGTGTCCAGGTAGTCGAAAAACCCGGTGGAGTACAGGTCGTCCAAGTCGCCGATGCGGTACATGTCAAAGTGGTAGAGGGCCTTCTCCCCCCGGTACTCGTTCACCAGGGAAAAGGTGGGGCTGTAAACCGGGACATCCAGCCCCATCCCCCTGGCCATTCCCCGCACAAAGCAGGTCTTGCCCATCCCCAGCCCGCCGGTAAAGGCCACCACATCGCCGGGGCGCAGCAGCTTGCCCAGCCGCTCCCCCAGCCGCTCGGTCTCCTCCTCGCTGCGGGAATACAGGGCCCCCATTAAAAGAGCCCCTGGATTTTGCCGTCCCCATCCACGTCAATCACAGTGGCGGCAGGCACTTTGGGCAGGCCGGGCATTGTCATGATGTCCCCGGTGAGGGCCACAATAAAGCCCGCCCCGGCGGAGAGCCGCACTTCCTTCACCTGGATGCGGAAGCCCTTCGGCCTTCCCAGCAGCTTGGGGTTGTCCGAGAGGGAGTACTGGGTCTTTGCCACACACACCGGCAGCCCCGCCTTGCCCAGCTTCTCGATTTCCCGGATAGAGCGGGCCGCCTCGGCGGAGTAGTCCACCCCGTCCGCGCCGTAGATTTTCTCGGCCAGGATGCCCAGCTTGTGGCGGATGGTGTCGCTCACGTCATAGAGCGGGGCAAAGTGCGCAGGCTTCCCGCAGGCCTTCACCACAGCCTTCGCCAGCTGGATGCCGCCCTCGCCCCCCTTGGCAAACACCTCGGAGAGGGCAAATTCCACCCCTGCCTTTTGGCAGTAGTCGCTCAAAATGGCAATCTCCTCGTCGCTGTCCGAGAGGAAGCGGTTGATCGCCACCACCACCGGCACGCCATAGCGCTGCATGTTCTCCACATGGGCCGCAAGGTTCACCAGTCCCTTCTCCAGCGCCTCTGGGTTGGGCAGGGCAGTGTCCTGTTTTTTCACGCCGCCGTTGTATTTCAGCGCCCGGATTGTGGCTACCAGCACAATGGCCGAAGGGGCAATCCCGGCAATGGGGCACTTGATGTCCAAAAACTTCTCCGCCCCCAGGTCAGAGCCAAAGCCCGCCTCGGTGATGCAGTAGTCCCCCAGCTTCAGCGCCAGCTTGGTGGCCCGGATGGAGTTGCACCCATGGGCGATGTTGGCAAAGGGCCCGCCGTGCATGATGGCAGGGGTATTCTCCAGCGTCTGCACCAGGTTGGGCTTGATGGCGTCCTTCAGCAGGGCGGTCATGGCCCCCTGGGCGTTCAAATCCCTGGCATAGAGGGGGGAGCCGTCGTAGCGGTACCCGATGAGGATAGAGCCCAGCCGCTCCTTTAAATCAGTGACATTGTCTGCCAGGCAGAGAATCGCCATGATTTCCGTGGCGACCGTAATCTGGAAGCCGTCCTCCCTGGGCACGCCGTTGGCCTTGCCCCCCAGGCCCACCAGCACATGCCGCAGCGCCCGGTCGTTCATGTCCATGCAGCGCTTGAAGAGGATACGGCGGGGGTCAATGGAGAGCTCGTTCCCCTGCTGCAGGTGGTTGTCAATCATGGCGCAGAGCAGGTTGTTGGCGGCAGTGATGGCGTGCATGTCGCCGGTAAAGTGGAGGTTGATGTCCTCCATGGGCACCACCTGGGCATAGCCGCCCCCCGCAGCCCCGCCCTTCACGCCAAACACCGGCCCCAGGGAGGGCTCCCGCAGGGCCAGCACGGCCTTTTCGCCGATTTTCGCCATAGCCTGGGCCAGGCCCACGGAAGTGGTGGTCTTCCCCTCCCCCGCAGGGGTGGGGTTGATAGCGGTGACCAGCACCAGCTTGCCGTCGGGCCTGTCCTTCACCCGGGCAAAGGTCTCCTCGGAGAACTTCGCCTTGTAGCGGCCGTAGTGTTCCAGCTCCTCCTCCGGCACGCCCAGGCTCTCGGCCACCTGGGAAATGGGGAGCATGGTTGCATCTTGTGCAATTTCAATATCGCTGCGCATTTGCATTCCTCTTTTCTCTGTTTTTTGTGGGTTTGTCCCCTCTTTTGGCTTGCTGCTCTCCCCCGTCCTGCGTCCTGACCGGGGGCGGGGACAGTCATAGGATTTTCTCGGTAATCTTATCCACATTATAGCACAAGTCTCCCAGGGAAAAAAGATATTTTTCCTTTTTTGCTTGCGGCTTTTCCGATAAGGCACTATAATGGATGTAACATTAAGGGGAAAGAGGGAGATTTTTGTGCGAGACGGAATCACTGCCCTGCTGCAAAAACTGCAAAAGCTAAAAGACGGGGACAAGCCCATCTGGTTTTGCCTGCTGGGCCTCACTGCCTGTAGCCTGGCTGCCCTGTCCGGGGTCGCCCACTGTTTCCTGCCCTCCTGGCGCACTGTCCTGGTCCAGGCGGCAGCGGCAGTCCTGGGCTTTCTGGCCCTGGGATTGCTCTCCTGCCTGGATTACCGCAGGCTCTCCTCCCTCTGGGCGTTTTACACCCCGGCGGCGGTCTCCCTGGTGCTGCTCACCTTCCTCTTCGGCTATAGCCGTGCCGGTTCGGACGATAGGGCCTGGCTGCCGGTTTTCGGCACCGGCTTCACGTTCCAGCCCACGGAATTCCTCAAGCCGGTCTTCCTGCTGAACTTTTCCCTGCACCTGAGCCGGGTAAAAAAGGACATGAACCGCCCGCTCGCTGTAGCCCTCCTGCTGCTCCACGCCCTGGCCGCCCCCCTGCTCATCCACTTCCAAGGGGACGACGGCACAGCGCTGGTCTTTGCCCTGGTGGCAGCAGTCATGCTCATCGGCGCCGGCCTCTCCGAAAGGTGGATTGCCCTGTTTGGCGGCATCTGTACTATCTGCCTGCCCTTGGGCTGGGCCTTCGTCCTCCATGAGGACCAGCGCCTGCGCATCCTGTCCCTCTTCTCCCAGGGCGAAGAGCTGGCCGCCATCTCCTATCAGCAGGTCCAGAGCCTTGCCGCCCTACGAAACGGCGGCCTCTTCGGCATCGGCCTCTTTTCTCCGGGCCACACCTATGTCCCCGAGGCCCGCAACGACTTTATCCTCTCCTTCATCGGGGAATCCGCCGGCCTATTGGGTATCCTATTCGTGCTGTCCCTTTTAGTCCTCCTCTGCTTCCGCCTGGCCCGCCTGGCCTACTTGGCCAAGCGCGCCAAAAATCCCCAGGGGTTCCTCCTCTGCCTCGGCGTCCTGTCCCTCATAGTTGTCCAAGCCGCAATGAATATCGGCATGTGCTTCAGGCTCCTCCCCGTCATCGGCCTCAACCTCCCCTTCCTCAGCGCCGGCGGCTCCTCCCTCCTAAGCTCCTTCTGCGCCATGGGCCTTGCCCAAAGCGTCTGCATCCACAAAAATCCAAAACCCCTAACAACTACAGTCTAACCCCATCCCCAAAACCAATTAACACCACCCCGCCCCCCGGATAGAGGGAGCGGATTCTTAAGGGGAGGGGGAAAGCACACTTTCCCCCTCCCCTTAAGTGCGTTTCGTTTCCTTTTCGCATCAAAAGGAAACCGTCTGTCGGTACGGGAACCGACAAGCCAGCGTAATAGCCCAGCTAACCCAAAGCGATGCCGGCCCAGCCCTCCTCCCAGCCCCTTCTCAGGAAAAGTCTTAAGACACACCCTGTTTACCCAGCAACAAAAGCAACAAGAATCAAGAATAAGGATACATTTCCGATAGAAAAGGCAACATATTAACTGGAAGCCTGTGATAAGATATACCCCCCATGCGATGCACAACGGAAGACAACACCTTTGGAAAAGTCAAGCAAAGTTGCTCCCCCTTAAAAGGGTAACCGGAACTTTTAGTGCCGCTCCGCCGCGAGACGGGCAACAACACTTTACGTTCTGAAAACCAAATGAAAGGAGAACGCCCCCATGCTCCGCTTCATCACCGGCCGTGCCGGCACCGGCAAAACCCACCTCCTCATGGAACAACTAAGCGCAGCCGCCTCCGACGGCGAAACCGGCGTGATTTTAGTCGTCCCCGAGCAGTTCTCCTTTGAAACCGAGCGCACCCTCTGGAAAACCCTGGGCGCCGAAACCATGCTGCGGGTGGAGGTGCTGAGTTTCAAGCGCCTGGCCCAGATGATTTTCCGCGCCTGCGGTGGCCTGGCCGGGGAATATCTCACCCCGCCCGCCAAAGCCGTCCTGATGAGCTCTGTCCTCTTTGACGTCAAGGAGGCCCTGGAGTTCTACTCCTCCCAGGCAGAAAACGCCGCCTTTCTCTCCGCCCTCTGCCGTACCGTCACCGCCTTCAAAAACTGGGATGTCCCCCCCGACCGCCTAAAGGAGGCCGCGGATAATGCCCCCAAAGGCACCCTGCGCCAAAAGCTCTCGGAACTGTCGCTGATTTACCAGGGATTTGAAGCCGCCATCGCCGGGAAGTACACCGACGAAGACGACGATGTGGCCCGCGCCTGCCTCTTGGCTGAACAGCAGGATTTTTTCGCAGGCAAAGCCCTGTTTTTTGACCAATTCCTGGGGTTCACAGGCCTAGAGTACCGGATGATTTCCGTGGTGCTGCACCAGTGCGACCAGGTGTGGTTCTCCCTCTGCGCCGGGGAAAAGGAGGAACCCTACGGCCTCTTCTCCCCCGTCCACGATGCCCTGCGCCGCCTGCGCGCCATGGGAAAAGAGGCCGGGCACAAAATCGCCCCGCCCCTCTGTTTAAAAGAGCCCCGCCGTTTTGCTTCCCCGGAGCTCATCGCCTTAGAAAAGGGGATGTTCTCCTCCGCCAAGGAACCCTATCCAGAGCCTCCCCAGGCCGTGCGCCTAGTCAAAGTGCAGAACCGGGAGGAGGAGATAGTCTTCGCCGCCCAGCACATCTGTGCCCTGGTGCGGGAACAGGGCTACCGCTACCGCGACATCGTGGTCTTTGCCCGGGACCCGGAGAAATACCGGATGTATATCGAGGAGATTTTCCCCGCCTATGGCATCCCCGCATTCCTGGATAAAAAGACCGATGTATCCGCCGCCCCTGTCACCCGCTTCCTATCCGCCCTCTTCGACTGTATGAGCAGCCGCTTCGCCACCGGGGACGTGCTCTCCCTGGCAAAGTCCCCCCTCATTGGCCTGTCCGAGGTGGAGGCGGCCAAGCTGGAAAACTACGCCTATGTCTGGAATATTACCGGCCGCCGCTGGCTCGCCCCCTTTACCGGACACCCGGCAGGCCTGCGGGGGGAATTCACCCCTGAGGAACAGGAGGAATTGGCAGAGCTCAACCGCCTGCGGGCGCATCTGGTGGCCCCGGTGGAACAGCTGGCCACCCAACTGGCCGAGGGCCCGGCAGAGGAACTCTGCCGCGGGCTCTATCACTATCTAAAATCCCAGGGCATCCTCTCCGCGCTGGAAACCCTCTCCCACCGTCTGGAAGAGGAGGGAGAGGGCACGCTGGCAAAGGAACAGCAGGAGGTGTGGCAGGCCGTCCTCCAAGTGATGGACAGCATCGCCCAGGGCCTGCGGGGCCGGATACTCACCCTGCCCCGCTTCTGCCGCCTCTTTTCCGTGGGCCTCGCCGCCTGCCAGCTGGGCAAAATCCCGGAGCACACCGATGAAGTGCTCATCGGCGATGTGGGCCGCACTCTCAGCGGCGAAAAACGCGCTGCCCTCCTCCTGGGCGTCACAGAAGGGGAATTCCCCGCCCTCAGCCCCTCCGGCGGCATCTTCACCGAGCAGGACGCCCAAGCCCTCTCCCAGATGGGCCTCTCCTTCGCCAAAACCGGGGAAGACTCCCTCTTCGACGAGCAGCTCCTGGCCTATCAGGCCATGACCGGGGTATCAGAGCAGGCGGTTTTCCTCCTCCCCGCAGGCGACCTCACCGGCCGCGCCCTCTCCCCCTCCGGCATTGTCCGGGAACTCCGGGCCATTTTCCCGGCAGGCCTGGAATCCTCCCCCACCCTGCGGGGCCCCGCCGCCCTGTGTACCCGCGAGAGCGCCCTGCGGGAGTACTTCTCCCTCCAAGGCTCTCCTGACAGCTATCTCTCCACCCTGGAAGCCTTCTTCTCCCAAGACCCCGCCGTGCAGGAAACCCTCTCCCGCAGCCGAGCCCCCCGTCCCTCCTCCCTGTCCCATCCCAGCCTGGCAGGCAAGCTCTACGGCTCCCGCCTCCTTCTCTCCCCTTCCCGTGTGGAGAAATTCTACCAGTGCCCCTTTGCCTATTACCTCACCTACGGTTTGCGCCTGAACACCCCCAAGCGCGCCGAGCTCTCCCCCATTGAAACCGGCTCTGTCATCCACTTCTGCCTTGAACGCCTGGTGCGCCGCTACGGCGCCAAGCAGCTCTCCCAAATCGACGGGCAGGCCCTGCGCGCCGCCGTAGAATCCCTGCTGCGGGAATACCTGGACCAGGAAATGGGTGGCCTCTCCGATAAACCGGCCCGGTTCGGCTATCTCTTCACCCGTCTCTCGGCCACGGTCCTCACCCTCATCCGCCAGCTGGCGGCAGAATTTGACCAGAGCGCCTTTACCCCTGTTGACTTTGAACTCACCATCGCCCCCGGCGGCGACGTGGAACCGGTCCTCCTGCGCACTCCCGACGGCGGCACTGTCCAGGTAATTGGCCGGGTAGACCGGGTGGACACCTGCCGCATCGGCGAGGAAACCTATGTCCGGGTGGTGGACTACAAAACCGGCAGCGCCAAATTCTCCCTCACCGAAGTCCTCCAGGGCCTGGGCCTGCAAATGCTCTTATATCTGTTCACCATCTGGCAAAACGGCTCCTCCCGCTATGGCCCCACCCTCCCTGCAGGCGTGCTCTATCTCCCGGCAGTCAACCCGGTAGTAAAAGCGGGCCGGGACACCGACACCGAAACAGTGGAAAAACTGCGCCGCCAGGGCCTCAAGATGAACGGCCTTGTGCTGTCTGACCCCTCGGTCATCCGCGCCATGGAGGGCGAGGGGAAGGGCGTCTTTATCCCGGTCACCCTCAAAGCCAACGGGGAACCCGACGCCCGTTCCAGCGTTGCCTCCCTTCAAGAGCTCTCCCAGCTCTCCCAACACATTGACGCCCTTGTCATCCAGATGGCGGGAGAACTCCGCTCCGGTAAAATCTCCGCCGCCCCTCTTCCCAAAAACGGCCGCCTTCCCTGTGAATACTGCGACTACCGCAGCATCTGCCGCGTTGACCCTCAAGAAAGTTAACCCGCGGCCTCCTCCTCTCAGGCCTATCGCGCCGTAGGCAAATGAAAGTTTCCGTCCACCCTTTTCAAAGGGTGGCAGGTCCAGGACAGCGTCCTGGTCGCTCATCGCAATGAGCGAAATCCTCCCCTTTTCCCCGGGCGGCGTATCGATAACAAGCTAAGGCTCGCACCCAGCCAACACGCCGCCCTTCACCCAGCTTCCCTTTGCCGTCATCACATCCCAACCCCTCGCCGTCTTTGCCGCCAGGCAAACAGGCCCAAGCTCGCCTATCTCGCGGGCTCGTCGGTTCCCGCACCGAGCAGGCAAAGGCCAATCTTCGTTGGCCCGGTTCCTTGCCTTGCCGCAAGGAAGCGAAAGGCCCATAGGGGCTCTGCCCCTATGTACAATCTGTATAGGAGCAAAGCTCCTATACAGATTCGGCAG
>JAAVYW010000017.1 GCA_022791315.1 Oscillospiraceae bacterium | reverse complement strand
GTTATTTCTGTTTTCTCGTTTTTATCCAATTTTTGTCCCCGCTGGCTTGCTGGTTGTCTTTGATCGTGGTGCTGTCCAGCATCTGCGTTGTTTCGTCCGCCAAATCCTGCCCAATCAGGGCTGCGAGGATATCTTCCCATACCCCAGCTTTTGTCTAGGCACGGAACCGGCTGTACACGCTCTGCCATGGCCCAAACCGCTCCGGCAGATCCCGCCATGGTATTCCGGTGTTCAGCCAATACAGAATTGCGTTGAGCATTTCCCGGTTGCTTCTTCCGGGCCGCCCTCCTTGTGGCTTCTTTTCTGGCGGAAATAAATCCTTGATCCTATTCCATTGTTTTTCGCTGATTTCATGTCTTTTCATGTGCTCCATTTTATCATTTCAGCACTTTACATACAATCCCTTAGTTTTAAAACAGACTCTAAGCCCTTTTCTCCATTGGCGGCTGGTGGTTTTTTTTACCAATCACCCCCCCTAGTAAACTAAGAGTTCTCGTTTCCCCTAAAAGAGGGAAACCTGGACTTAACCCCTTCCAGGGGCATGGAAAGTTTGCCAACGCATTACAATCGCGAACCGCCGCAAAAGCTGCCCTTTCCTTACGCCTTATTATCCCTGCGTCCCCTAAACTTTGAGCGTCATCTGGTCTTTGGGGCGGCCCTTTTCCAACTGGTTTCGGATGTATTCCCAGATTGTCTTCCCTTCTTTCCTAGTGTATCTCCGTATACCCTCTGCTCCAAAAGTTCCCGCTTCCATATTTCTATTTCAGCTTCACATGATAGTGATTTTTGTAATGCGGCGCCAAACCCGCTTCCATTTTATCATCTGGGGATTATTTGCTAAATCTTTTTATTCCTCCGGTTATACCGGGCCTTTATTTCCCCTAAAGCGACAAAACAAACCGCCCTGAAAGGCACATCATGCTTTTCAGGGCGGTTCATTCTGGCTGAGGCATTCTAATCCCACCTTATCTGACCAGAAATCCTATATACCGACAAGCTCATTCGTTTTCAGGCCCTTCGGCTTCTTCCAGTAAACAGTTCCCACTTCTCTCGAATTGATTTCTCACTTGTACACCGGTATCATCCCCTCTCTGAATTATCTCATCGATTGGGACTTTCCCTCTGAGCTTCATAGCTCTCTCCAACTGAAATCTGATTGGAACTCTTGTCTCCTGTGTCTCTTAATGTTCGGCTCCGTCCCTCTCATTCCCTAAGACTCATTTCCCAGACAACTTTTTTGAAAGAAACCGGCTTCCTCCTTTAAGAAACTACCCTTGGCCTTTAAACTGATTCACTTGTCTTTTTGTGTCTTTATTATAGCATGCTTTTTTAAAAATGGGAAGGGGTTTTTGCAAAAAACCTCCCCCATCAAGTCCAAACTTACGCCCGTTTTCTTGTATATATTGTATAAAATAAATCACAATTCAGAAAATTTTATATCTTCTAACCCCAAATATTTTCCACAATCCCCTCCTGCCAGCCATTCCCCCTTTTCCCCCCTGCCGCATAGAATAGCCCAGGGGGTGATACTATGTGCACACCGGTATGTCCCGCAGAGCTGGTGACGGCGATTACAGCGGCAGCCATTGCCCTGGCCCAGGGCCGCAGCGCCGAGGACACCGCCTGGCTGGGCGTGGTGCTGGTACACCTGGGCGAGACGCTTACCACACTCTCCTTCCAGCAATCCCGCCTGGAACAGCAGTCCGCTGCTCCCTCCCTGGATGCCGAAATTGCCGCCGGCTCTCTCTGATACCCGTGTACAGCCAAAGAGGAGGCACTGAGTGCCTCCTCTTTTCTCTATTCCAGCCCAAACCACTGGGCCAGTGCTGTCCCTGGCCCCGCCTTCTGCCATCTCCGGTAGGAGGCAAAGACCTGGAGCGTGTCCCCGCCCGCCTCCTCTACCAACCGGTGTACTGCCAAAAAGCTGCGCCAGTAGGCGAAGAATATCCCGGCATAGCCCTCCTGATAGGTGCCCTCCCCAAAATCCTCCAGGGAACCGGCGCCATAGCGCGGCCCCAGCAGCTTTACCAATGCACGGTTCTGTTCCAGCGCTTCGGCATACTCCTGCCCGGTGAGGAAATAGCTTCTGCTGATGTACTCCGCCATCCCCTCTTCAAACCAGACGCCGCCCCGCTCCCCGTCCCATTCGTCCGGGAAATGGTCGCTGTGGTGGGCCAGTTCGTGCCCCAGGATTTGCAGCACATGGTTTTCCGAGAGCCGCTCCCGGTAGTAGCGTTCCAGCGCCCCGCAGCCCTCCATCCCATCCAGCTGCCGCAGATAGATGTCCTGCCACGCCGCAAGCACCGGGCAGAACACCACCCGGTATTCGTTGGTATACGCCGGCACGGGAAGGTCGCTGAACAGCCGCGTGGCTGTCTCCCTGCCGGCCCAGACAATGGCCCTCGGCAGCTCTGAAACACGGTAGCGGGCTTTCAGGAATTCCAAATACCCTGCCAGCCTGCCCTCCGTCCGGGCGGTAAAGCGCCGGTATTCCGCCAGCTCCCCCTCGTGCGCAACAGCATAGATGTATTCCACGGCTCTCCCTCCGTCACTTGGCGATATTTTGCAGCGCTGCGTTCAGCTCCTGTATCTCCTCCTGAGACACCGCCTTCCCCGCCGAGCGCAGCATGGTCTGGAATTTCATTGCCCCCATCATCTTCTGCAAATTGGCGTTATTGCTGGCGCTTTGGGCCACCTCGCCCCGGCTGGCCCTGGCCCTGGCCATGATTTTTTCCACCAGCGCCGCTGCTTTGGGGTTTGCCATCAGCTCCCCATAGGTGTCCTGGATGGAGAAATACCCCGGCCTCAGCTCCCCCTGGTCAAACCAGTTGACAATCCCGCCTCCCGGCTCCATCTGGTATTCCGGGTCGGCCTTCTCCACCTTGCGGATGACGATACTGTCCTCCCACTCCCCAGCCATCGCGCGGATGGAGTGCTCCCCGGAAACCTGCACTCGGAAGCGGAACACCCGCTTCCCCTCCTGGCTGCCCACCTCTTTGCCGTCCACATAGAGCGTCACCCTGGGCTGGTTGGAGTACACCTTGATTTCCGTTTCCCCCTCCGCCCGGTTGGCATACCGCCGCCCGCAGAGATGTACAAATGGTTCCCTGCTCCAGGCCGCCTTGTAGAGATAGAAAGCGTCCTTTTTGAGCTTCCGGTCCATCGTCACCAGGCCCTTCTGGTTCACCCCATGTTTGCCGCCTTCGTCCCGCCCGTCGGCGGCAAAATCAAACATGTTCCACACATGGGTGGCCCAGAGATAGGGGCGCTCTTCAATACAGGAGAGGAGGTGCTCGTGGTACACGCACTGATAGCCCTCGGAGTAGTCCCCCCGCTCCGGCGCGGCGGCCTGGTATTGGGGATTGGCGTCCGCCCCATACTCAGAAAAGCCCATGATGCGCTTGGGGAATTTGGCGTGATACTCGTCAAAGAAGCTGTCGTTCTGTTCCAGCTCCCCCAGATACCAGCCGAAATACAAGTTGTAGCTGGCAACATCCGACAGGGGAATCAGTGGGCTCTCGATTTCCAGCATAAAGGCGTGGGCCATGGTAGTGGGCCGGGTGGCGTCCATCCTGTGGCAGAGCTCTGCCAATAGCCGGTGGTTTTCCAGCAAATCCTCTGTCACCCCGCCACTGGCCGTAATCTCATTGGAGAGGCCCCAGCACACAATGCAGGGGTGGTTGTAGCATTGGGTAATCAGCTCCCGCATCTGGGAGAGGGTGTTTTCCCGCCCATTCGGCATGTGCTCCGTGATATAGGGGATTTCCGCCCACACAATGAGCCCGTTTTCGTCGCAGAGGTCATAGAACTCCTGGGCGTGCTGGTAGTGGGCCAGCCGCACCGTGTTGGCCCCGATTTCCCGGATGAGGGCAATATCCTCCCGGTGCTCTTGCTCGGTGAGGGCGTTCCCCAGCCCTGCCCGGTCCTGGTGGCGGCTCACCCCCCGCAGGGGATAGCTGCGCCCGTTCAGGAAAAACCCCTTCTCCGAATCAAAGGCAATGGTCCGGCAGCCAAAGCGGGCACTCACTGCATCCCCGCTGTCCAGCGAAGCGCTCACCGTGTAGAGATAGGGGTCCTCCACCCCGTCCCACAGGTGCACATTCTCCATCAAAAAGACAACCTGGGCGTGACCCAAAATCGGCAGCGCCTCCCGTTTCTCCTCTCCCAGCGTAAAGGTCACTTTCTCGTCCCCTGCCTGCCAGGTCTCCACCAGGATACGGGCACTCCGGCTATCCACATCCACTTCCGGCGTCACCTTAATGCCCGGTGTCCCGTCCTTGCACAGTTCAAAGTGGGAACCCGGCACGGTAATCAGGTTGCCCCCCCGGTAGAGCCCGCCGTAAAAGGTGAAATCCGCCTTCTGGGGATATACCCGGTCATTCGCGCTGTTGTCCACCAGCACGCACAGCAGGTTCTCCTCCCGCAGCACCGCCGTCACATCCACCCGGAAGGTGGCATAGCCCCCCTCGTGCCGGGCCAGCTTCTCCCCATTCAGCCACACCTCCGCGGTCATGGCCGCGCCCAGGAATTCCAGCACAGCCCGTCCCTCCGGCTCCAGCGCCGGCCGGTCAAAGGCCTTTACATAGGCGGCAGTGCCCCGCCAGTAGTCGTTCCCTCCGTCTTGCCCGTCCACCGCGTTCCAGGTGTGGGGCAAATCCACCTGCTCCCATCCCTGCGGCAGCGCCGCCGGCACCTCCCCCGTCTTGGCAAACCGCCAGCCCTTGTTCATGCTCTGCACGATTCTCGCCATATCCTCTCCACCTTTCCCTTTCTTTTTGTATCTATTCTACCATAGTTCACAAAATTTTACAAACCCTATCTTCTAGCCGCCTTTGGGCTGTAGTATTTCTCCAGCCGCCCCTTGCTCACCGCCCTGGCCACCGCGTCCAGGTACTTTTCCCGTTTGGGGATACAGATTTCATAGCGGCTGTTGTCCCGCGTATTCCAGAGTATCCCCTTTTTCAGCCCCAGCGCCACCATATAGGAAGCGCACTGCAAAAAGTGCTCGTGCATCAGCTCCGACACAAATTTCAGTTCGTATACCACCTTGTCCTTTATCACATCGGCAAATCCCATTGCCGAAAACAGCAGCTCCCCGTTCTTCCGGTCGGAAAAGTCAATACTGCACCGGGCCTGTACTGCCTCGTCCGCCACAAAGAGGGTGCCCAGCCGTTCCACAATCTGTCGGTGCTCCTCCCTGTTCACAAACGGGGTGCGCACCTGCACCCGATAGCGGGACTGCTTTGTCTCCATCGATACCAGTAGCAGAATCTTTTCATCCAGCGAAAGCTGCTCCCACGCCTGCCTAGCCACAGCGTTCCTGCGGTTCAGGGCAAGCCACATCCGGATTTCCTCGTCAATCCGGTAGCCGTCAAAAAACACAGCTTCCTGATAAATCCCGATACAGGGCGAAAGGTCAATCAGCCCGTCCTTGTTCTCAATCTGGATTTCCGGGCTCTCCCCTGGCCCAGCCAGCCGCTTCACTTTGAGCAGGGAATAGCACGCCTCAATGTCCTCCTTATACTTAAAGTCAAACATCCCGGAGATGTCCACATTTTCAAAGTCCTCGTTCTGCTTTGCCTTGGCTGCCAGGGTCCGCTCCGACAGGGGCGCCTCTCCGCCGTTTACAAAAATAATCCGCTCCTTGCCCCGGCTGGCGGCCACGCAGAAGATATTCCGCAGGATAGCATAGGACTGCTGGGGCTTGCTAATCCTGGTATTCCAATAGCTCTCGGTGTAGTCAAAAATCACGCAGATTTTGCGTTCCAGCCCCTTGCTGCTGTCAAATGTAGTAAAAATTGCCGCAGTGGGGTCCGGCGTCACTGCCCCCGCCGTGTCCCGGTCAGAGATGCTGGCATACACCGTGTTCTTGTTAAACTGCGCCGGATATTCTTCCTCTAGCCTGTTGAGCACCCGGGCCAGCTTCCCCGTCCGCGCCCCCAGGCAGAGGATGTCCCGCGGGTTTTGCCCGGCCAGGAAGCGCACCACGTCCTCCTCTGTCATCTCCTCCACCCGGCAGTTTGGGTTTACCCCCACAATCCGCTTGTTCCATATCCTCCCCAGCCTGCCCGCCAGCTCCGACGACAGCCGGAAACACCGGGTAAATTCCAGCTCCACATGGTCGCCCAGGAACGCCCCGATAAACCGCTCCACATCCAGCGTCGTCTTGTCATAGATTTTCTGCTCCATGTCGCCCACCGCAACAACCTGCATCCTGGGATTGGTGGATTTTACATAGACCAAGAGCTCCGCCAGCTCCTGCTCAATGTCCTGGTATTCGTCGATGATGAGCACATCAATCCGCCCCAGCGGCGGCTTCTCCTGCAAAAAGCACTGGATTAAATCAGAAACCCCTGCCCGCTTCCCCACCCGCTGCAAGGCCGTATAGGCAAAGCCGTGGTAGTTGTTCACTACTGCGTTCCGGTTGTGAATCTTGCTCTTTGCATCCAGTTTCAGCAACTTGTTATAGGTGAGATAGAGGATTTTCCGGTTAGCCGGCAGCTCCTCGCAGAGCCGCTGAATCGCTGTGGTCTTCCCGCTGCCAATGCAGGCATTTACCAGGATATTCCTCCCCTCCCTCGCCCTCTCAATAAAATCCTGCTGCTCCGGCGACAGCACCACCTTGCCCGTTCCCGTCATTGCCAGCACCTCCGTCAAATGAAGCCTCTTTTACAATTGCAAATAAAAAATTCGCCCACCTTCAGCATCTTAAAAGATTGCTTACCGGTAGGCGATTCATTGGCTGCGGAACTAGGATTCGAACCCAGACATACAGAGTCAGAGTCTGCTGTGCTACCCTTACACAATTCCGCAATGTTGTTTTTCTGTCAGACAACGTAGTTTATTATACCATCTTCTCCCAAGATGTCAAGACTTTTTCTCATTTTTTTCAAAATTTTTTCTTCCCCTAAAAAGTAACACCTGCGCCGCAGGGAAGGCGCAGGTGTCGATATGAGAAGGGGAGCCTATATGGAGGCGGCGGAGCCGCCCCCATATCCCCGAAAACGGGGCTTCATCACTTGGCCTGCACAATCTTATAATACGTACGGGCCGTAATGCTGTAGGCCACCAGATAGAGCAGGGCAAAGACCAAAACAGTGCCCAGGGTACAGAAGATAAACAGGGTGGTATTGGTCATGTTAAACACTAACAGCAGCTTGCACAACACCGGGAATGCCACACAGATGTGCACCACCGCCATCCCCAGCGGCAGGAAAAACACCATAAGCACCTGTTTGAGGATGGTGCTGCGCACTTCCCTGTTGCTCATGCCCACCTTTTTCATAATCTGGAACCGGTCATGGTCGTCAAACCCCTCGGTGATTTGCTTGTAATAGATAATCAGCACCGTTGCCAGGAGAAAGAGCGCGATAAAGAAGAGCCCCACAAAGAGCAGCCCGCCATAGAGCTCGTAGTAGTCTGTCCGGGCCTCGTCCCGGCTCAGGGTGGAGCCCAAATACTCCACCTGCCGCAGCAGGTTCTCCCGCATGGTGGCATAGCAGGCCTCCCGTTCCTCCCGGCTGCCTGAGAGGTCAAACCAGTATTGGGTTGCAATCTCCCGGGTAGCCTTGCTGCCCTCCGGCTGCACGTAGGGCAGCAGCTCCCTCATGCTTTCGCGGGAGGGCAGCACGATTACAAGATGTCCATAGCCAATAATCGCGTTGTCTTCCAGCTGCACAAGGTCCGCGTTTCCGGCAATCCGATAGGGTTTTTCCAAATACAGCGTGTCCCCCAAAGAAATACCCTCCGGATTGTGAATCAAAATCTCGTCTGGCCCCAAGGTGGTATTCCCGTCCTCAAAATTGCGGTTGTAATCCTCCAACGGGATACACTGGGCTAAAACCGTGTTGTTGCTAAAGTAAGAGCACACCTGTAACTTCCCATCCTCCCAGTCCATGGGGAAGGCCAGGACGTCATACCGCAGCCCGTTCTCCACAGTGAGCCCATACTCTTCCGCGTGCTCCCGCACCGCGTCTTCCAAGAGCTGGGCGTTCTGCTCCGAGGCGGTACACTCCACCGAGAATCCCCTGGGGAACCCCTGGTTCAGAATGTCCTCCATCCCCAAATACAGGCAGATAGTAGAGGAGAGCGTCACCAGCACGCAGGTGGAGAGGATGCAGATATTAGAGAGCCCCGCCGCATTCTGTTTCATCCGATAAATCATCCCGGAGACCGAGATAAAGTTTTTCGTCTTATAGTAAAACTGCTTCTTCTTCCGCATCAATTTCAGCATGGCAATACTGCCCGCCGTAAAGAGGCAATAGGTGCCGATAATCACCAGCAGCACAGCCAGGAAGAAGACGCTCAGCGCCTCGGAAGGGGTTTTCACTTGGAGCGCCATGGCATAGCCCCCGCCCAAAGCGGCAAAGCCCACCAGGGTCAGCACCCATTTGGTCTTGGGCTCCCGCTCCCCCTCCCTCACGCTGTGCAGCAGTGCGATGGGGTCTGTGCGGCACACGCTCACCACGTCATAGAGCAGCACCAGCAAAAAGCCAAAACAGAAGAGCACCACCGTAGGCGCCACCGCTGTAAAGGGGATTTGAAAGGTGAGCGGCGCATCCACATGCAGCACGTTCAGCAGCAGCAGGAACAGCAGGTAGCTCATCAGCGCCCCGGCCAGGATGCCAGCCACAATAACCATCCCACCGGTCAGCAGCACCTCCCAGAACATCACCAGGGAGATATGCCGCTTTTCCACCCCCAGGATACTGTAGAGCCCAAACTCCCGTTTGCGCCGCTTCATCACAAAGCTGTTGATGTAAAAGAGCACTGCCAAAGAAAAGATGCCGCAGATAATGGCACTGAGCATCAGCATCGAACCCACAATCGCGCCGCCCCGCATCTCAGCGCCGACTACAATATAGGCAATGGAGAGCAGGGAGTAGAGCAGGGATACCACCAGCGCCCCCGCCAGCAGATAGGGCACATAGATGCTGCGGTTTTTCCGGATATTGGTAAAAGCCAACCTGGGATAGAAAAACTTATTCACTTTCCCTTCCTCCTGTCGCCAGCACCGTGAGGGTGTCCGAGATTTTCTGGTACATCTCCTCGTTGTTCATCCCGCCCTTGTAAATCTGGTGATACACTGCCCCGTCCTTGATAAAGAGCACCCGCCCGGCATGGCTGGCGGCCCGGGTACTGTGGGTCACCATCAAAATCGTCTGCCCCATCTGGTTAATGCCCTCAAAAATCCGCAAAAGGCTGTCTGTGGCCTTGGAATCCAGCGCGCCGGTGGGCTCGTCTGCCAGCAGGAGCTGGGGGTCAGTGATAATTGCGCGGGCCACCGCCACCCGCTGCTTTTGCCCGCCAGACACCTCATAGGGGTATTTATTTAGCAGCTCCGTGATTTCCAGCCGTGCGGCAATGGGCTTCAGCCGCCGCTCCATCTCGGCATAGCTTTTGCGGGAGAGCACCAGGGGCAAAAAGATGTTGTCCCGCAGGGAGAAGGTATCCAGCAGGTTAAAATCCTGGAACACAAACCCCAGGTTGTCCCGCCGGAAAGCCGACATCTGGCTGTCGGGAATCTGGGCCGTGTTGCGCCCGTCCAAGAGCACTTCCCCGCCGCTGGGCCGGTCCAGGGAGGCCAAAATATTCAGCAGCGTGGTCTTCCCTGACCCCGATTCCCCCATAATCGCCACATATTCCCCCTCGTCCACCACGAAATTCACATCCCGCAGCGCCTGTACCTGATTCCCGCCAAACCGGGTGGTATATATCTTTTTTAAGTGTTTTACTTCCAAAAGAGCCATGCAAAACTCCTCCTGACTCAAATTTTTCCAGAAAACACGCAGCCCCTTTCCCGGAGGGCTTTCCCTGTTTTCTGTTCCCAGTATACCAAACCCCGCCCCTTCCAAGCCATCGAATCAGCTTACATTTTTCCCGCAATCCTTACATTTTTGTAAGGTATCCCCCTTTTTCGGGCCTATCCCGCCGGAGCAAACCAGAGTTCCCAGGCCAACAAAGTCCGCGTTGCCCCTCGCCGCTCAGCGCAGCAAGCGCCCCCTTCTCCAGGGCGGCATATCAGAAAGCCTGCCCTCCCGCCCCCCATACAAACAGGCCCTCATCAAAAAGCTAAGGGCAAGACAGACCGCTGTGGTTTGCCTTGCCCTTTTGCTTCTGTGTAACCCAGCGGCTGAAACTTACCGGTTCCCCTTCCCAAAGTGCCTGTATGCCAGTATCCCAATGGGAAGAAAGTACGCGCACCATACGACCAGCGCAACAACGCCCCCGCTACTTGTTCCTCCGTCTGACATACCGGTGAACACACCAGTCATTGGCATGAGAAAGCAGCCGAAAAAGAAAACCCCATGGAGCATCAGTAGAGCCTTCAGCCACCTGTCTGCTCTGTTGTCCGCCTGGACCGACAGGCCCATGAAAAATGTGGAAAGGGCCATCATTCCATACCCCAACAGGTCATAGTTGAACATGAGCCCCCCTCTTTGAAAATCCAGAATACCCTGTGCCTCTTCGCTCAGCCCGCCTAAGCGAACACTGGTTGTCTGCGCAAAATATACGAGAAAAATCAATCCTGCATACACCACTGCAAAGGCCATCCCGGTATTTGCGGCCACACGCCGGTTTTCCCGGCTTTCATGATGAAGCCCCGCAGCCATCATAATATAGCCAATAGGCAAAAACATGCACACAAAATAGGAGCCAAAAGCAAAGTTAGCGGCCAAACAGATTGCAAAAAGCAGTACCGCCACGGTGGCAATCCCTGAGCCGATTCTTGGTATTATCCTGTTCATTCTGTCTCTCTCCCTAACTCCCGCTTTGCCGGTCCATCCATTGTAAAGCAGCACCCGACGAAAATCGGCTTCCCCTCGGCGGGCATTCGCTTCCCGATGATATGTGCCCTAAGCGCCCCCTCATTCCACCTCAAACTTCTGACGCATTAGGTTCAGGTACACCCTTGTCCCCTTCCCCAGCTCTGATTCAATCCAGAGTTTATGCCCCAGCAGCCGGGCAGCCTGCCGGCAGAGGTTCAGCCCCACGCCGGTGGCCTGCTTGTCCCTGTGCCCGTTGCAGCCGGTGTACCCCCATTCAAAGACCAGCGGCAAATCCTCTGCCCGGATGCCAATGCCGTTGTCCTCCACCACCAGCACCCCCGGCTGCCCCGGCGCCTCGTAGAGCGCCACCTGCCCACCCCCCGGCGTGTATTTCACCGCGTTGGTGAGCAGCTGTTCTAGGATAAACACCACCCATTTCTCGTCCGTCACCACATGCCAGTCCAGCTCCCCTAAGGAGAGCCCCACCTTCTTGTGGATAAACAGCAGCGATACCCGCTTCACCGCCTGCCGGGCCAGCGCCTCTACCGGGTACTCCTGCAAAATCAGGTCGGCGTTCTCCCCCTCCAGCCGCTGATAGCCCAAAACCATCTCCACATACTGCTGGATTTTAAAGACCTCCTGCTCCATCAGCCCGGTGTCCGGCTGTTCCTCCTGTAGAAGCAGCCGCAGCGCCGCAATCGGCGTCTTAATCTGATGGGACCACAGGGTGTAATACTGGTTTGCCGCCCGGATGCTCTCGTCCAGCCTCTCCTGGCTGTCCCGGCAGCGCCTCTCCTGCACGGCAATGATGTCCTGGTAACACCGCCCCTGCATCTCCTCTGCCTCCGGCAGCCCGTCCAGATGCACCGCGGCAGTCCGCTTCACCACCAGCAGCGCGTACACCCTGCGGCAGTAGTGGATACAGTCCAGCCCCGCAGCCACTGCCCCCGCCACACTGCACAGGAGAAAGACATACACCGCCGGCCCCCAGGGCAGCCCATAGAGCCCATACACCACAAAGAGCAAAAAAGTGAACACCCCATAGAGCAGGTAATACACCCAGTGCTGCCGGAAATAGGAGCCCACCGCCCGAAAAATCATGCCGCCCTCTTTCATCCGCCTCTCTCCCCCTCTGCCCGCAGCCGGTATCCCATCCCCTTCTTGGTGAGGATAAAGCCCGCCAGCCCAATCCCCTCCAGCTTTTTGCGCAGCCGGGTCATGTTCACGGTGAGGGTGTTGTCGTCCACAAAGCTGTCGGTCTCCCATAGGCGCTGCATCATGGCGTCCCGGGATACGGCGTTCCCCCGGTGTTCAAAGAGCACCTGTAGCATCTTAAACTCGTTTTTCGTCAGTTCCAGCGTCTCCTCCCCATAGGAGAGGGAGGCCTCCCCTAGGTTCAGCACGGCCCCGGCGTATTCCAGCACGTTCAAATCTGCCCCAAAGGAATAGGCCCTGCGTAGCAGCGCGTGGATTTTGGCCGTCACCACATTCAGGTCAAAGGGCTTGGGGATAAAGTCGTCCGCCCCCATGTCCAGCGCCATCACCTGGTTCATATGGTCCCCCGCCGAGGAGAGGAAGATAATCGGCGCCTGGCTCACCCTGCGGATTTGGGAACACCAGTGGTAGCCCCCGTAAAAAGGCAGGGAGATGTCCAGCAGCACCAGATGGGGCGCCACCTGGTTAAACTGTTCCAGCACTGTGGTGAACTCTGTCACCGCATACACTTGGTAGCCCCAGTTTTGCAGCTGCCGGGCCAGCACCCGGGTGATAGTCTCGTCGTCCTCCACAAGCATGATTTTATATGTCATGTACCCACCTCTTTCCCTTTTTCAAACGATTGGGCGCCTCCGGCCTCTTCACCTTTTCTCCGCAGCTGCCAACAAAGGCTCACGTGCCCTGGCTATATTGCCGATCCACCTGGATGACAGCAAAATAGCGTTTGTCCGCCGCCTGCAATTTCTCCTTCAGCTTCTCCGCAATCTGCTGGTCGGTGTACACCGTCTCATAGGGCGCCTCCACATCAAAAATCAGGTTGGAGTGGAGCGGGCCCGCCGTGAGCCGGAAATCGTGGATGGAGAGCCGCGGGTCGATTTGCCGGGCCAGCCGTGCAGCCAGCTCCTTCACCCGGGTGAGCTCCACGTCGTCCAAAATCACCGGGTCCATGTGAATCACTGCCTCCAAGTGGAAGCGCTCCCCCAATTCCCGCTCAATGTGGTCGATGATGTCGTGGGCCTCCAGCATGTCCGAGCGGGCGTCCACCTCGGCGTGTACGCTCATCATCCGCCTGCCGGGGCCGTAGTCGTGGATAATCAGGTCGTGAATCCCCACTATCTGGGAGTGGCCCAAAATCACCCTGCTTACCCCCTCCACCAGCTCCGGGGAAGGGGGCTGGCCCAACAGGGGGTTGAGGGTATCCTTGGCCGCGCCAAACCCCGCCCGCAGGATAAAGAGCGCCACCAGGAGCCCCGCCCACCCATCAATAGCCAGGTTGGTAAAGTGCCCCACCACCAGCCCCAGCAGCACCACGCTGGTGGCCACCGCGTCCGAGAGGGAGTCGGCAGCCGTGGCCCGCAGCGAGGCGGAGTCAGCAGCCCTCCCCAGCTTACGGTTAAACACACTCATCCACAGCTTCACCGCCACCGAGACCGCCAGGATTCCCACCGTCAGCAGCGAGAGCTCCACCACCTCCGGGTGCAGCAGCTTCTCCACCGAGCTCTTCCCCAGCTCAAACCCCACCAGCAGAATCAGCAGGGACACGATGAGCCCCGCCAGATATTCTATCCTCCCGTGCCCAAAGGGGTGCCCGGCGTCCGCCTTCTGCCCTGCCAGCCGGAACCCTATCAGCGTCACCACCGAGGAGGCCGCGTCCGAAAGGTTGTTGAAGGCATCCGCCGTCACCGAGATTGCCCCTGTCAGCAGCCCTGCCGCTAGCTTTCCCAGAAACAGCAGCAAATTCAGCAAAATCCCCACACCCCCCGACAGGGCCCCGTACTGCTGCCGCACCTGGGGATTCTCCGTGTCCTCATAATCCCTGATAAAGCGCCGCATCAAATAACCGGTCATATCAACCACCACAGCTTTCTCCAAAATCACTCTCCCAGTATACAAAATCTCCAGTCCCCTGTCAAACGCCCGCCGGAGCATTGCCTTTTCCCTTTTTGCTGGCTATAATAAAACTTGTAAAAAAGTTGATATTTTCCCCTTATACTGAGAAAAACGGAAACCAAACAGAAAGGGTCTTGCCTATGGGAAAGCGCATTTTAATCGTGGACGACGAACCCCAAATTGTCTCCCTCCTCAAGGACTATTTCCTCCTGTCCGACTATGAACCCCTCGCTGCCAAAGACGCCGCGGAGGCCCTAAAGCTCCTGGAGCAGTGCCCCGACCTGATTCTCCTGGACATCAACATGCCGGGCACAGACGGCATTGAGCTGTGCAAAAAAATCCGCCCCTATGTCTCCTGCCCCATCCTGTTCCTCACCGCCAAGGTGGAGGACGCCGACAAGGTCAACGGCTTCCTGGTGGGGGGAGACGACTATATCGTCAAGCCCTTTAGCATTGACGAGCTGGGGGCCCGGGTGGCGGCCCACCTGCGCAGGGAGGAGCGGGCCCAGTCCGCAGGCAAGCCCCGTTTTGAGGAGGACTTAGTCATCGACTACTCCCAAAAGGCGGTCTATTGCGAGGGCGAGGCCGTGCCCTTGGCCAAGAAGGAATTTGAAATCATCGAGTTCCTCTCCCTCAACAGCGGCCAGGTCTTTGACAAAGAGCGCATCTACGAGCGCCTTTGGGGGTACGACAGCGAGGGCAACAGCAGCGTAGTGGCCGAGCACATCCGCCGCATCCGGGCCAAGCTGTCCCAGGCCGGCTGCAAAAACCATATTGAGACAGTTTGGGGGATGGGATATAAATGGATTCGATAAGGCGCCTGTTAAAAGACCTCTCCCTCAAGTATACCTTTATCCTCTATATGCTGGTTTTTCTCCTGCTGGCCACTTTTTTAAGCTCTCTCACCCTCTCTATCTTGGAGACGGCCCAGGACGCCATCTTTTTCAAATACTACGATGCAGCGGCCTATCGTACCAGCGTCGGCACAGTCGGCACAAGTATCTCCACACACTCGGTCCGCGCCAACATTGTGCTGGTGGACGGCAACTTCAGCGACACCTACAGCCCCGTTGACCGGGTTTTTGACCAGGTGTTGCAGGCCCTCACCATCATAGCCATCCCCACCATATTTCTCTGCTGCACAGTGGCCGCCAGCCTGCTCTTTTACCGGCACAAAATGCGCCGCCCGGTGGAAATCCTGGCCGATGCCTCCCGGCGCATTGCTGCCGCCGACCTGGATTTCACCATCCACTATGATTCCAAGGATGAGATGGGGCGGCTCTGCGCCTCCTTTGAGCAGATGCGCCGCTCCCTCTTCGGCGGCAACCGGGAGCTCTGGCGCACCTTGGAGGAACGCAAGCGGCTCAACGCCGCCTTTGCCCATGACCTGCGCACCCCCCTCACCGTGCTGCGGGGCTATGCGGATTTGTTGTCCAAATATGTGCCCCAGGGCCGGATTTCCCAGGAAAAGCTGCTGGATACCGTCTCCACCCTCTCCCGCCAGGTGGCGCGCCTGGAAAGCTATGCCGCCAGCATGACTGCCCTGCAAAAGCTGGAGGACATCGTCCCCTCCCCCGCCCCGGTGGAGGCCTCCGCCCTCCTGCGGGAGTTGGAGGAGACCGCCCGGGTCCTCTGCAAATCCTACTCCCTCCGCTATTCCCTTGAAAGCGGCCTCACCGGCACAGTGTCCGTGGATTTAGAGGTGGTGCTGCAGGTGTATGAAAACCTCCTCTCCAATGCCGCCCGCTTTGCCCGGGAGCAGATTACCATCCTGTGCACCCGGGACGGCGACAGGCTGCTGCTGGATGTGATGGACGACGGCCCCGGCTTTTCGGAAAAGGATTTGCTCTTTGCCACCCGCCCCTACTACGGCAGCGAGAAAAACGGCGAGGAGGGCCATTTTGGCTTAGGCCTCAACATCTGCAAAATCCTCTGCGAACACCACGGCGGCTCCCTCACCCTGGGCAACCATCTCCAGGGCGGTGCCCACATCGCCGCCGCCTTCGCTATCCATCCCCCTTCTAGCCCGTTCTCCTTTGGGCGCAGCGGGCCGCCTAGGCCCGCCCCCTCCCATGGCGGGCCTATCAAAGCTGCGGCCCAAAACCGCCAGGAAATATTTCCACCGAAAAAATAACAGAAGTTGATAAAGAGTTGAAATCCCCCCACTACAATGAAAAACAGAAACGGGGCAGAGGGCCTCTCAAAAAATCAAAGGATATTTTGAAGACATTGTCCCTCCCCTTTCGTTTTAGGGAGTGAAAAGCAACCCATACTGACTGTAATCAAAGCAAAAAAGGAGTAGGACATGCAGACATCCAAGGAATATACCCCGGAAGAAAAACGGCGCAGAAAAATAGCCCTGGCCTGTGTCGGCGCGTTTTTAATTCTCTTTGCGCTCCTGTGCTGGTTTGCCGGAAGGCCCATGCTGGACTTTGTGGCTGAGCCGCAGAAGTTCCGGGAGTGGGTGGGTCAGTATGGTCTGCTGGGCAAGCTGGCCTTTGTGGGTATGGTGGCCCTACAAGTGGTTGTGGCTGTAATTCCCGGAGAGCCGTTGGAAATTGCCGCCGGATATGCCTTTGGCATCTTTGAGGGCACGCTGCTCTGTCTCATCGGCATCACACTTGGCAGCGCGCTGGTATTCCTCTTTGTGCGCAAATGGGGAATCAAGGCAGTCGAGCTCTTTTTCCCGCGGGAAAAAATCCAGTCCCTGGCCTTCCTGCAAAACAGCAAGCGGCTCAATCTCATCGTGTTCATCCTCTTTTTTATCCCCGGCACACCCAAAGACGTGATGACCTATTTTATCGGCCTCACGCCCATGAAGCTGTCCACCTGGCTGGTTATCACCATGATAGCCCGCATCCCCTCTGTCATCACCTCCACCATCGGCGGCGATGCCCTGGGGCTGCAGAATTACCAATTCGCCATCCTGGTCTTTGCCGCCACCATCGTCATCAGCCTCCTCGGCATCCTGGCCTATCGCATCATCACCAAGCACGGGAATGAAAAAGAAGAGCATTGACAAAGCATCTGTTGCCCATCGTTCAAGATAATAACCGTTACCTTTTATTCTGGAGGGATTTCTGTGGAATTCGTATCGTTCCTCAATTGGATTATCGCCATCCTCTTTGTGGCGTGTTATGCCTATCAATTTTTCTACATCTTTGTCTCCCTGGTTTTCAAGTCTAAAAAATCGCCGGATGCCCAGCCCAAGCGCTATGCGGCCCTGATTTCGGCCCGCAATGAGGAGAACGTCATCGCCAACCTCATCGAGAGCATCAAAAAGCAAAAGTACCCCTCTGAGCTCCTGGACATCTACGTGGTAGCCGATAACTGCACCGATTCCACCGCCCAGGCTGCCCGCAAGGCCGGCGCCACCCATGTGTGGGAGCGGTTCAACAACGTCCAAGTGGGCAAGGGCTATGCCCTGGAATTCCTCTTCGACCGCCTGAAAGAGGAGAACCTCATCGAACAGTACGACGGCTACTTTGTCTTCGACGCCGATAACCTCCTGGACGAAAACTACGTGGCCGAGATGAACAAGACCTTCTGTGCCGGCCACCGTGTTGTCACCAGCTACCGCAACTCCAAGAACTTCGGCAGCAACTGGATTTCCGCCGGCTACTCCCTCTGGTTCCTGCGGGAAGCCCGCTATCTCAACAATGCCCGCATGATTCTGGGCACCAGCTGCGCCATCTCCGGCACCGGCTTCCTGGTTCACAAGGACATCATCCTGCGCAACGGCGGCTGGAAGCACTTCCTCCTCACCGAAGACATCGAATTCACTGTGGACAACATCCTCAAAGGCGAGAAAATCGCCTATTGCCCTACCGCCGTGTTCTACGACGAGCAGCCTGTGCGTTTCCTCCAATCCTGGCATCAGCGGATGCGTTGGGCCAAGGGCTATCTCCAAGTTTTCCGCCACTATGGCCTCTCCCTCATCAAGGGCAGCACCGTCGGCCACAACTTCTCCTGCTTTGATATGATGATGTCCATCATGCCCGCCATTGTGCTCACCATGCTCAGTTTTGTGCTCAATTTCAGCGTGTCTCTCTGGAGCATCCTCACCTTCAACGGCCAGGTCACAGTGGTGCTCTTCTCCCTGCTGGAATCCCTGGTGAACGCCTACGGCCTCCTGTTCTTCCTGGGCGGCATCACCCTTCTCACCGAGTGGAAGAACATCTATTGCAGCACCCCACGCAAAATCCTCTCCGCGTTCACCTTCCCCCTCTTCATGTTCACCTATATCCCCATCTCCGCCGTGGCCCTTTTCAAAAAGGTGGAGTGGAAACCCATTCAGCACGGCGTCAGCAAAAAGCTGGACGACATCCGCGCCTGAGCTTCTCAATACAGTCCTCCTTTTGGGAAAGGCCCCGCCCTTGGGCAAGGCCTTTCCCCTTTTGCTTTTCCCCCACGCAAAATGCGGCCCGCCGTCCCCGGCAGGCCGCATTTCTCCTATTCCTCACCGAAATGAGCGCTCTATGACAATTTCGTCCTCATCCTGGGCAACCTTTGCAAAGCCAAACTGCTCGTAGAGCCTTTTCGCCGCCTCGTTGCCCTCGGTTTCTCTCCGTTCGTGCTCTTTACAGCTCAAATCCAAAATACCGCACGGTGTTGTTGTAGCTAATATCCTGCACCATTTTCCCTAGGAATTCCATCTCGCAGGGATACTCCCCGTCTTCCACCCACTGCCCAATCAGGTTGCACAGAATCCGGCGGAAGTACTCATGCCGTGTGTAGGAGAGGAAGCTGCGGGAGTCGGTGAGCATCCCGATAAAGTTCCCCAGCACGCCGCCGTTTGCCAGGTCGGTGAGCTGCTTTACCATCCCGGTCTTGGAGTCGTTGAACCACCAGGCAGAGCCCAGCTGCATTTTTCCCGCCACATCCTTTTGGAAGCACCCCATTACACTGGCAATGATGGAGTTATCCGCATCGTTGAGGGAATACAGGATGGTTTTGGGCAGCGCGCCCCTCTCCTCCAGGCAGTTGAGGAAGCCCGCCAGCCTGGCCGCCCCCTCCGAGTTGCCCATGGCGTCATACCCGGTGTCCGGCCCCAGCTTCCGGAACATGGCGCTGTTGTTGTTGCGCAGGCAGCCAAAGTGAATCTGCATCACCCAGCCCCGCTTGGCGTATTCCTCGCCTAAGAACAGCAGCAGCCCGGTCTTGTACTGGTCGGCCTCCTCCTGGGTCACGGTCTCCCCTGCCAGCGCCTTGGCCAGGATTCTGTCCAGCTCCTTCTCGTCGGCAGGCGAGCACACGCAGTAGTCCAGCCCGTGGTCGGAAACCCGGCACCCGTTCTCGCCAAAGTAGTCCAGCCGCAGGGCCAGCGCCTTTTTCATGTCCCCCAGGGTGGCAATCTTCATCCCGCAGGCCTTTTCCATCTCGGCCACGTATTCCACAAATCCCGGCTTCTCGATATTCACTGTCTTGTCAGGCCGGAAGGCAGGCAGCACCTTCACTTCCAGCGTCTTGTCCGCCGCCAGCTTCTTGTGCCATTCCAGGGTATCCGCCGGGCTGTCTGTGGTGCAGATGAGCTTCACGTTGGACTGCTTAATAATCCCCCGCACCGACATCTCCTTTTCCCTCAGCTTTTGGTTGCACAGGTCAAAAATCTCCCTGGCATCCCCGCCGTTCAGGGGCTTGCCGCAGCCGAAATACCGCTTTAACTCCAAATGCGTCCAGTGGTACAGGGGGTTGCCGATACACTTGGGCAGGGTGTTTGCCCAGGCCTCAAATTTCTCCCAGTCGCTCCCCGCGCCGGTGACATATTTCTCATCATACCCATTGGCCCGCACCACCCGCCATTTGTAGTGGTCGCCCCCCAGCCAAGCCTCGGTAATGCTGGCAAACTGCTTATCCTCATAGATTTCCTGGGGATTGATGTGGCAGTGGTAGTCAATAATGGGCATCTTCTCCGCATAGTCGTGATAGAGTTTTTTCGCCGTCTCGCTCTGGAGCAAAAAGTCCTCGTCCATAAAGGGTTTCATGTCAATCCATCCTTTCCTGTTCTTGCTATCTATCAACAGCGGGCCTCCCCGCCATCTTCCCTAAAAACTCTCCCTCCGCACCAAGTCGGCGGTGAGCACTGTCTGCTGGGGCACGTTTTTTCCCGCAAAGACCCCCATCAGCACCCGCACCGCAGTCTCGCACAGCGCCCCCACCTTGTTGTCCACGCTGCTCAAAGGCGGGAAAGCACACCGGGCCAAAATGGAATCATTGAACCCAATGACCCCCACCTCCCCCGGCACCGGGATACCCTGCTCCCGCAGCGCCTGGAGGGCCCCCACGGCCAGCAAATCCTCTGCCGCAGCCAGACCGTCAAAACGCCTTCCCTGGCCCAGCACCCCCAGCACAGCCTCCCTGGCCTGTTCCAGGCCCTTCCCGCACTGCACCACCAGCTCATCCCGGTAGGCAATTCCCGCCTCCCGCAGCCCGTCCTGATACCCTGCCAGCTTGGAAATCCCGCTGAACGACTCGCTGTCGTAGAGGTAGAGGATGTCCCTCCTCCCCGCCTTTGCCAGCGCCTGCACATTGGCGGCCATGGCTCTCCGGTCGTCGCAGAGCACGCAGTAGGCCCCCGGCAGCTCAAATCTCCCGTTGATAATCACCACCGGAATCTGCGCCGCAGCCCGCTCAATGTGGGAATTGTCGTGCAGCTCCTTGAACACCGAGCCCACCAGGATAATCGCGTCCACATGCTTGGAGAGCAGCAGCTCGATGCCCTTCTGCTTGTGGGCCAGGTCGTCCCCCGTGCAGCAGAGGATGGCGTCATACCCCAGCCCCCGCAGCTCGTTTTCCAGGCAGGAGACGGCTTGGGCATAGAAGATGTCCGCCACATCCGAGCACATCACCCCCACCATCCGGATGGAGTGCAGCCCCAGCCCTCTGGCAAAGATATTGGGCCGGTATCCCGCCTCCTCCATCACCGAGAGCACCCGCTGGCGCGTCTTTTCGCTCACATTCCCCTTCCCGTTAATCACCCGGGACACCGTGGCAATGGACACCCCCGACTGCCTGGCAATATCATAAATATTCTCTGCGATAACAATTCCCCCATTTTTCTCTCCGGTTCCGCCCCTTTGGGGCCAGCGGGCATTGGCCTTTGGTACAGCGCGCCATAAAGAAAGCGCTTACATCTATTATACTCCCTCCTGCCCAAAAATCAACCCCGACCCGCCCAAATCTCAAAAATAATTTTCCAATCCCCCTGAAAAACCCCTGTATTTGCCCTTGACAACCGGCAGAAACATGCTACAATGAATGTAAGAGCTTACATTTTATTTGGAAACAGAAAAGAGGAACCAACCATGCAGTTAAATCAAACCCTAGTACCCGGCAAAAAGCGGCCTGTCAAGGTGCTCCAATATGGCGAGGGCAATTTCCTGCGGGCCTTCATCGATTACATGATTGACGTGGCAAACGAAAAGGGCGTCACCGATATGTCTGTGGCGGTGGTAAAGCCCATCCCCTTCGGCTCCCTGGAGCGCTTCGCCGCCCAGGACAACCGTTACACCGTCTATCTCCGGGGCGTGGAAAACGGCCGGACTATCACCCAGCACCGCGCCGTCTCCTGTATTGACCGGGTCATTGACCCCTTCACCCAAACCGCGGAGTACGAGTCCTTCGCCGCCAGCGAGGAGCTCCGCTTCATCGTCTCCAACACCACCGAAGCGGGGATTGTCTTTTCCCAGGAGGACACCTACAACGCCTCCCCCCTTCCCACCACTTATCCCGGCAAGCTCACCAAGCTGCTGCACCAGCGCTTCCTCCACTTCAAGGGCGCGGCAGATAAGGGGCTCATCCTGCTCCCCTGTGAGCTCATCGAGAAAAACGGTGAGACGCTAAAAAAATGCGTCTTCCAGTACATTGACCTGTGGGATCTGGGGCAGGACTTCGCCGCCTGGGTGGAGAAAACCTGCTTTTTCTGCAACACTTTGGTAGACCGCATTGTCACCGGCTATCCCAAGGACGAGGCCCCCGCCATCTGCAAGGAGCTGGGCTATGAGGACGAGCTGCTGGACACCTGCGAGCCCTTCCTCTTCTGGGTCATCGGCAAGAACGGCTGCCCTGATTTCTCCGCCGAGCTGCCCTTAGATAAGGCGGGCTTCCAAGTCCTCTTCTGCGACGACTACACCCCCTACCGGGATAGGAAGGTGCGCATTTTAAACGGCGCCCACACCTCCACTGTCCTGGGGGCATTCCTGGCGGGGAAAGACTATGTGATAGAGTGCATGGAGGATGAGGCTGTCAAGAGTTTTATGAGCAAGTGCCTCTTTGACGAGATTATGCCTACCCTCACCCTCCCCAAGGAGGAGATTGAGGCCTTTGCCGCCGCCACCCTGGAACGCTTTGCCAACCCCTTTATCAAGCACGCCCTGCTCTCCATCGCCCTGAACTCCACCTCCAAGTGGAAATCCCGTATCCTCCCCTCTGTCTTAGACTATCTCCGCCAGTTTGGTAAGGCCCCAAGAGCCCTGGCCTTTTCCCTGGCCGCCCTGCTCTGCTTCTATCGCGGCAGCGGCGAGCCCTTTGCCGGCACCCGGAACGGCCAGCCCTACCCCATCCAGGACGACGAAGCCGCCCTGGCCTTCTTCCGGGAGCACCAGGCCGCCCCCCTGTCCCAGGT
Source organism: Oscillospiraceae bacterium (assembly GCA_022791315.1). GTDB lineage: Bacteria > Bacillota > Clostridia > Oscillospirales > Ruminococcaceae > JAAVYW01. The sequence continues at coordinate 5,013 of JAAVYW010000017.1, read as the reverse complement.
GGCCCAGGACTACATCGCCACCCCCGCCTTCTGCGGCCAAGAGCTGCCTCAATACCCCTGCTTCACCCAGGCCGTGCAGGAGAGCCTGGCCCTCATCGAAAAAGTGGGCATGTACCAGGCCATGCAGGATATTTGTAAATAATCTGGGGGATAACGGCCGCCTTTTGCGCGTGCCTCGCGTAGCTTTTCCCCTTTTTTGGAACAAAGGCCGGCTCTTCGCTGCCCTGGAATCATGGTCTGCGGCAATTATCCTAGGAGCCACGCTGGCGGCCCGGCCCCAGCCTGTCCGTCCGTTGGCCCCATCTTTTGCAGCCGGGCGGGCCGCCTGTGTCTGGCCTTCCCTCCCCCTTGCGGGGTTATTGCAGGGGAATCCCCATTTCAAAAAATGAGAAGGAGTAGCAGCATGGTAAAACTTCTGAAAATCAACGAGCAGGACAACGTGGCGGTGGCCATTCAAGACATCGCGGCAAAGGAAACGGCCTCCACCGCCGAGGGCGTCAGCGTCACCGCGCTGGAGGACATCGGCCAGGGCCACAAAATTGCCCTGCAAGCCATTGCCAAAGGGGAAAACGTGGTGAAATACGGCTTCCCCATCGGCCATACTCTGGCAGACATCCCCACAGGCGCCTGGGTACACACCCACAACACCGCCACCAACCTGGGCGAAGTGCTCCACTATTCTTATCATCCCAAGTCCGCCCCCCTGCCCCCCCAGCTTCCCCGCCAGTTTATGGGCTATCACCGTCCAAACGGCCAAGTGGGCGTGCGCAATGAAATCTGGATTATCCCCACTGTGGGCTGTGTCAACTCTGTGGTGCAGCGCATTGAAAAACTGGGCCAGCAGTACGTGACAGGCTCTATCGACGGCATCTACAGCTTCGTACACCCCCACGGCTGCTCCCAGATGGGTTCCGACCAGGAAAACCTCCAACGCATCCTGGCAGGCCTCATCAACAACCCCAACGCCGCCGCTGTCCTGGTGGTGGGCCTGGGCTGCGAGTACAATCAAATCGACCTGTTAAAGCCCTTCATCGGCCCCTATGACGAGGAGCGGGTCAAGTTCATGGTCTGCCAGGACTTTGAGGACGAAACGGAAGAGGGCCTGCGCCTTTTGGAGGAATTGGCCGGGTATGCCAGCCGGTTCACCCGCCAGCCCGCCGATGCCTCCAGCCTGGTGGTGGGCCTCAAGTGCGGCGGGTCCGATGGCTTCTCCGGCATCACTGCCAATCCTCTGGTGGGCTCTTTCTCCGACTGCCTCATCGCCCAGGGCGGCAGCACCATCCTCACCGAGGTGCCCGAGATGTTCGGCGCCGAAACCCTGTTAATGGAGCGTTGCCAGGATGAGGCCACCTTTGACAAGACAGTGAACCTTATCAACCGGTTCAAGGAATACCTGATGAGCTACCACCAGGTCATCTATGAGAACCCCTCCCCCGGCAACAAAAAGGGCGGCATCACCACCTTGGAGGATAAATCCCTGGGCTGCACCCAAAAGGGCGGCCGCGCCCCAGTGGTAGACGTGCTCTATTACGGCGACCCGGTAAAGGCCCATGGCCTCCACCTCTGCACCGCCCCCGGCAATGACCTGGTGGCCTCCACCACATTAGCCGCCTCCGGCGCGCAGATTATCCTCTTCACCACCGGCCGGGGCACCCCCTTTGGGGCGCCAGTCCCCACTGTGAAGATTTCCACCAATACCCGACTCTACGAGAAAAAGAAGAACTGGATTGACTTTAACGCCGGCCAGCTGGTGGAGGGCAAGCCCATGGCCCAGCTCACTGACGAATTTTTCGACTACATCCTCCGCCTCGCCTCCGGCGAAGTCCTCACCCGCACGGAGGAAAACGGCATCCGGGAAATCACCATCTTCAAAGACGGCGTGACACTATAGGCAAAACCCTGGAAAGGCTTTCCCCCATCAACCTGGAGGAAAGCCTTTTTTCATCCCAGTTTTCCTAAAAGCCCCTTTCCTCAAGGCTCTCTCCGTTTCACCAGCTCAATCGCCTCTTTCCCGGTTGCATATTCTATGGAAAGGGCAAACATTTCCAAGGGGACCCAGTCAGCGGCAATTGCCTTCTCTAACAGTGTAATGGTCCCAAAGGCAATCACACTGCGGAAATAGGTGGTGTATTCTTCCGGCACTACCTCGTCCCGCTCCACCACACAAAAGGAGGCCTTAGAGCAGCGCGCAATGGCATCCAGCTTGTGCCCCTTCTTCGCCCCGTGAAAATAGAGCTTCCCCCTGTCATACACATAGCTGATGGGTAGCGCGTAGGGGTATCCCCCGTCCCCTGCCAGGGCCAGCACACCGTGGCTTCCCCGCTCTAGGATTCCCAGTGTCTCCTCTTCCCCAAGCTGCTGCCGTTTTCTTCTCATTTCCCGAAACATCATTTTCATCCTCTCCCTTTTTCCTCCTGCCGCCTTTTCATCCTGTTCCAGTTGAAAAAGCCGTAGAGGTCATTCACCAAAAACATCCCAAAACACACCGCCACCGACCAGTAGCTAGCATCCTCCCACGCCGCCAGCACCCACAGTACAATCAGCACAATGTCGTTAGCTGCATAGGCCAACGCAAAAAACGGGCTGCGCCGAAAGGTGAGATACACCGCCAAAAAACTGGTCGTCACTGAAATTGTGCTGGGCAGCAGGTTCGCCGTGTGAAAATAGCGCAAAATGTAATAAAATCCCCAGGTCACAAGGCCTGTGAGTAGGGGCAAAAGCCAATACTCCCACCCCCGCAGCTTCCCCACTTTCACCTGCGCCCGGTCCCCCTGATAGGGGTTGCGCAGCCAGGCCACCAGCGCCGCCACAGCCATGGGCATTGTCATCCCCAGGTAAGTCACCATCTCCCCATAGTAGGCAAACGACCAGGAAATCACCCCATAGAGCAGGCTAAACACCACAGTCAGCGCCTGCCCCAGCGGGTTTCCCTTGGCATTGAAAATCAGTGCGCAAGCCCCCACCAACGAAGCTGCCAGCGTCAGCCCGCTCCCCCCTCCCACAAGGAAGAACGAAACCAAAATCATCCCCACCGAGGCCCCCCACAAAATGAGCTCCCCTTTTGAAAAATAAGCCTGTTTCCCCATCACTCTCACCCTTTCAATCAAAAAAGCATTCGCCCGCACATCTTCTCATACCGGGCCCAGCCCAGTATTTGACCTAACGATGCGCGCCGAATGCTTTCGCATTTTCCCACCCGGTGGCGGGAATTCCCCATTCACTTTTCCCTTTTCAGCGGGAGCCAATCTCCCTCCCGCAATCCCTGCAAACCCCATAGTGCACAGAGATAGGCTCCCGCAGTCCGGACAGCTCCATCTCTCTCGCTGCCGCTGCAAAAACCGCTCCATCCCCTCTTCCCGGATGAATTCCAAATTTCCCTTCGGCGATTTCTGCAGGGCATACTGCGACTGATACCGCTCCTCCCCTTCCCTGCACGCCTCGCAAGGGTATTCGGGGCACTGGTCGCAAAACCAGTATCCCTCCCTTTTCACAGCCGCCCGCACAGGATAATCGTGCACCGGGAGCGGCAGAAATCCGGCTTGTTCTCCTCTGGCCCCAGGCAGCCGCCGCAGGGGCTCTCTCGGTCATGCGCCTTCCAGTACAGGCTGCAATCCAGCCCGCAGGGCGCAATCATCTCCTCGGTAAACATCACAGCACCTCCCGCAGCGTCTCCAACAGTGCCCCATAGTCAATCCGGGCAAAGTCCGTGGTGTCCAGTGTCAGCAGCTGTGCGCCAGGGATTTCCTCTTCCAGGGAAAACTCCAAAAATCCCCGCTCCCGCATCCCCCGGCAAAAGTCCTCAAAGGGTATCACCCTAGGCTCCTCCCCCGGCAGCGCTTCTGGGTAGCAGGTGTTCACCACATGCCCTCTGTGCCGCTCCGAAGAACGGTCCCGCTTGCAAAAGCGGCGGTAGAGCACCGGCAATTCCGTCTCCAAGCGCAGCACAAGCGGCTTGCAGTCATAGCCCCGCAGCAGCGCCACCAAATCCCCCTTGGTTGCGGTTTCAAAATTGTTTTCCAGCAAAAAGGGCTGCCCCGCTTCCAGCATGGCCCTGGCACAGTCCCAGAGCAGGTCGGCAGCGGCAAGCCCCAGGGCCACTTTCTCTTCCCGGCAGGAAAACCCCAGCCGGTCAAAGAGCCGTTCTTTAAACCCGTCCTTGGAAAAGACGGGAATCCCCAGCCCTTTCCCCAGACGGGCAGCCAGAACGCTTTTCCCACTGGCCGGCGGCCCGGCCAAAAGCAGGCAATACATCCCCTATCCCTCCTCATTCCCGGCTCAGGATTTCCGCCAGGGAATAGCGGGAAAGCTCGGCAGTGAGCACCTGCTGCACCCGTTCCAGCTCCTTGTTGAGATGGCACAGCAGATGCTCGCAGTTGTGCTCGCAAATATGACCAGGCAGCATGCACTCCATCAGTACGCACTCCTCCTCCGTCACCTGCACCACGTCCCAAAGCGTCAGGCTCCCCAGGTCAGCGGAGAGCCGGTAGCCGCCCCCTGCCCCCCTGGTGACAGCCACAATGTCCGCCCCTGTCAGCTTTTTGAGGATTTTATAGGTAAAGGGAACGGGGATGTGTTCCTTTTCACAGATTTGCGCCACTGTCATCCTCTCTCCACCGGAGAGCGCCCGAATGGTACGCAGGGCATAATCCGTCTCTCTGGTAATCAGCATGGCAGCTTTCCCCTTTCTCTCAAAATCTACCCCTATTATACCGAAATCCACCGAGAAAAGCAAGTATCCCCTTCTCCCTCTTTTTTCAGTGTCTGTAGGAGTACAATACATGTTGGACAAAAGAGGAAGAAAAAAGTAGAAGGATGAGGCCATATCGGTTAAAGTTGAGTTGTCGCACTTAACACAACCGAGAGGAGGCCACACCCTTCATGAGAAAGAGTATAACACAGGACATGGCATACAAGCAATCCCTAATGAAATATGCGGAAAAATATGGCGTCAGCCGGGCCAGCCGGAAGTACAACAAGAGCCGGTCCTATATCTATTTCTGGCGTGCTCGCTGG
>JAAVYW010000082.1 GCA_022791315.1 Oscillospiraceae bacterium | reverse complement strand
GAACCCATCGCCCCCGGCCTGGAGCAATCCGCTTTGACCCATGAGATTTGCCGGTATGCGGTGGAGACGCCCACCTTCCCGGTGGACACCACGGCCCGGTTTACGGCCATTGTGCCGGAGGCAGCACAGGGCGGCGTGAAGTTTTCAGAGATGGGGTTGGTGGATACGGAAAACAATTTCGTGGCCATCAAGACCATGTATCCCAAGCAGAAGGACGACGACGTGGAGTTTTCGTTCACCTTTGATATGGAGTTTTAGGGGAGGGATTCAGGATGGCAGAAAAGAAGGATTGGCGGGAGACGATGGGAGCGCCTTTTGAAGAATCGGAGAACCCGGAATACAATGTGTCGGGCATCCGGAAGACCACCACAGAGACCCCGGCCCATGCGGATATGCTCAATGGGATTGTCCAAGGCCTCATTGACAACACGGCGGCGGTGAAGAAGATAGCAGAGAGCAAAGCCGCCGGGACGCCGGAATTCGAGGAGGCAGAGACGCTGGAAAATATCCAGAGCGGAGAGAGTATGCCGGGGATTCTGGGGAAGCTGAAAAAATGGTATGCTTCCCTGCACCGGGTGGCCTGGTCCGGGAGGTATGGAGATTTGGAGAATATCCCTTCAGCTTTTACCCCAGCCAGTCACAATCACGATGACCGGTATTACACGGAAAGCGAGATGGATACGGCGCTGGCGGGGAAATCTGACACCAGCCATACCCATACGGCGGCGCAGGTGGGGGCGGCAGCGAGTAACCATACGCATAACTATGCCCCTATTGCTTCGCCAGCTTTCACAGGAACTATTTCCTTAGGGCGGAAGAGCGGCACTACCGTGGGTAGGAGCAGTGTAGCTCTTGGAGGAAATGCGACAGCCTCTGGAGATGCTACTGTTTCTTTAGGAGACGGGAATGCGGCTACTGGGAACTGTTCTTATGCAGAAGGGCAGTGGACGGTTGCATCGGGAATTGTCAGTCATACCGAGGGTTTCCAAACAAGGGCTTACGGCAAGTTATCACACGCTGAAGGATGTGAAACGGTAGCTTCGGGGGATCACTCCCACGCAGAAGGAAGCTACGCAGTAGCGCTGGGGACTAAATCTCATGCAGCGGGGGAATATACCATCGCGGAATATTGGGCAGAAACGGCTGTTGGAAGGTATAACACAAAATATTCTCCTTCCGCTTATAATCTGCTGGGGAATTTTTTTGTCGTAGGAAAAGGTACTGCCGAAAATGCCCGAGCCAACGCTTTCCGCGTCAACGCCACTGGCGTCTATGGCACAGCAGCTTTTAATGCCTCCGGTGCTGACTATGCCGAACTTTTCGAGTGGGCCGACAGCAACCCGCAGCAGGAAGACCGTGCAGGCCATTTCGTCACCCTGGATGGTGAGAAAATCCGTATCGCCACCCCCGCCGATGAATATATCCTAGG
>JAAVYW010000016.1 GCA_022791315.1 Oscillospiraceae bacterium | reverse complement strand
GCTGCATCAGGGTTTCCCCCATTGTGCAATATCCCCCACTGCTGCCTCCCGTAGGAGTCTGGGCCGTGTCTCAGTCCCAATGTGGCCGTTCAACCTCTCAGTCCGGCTACTGATCGTCGACTTGGTGGGCCTCTACCCCGCCAACTATCTAATCAGCCGCGAGTCCATCTCCCATCGGATTGCTCCTTTGACTATCTAAGGATGCCCTCAAATAGTGTTATGCGGTATTAGCGTCCGTTTCCAGACGTTATCCCCCTTTGGAAGGTAGGTTACTCACGTGTTACTCACCCGTCCGCCACTAAGTTTAAAAAGCAAGCTCTTTAAACTCCGTTCGACTTGCATGTGTTAGGCGCGCCGCCAGCGTTCGTCCTGAGCCAGGATCAAACTCTCTAATTATTGTATCATCAGCACCTGCTAGGCACCAATAATCTCAAAAAGTTTCCAAGCTCTAATTCCAAACACTAACGTCTTTCATTACTGTCTGTATTAGTACTTCTCAAATCATTTCCAGGGTTCTGTACTAATTCGTCGTAATATTGTTCACTTTTCAAGGTCCTATCTGCTGTCTCTCTCGAGCTTTCTTACTGCTCTCGCTGACAGCTTCATTATATTATCATATCCCTTCCCTTTTGTCAACAGCTTTTTTGCGATTTTTTTCTTTTTTTCGATAAAATATGGAAACTGGGGAAAATCCAGGGGTTTTCCCCAGTTTTTGCCTTATTTTCCGCCTTTTTCCACTGGATTTTCCCCAGTGGCAGCAGCCTTCCTCTCAGCCAAACCCTCTTCTCCAGTCCTTAGATGCACATTGAGGTGGTCGTAGGTCATCTCAATCCCCGCCTCATCAAAACAATATTTAATTTGATGCAGCAGGGCAAAATGGGCGTCCCAGTAATCAGCCTGCGCTGCCCAGGCCCGCACCACATATTCAATACTGCTGTTCAGATACCCATTCACGCTGACAAAGGGGGCAGGTTCCTCCAGCAGGCTGGGCACACGGGCAATCGCTTCCCGCAACGCTTCCTCCACCTGGTCAATTCCCGCATCGTAGGAGGCTGTCACTGTGAGATTGATGCGCCGGTTGGGCTCCCGGCTGTAGTTGATAATCCGCCCGGCAGAAACGTCCCCGTTGGGGATAAAAATCAGCTTGTTGTCCGGGGTCTGGACTGTGGTGTGAATCAAATTAATTTCCCGCACGGTACCGCTCTGGTCGCCTGCCTCAATAAAGTCTCCCACCACGAAGGGCTTGGACATCAACAAGAGGATACCGCTGGTGAAATTAGAGAGCACCCCCTGTACTGCCAGGGAAACCGCCAAACCCAGCAGGCTGAAGAGCGCCACCAAACTGCTGGTGTCCACTCCCAAGCTCCCGGCTACAATCAGGCCGGTGAGGGCATAGAGAATCACTTTTAGAATCGATTTCAATACAGTGTGCAGGCTGGTCTCCAGCTTACTCTTGTCGATAAGCCTGGCAAACCAACGGTTTAGCAGCTTCACCAGCATCATGCACACGCCCAGCAGCACAATTGAGGTGAGAATCCTCCCCACGCTAAGGCTCCCCAGATGTGCGTTCAAAAATTTTTCCATTCCGCTCCTCCTGACCTGGGCACAATGTCTCCCCGCAGGGGCGGGGAGCCTTCCTTTGTATTACAAAGGAAGCGAAAAACAGATGAGGAGTTACGGGCCGGTACATCAGGCCGCTTCCTCTGTCCTCTATAAAGGGGATGCTGCGAATAACCTATAGCCCTAGCGGCTCCCCATTTGCGAATTCCATGAGCAGGCGGCGCACTTCCTCCGAGGTGCTCATTTTAGGCAGCCTGGCGGCTTCCCTGCGCAGCTTTTTGGCATTGAGCACCCGCAGGGCCCGTTTAGAAGGCCCGATAGAGGCCAGGCCCATGCTAAAGCTGCTGATGCCCAGCCCATAGGCAGCCGCCATAAAGGCAGGGCTCCCCGCGGCCTCGCCGCAGATACACAGGGATTTCCCGGCGCGGGAGAAGGCCTTGCCCAGGGAGGCAATGAGCCTCCACAGCGCAGGATGGCAGGGGTCGTAATAGGAAGCCACCCCGTCGTTCATCCGGTCGGCGGCATTGAGATATTGGCACAGGTCGTTTGTACCAATGCTGGCAAAGTCCACCGCCTGGGCCAGTTCCTCCCCCATCAGGGCCAGGGACGGCACTTCAATCATCACCCCCACCGGCATATTCCGCCGGAAGTGGTGCCCCTCCTGTACCAGTTCCTCCTTCACCGCCTCCACAAAGCGCTTGGCCTGTTCAAATTCCTCGATACTGCCCACCATGGGGAACATAATCTGCATGGGCCCAAAGACCGAGGCCCGCAGCGCTGCCCGCAGCTGGGTGCGGAAGAGTTCCGGCTGGGCAAGGCACAGCCGCAGGCCCCGCAGGCCCAGGAAGGGGTTCTCCTCCTGCCGCATATTTAGATAGGGGACTGTCTTGTCGCCGCCCACATCCAGGGTACGCAATGTCACCGGCTTACCCACACAGGCCGCCAGCACTGCCCGGTAGTGGGAAAACTGCTCCTCCTCGCTGGGCGGGGCGCTCCGCTCTAAGAAGAGGAATTCGCTGCGCAGCAATCCCACGCCGCCGCAGGCCGCCACCTCGTCCGGCATCGGCACCTCTCCCCCCACGTTGAGCATGAGGGAGACATCCTCCCCGTCCTGTGTTCGCGCAGGCTGGAACCGGCTGTCCACCGCCTCCTGCCTATCCCGCAGCCAGTCCTTTTGCTTGCCGGTATAGAGCAGCAGCTCCGTAGCGCCGGGGCGGGCAATCATAAAGCCCTCTCTGGCGTCCACAATCACAGTTTCCCCCGGCAGCAGCTTGCCGGTGCAGTCTTCCACCTGCATCAGCATAGGGATACCCAGGCTGCGGGCCAAAATGGCCGCATGGGAGGTGGCCCCGCCCCGCTCGGTGACGATGGCATTTACCTTTGGGGCATCCAGCGCCGCCACATCAGAGGGCAGCAGCTCCTCCGCCACCAGCACGCAGGCCTCCTCCAGGTGGGAGAGGTCCTGCTGCTTGGTGCCGCTGAGCCTGCACAACAGCTTGCGCCGCAGGTCTTCAAAGTCCGCGGATCGCTCCCTGGTGATGGCGTTGTCGCTGTCCCGCATCAGGTCGGCAAAGTGCAGGAAGGCGATATGTACTGCCCACTCGGCGCAGATTCCCCCGTCAATCAGGTCAAAGACCGATTCCATCGTGGCCGGGTCAGCCAGCAGCTCCGCATGGGTTTCAAAGATAGCCATCTGCCCCCCCGCGTCCTTGGAAGAGGAGAGCTTGCGCAGGTCGCCCATCAGCTCCTTGATAACGGCGCGGTATCTCTCCCGTTCCTCCTCGGTCTGCCCTTTCTCCACAAAGCGCTCCCGCACTGGCGGCAGCACTGGCCGGTAAGTCAGCACCGGCCCGATTCCGATTCCCCCCGACACCGGATTTCCCTGCATTCTCATGGTATCACCTCCTGGTAATCCAAGGCACCCCATCGCTCCAGTCCATCCTAGGCGCCTCTACCATACCGTTTCCCGCATGATAACAATACTCTCCCGATAGGCCTCCCACAGGCTCTCCCCGCGGTAAAACCGTTCAGGCTCCAGTTCCAGGTTCCACACGCCCCCATAGCCAGCCTGCCTTAATGCCGCTGCGTAATCTCCCAGCGGCAGCCTCCCCCGTCCCAAGGGGAAATGGGTGGTTCCGTCCTGCACCGCGTGAATATGGGTATGCACGGTCTTCTGTAAAAATGTCTCGGAGGGCACCATCTCTTCCCCGCCCTCCCCATGGGTCACATTGTAATAGTAATGCCCAAAGTCCCAGCAGATGCCCAGCCCCGGAAGCTCTGCCCACTCCAGCATTTCCAGCAAGGCCCCCGGGGTATGCCCTGGGTCGCCGTCCCCCTTGGCCCGGTTCAGTTCCAGCGCCAGCCTTGTAGCCTCCGGCAGCGCCCCCGCCAGGTGTCGCAGGGCCAGCGCTGTCTCCCTCTTCGCCGTTTCCCCATCCTGGTCTTTCAGCGCATGGACCACCAGCATTAGCTCCGGCTGGGGCATCGTTTCCAGCAGCCGGTGCAGCGCTAAGAAAATCTCCGCCCTTCCCTGGTTCCCAGGCCGCAGCCCTGTGTGTACCGTCAGCAAGAGCCCCTGCTCCCACACCCGGTAAGCCGCCTCCGCCGCCTCAAAGGGGGAATCTCCGGGCATCACATTCCGCAGCTCAATGCTCCCTACCCCCGCTTCCCGCAGGGCAGCCAGCAGCTTCCTGCTCCCACCGGCCTCCGCCAGCAGCGCTTCCCCTGCCGGGGAGCCCGGCCTGTCCAACACCACGCCCGGGGAGAGCGATACCCCCAACACCGGCCTTCTCTCCGGCGTCTCCTCTCTGCAAACCAGCTCCGTATCGAAAAACTGCTCCACAAAGGCAACCGCTTCCTCCATTTCCCTGCGGGAAAAGTGCATCCCCTTTGGCGCGGCAATCCACTTGTCCTCCGTGTCATCCCTGCGGTGGACAACCCCCACCACCACACCGGTATACACCCCCACCGGCACCGGAACCCCCAGCAGATACACGTCCTGCGCCGCCCCGTCTCCCGCCATCACCCCTGGCACATAGCCGTAGTTGACAGAGTAGCGGATGGTGCGCGTCCTGGGATGAAAGGAACCCAACGGGCGGTCGATGACAACGGAAACCTCCCGCCCCAAAATCTCCTCCGGCTTCATTACACAGTCCCCCTCTTCCCATCAGCCACACCATTCTATCCAGTAAAACGGCAACGTCTTTCTGCCTTCATTATCTCCCTGTGCCAGCACGGTGTCAAGCACTTTTCCAGAAAAACCCCACCTCCGCAATCCCGTTCATTTGAAATCAAAAGGGCTGTTTCCGGATAATTTTCAGTACAAAGGCGTGGCGGCAGGGCTTTTCTTTTGGCGGGGCCACCCATAGCCCTTTTTCCGTCTGTTTCCAGTCCAGCAGTTCCCCGCTCCCCAGCATCGACACCTTCTCCACCTCGCCGGGATAGAGCCCTGCCAGGCTTTCCAGCACCACCGGTTCCTTCGGCCAGGCCAGCAGCGTGGCGTAGAGCGCCCCATCCTTGGCCGTATAGCGCACATCCTGCGCCGTGTAATCCAGCCTCTCGGATTCGCTGAACATGCCCGAGCTCTCCATCTTGGTAGGCCCCTCCCCATATACCAGCCAAGGCGAGGTGCCATACACCGCCTCCCCGTTGACGCGCAGCCATTCCCCCATCTCTTTTAGGATGGCCTTGGCCTCCTCCGGGAGGGTGCCGTCCGGCTTGGGCCCCACATTTAATAGTAGATACCCATTCTTGCTCACATTGTCTATCAGATATTGAATCAGCACCGCAGGTTCCTTATACCGGGCGTCAAAGAGCCAGCACCAGCCCTCCCCGTCGTCCACGGTGGTGTCGGTGAGCCATTCGTGGTGGGTCATGGAGTCAAAACGCCCCAGCTCCAAGTCGATGAGCCCGCTCCCAGGCGCCATATCCCGGTTTTTGTAGGTGAGCGCCACCTGGCTCCCCCACTCCTCCGCCCGGTTATAGTAGTAGGCGGCCATCTCCTGGCGGTAACACTCCGGCACGATTTCCAGCCCAAAGTCAAACCAGAGCAAATCGGGCCGGAAGCGGTCGATTGCCTCTTTGCAGGTGGCCAGCCACCAGTCGCAGAAGGCTTTGTCCGGCTTCTCCTGGCTGTTCCAAATGGGCCAAGTGCCCTCTGTCGGTATCCCCTTCTCCCATTCCAGGTTGTGGGGCCTGCCGTAGAGCGCCTGGGCCGCCGGGTCATCCAAATCCGATTCCCTCACCCAGTGGGGGAAAAAGCGCCAGTTCTCCGCGTGATGCAGTGCCACCATGTACTTCATGCCCTTGGCCCGGATAGCCTTTTCCAGCTCCCCCGCCACATCCCGCTTTGGGCCCATGGCCCCGGCATGAAACGGGGTGAGCCCGGTCTCCCACATACAAAAGCCGTCATGGTGTTCTCCCACCGGCCCTGCAAACTTGGCCCCTGCCCCCGCAAAAATCTCTGCCCACTCCTCGGGGTCAAACCGCTCCCCCGTGAGCATTGGGATAAAGTCCTTGTACCCAAACCGGGCCGGGTCCCCATAGGTTTTCACATGGTGCTCATATTGGGGGCTCCCCTTTTGATACATATAAAAGCCATACCAGCTGCCATTGGGGCGGCAGGCCGGCACCGAATAGGGCCCCCAGTGGGTGTAAATGCCAAATTTCCCCTCCCGCAGCCATTCCGGGACCACCGGGTGGGCACGCAGGGATTTCCAGTCTGTCCTATAATGTGCCATGGTGCGCACGTCCTTTTTTCTCAAATTTTTTGGAAAATTGTCCAATTCCTCTTGCAATTTAAAGGGAATTGTGATAAAGTAATGTTTGTACCGCGTGATATGCGCCCGTAGCTCAGCTGGATAGAGCGTTAGACTCCGACTCTAAAGGTCGCAGATTCGAATTCTGTCGGGCGTACCAAGCCGTCTCAGGTTTCCTGGGGCGGCTTTTTGCTTTCTCTTTTAGCAAGCCGTTGCCTTGAGATGGAGCGGGGCAAGCCCCGCCCCCTATCTGGGGCGGGTATTTTCCCCGGCCACACAGCTATTTCTGCACGTCAATCAGCACCTTCATAGTGGTCTCCCGGTTGGCGTCGATGTACTCATAGGCCTTCTTGTAGTCGGCAAAAGCAAACCGCTTGGACACCAGCGGGGCCAGCGCCACCTTTTTCTCTTGCACCAGCCGGATTGCCTCTAGGTAATCCTCATTCCGGTACATCATGCTGCTGCCTAAGGTCAGCTCATGGTCGTTCAGCACCGCCAAATCCACCTTGGCCATCCCGGCAAACACTGCCACCAGGATAATCTCCGAACCCTTGCGGGCCAAGGCAATGGCCTGGCCCATGGTGGCGTCATTCCCGGCGCAGTCGTAAATCAGGTCGGCCCGGTCAGGGCCAAAGTAGTCCAGGATAGCCTCTCCCAGCTCCTGCTTCCCAGTGTTCACCCGGCAGGGGATTCCGCACTCCGCCGCCTTTTCCAGGCGGTAGTCACTCAGGTCGGTAATCATCACCTTTTCCGCTCCCATCCCCTTGGCCGTCTGGGCCACCAGGTTGCCGATGGGGCCCGCTCCCAGCACCAGGGTGCCTTTTCCCCTCACATCCCCCGCCTGCCGCACCGCGTGCACCGCCACAGCCAGGGGCTCAATCATGGCCCCCTCCTCATAGCTCATCTCTTCCGGCAGGGGCGTCACCTTGGCCGCCTCCACTGCAAAGAAATGGGAGGCCACGCCGGTGGTCTGGAACCCCATCACTTTTAACTGCTCGCAGAGGTTGTATTTCCCATGGCGGCAGGGGTAACACTGCCCACACACCACCTGGGGCTGGATTGTCACCTTCTGCCCTGCCCGGAGCCCTGTCACGCCCGCTCCCAGCGCCTCCACCCGGCCCGAAACCTCATGTCCCTGGGTCACCGGGTAAGAGGTAAAGGGGTGCTTGCCGTGGTAAACGTGAATATCCGAGCCGCATACCCCAATTTCCTCAATCCGAATCAAGACCTCCCCTGCTTCCGGCTTTGGCGTTGGGATTTCCCGGAAAATAATCTCTCCCGGTGCGGTCATCACTTGTTGCAGCATCCCATTTTCCTCCCTTTTCCCAAATAAGTAGCTTCCAGCACTAACTTTTTAGCTTTTTTCTCAAAAACAGAGCTCTTGATATTCCTCATTATAGGGAAAATTTCCAAAAATGTCAATTGGAATCCCAGTTTTTTTTGCAATCCCTGCAAAAAGCCCAGCAGCCCCCATCTGGGGGTAAAACTTTTTTCCGGCGGAAAAAGGGGGCAAATCAAAGGGAAATCCGGCGCAATCCGCAGCCAGCCCGGCTCAGGGGCAAAAAGCAGGTTCCACCCCCTTTCCCTACTCCCGTCCTGCGGCATATACTGGGGCAGACCGCATGAAAGGAGACCTGCAAGCATGGACAACAACACCTCTTTCCTCCGCCACCGGGGGCAGGAGCCAGCCATCCCCTTGCCTCCCCTGGTGGATAGCCCGAGCCTCCCCATCGCGCCCCCTGACGACCAGACCCCCATCTATCCCGGCCCGGACGAAAGCCAGATTCCCTCGCTCCCCATTGCCCCCGACAACCAAATCCCCGCCTATCCCGGCAATATGGGAGATGGCTCGGTATCCTATCCCGGCCTGTGCCGCATCCGCTTCCTCTTCGCCGCCGTGAACTACGACCCGGTGAACATCTCCATCGGCCCCCGCCGCCTGGCAACCCGCCTGGCCTACGGCAACCTCTCCTGCTATTCCCTTGTGCTGGACGGCTTCCGCACCTTTACTGTAACCCTCTCCGACTCCCCCCGCACCATCCTCCTGCGCAAGACCGTCCCCCTGCGGGCGGGCGAGACCCTCACCCTCGCCCTCATCAATACTTTTGACGGCGTAGACCTGCTGCAAATCCCTGATTCCATCTGCGACAACCGCTCCCGCGGCATGGCCTGCTTCCGTGCTGTCAACCTCTCCCCCAATTCCGGCGCCCTGGACATCAGCCTCACCGATGGGCGGGTAGTCTATTCCGATTTGCGCTATAAGGAAGTCGCCCCCTTCAAGCAGGCCCGGCCCGGCCGGTATCACTTCTTAGTCAGCTCCACCCTAGACTATGTCCCGGAGGAGGATATCGAGACCCTCACCGGCATGTCCGCCTCCCCCGCTTCCGACCTGTCGGAAGAAGCATTACTTAATTTTTCTACTACCCTGCGCGCCGGTGTCCTCTACACCGTCTATCTCATCGGCCGCGTAGCCGGCACCCCCGCCCTCTCCACCCTTATCGCGGAGAACCGGTGAACATAAACCTCCCCCTCCAGCTTTGCCGGAGGGGGAGGTCCTTTATCCCCACAATGGCAGCCTTAAAAGGTTACAAAATATTTACAAATTGGGTTGACAAATTTTACAACCTCTCTTATAATGGGAACCGGCGAGAGGAACCGCCGGATTTTAATGAGAAAGGGGTATTGGAATATGAAAAGAAGAATGGGGTCGAATGTCGGCAGGAGGGCTATCCTGGCTTGACAGCCCTCCACGTCCTGCGGGGCAAGGCCTCCGCAGCTTTAGGAGGAAAGTATGAATTCCCATTTTAAAAAATTCGTCTCGTTTTATCGCCCCTATCTGGGCCAGTTCACGGCCGTAATGGTGGCCTCCCTTTTGGCCACTGCGCTGATGCTGGTCTTCCCCCTCTACACCCGCTCCATTGTCCAGACAGCGCTGGAGGGGGAGCTTTCCCAGGCTATGCCCTCTATTTGGCGGGGCGGCCTGGCGCTGCTGCTCATTATTTTGGGGCAGCTGGTGTGCAATTTTTATCAGGACTACATGGGCCACGCCATGGGGGCCAAGATGGAACGGGACATGCGGGAGGAGCTCTTTGCCCACTATCAAAAGCTCTCCTTCCGTTTTTACGACAACCGGCGGGTGGGGGAGCTGATGTCCCGGCTCACCGGGGATTTGGAAGGCCTTTCCGAGATGTACCACCATGTGCCGGAGGATATTGTGCTCTACTTTGTCCGTTTTGTGGGCGCTGTGGTAATCCTGTTTAGCATCAACGCCCGGCTCACCGGGGTGGTGCTGCTCTTTTTGCCGCCCATGCTGCTCTTTGCCTTTTTCTTCAACAAAAAAATGCGGGCAGCCGCCCGGAAGAGCCGGGAGCAGATTGGCAATGTCAACGCCCAGGCCGAGGACACCCTCTCCGGTATCCGGGTGGTGCAGTCCTTTACGGGAGAGGGCCGGGAGCAGGAGAAGTTCTCCCAGGAAAACAACCGCTTCTTTGAAAGGCGCAAGGACATCTACCGCACGGAATCCTATCTCTACCAGGGCACAGTGTGCTTTATCCAGCTCATCACCGCGGCACTGATTGTGTTCGGCGGCCTCTTTATTGTGGGCGGCAGCATGGACCCGGCAGACCTGCTGGCCTTCCTGCTCTATGTCTCCTACCTCACCGAGCCGGTGCAGCACCTGCTTTTCACCATTTCCCAGTATCAGGAGGGCATGGCGGGCTTCGACCGCTTTATGGAAATCATGGAGCTCACCCCCGACATTGCCAACTGGGAAACCGCCAAGCCCCTGGGCCGTGCCCGTGGCGAAGTGGCCTTTGACTGCGTGAGCTTCCGCTACCGGGCGGAGGGCCCGGATGTGCTGAAAAACGTCTCCCTCACCGCCAAGGCGGGGGAACGGGTGGCATTGGTAGGGGCCTCCGGGGTGGGCAAGACCACCCTGTGCTCCCTCATCCCCCGGTTTTACGATGTGACGGCAGGCAGCGTCAAGCTGGACGGCATCGATGTCCGGGACATCACGCTGGATTCCCTGCGGGAAAACATCGGGGTGGTGCAGCAGGATGTCTACATCTTCTCCTCCACTGTGCTGGAAAACCTCCGCTACGGAAAGCCCCAGGCCACCCGCGAGGAGATAGAGGCGGCGGCCCGCCTGGCCGGCGCCCACGACTTCATCCAGTCCCTCCCCCAGGGCTACGACACCTATCTGGGCCCCAGAGGGGTGCAGCTCTCCGGGGGCCAGAAGCAGCGCCTGAGCATCGCCCGGGTGTTTCTCAAAAATCCCCCGGTTTTGGTGCTGGACGAGGCCACCAGCGCCCTGGATACCGAGAGCGAGCAGGTAATCCAGGCCTCCCTGGACAAGCTGGCGCAAAACCGCACTACCCTTGTCATTGCCCATCGCCTCTCTACCATCCGCAGTGCCTCCCGCATCCTAGTGCTGGAGGACAGCGAGGTGAAGGAGCAGGGCACCCACCAAGAGCTTCTAACCCAGGGCGGCGTCTATGCCCGCCTCTGGGATGCGCAGACCAGAGCATAAATCAAAGCGCCAGGCGATACGCCTGGCGCTTTTCCTATATCCCGTTCTTAGGCAAATGGACCCCCACAGGTATATCCAAATCCCACGCAAATAAACTGGCTCAGTTCAAGACTGAGCCAGTTTATTCAAGCTCAAAAAGCGAAAGCTGCCTATCGTACCCCGTCCGGTAGCCCCGCACAATCTCCTCCATCCGGGTGAGCAGCCCTTGCTCCCGGCAGGCCGCCTCAAATTCCTCCCGCAGCTCCTTTGCCTTTGGCACGGCACAGTAATACCGTCCCCCATAGCGCCGCCGGTAGCGCTCTGCCAGCCCCTCCCCGGGGAAGAGCTCCTCCAGCTTGGTATAGTAGTAATCCCGCTGGTTCTGCCGCAGCGTCACCCCAAAATCCGCGTAGACGAACTTGGCCCCGCTGTCCGCGGCCCGCTTCACAATGCCCAGGATATTTTCCCTGCTGTCCTCCAAAAAGGGCAGCACCGGCGTCAGCAGCACCCCGGCGTAAAGCCCCGCCCTGCTCAACTCCTCAATCGCCCCAAACCGCTGGGAGGAGAGGGAGACATGGGGCTCCAGCTTGGCGCACAGCCCGTCGTCCCAGGTGGTAATAGTAATCTTGCACAACACCGGGGCCTGTTCTTTTATCTCCCGCAAAATATCAATATCCCGTACAATCCGATGGCTCTTGGTGTCCACTGCCGCCCCAAAGCCATAGGCTGCCAGCAGCTCCAGCCCATGGCGGGTCAGCAGCAGCTCCTCCTCAAAGGGGTTGTAAGGGTCGCTCATGGAGCCGGTGGCCACCACGCCGGCCTTCCCCTTCCGCCGCAGGTCATCCCGCAGCAGCTCCAGCGCGTTCTCCTTGGCCCTCACCCGGTCAAAGTCCTGGATACCGTAGCACTCGCTGCGGCTGTCACAGTAAATGCAGCCGTGGCAGCAGCCCCTGTACAGGTTCATATTGTATTCCGCGCCAAACCACGGGGGTGTTGTGCCCCGTGTGAGGATATGCTTCGCCGGGATATATTCCATGCCGCTGACCCTTCCTCTCAAAGACAGCCCCTCAATAGAGCTTCTTCTGCTGCCGGATGTCCGCCCCCACAAAGGTGAGGCAGTCGTAACAGCCAAAGATACGGGAACACACCCGGTCGGTATACTTTTCCTTCAGCTGTGTCCTGGTATAGTTGGTGCTGATGATAGTGGGCCGCCCGGTGTTCAGCCTGGTATTAATCAGGTTGTAGAGCACCGACACTGTAAACTGGGTGGGGAATTCACACCCCAGGTCGTCCAAAATCAACAGGTCGCAGGCCAGCATGGTCTCCTGGCTGTCCCCCTCCCCCTCCCTGGAAAACCGCTCCCGCTCCGCCTGCCCGATGAGTGCCTGGGTGGTGCCGTAAATCACGTTATAGCCCTTTTTGAGCACCTCCCCCGCAATCGCCAGCGAAAGGTGGGTCTTTCCCAGCCCAGTGTTCCCAATCATAAACACGCTGGGGGAACGCAGGGAAAAGATTTCACTGTACCGCCTGCAATAGGCCAAAATCTCCCCCATCTTGTCCCGCAGATTGATTTTCAGCGCCTCGTCCACCACGTTGGGGTAATACCGCAGGTCAAAGGTGTCAAACCGGGAGAGCGCCAGCGGTGAGATGGCGTTGAGCCGCCGGGAGGCCTCCTGCTGCAATTCCCCCTGTAGGCATTCGCAGCGCCGCCCCTCTACAAGGCCGGTGTCCCCGCATTTGGGGCAGCGGTAGCGGGGCTCCAAATCCTGGGGTGTCAGCCCGGCCTTTGCCAGCAGCCGCCGTTTTTCCTCCTGCATGGCCTGGTTCTCCCGTCCAATTGCCAGCACTGCCTGTTCCACGTCCCCACCTGCCAGCACCGCCTTTGCCACAGCCGCCCCCGTGGCCGCCAGCTTCCGGTCCAGTTGTTCCAGCTGTGGCAGGGCAGCATAGAGCTCTTCCTTCCGCTCTGCCGCCTCCATCTGGGCCCGCAGCCGCCGCTCGTCCATTCGCTGCTTCACTGCCAGATACATTGATTTGTCGTAAGCCATCTTCCCATCCCCCTATCATTCTAGTTTGGGCGTATGTAACAGCCCCATCCGGTCAAATTCCGCCAAGTCCATGGAAGTGGTGGCCCCCTCCCCCGGTTCCGGGGGCCTGCGCTCCTCCATAGCCTGCTTGGGGCTGGTGACCCCCTTCTCATACCAGGAGCGCAGGATGGAGTTCACATAGGGAAAACTCAGCTTTCCCGTCCGCTCCACTGTCCTCTCATAGGCCAGCTTAATCATGGGGATGGAGAAGCCGTAGTCTTGGAACCAGGCGGAAATGTACTCCCGCTCCTTGTCAATCAGGTTCCGGTCGTAGATGCCGAAGGCCGCCTTCACCAGGGATTCCCGCTGTCCCTGCTCGGTGATTTTTTTGATGTACTCCTCCGCCTTTTCGTGGGTGTCAATCCCATTGTTGGCCCAGTCCAGCGCAGTGCGCTCGATATAGCGCATGTTGGTTTTCCCAATAGAGGCGCAGTATTCCAGCACCATCAAAATCACCTCCACCCGCATCCCGGCCCAGTCGTAGAGCCCCACCAGCGTGGTAATCTCCGCAGAGGAGAGCATTTTTTTCAGGCAACTCTCCGCCTGGCTGAGCAAAAACCGGACCTCTTCCGACTCCTTTTTCCGCCGCAGCACGTCCGCCACCGAGGTCTTGGGGATAGAGCGGGAGGGCGCCACCTTCTTCGGCTTTTCCTCTGCCTTCTCTTCCGGCTTTTCCGGGGCCGCCGCCTCCCCCGGCCCAAATTCCGGCCCCTGGGCCAGCACCCCCGCGCCGCACCAGTAGTTCAGGGCGTCCCGCACCCCCTGCGCCGTGCATCCCGCAGCCGCAGCCGCCTTCTCCTCCTCCAGCGGCTCCCCCGCGTGGCGCAGGCAGTAGAGCAGCACCTTTAGCTGCACCCCGTCCGCGCTGCCCAGATGCCGGTCCACCACACAGGCCGGCACGGCAAACACCTGATTCCATCCGCCCAAATTGATTTGAAACGCCATACAATCCTCTTTCTCTTTTGGTTCCCGTCCCCCTCGGGGCAACGGCCAGCTTCTATCATTTTCTGCACCTTACCCCCGTCCCCCCCCCACAGGGGCAAGGGCGCCGCATATCCCACAGTAGAGCCATAGCCCCTGTCTCACCTAGTTACCATAACATAGGGCCACGACCCAATGCGGCATTGGTTTTGGTAGAACAGGCACAGCCCACTGTTAGCGCCACAAGATGGCAGAGCCATCTTATCCTGCGCATATGATACCACACTTTCCCCCATATTTCTACCAACCCCCACAGAAATCCGGCCCCCCCTTCCATCCTCGAGCACCTCGATGCCGCCCTACAGCAAATAGTTGTTTTCCCGGTTCGCCACCTGTAGCCCCACCAGTTTATAAGTGGCATAGCCTCCCACCACCAAGGGTTCCCGGCTGCAAATCTCCTCCGCCTCCTCGCGGCTCCCTGTTTTCAGGATATACATGCCCGCCATCCCCGGATAACCCTGAAACACCCCGCAAATTTCCAGCTTCCCCGCGTCGTCCAGCCTCCGGATATTCTCCACATGCTCAGTAATCACCTGTTTTGTAACCCGGTTATAGGTCTTGC
Source organism: Oscillospiraceae bacterium (assembly GCA_022791315.1). GTDB lineage: Bacteria > Bacillota > Clostridia > Oscillospirales > Ruminococcaceae > JAAVYW01. The sequence continues at coordinate 30,423 of JAAVYW010000016.1, read as the reverse complement.
TCTTCTCAATCAGCATCATATACAGCAGCTTGTCCATGCAGCATCCTCCACTCCCCATACTTGTATCTCCCTATTTTTCAAACTGAATCAGATATATCCCCGCCTTTTTTCCATTGACAAGTGTATCGATGCGCTTCGTTATATATCCTTCTTCCCTTTTTACAGCGGCAACAATTTCATTCTTCCTTGCAGATAGCACCACTGCCCTGCCCTCAGCCTTTAGCACCCGTTTAAAAGACCGAAGCATGGCACTATAAAATTCCCCGATATCCGGAATGTCCTCATAATATCCCCACGGTGGGTCTGTTATGATTAAACTTATCTCATTGTCTTTCACAGATTCCAGTTGCAGAGCATCTTCGCACTGTATCCTGACTTTGCATGTACAGTGTCTAAGCGCCTCGTTATGATTGAGCCTGTCAACAAGAGTCTTGTTATTATCACAAACATACATCTTAGCTATTGGGTAGGACTGTACTGCCTGAATCGGTATCGCCCCATAACCCGCAAAAGGGTCGCATATGATTTCGCCATGCTCTATCCCGGCAAAAGCGCACATGAGCAAGGCAAATTCCGGCCTTAATTCACCCTTATGCAGTGTTTTCTCCGTTGTCTTCCTCTTATGCAGCAGTTTTCCAAAAAAGCCAACCTTTTCGCTCCGGATGATAAACCAATATTCATTTTGCGGGTTCACCCGGTCAACCTTCCTATTGGTACTGCGAGAAATCATTTTTTCTGCGGCAAGGGCAGTCTGCTTTCCCACCTTGGCAAATTGATTTTCTTTGGAAAACCGAACGCGGAAGGTTCCCAGCCTTTTATTTCTCTCTGCGGGAACAGATGCCTGGGATACCATTTTGTCAAAAAACAGAGAATGCCCTTTGTACACTTTATAAACCAAAAAGGAATTATTGAAAAACGATAAACGACTTATATTTTGTGCGTTGCCGCTATAGGAATAATGTACCAATCCATCATACACATGCAATATTTTAACCCCAGGAAGCAGCTGGGTCATAATGGCGCCAATCACCGAATCAAATCCAGTAATAAAACTTGAAATATATTCGGGCAAAATCCCACCTCCTAATTTCCCGCCTGTCCATGTACAATCTTACCTACCGTCGGGCCTATATGAGTAAAGTATACCACTATCACAAGTGGCTTTCAATCCTCTTATCCACATTGCCGTCGAAGAAGTTCCCAATTTCCAGGGCATCCGCCCTTGCAATCCCCCCACAAATGGGGTATGATAAAGTCAAAACACCCCAAAACAAGCGTTGCAGGGTGGATACCTGTGCGCGTACTCGTTCATGCGGAGCCGCTTTTGGGGCTCTTCGCCCATACATCCAAACCGAAAAGGAGCGCGATGCCACCATGACCGAACCCCGTGGGGACCTGCACCTCCACAGCACCTGTTCCGACGGCAGCACTTCGCCGGAGAATCTCATCCGCTATGCCAAGGCCCAGGGCCTCTCCTTTGCCGCCGTCACCGACCACAACACCATGGCCGGCGTGGCAAGGGCCGCCGCCATGGGGAAGGCCTTGGGCATTCAGGTCATCCCCGGCATGGAGCTCTCCTGCCGGGACGGCCAGCGGGCAGACCAAAAGGTACACCTCCTCTCCTATTTTCTCACCCCCACCCCGGCGCTGGAAAATATCTCCCGCGCCACGCTGGAATCCCGCAACCGGGCCAACTGGGAGGCCTTCCGCCGCCTCAAGCAGCTCTATCCCGTAGAGGAGGAGATGCTCACCCCTTTCCTGGCGGAGGGCGGCATCCTGGACAAGCAAAATATCATGCGCCTGCTGATGGACATGGGCTATACCGACCGGGTCTATTCCCCCCTCTTTGACGAGCTCTTCTCTGCCAAAGGCGGCAGCTGCTTTGTGCCTGCCGAGTATCCCGAAGTGCGCCAGGTGCTCCGCCTGGCCCGGGAATCCGGCGGCGTCTGCGTGGTGGCCCACTCCATGGATTTCCACAATTTCCCCCTGGTGGAGGAGCTCACCGCCCAAGGCCTTTTGGACGGCGTGGAAGTCCGCCATCCCAAGCACAGCGAGGAGGATAAGGCCCTGCTCCTCTCCTATGCCAGGGAACACGGCCTGGCTGTCACCGGCGGCACGGATTTCCACGGCAGCCACCGCAAGCACCCCGACCCCGTCGGAGCCTGTTTCACCACTGGGGAGGAGCTTTCCGCCCTCAAACGCAAAAAACGAGGGGAATCTTGGCAAAATCCACTTGTATAAAACCACAAAAGGCGCTATAATAATGTATGATAGCCTTTCCTCCGGAAAGGCCCGTCATCTCAATACAAAAGGAGCTTTTCACAATGACTTATACTTACCAGACCAAAGGCACCTGCTCCAAGCAAATTGAACTGGAGCTGGACGAAAACCATATCATCCAACACGTGGCCTTCACCGGCGGCTGCAACGGGAACTTGAAAGGCGTCTCCACCCTGGTGGTAGGCCAAAAGGCCGAGGATGTGATTCACCGTCTGCGCGGCATCACCTGCGGCATGAAAACCACCTCCTGCCCCGACCAGCTCTCCCTTGCCCTCACCGAAGCCTTGGCCAATCTCTAACAGCAAAAGGAGTGAGAAAGCCCTATGTCATGGGACTCTGTATGGCAAAAGCTGGAAGCGCTGCTGGCATCTCCCGGCTTCCGGCCCTCTCCCCCCGCCTATGCCGGGATTTCCCTGGCCGCCTTTGACGACAGCGACATGAAAATCGTGGGCCAAGTGCCCCTACACCCCACAGGCGGCGAGCCCCAGGGCGATGTGGGCGCCTATGTGCGTGCCAAAGAGGACGGGAGTATCCAAAAAGCCGAGCAGCTGGGAAAATCCCTCAGCGAGATGCTCAACCAATACGATTTCTCTCCCCTAGGGCAAATCGACACAGAAAATTCCAATGTGCTGGTGCACCTCTTCCTGCTGTGCATTTTCAGTATCGACGATACGCTGGAGCGCTGCTTCTCCTCCCAGATGCTGGCCCAAGTGGCCCAGAACAAGCTGATTGAGCACCTGGATTCCAAGGCGGTCTATCGGGACATCCGCGCCAACGCCGCCTATTCCATGTACCGCCTGGCTGCCCGTTCCCATGATGTGGCCCGGGAAATCGGCCTGGCCTTTGCCGAGCTGTGCCAGAAAGAAGGGGATTCCGCCTATCAGGAGGCGGGCACCGCTCTCTATCTCCAGATGGTGAAGAGTGCCAGCAACCTCTTTGCCGCCGCCGGGTTTTCCCCCGGCCAATAAGTCTCAAAGCCCCTTATCCGGCGCACGGTTCTGCCCTTAGCGGCAGCAGCCGTGTGCCTTTTGTTCCGTTTTCACAGCCAAAACAGAAAGGATGACAACACCATGCTGATACAAAACGTCAAGCTCTATTCTATGGAGGGCGCCCCTATCCCCTGCGGCTATCTCCGCTTCCAGGAGGGCAAAATCGTCTCCCTGGGCCCCATGGAGGAGCAGCCCCGGCCCGAGCCGGATGAGGAAGTCTTAGACGCCGCCGGAAAAACCCTCACCCCCGGCTTTGTAGATGCCCACACCCACTTGGGCATGTGGGGCGATTCCGTAGGCTTTGAAGGGGCCGATGGCAACGAAATCACCGACCCCGCCACCCCCCAGCTGCGGGCCTTGGACGCCATCAACCCCATGGACAAGTGTTTCCGGGAAGCCGCTGCCCATGGCGTCACCACCGCCGTCACCGGCCCCGGCAGCGCCAACCCCATCGGCGGCCAGATGGCCGCCATCAAAACCGCCCCCACCCGCCGGGTAGACGACTGTATCCTCAAGGCCCCCCTCGCCATCAAATTTGCCTTTGGCGAAAACCCCAAGGGCTGCTACAACGAAAAGGGCCACACCCCCATGACCCGCATGGCAACCGCTTCCATCATCCGGGAGCAGCTGGCCTCTGCCAAGCGCTATGCCGAAGAGCAGCAAAAGGCCAAGGAGGACGAGGACTACGATGACCCGGAATTTGACGCCAAGTGCGAGGCGCTCCTTCCCCTGCTCTCTGGGGAAATCCAGGCCCATATGCACTGCCACCAGGCCAACGATATCCTCACCGCTATCCGCATCGCAGGCGAGTTCCACCTGGACTACGTCCTGGTCCACTGTACCGAGGGCTACCGCATCGCCGACGTGCTGAAGGCCGAGAACGCCAAGGCCGTAGTGGGCCCCTACCTCTGCGACCGCTCCAAGCCCGAGCTGCGCTCCCTCACGCCCAAAAGCCCTGCCCTGCTCAGGGAAAAAGGGGTCACCGCCGCCATCTGTACCGACCACCCGGTCATCCCCCTGCAATACCTCCCCCTCTGCGCCGGCCTGGCCGTGCGGGAGGGCTTGCCCTATGAGGACGCCCTGCGGGCTATCACCATCGTCCCCGCCACCCTGCTCCATCTGGAGGACCGGGTGGGCTCCCTGGCCCCCGGCAAGGACGCCGATTTCCTCCTCTTTGACGGCGACCCCCTCTCCATCTATTCCACCCCTTGCGCTGTCTATATCAATGGCCAGCCGGTAGTGCTGGCCGAGCACGAAGAAATTTAGCTTCCCGCCAGGAAACAGTATCCCCCTTCTCCCGTGGCCGCAAAAATGTTCCTAAAATTTCATATTTTATCTTTACTTTTTTAGCCATTTTGTGGTAAGATAGGAATAGAAAGAGAGAGGGGTTCCCCTCTCGGAAAAAAGGGGATGTATGTATGAATCTTACCATCAATGCCAGAAAATTCAAGCTGAAGGATTCCTTCCGGGAGCGAGCCGAAAAAAAGCTCAAAAAGCTGGACAAGTTTTTCGGCCCCGAAGCCGCGGCGGTGGTAACGGTGACGCTTGAGGCGGAAGACCGCCAGACCGTGGAAATCACGGTGCGCTCCCACAACATGGTGTTCCGCTCAGAGAAGACCGCCCCCGCCATGGAAGACGCCCTGGAGGCCGCCAGCGACGCCATCCTGAAACAAATTGTCAAGAACAAATCCCGCCTCACCCGCGGCGGCGGTTTCCGCGCCGAGCTGTATGAGGAACTGGCCGCGCCCCCCGAAGAAGTAGATGAGGGCGAAGAGTACGACATCGCCCGCACCAAAACCATTGTCCTCAAGCCCATGACCCCCTCCGAGGCTATTTTGCAGATGAACCTGGTGGGCCACCAATTCTTCCTCTTTATCAACGCCCACACCGGCCGCGCCAATGTGGTCTATTGCCGCAACAACGGTGGCTATGGCCTCATCGAGACCGAAGCCATATAATAAACCCAAATTTCCCCGGCACCGACCGCCGGGGAAATTTTTTGCGAAGGGGGATTGCATATCCGCTCCAACCGGTTTATACCATCGAAACACCCCAAAAGCGGTGCTTTGACTATACTGGCCTGGTGGATAAGGAGGCCCAACACCTCTACCACAAGCTGGGCTACAAGGACTGCGGTTGCCTGGTACTGGGCATTCCGGGGCTTGCGCAGCCCATGGGGATGTTCCTGATAAAGCAGCTCTAAAAAATGAGCCAAATCCCCCGGCACAATGTGCCGGGGGATTTTTGCGCCCGTCCGGATTCCGGCGTCCTCATCCCCCCGCCGCATTCCCCTCATCGTCGTAATAAGTGGCCTCCACCACAGCCTCCCGGTTATGCTCCATGTCCCCCGGGTCAAAGTACTGCTTCCCGTAAAACTCTTCTATCCGTTTCCGGTTCCCCGCCACCAGGAAATTCCGGTAGTCATAGTACTCCACCCAGGTTTTGAGGAACTGCTTCACATAGACCACATACTGCTTCCCCTCCCGCTCCACCACGTATTCCTGTTCGCCGAAGGCATAGAACACCACCAGCACCGGGAACACCTCAAAGGCCAGCACCAGTGCAAACAAAACCAGCAGCACCGCCTTGGCCGCCCTGCTTTTGAGCCACAGGATTAGCTGCACCACCCCCGCGATGCCGCCGGACAGAATCACCACCGCCGCCAGTATATACACCCACCTGCGGAACATCAACCCGCATCCCGCCAGCACAATCATCCAAAAGGAAAAGCCCACCCCAGCCCCCACCGCATATAACAGCAGGCACTGGGGCAGGCGCGTCTTTTTCTCCACAATCCCGCCCCCGTCCGGTTAAAAGAATTCCCATCGGTCTTCCGCGTCCACATAGAACTCGCAGAGGCCCTCTTCCAAAAACATCCGTAAAGTCCGCTCAAAGCCCTCGGCCAGGTCGGCGCCCCGCAGCTCCTCCAAGGTCATCCAGCACAGGGGCCCCTCCTCCCCGTCCGGGACAAGGGTGCCGGAGAAATGCTCTGTGGCAAAGAGGAAAAGCAGGCAGCGGTGGGTTTCGTTTATCCAGTCCTTCACGCCGCAAAACCGCAATTTTTCCACGGTCAACCCGGTCTCCTCCTGGATTTCCCGCACCACAGAGGGCACCACCGCCTCCCCCGGCTCCAGGTGCCCGCCGGGAAAAGTGTGCCCCCGATAGCCCTGCTGCTTGTCCATCACCAGTACCCTGCCGTTCTCCGGGTCGCGTATCATACACATATTCATCAGTTCCACTGTCTCCCTGGCCCGCTCCGCCATTGTTCCGCCTCCCTCGCTGTCACTGTTTTTCCTCTAGGGTTCAAAGGCCAGCAGAGCTAGCCTGGAAGAATTGCCGTCAATAATTCTTCCGGGGCCAAGCCAATAAGCTTAGCCCCGCGCAAAGTGCGCACCGGCTCCATCTTTTCAGCCGGGCGGGCCGCCTGTTCCGGGTCGTCCTTCCCCCGGCGGGCAACACATGCTCCACGCCTTAAAGCTGGTTGAGCAAATAGTTCATATAGCTGGCGAAGTGGGAGAAGACAATCCCCGGCTCCTGCAAATCAGGGCACCACCGCTTCACCCATTCCAGGGAGACATAGCCCTGATACCCGCCGTCATGCAGCGCCTTCATGCTGTCAAAGACGGGCACATCGCCATAGCCCATCATCCGGTATTCCACCTTGTCCCCCTGCATTACAGAGTCCTTCACATGCACATATTTCACATATTTCCCGATGTTGTCATAGGTTGTCCGGGGCGCTTCCCCGAAGTACCGGAAGGGATGGTGGATGTCCCACAGCACCCCCATATTCTCCCGGCCCACATCCTGCAAAAACTCCCGCAGCACCCCGGTATCCGCCAGGGCGGCGTTGGTCTCAATCAGGGGGGTCACCTGCCTGCCCGTGGCATAATCACACAGCTCCCCATAGGCCCGTTTGCAGCACTCTAGGTCATCGCTCTCCTTCGGAAAGGTGTCAGGGGAAATCAGCACCCGCACATAGGGGGTGCCCAGCTTCTCCGCCAGGTCCAAGTATTCCTTGGCCTCGGCCACATAGGCCGCAACCTTTTCCGGGTCGCCCAAAACTGCCCCCGAGGTGAGCATGGGGATTTCCAAATTTTTCTCCCCCAGCTTTTCCAGTGTCTTAGGCAGCTGTTCCGGGGAAAAGGCCTTGATACGCGGGGCGCTCATCTCGTTGGCAATGCCCCGGATTTCCACTCCGGCCAGCCCCAAGTCCTTGGCAGTGGCATAGATTTCCGAAAATTTCCAGTCCGGGCAGCCCAGCGTTGAAAATGCCAGTTTCATAGGGAATCATCCTTTCATCACTCTTCGTCTCCGGTCTCCTCTGATTCCTCTGGTTCCTCGGTCTCATAGCTCTTAGCCACATACACCGTCAGGGAAACCGATGGGTCAATCTCCGTCTCAGCGGGGAAGTCCATGCGCAGCACAATGCCCTCCTCCGCGTCGTTGTCATATACATACACCGTGTCATACTGTATCCCCCGCTCGGTGAGCAGCGGAACCGCGTCGGCGATGTTCTTGCCCACAATGTCGGGCACTTTTACTGTCTGTCCCCCTACACTCACCACAATTGTCACCGGCACAGGCGTCCCGTCGTAGTCCACAAAACTGCCCGGCGTGGGGTTCTGGTCGATAACCACCCCTGGCCCGTAGAGGTTAGACTCCGATTCCTGCACCTGGAAGGCAAAGAGGGCGGTGTAGTCCCCGTTTTCCAGCACTGCCTGGGACACCTGCCCGATAAACACCGGCACTTGCTTGCGGGTCTCGCTCTCCTCCTCGTCAGTACTCGGCTCATACTGGGAGGGAGCAGGCGGGTTCAGCGCCTCCCCCTGCCCCAAATTCTGCTGGCTGTAGAAGTTCCAACCAAAGGCCTTATCCACCTTTTCGCCGTATAAATCGTAAAACAGCATCGCCGCCACTGCCCCAATCAGCACCAGCGACACGAAGAACGACACAATCCCATAGGGGAACCGCCGCCGCTTCTTGGCCTTCTTCCGCCTGGGCCGCACCGTCTCGTAAGAGCGCACCGCGGATACCCGTTCCTTTTTCTCAGGCCCCGGCGGCGGGGGGGCAATCTCCTTTTCAATCCCCTTGGGGATAATAGCCACGCTCTTGGCCCGCTGCAAAAGCTCCAAGATAGGCCTCACGCTGTCATACCGCGCGTCCGCCCGGTAGGACATCCCCTTGGAGATAGCGTCCGACAGCTCCAGCGGGATAGAGGGGTTGATTTTTTGAATAGTAAGGGTGTTGTCGTTCTTCTGCCTGCCATAGGCCTCCGGCGGCATGGTGCCGGTAAGGCTGCGGTAAATCATAGCGCACACAGAGTAAATATCGCTGCGGGCCGTCAGCTTCCCCTCCTGCTCGTACTGCTCCGGCGCCGCATAGCCCTGTGCCACAATCCCGGCAAAGTCCGAGTTGTGGGAGCAAGCCGAGTAGATGCTGGGGATACCCAAAATCAAGTCGCCCTTGGTGTCAATAAACACGCTGGCCGGCGAGATAGAGCCGTGGATGACTCCCGACTCGTGGAGCCTCGCCAGGGATTCCAGCAGGGGCACAAAAAGGAACTTGGTCTGTTCCAGCGTCAGCTCCCCCAGGTTTTTTCCCAAAAAGTCGCTGAAGGACATACTCTCCACATAGGTGTAGACGGCATAAACCGTCCCATTCTGCAAAAACAGGTCCTGGATGCTCATCACCCCGGAGAGCTGCTTCACTGTCACCATCTTTTTCGAGAGGATGACAAATTCCCGCTCATACTGTTCAAAGGATTTCTGGCATCCCTTGCGGGGGTTCACGGTGTTCCCCCCGTCTGCCCGTTCGCACAGCAGGTCAGGCATGTACTCCCGCACAAAAACCTTCTGCGATTTGGAGATGTCATAGCCAATGTATGTAATCCCCTCATCGTTCTGGGACAATGAGCGCCCTACGATATACTGTTCCTTCAGCAGGGTTTTCTCCCCCAAAAAGCGGGGGCTGTATAGGCTCTCCTCAATATAGCCGCAGTACGGGCATTTGCGGACATCTCCAATCTCCCGCATACACCCCATGCAAAGTTTGGTGGTATTCTCCATAGTTTTCATCGCACGCTCCCCGGCATGCGCCGGGCAATTGCAAGGTCCGGCGTCATGCTGTTTCTATTGCGGCCGCATCCCGGAGCCCCAGATAGTCCACCGCCCAGTCCCTGAGCTTAAACTTCTGGATTTTCCCGCTGGCTGTCATGGGGAATTCCTCCATAAACGCCACATAGCTGGGCACCTTGTGCTTTGCCATGTTGGCCCTCATCTCCGCCTTCACCTCGTCCTCGGTCAGGGTCTCCCCCTCCTTGAGGATAATGCAGGCCATAATCTCCTCGCCATACACCTTGCTGGGCACGCCGATGACTTGGACATCCTGCACTTTGGGATTGTGGTAGAGGAATTCCTCCAGCTCCTTGGGATAAATGTTTTCTCCGCCCCGGATAATCATATCCTTGATTCGGCCCGTAATCTTATAATACCCCTTTTCGTCCACACTTGCAAGGTCTCCTGTGTGAAGCCAGCCATCTTTATCAATCGCCTGGGCTGTGGCCTCCTCCATTTTGTAGTATCCCTTCATAATATTGTAGCCTCTGGCGCAAAATTCGCCGGGCACGCCGGGCGCAGTGATATCCTCCCCGGTTTCCGGGTCCACCAGCTTGCACTCAATAAAGGGCATCGCCTTCCCCACAGTGGCCACCCGCACCTCAATGCTGTCGTCCGTAGTGGTCTGGGTACACACCGGGGAGGCCTCCGTCTGCCCGTAGGAGATGGTGATGTCCCGCATGTGCATCTCGTCCACTACCTGCTGCATCACCTTCACCGGGCAGGGGGAGCCCGCCATGATGCCCGTGCGCAGCTTGGGGAAGGTAAAACGCTTAAACTCCGGGTGTTCCAGCATGGCGATAAACATAGTGGGCACCCCATGGACTGCAGTGCACTGCTCGTATTCAATGGCCTCCATCACCTTCAGCGGCCGGTAGTAGTCCACCGGCACCATGGAGGTGGCGTGGGTCAGGCAGGCCATAATAGCCAGCACCAGCCCAAAACAGTGGAAGAAGGGCACGGTGATACACAGCTTATCCTCCTCCGTGAACTTCATGGCGTCGCCGATGCACTTGCCGTTGTTGACAATGTTGTAGTGGGTGAGCATCACCCCCTTGGGGAATCCTGTGGTCCCGGAGGTATACTGCATGTTCACCACTTCCTGGGGATCCAGGCTCTCATAGACGGCTTCAAAGTCCTCATAGGCCACCTCGTCCGCCATGCTGTAGAGCTTGTCAAACCGCAGCATCCCCGCCGGGGTCTCCTCCTTCTCCCCCGCGTAAATCACGGTTTTGAGGAAGGGCAGCATGGGGTTATTCAGCTCCCCAGGCTTGGAGCTTTTCAGCGTGGGGCACAGCTCGTTGACAATCTGCACATAGTCCGCGTCCTTGTAGCCGTCGATGAGCACCAGCGCCTTGGAGTCCGACTGCCGCATCAGGTATTCCAGCTCAAACACCTTGTAGGCGGTGTTCACCGTCACCAGCACTGCGCCGATTTTGGCAGTGGCAAAGAGGGTGATAATCCAGGCGGGCACGTTGGTGGCCCAAATCGCCACATGGTCGCCCTTCCCAATGCCGGCAGCCATAAACCCTCTGGCTACCCTTTCCGCCTCCGCGTTGAATTCCTGCCAGGTGCGGCGGTAATCCCGGTCGGTGTATTTCAGGCATTCCCGGTCGGGGAACCTCTGTGCCACCTGTTCCAGCTGCTTTCCCACCGTAATATTCATGAGTTCCTGCATAAGTTCCATCGTTCCTTTCTCTTTAAAATTGGGAAACCCGGGCAGAAAACAAAAACGCCTTCGTCTTCCGCCATTCCAGAAGACGAAGGCGCACAAATCAGCGCATCTCCGCGGTACCACTTCTCTTGCAGGCCAAGCGCCCACCCCTCACTGCGTCTAAGGCTTTCCGCCCGGCAACGCAACTTCTCTGTATCGGGAGAAACCCGTTCCAACCTACTCGCGCAATTCTTTCAGCGGACCGCTCAGAGGTGAGTTCACTTTGGGCCTGCGCCGCCTCCCAGCACCCGGCAGCTCTCTGTGGCAGGGCCTTACAGCTACTATTCCCCGTCATCGCGTTTGTGATTTCTGTGTTTGTAGTATTATACCTATTTTTCTCCCCCAATGCAAGAGCCCCCGCGCATTTTTTCGCATCGCACCAAATATTTTCCCGTCCTCCCCGGTTCTTCTCTGCCATTTTGCACAATTTTTTGGGTTTCTCCCCTTCGGGGGCCAACATACGTTGGCCTTAGGCACGTGCCCCGAGCAGTTTCTTTCCTTTTAGGTTCCCGCCCCTTCGGGGCGAAGGTCAACGAAGTTGACCTTGCGCAGCAGCGCCGCTGGCTCCATCTTCTGGGGCAGGGCAGGCCGCCGGTTCTGCGTTCTCCTTCCCCGCGCGGGCTGCCCGCTACGCCAACCCATGAAACCGCCGCAAAAAATAGGCCAGATGGGTATACCGCAGCGTCTTCCGGTTGTTCTCCACCATCGCCCGCACGGTATACTCTTTCCCCAGCAAAATCAGCAGCTTCTTGGCCCTGGTGACAGCCGTATACAACAAATTCCGGTAGTAGAGCTTCTCATGGGCATTCATCAGCGGCAGCACCACCGCGTCAAACTCGCTCCCCTGGCTTTTGTGTACTGTCACCGCGTAGGCCAGCTCCAGCTCCCCCAGCATCTCCCTGGCATATTCCGCCGTCCGGTCGTCAAAGAGGATAGTCACGGTCCCCGCCCCCCGGTCCACCTTTTGGATGATGCCGATGTCCCCGTTAAACACCCCCAGGCCCACTTCCCCCTTGGCGTCCACCCACTCGATGTCGTAGTTATTGCGAATCTGCATCACCTTGTCCCCCTGCCGGAAGAGCTTGCTCTCAAAGCGCACCTCCGGCTTCCCCTCCCCGCTGGGGTTCAGGGCCTCCTGCAAGAGCTGGTTTAGGTGGTTAGTGCCCAGCTCCCCCACCCGGCTGGGGGCCAGCACCTGGATTTGCCCAAAGGGGTCATAGCCATAGGCGTTCGGCAGCCGCCGCACACACAGGTCGCACACCGTCCGCGCCGCGGCGGCATAGTCCCCCCGGTTTGCCAGGAAGAAAAAGTCCCCGTCCCGGCTTCTCAGGTCGGGCATCTCCCCCCGCACAATGCTGTGGGCGCCCACCACAATCTGGCTCTGGGCCGCCTGCCGGAAAATCTCGGTGAGGCAGGTGGTTGTCACGCAGTCGCTCTTAATCAAATCCCCCAGCACCTTCCCCGCCCCCACGCTGGGCAGCTGGTCCGAGTCCCCCACCAGCACGATTTTTGTGGAGAGCTTTAAGGCGTGCAGCAGCGATTCAAAGAGCAAAATGTCCACCATGGACATCTCGTCCACAATGATGGCGTCGCAGTCCAGCGGGTTGTGTTCACAGCGCTTGAACTTTGTCCGTCCCCCGTCCCCGCCCGGCAGCTCCCCCTCGCCGAAGTCCACCTCCAGCAGCCGGTGCAGCGTCTTGGCCTCATACCCGGTGAGCTCGCTGATGCGCTTGGCCGCCCGCCCCGTGGGCGCGGCAATCGCCACCTTGAGCCCCTCGTCCTCCATCAGCCGGATAATGGCGTTGATGGCTGTGGTCTTCCCCGTGCCCGGCCCCCCGGTGAGGATGGTGATGCCCTGGGTCAGCGCGGCGCTGATGGCCCGGCGCTGCAAAGCGGCGTATTCCATCCCCTTCTCCCGTTCCAGCTTTGCGATGCGGGCCCCATAGTCCTCCCCTGTGTCTGGGTAGTGGGAGGCAATCAGCCCCACCCGCTCTGCCACATAGAGCTCCGCCTCGTAGAGCGCCGGGGCATAGATGTATTCCCGCCCCCCAATCTCCTCCAAAACCAGGTTGCCCCACCCAATCTCCTGCTCCAAGATGTCCTCCAACCCCTCCGCCTCGCACTGGAGCAGGTTGGCAGCAGTAGCCAGCAGCTTGGTCCTGGGCAGGCAGGTGTGTCCCCCGCGGTAGGTGTTGTGCCGCAGCACGTAGAAAATCCCGGCACTCAGCCGGAATTCGCTGTCCTGGGGAATCTCCAGCTGCCGGCAGATGGCGTCCGCCGTCTCAAAGGGCAGCCCGATGTCGTCGGCACAGATGAGGAAGGGGTTCTCCCTCACCCGCTCAATGGTGGAGACGCCGTATTTCTTCCACAGCGCCACGCAGTAAAAGGGCTCGATGCCATAGCCGCTTAAAAAGGCCATCACATTTTTCATCCCGTAGATTTTGAGGAATTCCGCCGAGATTTCCGCCGCCTTCTTGGCGCTGATGCCCTTGATTTTCCGCAGCTCCTCCGGCGAGTTCTCGATGATATCCAGCGTCTCGTCCCCAAACAAGTCCACAATCCGCTTGGCCGTAGCCGGCCCGATGCCCTTGATAACCCCCGAGCTCAGATACCGGTAGATGGCGTTGGCATTGGCGGGCAGCCGCCGCTCACACACCTCCGCCCGGAACTGGGGCCCAAACTGGGGATGGGTGGTGTGGCTCCCCAGCACCCGCAGCTGCTCCCCCTCGGCCACCATGGGCATCAGCCCCACCACGGTGAGCAGCTCCCCCTCCCTGTCCAGCTCCAGCACCGCATAGCCCGTCTCGTCGTTGCGGTAGATGATGTTCTCCACTGTCCCCTCCACCACTGACATCTCTTTTACTTCCCGCTTCATATTCCCCTCCTCTCCGGGGCCTGTCCCCTTTTTCCCTCTGGGAAAGGCCGTCATCCCTCTCCCCATTGTCCCAGCAGGGCCGCCAGCTCCTCCGGGCGGCACACTGCCGTATCCCCCTTGTCCGAGGCCCAGCGCCGCAGCTCTTCCAGCAGCTCCTCCCCTGCGCCGCAGTCCAGCACCACCACCCGGCTCACCAGCCGGTTCTGCCGCTCCATGTCCAGCGCCCGCAAGAGCCCCCGCTGCCCCCGGCAGTCCGCCGTAGCCAGCACCACAGTCACCATCCTGCGGCTCTCCCGCAGCATCCCGCCCGCAACCAGCTCCACCAGGCAGGTGAGCCCCACCGCAGCCAAAAGCCCCAGCGCCACAAATGCCCCTAATTCCAGCACGCCCAGCCCCCCTTTCTGTCTTGCCCCATTCTATGGGCCAAACCCCAAAAAGGTGACAAAAGTGCCCTTCTACACCGTCTTTCCCGTTCCCTGCGCCAGCATCAGCTTGTATTCCACCGAATCCGTCAGCGCCAAAAAGCTGGCGTTGATGATATCCTTAGAAGCCCCCACGGTGGTCCACACATTCTCCCCGTCCGTGCTCTCGATGAGCACCCGCACCACCGCAGCCGTGGCGTTTTTGGGCTCCATCACCCGCACTTTGTAGTCAATGAGCCGCATGTCTGCCAGGCAGGGATAAAACACCTCCAGCGCCTTCCGCAGTGCCCGGTCCAAGGCGTTCACCGGCCCGTCCCCCTCCGCGCCGCTCACCTCCGATTGTTCCCCCACGCTCACCTTAATCAGCGCCGAGGAGGAGTAGCCCTCTTCTTCTAAAATCTGTTCCCCGATAATTTTAAAGTGCTCCACCTTAAAAAAGGGGGTGAACATCCCCAGCTCCCGCTTCACCAGCAGCTCCAGGCTGGCCGTAGCCGATTCAAACTGGAAGCCCCGGTATTCCAGCTCCTTGAGCTTGCCCATCACCCGCCCTGTCTCCGGGGATTCCTTGGTGAGCTCCGGCGCGAATTTTTTCAGCTCCGCCGCCACCGCCGCCTTCCCCGACACCTCCGAGATGAGAAAATTCCGCTTGTTCCCCACCCGGGCCGGGTCGATGTGCTCAAAGGCCCCCTCCAGCTTGCTCACCCCGTCCACGTGCATCCCCGCTTTGTGGGCAAAGGCATTTTTCCCCACATAGGGCAAGAATTTTCCCAGCGCCATATTGCTCACCTCAGCGATATACCGGGCCGTCTTTGTCAAGCTCCCCATCTGCCCTGGCAGGATGCAGCCATACCCCCGCTTCAGCTGGAGGGAGGGAATTACCGTGGAGAGCCTGGTGTTCCCGCAGCGCTCCCCGATGCCGGTAAAGGTGCCCTGTATCTGGGCCGCCCCGGCCTCCACTGCCAGCAGCGTGTTTGCCACTGCGCAGCCCATGTCGTTGTGGCAATGGATACCCACCGGGCAGCGCAGCGCCTCCACTGCCGCCCGGGTCATCCGGGCAATCTCCTCCGGGAAGCAGCCCCCGTTGGTATCGCACAGCGCCACGCAGTCCGCCCCCGCCTCGCAGGCGGCCTGGATTGCCGCCATCGCATAGCTGGGGTTTTGCTTGTAGCCGTCAAAAAAGTGCTCCGCATCAAAGATGACCTCTTTGTGCGCCCGTTTAAAGAAGGCCACCGTCTCCCCAATCATCCGCAGGTTTTCCTCCAGCCCTGCCCCCAGCACCTGGGTCACCTGCTTATCCCACGCCTTCCCCACCAGGGAGACAGCGGGGGTCCCAGCGCTCAGCAGGGCGATGCAGTTTTTATCCTCCCCCACCGAGGCCCCCTTTTTCCGCGTGGAGCCAAAGGCCACCAGCTTGGCGTTTTTGAGATTCAGCACCGAGGCCCGCTCAAAGAACTCGTAGTCCTTGGGGTTGGAAAAGGGGTTCCCCGCCTCGATATGGGACACCCCCAGCCCGTCCAGCGCCCGCACGATATTCAGCTTGTCATCCAGCGAGAAGCTAATGCCCTCACTCTGCGCCCCGTCCCGCAATGTCGAGTCCAGTATGTCCAGCCGTTTCATGTTCTCAACCCCTTTTCCTCTTTTATGGGATTCCCCCTTCAGGGCAAAGGCCGGTTTCCCCGGCCCTGCGCAAAGCGTGCGCCGGCTCCATCTCTTCTATCCGGTTGGCCCGCCGTTATCCCTGCCGCTCCCGCAGCCCGGCAATAATCTTGTTGATGCCGTTGAGATAGGACTTGATGCTGGCCTCAATGATGTCGGTGCTGAGGCCCCGGCCCACGTAGTGGTATCCCCCGCTGGTGAGCTTCACCACCACTTCGCCCAGGGCGTCCTCCCCCTCGGTGACAGATTGAATAGTGTAGCTGTCCAGCTGGGCCTTCACCTTGGTGGCCTTCTCAATGGCCTTAAAGGCCGCATCAATGGGCCCCGCCCCATAGGCCACCCGCTGGCAGATTTCCCCCTCCCGGTTTTTGAGCTTCAGGTTTGCCGTGGCAGAAATCACGCTGCCGGAGTTCACCACAAAGGTCTCCAGTGTATATTCCGGCACAAAGCTGCCCTTCTGGGAACCCACCATTGCCTCCAAGTCCCTGTCGGTGATGCTCTTTTTCTGGTCAGCCAGCTTCTTAAAGGCCTCAAAGGCCACCCCTACCTCCTCGTCGCTCAAAGCATAGCCCAGCTCGGTGAGCCGGTCTACAAAGGCGTGCCGCCCGGAGTGCTTGCCCAGCACCATCCGGTTCTGCGGGATGCCGATGTCCCCGGAATTCATAATCTCATAGGTGGCGCGCTCCATCATCACCCCGTGCTGGTGGATGCCCGACTCATGGGCAAAGGCATTGGCCCCCACCACTGCCTTGTTGGGCGCCACAGAAGAGCCGGTGATGGTGGAAATCAGCCTGCTGGTGCGGTAGAGCTGCTTGGTGTTGATGCGGGTGTCTGCCCCCAGCAGCTCCCGGCGGGTGCGCAGCGCCATCACGATTTCCTCCAGCGCCGCATTCCCCGCCCGCTCCCCAATGCCGTTGACAGTACACTCCACCTGGTCGGCCCCGGCCCGCACAGCAGCCAAGGTATTAGCCACCCCCATCCCCAGGTCGTCGTGGCAGTGCACCGAAAACACCACGTTTTCCGCCCCCTTCACATGGGTCCTCATGTAGCGCACCAGCTCTTCCATCTCCGAGGGGATGCAGTACCCCACCGTGTCCGGGATATTCAGTGTCTTTGCCCCGCACTCCGCCGCCACCGAGAGCACCTGGGCCAGGTATTCATAGTCGCTGCGGGAAGCGTCCTCGGCGGAAAACTCCACATCCTCCACCAGCGAGGCCGCCAGCGTCACCATCTCCCGCACCTTTTCCAGCACTTCCTCCCTCGTCATGCGCAGCTTGTGCGCCAGGTGGATGTCGCTGGTGGCAATAAACACATGGATACGGGGGTACGCCGCCTCCTTCACCGCCTCATAGGCCCGGCGGACGTCTGCCTCCACACAGCGGGCCAGCCCGCACACCACAGAGTTTTTCACCGCTTTGGCAATGGCCTGCACCGCCTGGAAGTCCTCCGGCGAACTGATGGGAAACCCCGCTTCAATCACATCCACCCCCAGCTTTTCCAGCTGTTTGGCCACCTGTAGCTTCTCCCCCGGGTTCATGCTGCACCCCGGCGACTGCTCCCCATCCCGCATGGTGGTGTCAAAAATCCGAATTTGCCTCATCCCATTCTCCCCTTTATCCTATTCCGGTATTTTCCGATTCTTTCTCGGCAAGAACTAATCAATTATGTTTAGAAATTGCTCTCTATCATGTTTGTAATTTCTTTTGATTATTTGATATATCCATACTATCCTGCCTATATGGGCTAATGTTATCATTTTATTACCCGTGCTGATAATACTTGCTCTGTAACCATAGATAATAGCAATATGTTCTGTTCCAAATTATAAGTGGTTTTACCTAGTATTTTTGAGAAATTCCACCACCCGAATAAAGACTTTTAAGTAAACAATCTGCGGACTTCTACATTGAGTTCCGTTTCTAACTGTTTTATTCCTTCAGGTTTTGGCTTTCTTATCTCTGTATGAATATTTTTAGAAAGCTTAGAAATATTTTTATGAATATCATTTGTTAAATCATATTTTGGGATAGCCAAATATTTTAATACATCAACTCCTCTATTAGTTGATATGGCATAGCCATCTATAACATCAACTACATCTTTTGAATTTAATATACCACAAATATAATTTGCTTCATCAAAATTATAAAGTCCAAGCATTAGCACCTTAGAATCAACAACGATAGTTTTATCTTTACTAAATAAATCTCTATCTGCATCAGGAATAGATTCAAAATAGGAGCCAACAACAACAGCCGACATGCTTCCAGTTTGTTCTTTCCACAAAACCTTATAGGGTGCATAAGTGTATTCGCCCACATTGTCTAAACGATAATATGGGTGAATTGCAGGATTGAAAAATTTTCCGTTTTGAATTCGACTTGCCAATAACTCGTCGTGATAAAAATACAACCACTCACTCGTTTTGGGAGCGATTTTGTCTAATTCTTGAACTGGTATCCCATATTTATATTCAACTGTATGTGGCACCAAAATATACTCGTTAGATTTCACTTGCCATTTTCCAATGTTTCTGCCTCCAAGCATTGGAAAGATAAATGTCTCTTCAATCTTCCCTTTGTTAACTCCCTTTACTAAAAAGTCTTTTCGGCGTTGTCTTTCAATACAATTTTCAATAAACAACAGCCCATCTCGACTACGCACAGGCTTCTTTAGCAAATATACACCCTTTGCCCCCGCTGGTTCAATACCTTTTCTTCCACTATAATATCTTTGCTTTGTTGGATCTAAAATTTTGTTTGCCAAACTCATATCATACATTGTAAGCCAAGAAGACTGTTTATTATTTCCATCAACTGGACGGGCTGATAAAACATCATAGTTTAAATTATTTACAACCTGATTCCACTTTGCGTGCGAATCAATAGGAGATTTTTTTCCTATTTGTTTCCAAATCTTATATTTGTTCATAGGATATTTCATTTCAATATTTTTAGTAATCTTTATTACTACTGTTGGTATTGTAAACAACTTAACACCAGAAAAATCATCTACCAAATCTACTGAAAATGGAATATTTTGTCCAAAACGGGTTATCGAAAATTTTCTAAAGCCTTCCCCTCCCTTAGTTGACTTGAGGAAGGAAGCAGGAAGCAAAAAGACCATATTTCCATTATTTTTCAAATACTTATCCACAGCAACATATGTAACTGCCATGCCAAAATCATCGTGAGTGGTTTTTTTATCATATGCATTTTTCTCGAAAATGCCGTAACTTTTCCAAATTTCAAGTGTACCTTCTCGATAACTCTTACTCATTGATTTCCAAGCAATCCACGGAGGATTACCTACAACAAAATCAAATTTATTACCAATAAGTATAGGTGCGAAACTATTCCTTAAAATAACAGGCCAAAAAGAATCGTTACCCGCTCTATGCAATATATAAAGTCTATTAAAAAGTTCTTCAACTATATTTTTATATTTGTTGTCAATTAGTCTATTTTCAATTCGATTCCAGAAAGTATCAAAATCACATTTGTCATCAATATGTTGGCTTAAAATTTTTAAAAACTCACTCGCATCTGTATAATTCGTAAACTTAGGAATTTGAAATTTTCCAACTGATGTATCTATCGATAATGTCAATTCGCTTTCTTCCGTATATACTACTGGCGATAAAATAGAGTCTGCAATATAAATAGGAATCTCAAATGGGTCGGCAAAATTTTCAAAAACATTATCATCACAAGATGAAAAAACGGCAAGTATGTAATTAGCCTTAGCAGATACAACTGATATAGGATTTATATCAAACCCTATAATATTATGAGTTATTTTTTCAATATTTTCTCTTGACAACTTTCCTTTCTGTTGGCTTATAACCCTTTTAATTGCGTGAGTTAAAAATGTTCCCGAACCTGCCGTTGGGTCTATAAGTGTTTTTTCAATGTCTCCAGTAAATCCCACCAAATCCAGAGCGTGTTCAACAATCCAATCAGGAGAAAAGTATTCCCCCATTAAGTGGCGCATTTCAGCAGGAATTAACTCCATATAAACTTCTTGCAAAATATCTTGTATTTCTTCTGGTTTCAAAATATATGTACTTAAGTCAAACTTACTAACGATCTGAAGAATATCATTTACAACATTTGTATCAAAATTACTATCAGAGCAAGTATAAGTAAACCATTCCATAAAATGAGACTCAAAGAAATTTTTGACTATTGACTCATATTTATTCAATTCTCCGTCAAACAACTTGTCAATTTGAGGTTTTGTTAAAGCATCATTAAGCACAAACATTGGGCTAACAAGTTGTGCAAGAAAAGAATAAATTAATAATTTTAAAAACATATTAAAAAATGTCTGTAATGCAAATAAATAGATTTTACTATCGATAATCACTGTATCACTGTAATTGTATAAATCTTTAATAACTGAAGATACTTCTGTAAAAGATGTGGCTTCATTATCATTTCCATACATTGTTCCAAAAACTCTATCCCACTCATTATATAAAGTCCTAACACGAGTGCTTCCCTTCAAATCATTCAAATTAAAATACAATTCATCATAAATAACTTTAATACTCTTTCGTACAAAAGAGCTTTTTGGATTTATAATTGAAATAAGATTTTTTTTATTTAAAGCAATTTTATCCTGCTGTTTCAGTAACAAAACTAATCTCTTTAATCCAGTAGAAAAGTCTTTCTTTTCATAAATAAAAATAGCTGGCAATTCTATCTCAACAGATAAATTCAGTTTCTCTGTGTTTAGTTTTTTTAAAACAGGAGCTGCTACAAATCGAGCAAATATAAAAGAAACTCCGTCAAAGCCAACACCTATCCCATTTGATATTTTTTGAAACACCTCTTCTTTTGTATCATTGGACGTAATTCCAGCATTGCTAATTATATAATCATACAAACCGTGGTCCCTATCGTTTCTACCGTAAAGAGCCTCATCTATACCTCTTTCTGTTCTGAAATAATCATATTTTTTCAACTCAAATAAAATATTTTGAAATGTAGCATCTGTTCTGCCACCAGCCAGAAGAATGTCTTCGCTTTTGTATTGTCCTGACATTATTGGATTCAACTCTTTTAATAACGGATTGATTATATCTGAATAAAAATGAAGTTTAATATCATCTTCATTTTTAAAAATGTTGTTTTTAAATACCTCTTCTAATCTAAAAAGTTCCATAAGACACCTCCATTTTTAAACTATAGCACTTTTTTTCTTATTGGTCAATATATAAAACTATCAGATTTACAGCTCTTTACTTAATATTATTAGTTTGGTCAATTGGTCAAATATATTGAGTGTGACCCCATTTCTAGCCGCACTCAATATATTTATAATAATCTTATATATAATTATAAATAAGGTTATTTGTTTCCCGAATTAATTTGTGTTAAATTTTAGCTTTTAACCGTTCTGCCACTCTTGCCAATCGTATCATAACCACAAGCCACTTTGCCGCGTTTTTGTGTCTATCATACCAAAAAGCCGTCCCCCGCGCAACACGAAAAGCGCTCAAACCAGCTCTGCCGGAAGACAAAAGGCAGCCAGAGAGCCGGTCTCTGGCTGCCTTTTCCCCGCCCAAGGGCCATCCCCCCTAATCCGCGAAAAGCTCTGTGGAGAGGTACCGGTCCCCGGTGTCCGGCAGCAGCACCACAATGGTCTTTCCCCGGTTCTCCTCCCGCTTGGCCAGTTCCAGCGCCGCCCACAGCGCCGCTCCGGAGGAGATACCCGCCAGCACCCCCTCGCTCTTCCCCAGCCGCCGTCCCGCAGCATAGGCGTCCTGTTCCCACACAGGGATAATCTCATCATAAATGCCGGTGTTCAGCGCCCCCGGCACAAAGCCCGCCCCAATGCCCTGGAGCCCGTGGCTCCCGCTCACGCCCCCACTCAGCACCGGCGAGCCCGCAGGCTCCACCGCCACGATTTTCACGGCAGGGTTTTTCCCTTTCAGGTATTCCCCCACCCCGGTAATGGTGCCGCCGGTTCCCACTCCGGCCACAAAGAAGTCTATCTTCCCCTCTGTGTCCTCCCAAATCTCCGGCCCGGTGGTCTCCCGGTGGGCCGCCGGATTGGCGGGGTTGTCAAACTGCCCCGGCACAAAGCTGCCCGGAATCCCCTTTGCCAGCTCCTCCGCCTTGGCAATGGCCCCTGCCATGCCCTGCGCCCCAGGGGTCAGCACCAGCTCTGCCCCATAGGCCCCCATCAGCCTGCGCCGCTCCTCGCTCATGCTGTCCGGCATTACAATGACGGTTTTGTATCCCCGCCCCGCCGCCACCATCGCCAGCCCAATCCCCGTATTCCCCGAAGTGGGCTCGATAATTACGCCGCCGGGCTTTAACACGCCCCGCCGTTCTGCGTCGTCCAGCATGGCCCTTGCCACCCGGTCTTTGGCGCTCCCTGCCGGGTTCAAATACTCCAGCTTTGCCAGCACCCGCGCCCCCAGGCCCTCCTCCCGTGCCAAGTGAGCCAGTTCCAGCAGCGGCGTCCCCCCAATCAGCTGTTCCACTGCGGTGTAAATCCGTCCCATATCCCATTCCTCCCGTCTCAATTTGGCTTAAGTTTAGCACAGATACATCCCCGCTGCAAGAAAAAATTGACATCGCCCTCATAATCCCCCGTCCCCTGCACACACTGAATAACAAGAGGTGATACCATGAAATCCGTCTGGCAGACCACGTCCTCCCTCCCCACCTTTCCCCCGCTGGAAGGCGACCGGAAAACGGAAATCCTCGTCATTGGCGGCGGCATCGCGGGCCTCCTCTGCACCCATTTCCTCCGCGAAGCCGGGGCCGACTGCCTGCTGCTGGAGGCCAATACCATCTGCGGCGGCACAACCGGCCACACCACGGCCAAAATCACCGCCCAGCACGGCCTGGTTTACCACCGCCTCCTCCGCCAAAAGGGCGAATCCGCCGCCCGCCAATACCTGGAAGCCAACCTGGCCGCCCTCTCCGCCTACCGCTCCCTGGCCCAAACCATTGACTGCGATTTTGAAGAGCAGGACAGTTTTGTCTATTCCCTCACCAGCCGGGCCGCCCTGGAACAGGAGGCCGCTGCCCTGCGCCGCCTGGGCGCAGCGGCGGAAGTAGTCTCCCCCGCCCTTCCCTTTCCCACGGCAGGGGCGGTGCGTCTCCCCAGCCAGGCCCAGTTCCACCCCCTGAAATTCCTCTCCGCCTTAGCCAAGCCCCTCCCCATCCGGGAGCACACCCGGGTACAAGCCCTAGAGCCCGGCCTTGCCCACACCAACCTGGGTTCTGTCCGGGCCCAAAAAATCATCGTCGCCACCCATTTCCCATTTCTCAACCGCCATGGCAGCTATTTTCTCAAGCTCTATCAGCAGCGCTCCTACGTGCTGGCCCTAAAGGGCGCCCCACCCATTTCCGGCATGTACGTGGACGAGGCCCAGGGCGGCTTTTCCCTGCGCCCCTATGGCGATTTGCTCCTCCTGGGCGGGGGCGGCGGGCGCACCGGCAAACCCTACGGCAGTTGGGAGCAGCTCTCCTCCTTTGCCCGCCGCCACTTCCCCCAGGCTGAGGAGGCCTCCCGCTTCGCCGCCCAGGACTGCGTCACCCTGGATGGCCTGCCCTATATCGGCCCCTATTCCGCCTCCACACCCTGGCTCTTCACCGCCACCGGCTTCGGCAAGTGGGGTATCACCACCTCTATGGCCGCTGCCCGCCTGCTCACCGATTTCGTGCAGGGCAGGCCAAACCCCTATGCCTCCCTCTTCTCCCCCTCCCGTTCCCTGTTCCACCCCCAGCTGGCGGCCAATGCCCTGGAGGCAACGGCCAACCTTCTCACACCCACGGTCCCCCGCTGCCCCCACATGGGCTGCGCCCTAAAATACAACCCCGAAGAGCACACCTGGGACTGCCCCTGCCACGGCTCCCGCTTCGCGGAAGACGGCCGCCTGCTGGACAATCCCGCCAACCGCCCTCTCTCCCATCCCCCCAAGAAAAAGGCCGCAGAGCCCAGGTAATCCCGGCTCTGCGGCCTTTTGGCTATTGGGTCACGCGGTTGGCCTCGTATTTCCAGCCCCCCTCAGGCAAGAGGCGGATGGTGAGCACCCCGCCGGCCCCCTTCTTCCCGGCGCCCCCGTTTTCACCAAGCTCAAACCAGCCGTAGTCCAGCTCCAGCACGTCCCCCTCTTCCCGGTATCCCGTCACCGCGCCGATGGGCCCCGCGCCGCCATATCCGGTGCCGAATTCATAGGTTCCGGCCTCCCCGTCATAGTGGCTGCGGCTCTGCCCTCCGGCCGTCTCCCGCAGCTGATCCGCCGTCACGTTAAAATGGGCAGTGAGGGTGCCCTCCACCACCTCTGCCGGATAGATTTCCGTCCCCAAATCCCCGCTCATGTTAAGCGCCTCCAACTCCTCGTAGCCATGTTCCAGCAGGTACATGGCATGGAACATCAGATAGAGGTTCTCCTCCTCCAGCGGGTTGTCCTGCGCCCCAAAGTCCCGGTAAAAGGGGTTGGCAAACCCCCAGGTGCGCAGGTAGGTGTCGTAATACTGCTGCTCCTTTTCCCTCATCACCGCCTCCGGATTCCCCAGGGCAGGCTCCTCCGGCGTTTCTTCCCCCGTCTCCTCCTCCGGCGCTTCCACCGGGGGCTCCTGGTGCGGCTCCGGTGCCTCCACACGCGGCGCGCATCCCGCCAGCAAGCCTAAAAACGCCAATAGACACAGGAACTGTTTCATTTTGTTTTCCCCCGTCGTTTTTCTTTATTATATTCTAAACCCTTTCCCACCGTCAACCCCAGGGGCTAAAAGGCAATTTTCACCAATTTACTCGAGATATTTTAACAAATTATCCATAGCTTTCCGTGGGCAGGTGTATTATAATAGGGTCGTAAAAGAACCCCGCCCCGGTGGGGTGTGAGAAAATGGGAAAGAGGTTGAAGGAACACATGGAAAAGATTGATCTGACCAAGTACGGTATCACCGGAACCACAGAAATCGTCTACAACCCCTCCTTTGAGGAGCTGTACGAGGAGGAGATCAAGCCCGAGCTCACCGGCTACGAGCGTGGCCAAGTCAGCGAGCTGGGGGCCGTCAACGTCATGACCGGCATCTATACCGGCCGCTCCCCCAAGGACAAGTTCATCATCATGGACGAGAACTCCAAGGACACTGTCTGGTGGACCAGCGACGAGTATCCCAACGACAACCATCCCGCCAGCGAGGACACTTGGCGCGCAGTAAAGGATATTGCCCTGCGGGAGCTCTCCGGCAAGCGCCTCTTCGTGGTAGATGCCTTCTGCGGCACCAATGCCGATACCCGGATGGCTATCCGCTTTATCATGGAGGTGGCCTGGCAGGCCCACTTTGTCAGGAACATGTTCATCCGCCCCACCGAAGAAGAGCTCAAAGACTTCAAGCCCGACTTTGTGGTCTATAACGCCTCCAAGGCCAAAGTGGAGAATTATAAAGAGCTGGGCCTCAATTCCGAGACCGCTGCCATGTTCAATATCACCAGCAGAGAGCAGGTCATTGTCAACACCTGGTACGGCGGCGAGATGAAAAAGGGCATGTTCTCCATGATGAACTACTACCTCCCCTTAAAGGGCATTGCCTCCATGCACTGCTCCGCCAACACCGATATGAACGGGGAGAACACCGCCATTTTCTTCGGCCTCTCCGGCACTGGCAAGACCACCCTCTCCACCGACCCCAAGCGCCTGCTCATCGGCGATGACGAGCACGGCTGGGATGACAATGGCGTCTTCAACTTTGAGGGCGGCTGCTATGCCAAGGTCATCAACCTGGACAAGGAATCCGAGCCCGACATCTACAATGCCATCCGCCGCAATGCCCTTCTGGAGAACGTCACCCTGGACGCCCAGGGCAAGATTGACTTTAACGACAAGAGCGTCACGGAAAACACCCGTGTCTCCTATCCCATCGACCATATCGAGAAGATAGTCCGCCCGGTTTCCGCTGCTCCTGCTGCCAAGAACGTCATCTTCCTCTCGGCCGATGCCTTTGGCGTGCTGCCCCCCGTCTCTGTCCTCACCCCGGAGCAGACCCAGTACTATTTCCTCTCCGGCTTCACCGCCAAGCTGGCCGGTACCGAGCGGGGCATTACAGAGCCCACTCCCACCTTCTCCGCCTGCTTCGGCCAGGCCTTCTTAGAGCTCCATCCCACCAAATACGCCGAGGAGCTGGTGAAGCGCATGGAGAAGAGCGGCGCCAAAGCCTACCTCGTCAACACCGGTTGGAACGGCACCGGCAAGCGCATCTCCATCAAGGACACCCGCGGCATCATCGACGCCATTCTCTCCGGTGCCATCCTGGATGCCCCCACTAAGAAGATTCCCTATTTCAACTTTGAAGTCCCCACCTCCCTCCCCGGCGTCGACCCCGCCATCTTAGACCCCCGCGACACCTATGCTGACGCCGCCCAGTGGGACGAGAAGGCCAAGGACCTGGCCCAGCGCTTTATCAAGAACTTTGTCAAATACGAGGGCAATCCCGCCGGCAAAGCCCTGGTTCCCGCCGGCCCCCAGCTGTAAAGTGCGGCCTAATTACATAACCTAGCATAAGAAATCCCGCTGCCTCTTAAAAG
This sequence comes from Oscillospiraceae bacterium, assembly GCA_022791315.1. Classification (GTDB taxonomy): domain Bacteria; phylum Bacillota; class Clostridia; order Oscillospirales; family Ruminococcaceae; genus JAAVYW01. Next base: position 3,817 of record JAAVYW010000016.1, on the reverse strand, counting down.
GCAGCGGGATTTTCTCACTGTGTTAATCCAATTCCCGGTATAGGGGATTTCTCAGCGCAACAATACTCATCACGGCCCCAAGGCTCCCCACAATAAAAAAGAGAACGGCTATCCCCGCCCCCTTCCCGGTCCCAAACAGGGAGGATAGCACCTGCTGGACAGGAGAAGGCGTGCCCATAAAGGGCTCCAAAACGTAATCCGCCAATACCCCGCCGAGGAACAACCCCAGCGGAATGGTACCGTTTTGGATAGTATCCCGCGCAGAAAAGACCCGTCCCTGTAATTGCACCGGCACACGGGTGCGCATAATCACCGTCAGGTTGGCGCCCAGAATTGCCACCGGCACATAAGAGGCAAAGGAAGCCGCCATCCAAAGCGGCAGCGACCCCGACAGGCCAAGCATCACGCCCCCTGTCAAAAACGTAATGGCACAGCTGACAAAAATGGCAGTGGTCTTGCGCTTTGCAGGCCGCATCAACGTGACAAAAAGGCTGCCGGCGAGAATCCCCAGCGCAACGGCAGACTGTACCAATCCCAGGGCATTTTGATCCCCATCAGTCTTCCCCAAAACAAAGGGAGGCAGCATGCCGTCGTTGCCCAGCTTGGCAAGGAAATTCACAGCGGCAAAAAACAAGATGAGACGCCAAACCGCCGCGTTGTTCCGGAGGAACCGAATCCCCTCCATGCAGCTCTTCCAAAAGGGCTCCGGAACCTGTCCCCCGCCCTGCTGCCCATCCGGGATTTGGATGAAAAACAGCAGTGTGAGAAAGGCAACCGCAAAGCTGACAAGGTCAAAGAGCAGGACAACGTTCAGCCCTCCCAACGCCAGCAGCACACTCCCCAGCGCCGGAGCCAGGATTGAGACCACCGAACCGGCAAAGGACTGTAGGCCACTCACCCTGGTATACTGTTCCTGCGGCACCAGTAACCCCGTGGCCACATTGGCCGCCGGAACCTGAAACGAATTCATCAGGCTGAGAAGGAAATTGATGACATATAAATGCCATATCTCCAGCGAGGAAAGGGCGTGCAGTAGCAAAATCGTCAGCGTGCCACAGGCCGCCAGCAAATCCGAAACGAGCATTATCCGCTTTTTGTCCCACCGGTCTGCAAAAGTCCCCGCGATAAAGCGAAAGAGAATGGTGGGGAGAAAAGAACAGATTGTCATTGACGTAATGCTGGACGCCGTGCCCCCCTGTCCGTAGACCCAAATAATGAGGGCAAAATTAGTCATAGCCGTGCCAAGGCTCGACAGCGTCTGCGAACCCCACAGCACAAAGAAATCCCGAAGCCCCGAAAATACATGTAACTTTTTCATGGCTTTGCCCCTTCAATTTTTAATTGACCGGAAATACAAAGCCCGATTAGGCGGCAATTCAAAACGCCGCTCCACACAGCCCCCGCCTATTGTCAGGCCTTGTATGGAGCAAAATCATGCGCGGGAAACATGCAATCCCCTCCCTTTTCTTAAAGATACCAAAGAACAAGGGAAATGTCAATTCGGGCCTACTGTCCAATGGCTTTTCACGCAAAAAGGGAAAGGGCAGGCCTTTTGCCCACCCTTTCCCTCTGCCAGGGGATAATTTTGCGCCCTCTCCCCGGGAGTAGGGCTCCCCGTGAAAAAAAGCCCGGCTATTTTGTCAACAATAAAATTCCATGGGATAAGCCAAATACGCAATTTCATCCAATTCATCCACAGTAATCAAACCTGACGGCGCATTCAAAACGCTGGGAATGCGGTTGACGATGGTTGCACACGTGTGTTCAACGGTAGCGGGTTTTACCACGTGGAATTCAGTGTCCGGTTCCCCTATGATTTTCCAGTCGCACATATCGCCGTCGTCAGGGCCGTATACCTTGCCGATACAGCTGGTTTCAATGATTGGGCCCTGAAATGTTTCCGTTTGAACAACAGCTGCCATCCCAATACACTCCCCCTTGGGGATTGTCCGCTGCATGGTAGACGAGTAAACATCCTCTTCCTTAAAATATGGAACACACTTTTGTGTCTGGCTTTTAATGGTGAGCCCAAGTTTTGCAGCAAGGCTTTCGTTGGAGTTCCATACATAGCACGGCTCCAGCGTTTCAGGATGTGCAATTTGGTTTTCAAATTCCTCTGCGCTCAGTCCAACGCCATGGGCCTTTGCCAAAGCCAGGCCGTAATCTTCCACATTGTAGCTGACTGCGCCTTCGATTTTTTGAATGCTGTTGCAGCTCCCGGCAATCATGCCCACCATATTAATCCAGAAAGTATCCTCCATCCCGCTTCCGACAAATGTGCAGCCGTGTTCTTTTGCAATAACGTCAAGGCTGTTGGCACGTACAGGGTCAGTTGTCCAACAATAGGTGGCCTCTTCACAGGTTGTGATGACGTTGATTCCACGGCTCAAACATTTCACATAGTGTTCGTAGCAGTCGCTAACCAAGCTGAAAAGTGTCACAACTGCAATATCGGCATTGGTGTTATCCAGGATATCGTCAGCATTACTGCCGATAAGCACCCCTGTTTTCACACCAAGCCCCGCAAAGTCACCAATATCCATCCCAACCACTTCTGGGTTTATATCAATTGCGCCGACAATCTGAATCCCATGCTCATACATATAGCGCAGCGTGTATTTGCTCATTTTCCCGCATCCGTACTGAATAGCCCTAATTTTTCTCATAGTGAAGCGCCTCTTTCCTTCCATAGTGCCCGTATCGCCAACAATTCGGATTTTGCTGAAATATCGGCACGTAACAGTTGTTTGCTCTTATTATGCACCGAATTTGATAAAATAGACAGATAACGACGAAAGTGAGCTGTACGGCCACAATAATTATATGCTGCACCAATCCGTCGCAAAGAGGAGAGTACCCATTAAATAGCAAAAGACCTCGGCGTTGCCGAGGTCTTTTGCTATTTAATGGCGGAGAAGGAGGGATTCGAACCCTCTAAGATAGGCGATGAAACCGCATAAATACTAGGGTTGTTGGGTTGTTAGTAATTTTGTTAGCAATTTACCATCTATAGCGTGGAAATGGAAATTTAGACTTGACCACCAAAAGAATATGAGGTATAATACTGGTGCGTTCATAGAAAAGCACCCACCCGTGCTTTTCCGAGCCAGAAAGACACCGACCCCCATCGGTGTCTTTCCTTTTTGCCCTCTGGGATTTCCCCAGGGGACTTTTTACTTTTCTGCCTTAATCACCACAGGATACCCTTTTCCCCGCAGCTCCTTCGCCATCCGGTCAGCGTTGGCCTTGTCCGCAAAGGCCCCCACCTGCACCCGATAGAGTGTCTTTGGGGCTTTGGACTTGTCCACCCATTTCTCCCCCACAGCGACCACCAAGCCTTTGGCAATGGCAAGAGCGTAGTCGTCCAGTTTTTTGTCAAACAGGGCGTTGTCATCAGCATTGGAGATGAACAGCAGCTCCAACAATGCACTGGGCATGTCCGTCCCCACATTGACGCCATAGTCCGTGTAGGACACAGCCCCCTTCTTGACGCCCCGATTGTCACCGCCCACAGCGCAGCACCGGCTGAGAATCCCCTTGGCCTGCTCTACGGTCTTTGCCACAGCCTGGCTATGTACCCAAATCTCAATGCCTCTGGCCTTTGCCCCTGCACTGTTGCGATGCAGGGAGAGGAAATAATCACAGCCAGCTTTGTTTGCCATAGCGCACCGCCGGTCAATGGTGATGTTCTTGGTGCTATTCTCCCGAGTCAGCAGTACCGTGTGCCCCTGCCCTTCCAGCAGGGGCTTTATCTTTTTGGCGAGCCGCAGCACGTCATCCTTTTCCTTCCTTGTCCCATTCACGGCGCCGGGGTCGC
>JAAVYW010000015.1 GCA_022791315.1 Oscillospiraceae bacterium | reverse complement strand
TTACCGCCTGAAGGAGCGCAAGGAATTTATGCGCCAGAAACAGCAAATCGTGAACACTCTTTTTGAGCAAGGAAACGCTTAGTTTTGTTACCCCCCCCCGCCGAAAAACTACAAAATTTCTTCGGCGTTTTCTTACAATTTTAAATTGGCCTTGACAGGCCCTATCCCTTTTTAGATACGGCCAGAAGATGGCCGGAAAGGCCGATAATTTCCTCATGGGTATCTAGCATGCGAACGGTTTTCATAAGCACGCTTTTTGTTTCTTTATTCTCTAATAGCTCATCCAGATTGGGCGCAAGCCATGCGCCGCCCATCACCCCGTGAACTGCCAGAGTCCTGAATCCTCCGCAGGATAGTTCATCTCGCAGGGCTTTGGCAGTATGGAGATGAGAGCTGCCGATTCCGGTGGCTGCCTTTCGTTCGGGGTTGATATAGCATCCGTCGGTGAGCGCCCGTTCAATGATTGCAATAATAGCGGGGTCGTCTAGTTCGTTTTTCTTTTTTGCGCCGTCTTTATGATAGGCTGCTATGCGTGGGACGAGAACACTATAGGGCGTTAAGGCGGCAGAGAATAAAATGCCGTTATCTTTAAGTAACCGGTGGCTCTCTTTGATAGAGAGGATTCGTTCCTCATACTCCGTAATGGAGTAGAGGGGGCCCATGAACAAAATTGCGTCTGCACTCTTATCCGGGCGGGGGACAGAGCGCGCATCGCATACCATTGCCGACTTCAAATGTACATTTGGGTATTCATTGGCCAGCTCTGCACTCATCGTTATGTTTGCTTCGGACAAATCAAATAGATGAACTTCATATCCAAGCGACGACAGCCACCAGGCATATTCCCCGTATGCCCCGCCGATGTCGTAGACGACGGCAGGCGGTTTCGGCAGCTTGTCAAGCAGTATTTCTCTTGTCCGTTCAAACTCAATGATTCCGATTCCCGCCCTCAAACGATTTCTCTCAATGCCAGTATTGTACCACGCCAGCACAGTTGTATCAATTGTTTTCATATGCCTCTCCCTGTATTCTTTGTAGTAAGTTTGCTGGTCTGAATCCGTGTTCTGGTGGTGAGCGGGCTGTTCCGGCATGATACTTGCCTCCCTTCGCTGAAATAAAAAACGATGCAAGTCGAAATTTCATTCAACCTGCATCGCCACAATCCCAATAATATGCTATCCTTAGATTTGGGTACGACAACACAAGTGCACTGAAAACTGTTGTTGTTCAATGCACTGGGCAGACATATTCATATTATCAATGAATGGAAACACTGCCATTGCCGCCACTCCTTAGATAACTAGAATTAAAGATATATTATCACAACTTTTTGTTTTGTCAAGAGTTTTAAGAGCAACTCTGATTGAGCCAACGTCTCAATGAACACGATGGGGATTCTTAAAAATAGAATAAATCGCACGTTTAAAAAAGCGCGGGAGCAGTTTCCGGGCTTTTTACCATCTATTTAGCGCCTCTTTGTGGGGCAGGCCAGGTTCCTGCCAGATATACTCTGCATTGGGATGGCTGTTCCGGTAGTTTTTGCACACAGCTGCTATCTCGTCCGGATAATCGGTGATGATGCCGCTGATGCCCATTTCCAAGTACTGAAGCATCTTTTCGGAATCGTAGACGCTCCAGACATAGACCGGAAGATTTAGCTCCCGTGCCTGGGCCACCAGCCGGGTATTCACCAGCGCCTCTTCCACGGCCAGGAAATCGACCTGATAGCGCCACACTGCGTCGTCAATATCCCCGGTTACGCCGTAGGCGCAGTAGCCAACCCACCATTCCGGGTGGCGCTCCATGATGGGGAGGAGGCAGAGATAGTCCAGGGACATAAACATGGCCCGTTCCCCGAACTCATAGCGCTCTACCAGCTGGATAACGGTATCTGCCAGTGCCTCGCTGCCACCGGCAGCAGGCTTTAGCTCGATGAGCAGGCCCATATCTGGGCTGCCCGCCAGGGATTGCAGCACCTCTTCCAGAGAGGCAATTGAGGCCGCTGCATCCGGATACCGGTTGTCCGATATGGCAACCTTTTGCAGCTCTTCCCAAGTCAGTTCCCCGATGTTCTCCCCACGGCCGGCCATCCGGCGGAGGTTCCCGTCATGAAAGAGGACGGGGACACCGTCTGCGGTGAGCTGGACATCGATTTCTGCATAGTCTATCTCATATTCTGCCGCCGAGAGGATTGCCTCCAGGGTGTTTTCTACACCGCCCTCACCGCCTCTGTGGGCGATGGCAAAGGGCCGGTGGACCAATAGGGGATTCTGGATATTGAGGAACAGGCTTGCGATTAAGGCCAGGGAGAGCGCCGCTGCGCCCAGCTGCCAGCGGCGTTTTTTCATCCGGCCTTTCCAACGGGCTGCCCAGACGGCAAAGCGGCGGGTGATGATTTCCCACACTGCCGCACCGTCCTGGCCCCAGGCAGGCTGAAGAGAGGCGCGGGCCCCACTGGTTTTGGAGAGGATAGCAGTGAGGAGCCAGAGGATTCCCACCATAGCAGTGATTTGGAGCAGGGACAGCAGCAGCCAGTAGAGCAGGTCTTTCCGGAAGGCCTCGGAATAGAGCAGATACTTGAAAAAGCCACTGTCAAAGTCACTGCTGTTGAGGAGATTCCGCCGCCAGTACCGGGCCAGCTCGGTGAAGGCCCTGTTCCAGGCGATGAGTGCTCCTAAAACGGCCAGTATTCTCCGCCAGCCCATGTGCCGCCAGCAGTGCAGGCTTGCCCTTGCCGCCTGCCCAAACCGGTGATGGCGCAAGGCCATATCCACGGGTGCAAAGAGCAACAGGAGGTGGACGGTGTGGTAGGCCACGTAGATGGCTAGAATGCCCACAGTGCCGATGCCGGTTTTCTGCATCTCCCCAAAGATGAACCAGGGGATGGTGACTTTAGGCGCCATGGTGCTTATGTACCCAATGCCCACCAGGGGCAGCAGCAGGACATAGTACATCGCTCCCGGGAGCAGGCCTCCACCGCGCAGCAAGCCCATATCCCAGAGCGACGCTTTCATCACTTGGCCCAGTGTAAAATCTTCCTCTTGGCGGCACAGGGCGAGAATACGGATAATGACGCTGTATTCGTATAAAATGAGCCAGGCTGCTCCGAAGAACAGCACAAGGAACAGGATGCCTCCGGTCAGGCTGAAGAAGGGCCACACAATGCCGCTGTTGAAGCGGAGCCCAGCGGTGGAGACATAGATGTGGTAGGCCCCGCTGAACAGCGGATTGAGGAGGCAGAAGAAAAGCAGTTTCCACAACAGTTCAAAGCGCAGGATGTTTCCCAGCGCCTTTGGAAATTTCATGGTACATCATTCTCCCTACAGGATGTTTATTAAATCATTTTGCTTGGCGGGGGCACAGCAGCAGCACCACGTCGTTTTGTCCCAGGGCCCGCCGGGCGGGGGTGAAGAGGTGGGTTTTTCCCAGGGGAAAGGAGCCTAGGTAGCTCTTTTTTCCCTGGGAGGGGTCAAACCACCAGGCGTCGGCGTCTCCGGTAGAGAAGCCCGGCATTTGGAGCATGAGGCGGAAGGGGCGGCCCGTATAGTCATAGCACAGGAGAAACCCCTCGCCAGCCAGGACTGCTATCCGGTCGTAGCGCTCCCCGCTGCCGTCGGGGAGGAGGTGCTGTGCGGCATGGGCGGTGGAAAAGGGGAGCTGTTCCATCAAATCCCGCAAAAATCCCACTTGCGACGAGCCGGGGTGGTGCAGGGCCTCGTCCCAGAACTCCCTGGCGGAGAAGGAGGGCTCAAACCCTGGCTTTAAAAACTGCATCACGGCGTTGCTGCCGTAGGTGAAGCCGCAGGCCCCGGCAAACACCGACCAATAGGCATAGCGGCGCACATCGTGGTCCTGCCAATGGGGCTCGCTCCCGTCGTGAAGGCCCTGGGGAATCTGCTCATAGGAGGGTTCGGCATCCAGAGTGGGGCGCAGAGGGGTGAGGGATAAATCCCGTTCCACATAGCGCCAGTTGTCTTCGCCAAACCACTGCTGGCGCTGGTTTAAATCGTCCCAGCTGCCCAGGGACTGCTGGTCGTAGCGCCGGTGCCCGGACTGGAACATGTGGATGTCAGGCCAGCCCGCTTCGCCAAACCAGTCGGAGGAATCCGTACGCCCGAAGGGGTGATAGCACAGGAGACGCTGGGGCGTTTCCCTGCGAATTAGCTCCGCCGCCCTTTCCCAGACCTCGGGGTGGACATCGCCCCGCACATCGCCGCCCAAAATCCAGATGAGATTGGGGCGCTTGCCATAGCGGCCGGTGAGGAAAGTGAAGTAGGGTGTTACATTTTCCACTGTCAAGCTCTCCCCCTTTACCAGGTTGCTGCCCCAGACGGGGAGGACGCCCAGATAGAGGCCCAGCTTTGCCGCCTCGTCAAAGGCGAAGCCCAGCAAATCCCAGTAGCTGTCGGGGCCGGAGGTATCGGGCTTAGCGAGGTCGTTTTCCAGGAAGGCACTGCGGCCATAGATATTTTCGGCAGGAAGCCAGTGAACCAGGGAGACCTGGATGACATTGAAGCCCTTTTCGGCCCGGTTGCGCAGGTAGGTCTGTATCTCCTCCCGCGTCAGGCGGTGGAGCAGCAGCCAGGCGGTATCGCCCAGCCAAAAGAAGGGGACATCCCCGGTTTGCAGGTAACGGCCGTTTTTCATAGGGGCAAGGGGGCCGTTTTCCCATGGCTTTTTCATGTCAAATCAGCTCCTTTTGTAGAATCGATTGTCGTAGAATTCGGCGGGATAAAGCTCGGGATAGGAACCGTTTTTGGATAAGAATGCCCGCAGGGCAAAGCAGAAGGCACAGCGGGAGGGATAGGAGGCAGCGGGGGAAAACCCCTGCCCCACCACCGCAAAATCATACAGGCCGGCCAGGCCCTGCGTGGACAACAGGTGGTAGAGGGGATAGGTCTCGTGAGCCTCTTCCCGGATGACCTTGTCCATCGCCAGGGCGATGCCGGTGCAGTTGCCGGGAAGGAACATACCCTCCAAATCCACATGGCCGTCTTGCAGCTTTGTCAAGGAGGGACAGGGAGTGGGGGTGAGCAGATTCTCTATGGGCTGAGGGGTTCCGTATTCTTCCAGGATGTTCAGGGCGCGACCGTTCATGCCCAGGCCGTATTCCGCGGCGGTTTGGCGGATATAGTCCTTGCCCAGGGCCTGCTCCAATTGGGCACGGGTGTGGGGACGGTCCAGGGACAGGCCGGATTCCAGCAGGCGGTGGAGGTATTGCTCTTTCCACACGAAAAAGCCCATATCAGCCTCCTGGCACCACTGGATAAACTGGATTACCCGGCGCAGTGGGACAAACTCAGCGTGGAAGGGGTCGCAGGAGACCATGAGATAGTCCACACCCAGGGATTTCAGGCGGCGCAGCTTTTCTGCCGCCCTGTGGTGGTCATAGCACCAGTAGGCGTTGGTTTCAATGTACTGGATGCCGATATGGTGCCTGCCCAGAGCCTGCACCAGGGCGCACAGCCCTTCAAAGTCCAAAAAGGGCTCGCCGCCACCGATATGGACTTCCCGCACGCCGTCGGAGTGCAGGAGGGAGGAGATTTCCTCCGCTTTTTGCGGGGTGAGATAGCCGTTTTGCCAGGCGGGGGAGGAGCAATAGAGGCAATGGCGGCAGGCGGCAGTACAGCGGTAGTTTGTCATGATGCCCAGATAGTGAAAATGTGCCATGATTGGGCCTCCTTTCTCAGACAGGGATGTCTAAGCATATTGTAGCATATTTTCCCCACTCTGGGCAGTTATTTTTACAAAAAACAGGTGGTATTTTGGGCGAAAATCAGGTATACTGGGGAAACAGGACAGATATGGAAACTGGATGGAATGGGGGAATGGAGAGATGAGGCAGAGATGCCGGGTGTTTTTGTTGGCAATTGCTGCAGGTGTAATGATTGGCGTGGGGGGGAGCGTGTACCTCTCCTGCGAGAACGCGGTGGTGGGGGCGCTGTTTTTTGCGCTGGGGCTCTTTACCATTTGCAACTATGGGTTTGCGCTCTTTACTGGGAAGGCGGGGTATTTGCTGGAAAATCCCCCTGCCTTTGCAGTGGATTTGCTGGTGGTTTGGCTGGGGAACCTGGTGGGCACCGGGCTAATGGGGAGCCTGGTTTGGTATGTGAAGCCGGGGCTAACGGAACGGGCGCTGGGGCTCTGGGAGGCCAAGACAAGACAGCCCGCCCTGACTGCGCTGCTGCTGGCAATGGCCTGTGGGCTGCTGATGTATGTGGCGGTGGATAATTTTAGGCGTGGAAAAAGCCCCTTATCCCAGTACCTGGGGATTTTCCTCTGTGTGCCGGTGTTTATCCTGTGCGGGTTTGAGCATAGTATTGCTGATATGTACTATTTTTTCCTGGCGAAGGGGATTTCCTGGGTGGTTTCGCCCTCCATTGGAACGATTCTGCTGTATTCGCTGGGGAATGTGCTGGGGGCGCTTTTCCTGCCTCTGATTCAAATGGGCTGCAGTAGGTTGGAGAAAAATTGATGGGCGGGAGGTACGCTTGATGGAAAAGGGCAGAGGGGTAAAGGCCAGGCTGGCCTTGGTGCTGGCTACCGTGATTTGGGGCAGCTCCTTTCTGGTAATGAAAAACACGCTGGACCACATCCCCACGTTTGCGCTGCTGGCTATCCGGTTTACGGGGGCCTGTTTGCTGCTGGGGGCGGCGTTTTGGAAAAAGGTGCGGGCGGCCACCAAGCGGGACCTGACACAGGGCTTTATCATGGGCACCCTGCTCTTTACCGCCTACTCGGTGCAGACCTTTGGGCTGACGGATACCACGCCGGGGAAAAACGCCTTCCTCACCGCCACTTACTGCATTTTCGTGCCCTTTCTAGGGTGGCTTCTCACCAAGCGGCGGCCTGACCGCTACAACCTCTGTGCCGCAATTTTGTGCATTGTGGGGGTGGGGTGTGTTTCGCTGACAGGGGATTTTTCCGTGCGGATGGGGGACCTGCTGTCCATGGCCTGCGGGCTCTTTTACGCCCTGCACATCTTAGCAACCGCCCGCTTTACCGGGAGGGGGGATGCTTTCCTGCTGACGGTGTTGCAGTTTTTCTTTGCAGCGCTTTGGGCCTGGGCCTTTGCGCTGGGTACCGGCGGGCTCCCCGCTGGTATTCCGGTGGACAGCCTCTTTAGCCTGGGATACCTGTGCGTGTTTGCCACTGGGGTATGCCTGCTCCTGCAGAGCTACGGGCAAAAGTACACCCCACCCACCACAGTGGCCCTGCTGCTCTCGCTGGAGGCGGTGTTTGGGGTGGTGTTCTCCCTGCTGTTTGGCGGTGGGGAGGAGCTCTCGGTGCGGATGGTGCTGGGATTCCTGCTCATCTTCTGCTCCATTGTGGTTTCGGAGACCAAGCTGTCATTTTTCGGGAAAAAGTGACAGGATTCGCCTGCCTGCACGGGGTGCAGGCAGGTTTCTTTTTTGTTTCTCTGAGAAAAATAGCGGAAAAAATTGAATCAGTCTATAAAGTGTGCTATAATAAGAACCAAAACACGCTTGCGTGTTTGCCTGCGCGTTGCGCGCAGGTTTGGTGGATTCAGCGGTGTCAGGGCCGTTTACGGCCTGCGGTTCTGGTATAATCAAAGGTAAGGCTCGCTGGATTCCCAAATGAACCACGGCCGCATCCGGGGCATATGATAGGCGTGCGAGAAAAGCCGCCTGCGGTGCGAAAGGATGCGTGAGTATGGAGAAGCTATATGTGGAAGGGAAGAGGGGGCTGCGGGGAGAGCTGGTGTGCCATGGGGCCAAGAACAGCGTGCTGCCGATTCTGGCAGCCTGCGCTGTGACAGGGCAGGAGGTCTTGCTTCACAACTGCCCGGCGCTGACGGATGTGGACATCAGCCTGCAAATTTTGGCCCATTTGGGCTGTGAATGCCGCAGGGAGGGCAACGATGTGGCGGTGGATGCGGGCACGCTCTGCTGTGCCCAGGTGCCCCAGCCGCTGATGTTGCAGATGCGCTCCTCCATTGTATTTTTAGGGGCGCTGACTGCCCGCTGCGGGGAGGCCTGCCTGACCTACCCCGGCGGCTGTGACCTGGGCGCCAGGCCCATTGACCTGCACCTGGACGCGTTGCGCGCCCTGGGGGCCCAAGTGACAGAGGAACACGGCCTGATTTCCTGTAGCGCGCCGGAGGGGCTGCGGGGCGCCTCTATTGCCCTGTATTTCCCCAGTGTGGGGGCCACTGAAAATATCCTCATCGCCGCCAGCCGGGCCAGGGGGCGCACCGTGCTCACCAACGCGGCCCAAGAGCCGGAGGTGGTGGACCTGGCCCGGTTTTTAAATGCCTGCGGCGCTAACATCTCCGGGGCGGGGGAGAGCACGATTGTAATTGAGGGCGTGGAGGACTTCCACCCCTGCGAATTCACCGTGATGCCTGACCGGATTGAGGCTGTCACCTTTTTAGCGGCGGCGGCCATCACTGGATCGGTGCTGACTGTACATAAGACCGATGTGGATTCCCTGCGGGCAGTGCTCCCCATCTTTTTGGAAAGCGGCTGCCAAGTGACCTGCCAGGGGGACAGCGTCTCCCTCCGGGCGCCGGAGCGGCTGAACGGGGTGAAGATGATTCGCACCATGCCCTATCCCGGGTTTTCCACCGACGCCCAGGCGCTGGTGATGGCGATGCTCGCCACTGCAAAGGGTACCAGTGTGTTTGTGGAAAATATCTTTGAAAACCGGTATAAGCACGCCTATGAGCTGAACAAGATGGGCGCAAACATCAAGACTGAGGGGCGGATGGCTGTGGTGGAAGGGGTGGAGGGTCTCACCAGCTGCCCTGTGACTGCCACAGACCTGCGCAGCGGGGCGGCCCTTTTGGTGGCCGGGCTGGCGGCAGAGGGGGTCACGGAGATTGGCCATATTTTCCATATCCGCCGGGGCTATCAGTCCCTGTGGGATGATTTGAACTCCGTGGGAGCTAAAATCGAGCAGAGGGACTAGGAAAGCGGCGTGATAGCCCCGCCAGGGGAAGGAGGGCCCAAAATAAGCGGCCCGCCAGGCTATTGGCTTGGCCTTTGCCCCAAAGGGGCGGGAATCCCAAAGAGGAAACGACACGGTTGGGGTTCCCGGAAAGGAATGTTCTAAACGCATGAAACGGGATGAATTGAGCCGGCTCGACCGAAGGGAATATGAGCGGCTGATGGACGCCAGGCGGCGCAGGCAAAAACGATACCGCCGCTTCCGGCTGTTCTGCACGCTGCTGGTGATGACGCTGCTGTGTGTCACTGTAATCTTTGTGATGACCATGTTCTTTAAAATCCAGAGCATTTCGGTGACCGGTGTTACCAAATATACAGAGGCCCAGATTGTTGTCACCTCGGGCATCAAGCTGGAAGAGAACATCTTCCGCATCAAAACAGGGGAGATTGAACAGCGCATCTGGGAGGCCTACCCCTATGTGGAAAAAGTAAAAATTAAGCGCCACCTGCCGGGCGGCGTGGAAATCCAGATTGAACAGGCCAAGCCGGCCATTGCGCTGGAAAACGGCAACAGCTATGTCTATCTCTCGGAAGAGATGCGGGTGTTGGAGGCCAGTGCCCCGGAACCGGACGCCAGTATGTTGCTCATCCGGGGCATTGAGCTAAAAAACGTGACCGACGGGCAGATGGTTACCTTTGACATGGCGAGGGTCAGCACCTCCGAGGCTGATGCTATGCGGGAGCGCATTGGCGCTATGCAGATTACAGCGGCAGAAATCTTTTTGGACTATGTACAACAGGAGAACCCTATGCGGATTGACCTCATCGATGTATCCGATGTGTATAATATCCAGCTCATCTGCGATAATCGGCTTATCATTGAGATTGGCTCCCTTTCGGACCTGGCCTACAAGCTGCACTTTGTGGATAAAGTGGTGCGGGAGGAGCTGGAGCCTTCGGCTATGGGGCGTATCCGGATGAGCGGCGAGAGCAAGGTGAGTTTCCTGGCAGAAAACACCCAGACAGAAATCTCCCGCCTGCGGGCAGGGCTCCCGGCCAGTTCGGGCAATACCTTCTTCAATGACCCCACGCCACAGCCGGATGAGGAGGGCGAGGGAGAAGGGGAAGAGGCCGAAGACGGTGAGGAAGGGGAAGAAGAGGAGGGATAACAGACAAAATATGGCGCTTTTTCCTGTTTTCGGTGCATTTTAGCAGAAAATCCGGAAAAAGGAAGAAAAGATTTCAAAAAACGTATTGAATTTCTGGGCAAGGTTCAGTATAATAAAGTATATTGTGTTATAGGATGTTGCTTTGGGCTGTCGAAATCCCTGCCTGTCCCAGACTGTATTGCGGTTTGGGACAGGCCCAGGGTTTGTTTGAAAACCTTCTTTTCTTTGCTTTTCTCTGCAAACCGGCCCTAGGGGCCGCCAGCCTGAGATGTTGCTTGCTATCTGTTATTTGGTTAAGGAATAGAAAATACATAGTGGGAGGACCGGATTAATATGGCAATGAGCTTTGAGATTGACAACGATTTTGAAAAAGTGGTGCGGATAAAAGTGGCGGGGGTCGGCGGCGGCGGCTGCAACGCGGTCAACCGCATGATAGATTCCGGAATGCGCAGCGTGGAGTTCATTGCTGTCAACACAGACCAGCAGGTGCTGGCCTCTTCGCAGGCCCAGGAGAAAATCCAAATTGGGGACAAGCTGACTAAAGGCCGCGGGGCAGGCGGTTTCCCCGAAATCGGGCAGAAGGCGGCCCAGGAGAGCCGCGAGGAGATTGCTGCGGTGCTCAAGGGCACCCAGATGGTCTTTATCACAGCCGGTATGGGCGGCGGCACCGGCACCGGTGCGGCTCCGGTGGTGGCTGCTGTTGCCAAGGAGATGGGGATTTTAACCATCGGTATTGTTACCAAGCCCTTTAACTTTGAGGGCCGCAAGAGGATGCAGAACGCCGAATCCGGTATTGAAGAGCTGCGGGCCAATGTGGATTCCCTGGTGGTAATCCCCAACGAGCGGCTGAAGCTGATTTCTGAGCAGAAAATCACCCTTCTCAACGCCTTCCAGGCGGCGGATAACGTGCTGAAACAGGGTGTGCAGAGTATCTCTGACTTGATTAACATTCCCGGGCTGGTTAACTTGGACTTTGCCGATGTAACCACTGTTATGCAGAACGCCGGATTTGCCCACATGGGTATCGGTCGGGCCAGCGGCAAGGACAAGGCCCAGGACGCCGCCAACATGGCGATTTCCAGCCCCCTGCTGGAGACTTCTATCAACGGAGCCACCGGTGTTATCATCAACATCACCTCTTCGCCGGACATTGGGTTGGATGATATTGACTACGCGGCCTCTGCCATTACCAACGCGGCCCACCCCGATGCAACCATTATCTGGGGTGCTGCGTTTAATGAGGAATTCCAGGACGAGATGCAGATTACTGTCATTGCCACTGGGTTCGACCAGACTATGAGCGCCTCTAATTCCAACACTGACCTGAAGCATCTGGCTAACCAGGTGGCTCAGAAGGACGGCATCACCACGGCGGATTTTGACGAGGTGTTGAACTTTTTTAACAACCGGAAATAAAAGTGATGCTTTTGTGAAATGAATCTTAGGGGAGGGGAATTTTCTTCTCCCCTATAGGTGTTTATGCTGGAAGGTATTTTGCGCCTGAAGGGGACGGGAGAAAAAAGAAAAAGCCGGAAACCCCTGCCCGGTTGGGGGCGTAGGAGTTTCCGGCTCTGGTGGGAAAAGGATTACAGTTCGCCGCGGCTGAGGGCGGTGAGATAGGCGTTGATAAAGCCGTCCAGGTCACCGTCCATGACAGCGCCCACGTTGCCCATTTCAAAGGAGGTGCGGTGGTCTTTGACTAGGGTGTAGGGCATGAAGACGTAGGAACGGATTTGGGAGCCCCAGGCAATCTCCTTTTGGACGCCCTTGATGTCCTCGATTTTTTCCAGGTGTTCCCGTTCCTTAATTTCCACCAGCTTGGATTTGAGCATCTTCATCGCCACTTCCTTGTTCTGGTGCTGGCTGCGCTCGTTCTGGCAGGAGACCACGATGCCGGTGGGCAGGTGGGTGATGCGAATGGCGGACTCGGTCTTGTTGACGTGCTGGCCGCCGGCCCCGGAGGAACGATAGGTGTCAACCTTCAAATCCTCGTCCCGGATTTCCACTTCGGCGTCGTCGTCAATCTCGGGCATCACCTCAAGCGAGGCGAAAGAGGTGTGGCGGCGGCCGGAGGAATCAAAGGGGGAGATGCGCACCAGGCGGTGTACTCCGGCCTCGGACTTGAGGAACCCATAGGCATTGACGCCCTCCACTAACACCGTGGCGCTCTTGATGCCGGCCTCATCGCCGTCCAAATAGTCCAGGGTTCTGAACTTGTAGCCGTGTTTTTCCGACCAGTGGAGGTACATGCGGTAGAGCATCTCCACCCAATCCTGGGCCTCGGTGCCGCCTGCGCCGGAGTGGAAGGTGAGGATGGCATTTTTCTGGTCGTACTCACCGCTGAGGAGGGTGGAGAGTTTTTCTGTCTCCAACTGGGCCAGGTAGCGCTCCACGGCTTCCCGGACCTCCGGGAGCATGCCCTCCTCCCCCTCTTCGTCGGCAATTTCTAAGAGCGTGAGCGCATCGTCATACTGGGTGCGCAGGGCGGCGTATCCCTCTTTTTTGTTTTTGAGATAACTGATTTGCTTTAGGATGGACTGGGAATTTTTCATGTCGTTCCAGAAATCCGGTTCGGCTGTCACGGCTTGGAGCCGTTCCAATTCTTCATCCACCTTATCCAGGCCCAAGGCCACCCCCAGGTCGTCCAGCTGTTCCTTGGTGGAGGTTACTTGGCCGCGCAGTTCTTCGTAGAGAAGCATTTTTCATCCCGCCTTTTTGTCATTCATTCCTTTTGATTATACACAATGACAGGCCGATGTGCAAGCAGAAAATACGGCAGTCGATGAATTTACAGGTTTCGCGGTGCGATAGCTCTGTCGGGAGGGAGGAGGGGCGCCTAAAGGGGAGGGATTTTGTGCATAAGAGCGGGAAATGGGCACGGCAGATTTTGGCGCTCCAGGACGGGGAGGGGAAATGGGGGTGCTTTCACAGCCTTTCGGGGAGTTATGGCGAGCCTCTCACCACTGAGCAGTCGCTGCGCCGTTTGCAGCGGCTGGGATATACGATAGAGGACGGCTGCATCCAAAGGGCGGTGGGATACATGGAGGACTGCCTGGTGGGGAGGAAGGCCATTCCGGACCGCAGGGAAAAGGTGCAGGACTGGGATGTGTTTACAACGCTGATGCTGGCTGCCTGGATTCGGCGCTTTACAGCGGACTGTCCCGCGGCCAACGCTGTGGCGAAAAAATGGGCCGGGGTCATCACAGGGGCGTTTGACGGCGGAGGCTACTGCCACGACCGCTATATGCGCGCCTACCGGGACACCCTGGGCACAGGGCCCAAGGGGGGAAGGCTCATTGATTTTGTGAACTTCTACCCCCTTTCCCTGGTGAGCGGATGCCTGGACGCCGGGACGGAGAAGCGCATGGCGGAATATGTGCTGGGGCATGAGGAGGGTATCTACTACATCTACGAGAAGCGGCTGCGGGAGCTGCCGCCGGAGTTCGCCAGCCGGGAGGCCAGCCGTTACCTGGCAGCGATGGAGCTGCTGGCAGCTTACCCAGGGGCGCGGCCCCTACTGGGGTTTGCGGCGGAGTGGCTGAAAGAGAACCGGGGGGACGGGGGAAAATGGGACCTGGGGAGCAAGGCCAACGACAAGGTGTATTTCCCGCTCTCGGACGACTGGCGCAGGAGAGAGACGCGGGAGGCGGACTGCACCGAACGGATAGGCGCACTGTTGGAAAAGCTGCGCGCTGTGTGAAACACCCATAAGTGAAACTGACGGGAGGAATTCTGATGAGTGAAAAACAGGTAAAAGCGATTGAACGGGCCTACGAACTGCTGGGCGAGGCGACGCCCTTTGACTACGACTGCGGGGAGGCCTGCGGGAGGCGCTGCTGCGGCGGGGACGAGAATACCGGCATGTGGCTGCTGCCCGGCGAGGAGCAATTGATTGGCGAGGGATACACGCTGCACGAACAGGGGGATAGGCTGCTGGCCGTGTGCAGCGGAAACTGCCAGAGGGAGAAACGCCCTTTCTCCTGCCGGATTTTCCCGCTGTTCCCCCAGGTGAGCTATGACGGGGAGGGAGGGGTACATGTGCGGGCGGCGATTGACCCGCGTGCGGCGGCACTGTGCCCCATTGCCGCAGGGGAACTGCATGTGTCGCCACAATTCCGGCGGGCTGTGAGGCGGGCGGCCCGAGCGCTGCTGGCGGAGGAGAGCATGCGGAAATGGCTGCTGGAGAGCCAGGAGTTTTTGGACGATGTGGCGGAGCTGGATGAGAGGCTGGGATAGAGGGCGCGGTCTATCGAAGAAGTGGAAGGCTTCTTCGATAGACTAAAGCACGTTTTGGGCCCTTGCTTAATTGACGCTGTATCAATCCACAAAATGAGCTAAATCTATAAAAATATAAGCCCCCACCTTGTCGAGGTGGGGGTTACTGATATAATAATATTATAACAAATAATAAATTGTTTGATACCCTAAAAAGCCTAAACTTGTCATGATAAGTAATGATATAGAGCACTGCTTCGAGTTCCACTCTTTTTTACAGATTAGGAAATACAGCAAAGCGCCGATAAATAGCCACATAAAAATCACGCTTACCATGTGCAAGTAGTGTTGCAAATGGGATAATAGCATTAGGCCTTCTGCTAGAAAGGTAGCTGGCAGCATGATTTTGCACAGATACTGTATTTTTCCGTTTCCATATTGCGACAGGTTTGCGCCCAATCCAAATAGAAAACCGAAGATTACGGCACAGCAAAGCCAGATTGCTTGATGGAATCCAATGGAAAAACCGGTGTTCCAGACTATCGAATAGTAACCATAATAGGCTTTCTACGCATACCAGCAAGCAGAAAATGCTGGATAGGATGGACTTCCATTTTTGGCGATAGGATTTTGCAATATAAAATGCCGGTATCATCCAAATGGAACCGGAGTTTGCCAAACTGTTTAGGGCTCCCGGGAAAAATTTTTGCCCTACTATAGTGGCAAACCCTACCACGATTCCAACAAAGATACTGAGCAGGGGAAACGAATACTTCTTTATCATTTGACTCCTCTGTTTATAGTATGTGCTTGGTTCCATGACAGAGGGCTATTCCATATGTATCATCTCATCTTCGGCGCAATCGTAACGTATTTGCCCGATACGCCAGTCTGGGTTTGCATTCCAAATGGAAAGAAGCTCCTTTGGTTGTGTCTCTGCTGCCTGATAGCCATCCTGTGTCAAGCCCAAAAAGAGGATGGAAGAGAGGTTGGGGAATTCGTCTGTGACGGCGTCGGAAAACAGCGCACAGGTATCGTCATTCGGGAGAAAGTCGCAGAACCATAGTTCTAACCTAGTGATTTTTCCGCCGGCATCCATCCATTCCCGTATCGTACTGTTTTCGCCTGCTCCATCGGGCCAAGGGGATGTTCCCCAAACGGACTTTATGGTACAATTGGCGGGGAAAAAACTTTCGGCAAATTCACGGCAGTTTTTTTCTACCTCGTCCCGGAAGAGAAGGGAATAATAGTTATCAGACCATTGCCACTGGTTTTCTTCCCTCTTTCTATAATAGACAAAAAATGTTTCTCCTGGGAATTGGGTGGATTCCACAGTTAATCTCCAATGGTGGGAGGGGATAAGCACAGGAATAGGCCCTGTTTCGTTTACGATGTCTTCTGTATCAGTGATTTTAAATTCCGCACTGTAGCGGCTGGTAAGGTATTGATGGGCTTTCCGCTCTAGGCCCCACGAACCGGTTCCGCAACTGCATAGCAGAAATACCAGTATCCCTACCGACACCACCAAAAATATGCGTTTCCTCATATTTTACTCCTTTAGCTGTCTGAAACAGGGCCCCCTTTTACGGTGTGTACTTGGCTCCGTGGCAGAAGGCGATATAGACGGCCTGCTCCATATCGATTTTTGCGCCAGTGAGGGTGACGGAAAAGGGGTCAAGGCCTTGGATGTTGCAGGTGCGCAAGTCGGCGTTTTTAAAGGTGGCGCCGGAGAGGTTAGCGCCCTCGAAGCTGCAGCCGGAGAGGCGGGCCTTTTCAAAGACGGCGTTTTGCAGGTCGCTGCCGCGGAAATTGACATCAGTGAGGGACATGCGGCCAAAGTCGATTTCCTGGAGAGAAGTGAGAGACCAATCGCCGCCGTCGATGAGGAGCCCTAAGCAATCGGCGCCGCCAAAGTCGGAGCCGGTCATTTTGCAGTGGTGGAATTCCGCCGAAAAGAGGCGGGCCAGGGAGAAGCGGCAGTTGAGAAAGGCGCTGCCCTGGTGGACCGAAGCGCCCAGGCGAGCGGCAGTGAAGTTGCACTCCTGGAAGACGCAGGACTCGGTGGCGAAATCGGTGAAATCGGCGGCACGGAAGTCACAGTGCCGGAACTTGATGCGGGAAATCTTGCCCTCCTCCGGGCGGCATTCAGAGAAATCCTCATATTCATACTCTGTCTGGTCAAAGGTCACTGCTCATCCTCCTTTTGGGGAACAAATACAAAGTCAACATGGCCGGAGGACACCTCGGCCCGGACGGCTTGGACAGACACCAAATCGCCGATGCGGAAGCGGCGGCCGGTGAGGGAATCACGGTATTCCAGGTTTTCCTCATAGGTATAGTTGCCCACAGGGAAATCGGCGGTACGTACCAGGCCTTCCACAGTATTGGGGAGCTGGACGTAGACGCCGTGGGGGGCTACAGAGGAGATGACACCCTCAAACCGCTCCCCAAGGTGCTGCTGCATATACTCTGCCTTGTAGGCGTCGTCACATTCCCGCTCGGCGGCCATGGCTTTGAGCTCCCGGTCGCTGGAGTGCTGGGCGGAGGCGTGGGCAAACTTGGAAAAGCGCTGCTCCAGCTTTTCGCCGCCCAGGCCGCCTACATAGGCGCTGAGGATGCGGTGGATGGACAAATCGGGATAGCGGCGGATGGGGGAGGTGAAATGGCTGTAGTTTTGCAGCACCAGGCCGAAATGGCCGGTGCCCTCTTCGGAGTACTTGGCCTTTGCCATGCTGCGCAGCAGCTGGTGGTTGACTAAAATATGATAGGGGGTGCCCTTACTGGCCTCCAAGAGCTTGGAGAGCTGAAGGGGGCGCACACCGGGGACGACCTCCTTGGCGTCGATGCCCAAGGTGCGCAGCAGGGTGGCAAGGGAGGCCAGCTTTTCCTCTGAGGGGTCCTCATGTACCCGGTAGACAAAGGGGATGTCCGCTTTTTTCGCCAGGGTGGCGGCGGCTTCGTTGGCACAGAGCATAAATTCCTCAATCATCTGCTCACTGAAGCCGCGGCCACGGGGCTGCACGTCAATGGCTACGTTGTTTTCGTTGAGGATGATTTTGGACTCGGCGGTCTCCAAGTCCAGGCTGCCCCGGTCGTGGTGGCGCTTGGTGAGGAGGGTAGCCAGCTTTTCCATCTGGCGCAGGGAGGGGGCAACCTCCTTGTACTTCTCCAGGATTTCATCATCAGCCTCGCCTGCCAGGAGGGCGTTGATTTCCCGGTAGACCCCCTTGACACGGGAGCGGATGACGGTTTTGCGGAAGGAATAGTCCTGCAATGCGCCGGAACTGTCCAGCACCATCAGGGCGGAGAAGGCCAGGCGGTCTACCTGGGGATTGAGGGAGCAGATACCGTTGGAGAGCTCCTTGGGCAGCATGGGCACCACGGAGTTGCCGTAGTAGACCGAAGTGCCGCGGGAAAAGGCCTCCTCGTCCAAATGGGAGTGCTCTTTGACATAGTGGGACACATCGGCGATGTGGACACCCAGCTCGTAGCCCCGGTCGGTGATTTTTAGGGAGATGGCGTCGTCAATGTCTTTGGTGTCGGCGGAGTCGATGGTGAAGATGGGCCAGTCCCGCAGGTCCAGGCGACCGGCACAGTCCTCCTCTGAGACTGTGGCATCGGCCAGGGCGGCAGCCTCCTCCAACACTTCCTCGGGAAAGAAAAGGGGGATGTCGTTGACGGCCAGGATAGCCTTGGTGCAGGCCTCAGCAGAATCGGAGGAGCCGAAGACTTGGAGCACCTGGGATTTGTGCTCATAGTGGCGCTTGCCACGGCGGGTGATTTCCGCCAGGACTTTGTCGCCATTTTGCGCGCCGCCGGTGCAACCCTTTTCCACGGCAATGGGGAAGCGGGAGAGGGTATCGGGCTCGATTTCGCTGCTGCCATTCCGGCCCTTGTAAAACACGCCGGTGAAAATCTGGGGCTTGGCATAGGCCAGGGAGATGACCTCGCCCTCGGGCAGGTCACCCCGGGAAGGGCCCAGCTCCACAATGACAATGTCACCTGGCATGGCCCCCATCAGGGCACGGCCGGGGATGAAATACTCTTTGTCCGCGTCCATATCCTTTACAAAGCCAAAGCTCTGGGCCACTTTGACGACCTGGCAACGGCGATAGCGGGTACGGGTGATGAGACGGTAGGTGCCGCGCAGCTTTACCACCTGGCCGGTGCGGACGAGCTCTTCCAGGGCGGCGTGAAAGGCGGCAGCGCCCTCCTTGCAGCTGCGCTTGGCCTCGGAGAGCAGGGCTTCCAGCTGTAGAGCCTTTTTATTCGATTTTTTCAGTACCCACAAAATCGTTTCCTTCATGGCTGTCCTTCCTTTCTCGCTTTGGGGATTCTACCGGTTATTTTCTCACAGGGGAGGAGGGATAAAAGACAAAAAGCCCTGCCGAGTTTTGGAAAACCGGCAGGGCAGGGCTTACAGCGCCAAAGCGGTTACTATTTTACCACAACCGCCACTACGTTTACCACGACAGTTAAGATAAAAAATACAATCGCGGCAACCTTGGTCCAGCGCTCTAGCATTGCGTCCAGGGTACGGCCCCGGTTCTTCCCGAAATAGGATTCAGAAGAAGAACCGTTGATGGCGTTCATCCCCATCTGACGGCCCTGCTGAGACATAACAAGGGCGATGATTAAAATTCCAGAAAGAATGAGTAAAATGCCGCCCACAATTTCAAAAGCATTCAATTTCTTCACCTCCGAACTCAAACTAAACCTATATTACTATAACACAGTTGTCCCCCTTTTGCAAGGCATTTTCCGCAATTTTGCAGGATTCCGGGGAAATTGTATAGGATGCGAGGGGATGGGCATACTAGGCTTGACAGGGAGCCAGATAAAAACGTCGTGTTTGCTTGCATGGCCGACTGTCACCTTAACCGGGTCAGTCAGGCTCTCTTCTTTGCAAACGCGAAGGAGGCTCCCGATTTTTTGGGAATTGCCGGGCAGATCCGGCTTTTTTTGCGCCAAAGAGGCCACAGCCTGCAAAAAGAGGAGGCCCGTGCCCGGATTGGCAGGGCCAAACCATAGGGAAACTAATCTTCCAGGGAAGTTTGGGGGGAGACTGCATAGTCGGTGACGCGGGGCTTGGAGCCTGCACCAGGGAGGGTCTGCACCATGAATTTTTCGGGCTTTTTGAAGGACTCCTCGTAGATTTGAGCGCTCTCCAGGGCAGCATTGCCCCGTAGAGACATCACATTGACCCCTTGGCTGCCACGGGTGGCCTTTTCGGGAATCTGGGACACATCGGCCAGCAGCACCTTGCCCTCAGTGGAGGTGAACAACAGGCGCTCTTCACCGGTGAGGGTGAGGGCGGCCACCAAGGGGAATTTGTCACAATAGGCGCCCACCAGCTTTTTCCGGTTGGTCTTGGTCTCATAGGAGGCGAGGGGCACACGGGCGCACTTGCCGTTGGCAAAGCAGAACAACAGGCAGCCCCCAAAATCCCCGGTGACCACTGCGTGGATAACCGATTCCCCCTCCTCCATACCCAGCTTGGCGGGGACATAGTCGCCGATGACACTGGCTTTGGTGTCGTCAAAATCGGCGGCGCTGGCCTTGTAGACGTTGTTTTTATCGGTGAAGAAAAGCAGCTTGTCGGTGTTGTCGCCGGTGACGGTGAGGACGATTTCGTCTCCGGGCTTTAGGCGCTGTTCGGCGCTCATGCGCAGGGACTGGGGAGTGATTTTTTTGAAGTAGCCCTCCTTGGTGAAGAAGAGATGGACAGGGTAGGAGGGGATGGATTCCTCGCCCTCCGGCTCCTCGGATTCGGTTTGATAGAGCAGCAGGCTCTTGCGGGGGGCGGCGTGCTTTTTGCTCACCTCTTTGAGCTCGGACACTATCAGGCTTTTGATTTTGCGCTCGCTGGAAAGGGTGGCGTTTAGGTCGGCAATCTGCTTTTCCAGGCCCTCGATTTCCTGCGTGCGGTTGAGGATGTACTCCCGGTTCAGGTGGCGCAGGCGGATGTCAGCCACATACTCGGCCTGCACCTCATCGATGCCAAAGCCAATCATCAGATTGCCCACGACTTCGCTCTCTTCCCTGGTCTCCCGGATGATGCGCACGGCCTTGTCAATGTCTAAGAGGATGCGTTGGAGGCCTAGAAGCAGGTGGAGCTTTTCCTGGCACTTGCTCAAGTCAAAGCGGAGGCGGCGGCTGACACAGGCGATGCGGAAACGCGCCCACTCTAGGAGCAACTCCCGGACACCGCAGACCCGGGGCATCCCGTCGATAAGGACGTTGAAGTTGCAGGAGTAGGTGTCTTCCAGGGGAGTCATGCGGAACAGGCGGCGCATGAGGGCTTCATGGTCTACGCCCCGTTTCAGGTCAATGGTGATTTTGAGGCCGGAGAGGTCGGTCTCGTCCCGGATGTCGGCAATCTCCCGGATACGGGAGGCCTTTACCAGCTCCACCACCTTGTCGATGATGGCCTCTACTGTAGTGGTGGGGGGGATTTCGGTGATTTCGATGCAGTTGAGCTTTTTGTCGTATTGATACCGGGCCCGTACCCGGATGCTGCCCCGGCCTGTCTCGCACACAGTGCGCATGGCCTCCTCGTCGTAGAGGATATAGCCGCCGCCGGGGAAGTCGGGGGCCTTGAGGATGGGGAGGAGGTCGGCCTTGGGGTCGCGCATGACCTCGATGGCGGCCTCACACACCTCGGCCAGGTTGAAGGGGCAGATGGCGCTGGCAATGGCCACCGCAATGCCGATATTGGAATTGACTAACACCGAGGGGAAGGTGACTGGCAGCAGCAGGGGCTCTTTCATGGTGTTGTCGTAGTTGTCGGTGAAATCCACGGTCTGCCGGTCGATGTCCTTAAAGAGCTCGGTACACAGCTTGTCCAGCTTGACCTCGGTATAGCGGGAGGCGGCATAGGCCATATCGCGGGAATAGGCCTTGCCGAAATTGCCCTTGGAATCCACATAGGGGTGGAGCAGGGCCTCGTTGCCCCTTGTGAGGCGCACCAGGGTTTCATAGATGGCCTGGTCGCCGTGGGGGTTGAGGCGCATGGTCTGCCCCACCACGTTGGCGGATTTGGTGCGGCTGCCGGTGAGCAGGCCCATCTTGTACATAGTGTATAAGAGCTTGCGGTGGGAGGGCTTGAAGCCGTCGATTTCCGGGATGGCGCGGGAGACAATGGCGCTGATGGCGTAGGGCATGAAATTTTCCCGGATAGTGTCGGTGATGGGCTGTTCCAGGACCAGGCCCGCACCCATAATCTGGGCGCTGTCGTCCGCGGCGTGCTTTTTGGTCTCCGGTTTTTTCTTCGAGGATTTTGCCATTGGTGAAACCCAGTCCTTTCTTTTCGGTTCGGTAGGTTAAGACACGTCGGTCAAGTCCAGGTAGAGATGGCCGTTTTCGGCCACATAGTCCTTGCGGCCCTGGAGGTTGTTGCCCAAAAACAGGTCAAAGACCTGGGCAGTCTGCTCCACGTCGGCGGCTTGGACTTTGATGAGGCGGCGGGTCTTGGGGTTCATGGTGGTGAGCCACATCATGTCGGGCTCATTTTCACCCAGGCCCTTGGAGCGCTGGAGGGTGTATTTTTCCCGGCCCAGTTTTTCCAAAATATCGGCCTTTTCCCGCTCGGTATAGGCAAAATAGGTCTTGGCTTTGGTGGTGATTTCGTAGAGGGGGGACTCGGCGATATAGACATAGCCCTCGTTGATGAGGGTGGGCGTGAGCTTGTAGAGCATGGCTAAGATGAGGGTGCGGATTTGGAAGCCGTCCACATCCGCATCGGTGCAGATAACCACTTTGCTCCAGCGGAGAGAGGAGAGGTCGAAGTT
Organism: Oscillospiraceae bacterium; assembly: GCA_022791315.1. Lineage (GTDB taxonomy): Bacteria > Bacillota > Clostridia > Oscillospirales > Ruminococcaceae > JAAVYW01. The sequence goes on along the minus strand of JAAVYW010000015.1, from coordinate 1,758 downwards.
GGAGAGGTCCCGGTTGGCTTTGCTGTCCACCTCCACGCCGCAGCCCAGCACCTTGATGATGTCGGTGATAATCTCGTTTTTGAAGATTTTGCTGTATTCCGCCTTGAGGCAGTTTAAAATCTTGCCCCGCACCGGGATGATAGCCTGGAACTCGGCGTCCCGGCCCAGCTTGCAGGCGCCCAAGGCGGAATCGCCCTCCACGATGTAGATTTCCCGCACATTGGTGTCCCGGGTACGGCAGTCTACAAATTTCTGCACCCGGTTGGAGATGTCCATAGAGCCGGAGAGCTTCTTTTTAAAGCTCTTGCGGGTCTTCTCGGCATTTTCCCGGCTGCGCTTGTTCACAAGCACCTGGTTTGCGATTTTGGCGGCATAGTCGGGGTTTTCGATGAAGTAAATCTCCAGGTTGTGCTTGAGGAATTCGGTCATGGCGGTGTAGATGAAAGGGTTGTTGATGGCCTTTTTGGTCTGGTTTTCATAGGAGGTCTGGGTGGAGAAGGAGGAGGAGACGAAGACCAGACAGTCCTCTACATCGGCGAAGGTGATTTTGCTCTCGTTTTTCAGGTATTTGCCGGTCTGCTTCAAATAGGTGTCGATTTGGCCCACAAAGGCCACCTTTAGGGCGCGCTCGGGGGCGCCGCCGTACTCCAGGTAGCTGGAGTTGTGATAGTACTCAATCTGGTTGATTTCGTTGGAGAAGCAGAGGGAGACATTAAACTTGACCCGGTATTCCGGCTTGTCCTCCCGGTCCCGGCCGGAGGTCTCGGCCTCCCAGCGGACGGGCGGGGTGAGGGAGTTTTCCCCGGCCAGCTCCTTCACATAGTCCATGATGCCGTTTTCGTAGAAATACTCGGTCTCCTCGAATTTTCCCGGCGCGGCCTCTTCCCGGAACAGGAAGAGCAGGCCCTCGTTGACTACGGCCTGCTTTTTCAATGTCTCCTGAAAATAGCTGGCGGGGACATTGATGTCAGTGAAGACCTCCCGGTCGGGCTTCCAGCGGATGGAGGAGCCGGTGGAGCGGCGGGGGGCCGGCTTTTTTTGCAGGCCGCCCACGTTCTCCCCGTGCTCGAAGTGGAGAGTGTATTCAAAGCCGCCGGTGACAATGACAGTGTCCATGTATTCCGAGGCGTATTGGGTGGCGCAGAGGCCTAAGCCGTTGAGGCCCAGAGAGAACTGGTAGCTGTCTTCGTCGTATTTCCCGCCGGCATAGAGCTCGCAGAAGACCAGCTCCCAGTTGTAGCGGTTTTCCTTTGGGTTAAAGTCCACGGGAATGCCCCGGCCCATGTCATCCACCTGCACGGAGCCGTCTAAGTATTTGGTGAGCACAATTTTTGTGCCGAAGCCCATGCGCGCCTCGTCAATGGCATTGGAGAGAATCTCAAAAATCGAGTGCTGGCAGCCCTCCAGGCCATCGGAACCAAAGATGACACTGGGACGCTTGCGCACCCGGTCGGCCCCTTTGAGGCTCTGGATGCTCTCGTTGCCGTATGCGGCCTGCTTTTTTGCCATAGCGGTTTACCCTATCCTTTCCTGTACGAACATGCGTTTGCAACCCTATTATTCTACCTGTTTCCGGACAAACTGTCAAGTGGTGGAAATGACGGGAATTGTCGAAAGATGTAGGAGTACAATAGAAATTGGACAGTAGAGGAAGAAAAAAGTAGAAGGAAGCGGCCACATCGGTTAAAGTTGAGTTGTCACACCAACACAATCGAGAGGAGGCCACATCCTTCATGAACAAGAGTATAACACAAGACA
>JAAVYW010000014.1 GCA_022791315.1 Oscillospiraceae bacterium | reverse complement strand
TGTCTTGTGTTATACTCTTTCTCATGAAGGATGTGGCCTCCTCTCGGTTTTGTTAAGTGTGGTAACTCAACTTTAACCGATTTGGCCTCATCCTTCTACTCTTTTCTTCCCCTACTGTCCAACATGTATTGTACTCCTACAGAATATTTGCAGGAAAACTGAAAATTCCCTTGCGCATCTGCGGAAATGAGTGGTATAATAATACTGTATATTGTCTACGACGCCCTCTTATGCCGGGGGCGGGAACCGTCATTATGTCAGGGGGCTTTTTTGTGTTCAAAATTGAAAAACCGCAGGGGACGATTGAGGTATCCGGGAGGTTTTTTGCCAATCTGGTGGCCCATGCCGCCTCGGAGTGCTTTGGCGTGGCGGGGTTGGCCCTCAGCGGGCCCAAGCAGGGGTTCCGCCGGTTTTTGGGGCAGGAAATCTCGGACCAGGGGGTGCGGATACGGCACCAGAACGGGGACTTGCTCATTGACCTGCACATCGCTGTCACCTATGGAATCAATATCACGGCCATTGTGAAGAGCATTGTCAACAAGGTGAGCTACGCGGTGGAGGATGCCACCGGGCTGCGGGTGGGAAAAGTCAACGTGTTTGTGGACGAGATGAAGACGGAATAGGCGCAGGGTTAGCGCTGTCAGTTGATTGAAAGGTAAGGAGTGCAGTTCATTGATACAGGGTCAAATTTTGCGCGACGCCATCATTTCCGGCGCCCATCAAATTGCTCGGTGCAAACAGCAGGTGGATGAGCTCAATGTCTTCCCCGTGCCCGACGGGGACACGGGCACCAATATGTCCATGACAATCGGCTCTGCCGTGCGGGAGCTGGAACGACAGGAGGACGGCGCCGGTGTGGGAGAAATTGCCAAAATCGCGGCGGCTGCGCTGCTGCGGGGGGCGAGGGGCAACTCGGGGGTTATCCTCTCCCTGCTGTTCCGGGGCTTTGCCAAGGGGTTGGAGGGGAAAAAGGAGGCCGGCGCTGCCGACTTTGTAGAGGCCCTCTCCCTGGGGGTGGCTGCGGCCTATAAGGCGGTGATGAAGCCCACGGAGGGCACCATCCTCACCGTGGCCCGGGAGGCGGCGGAGCAGGCAAAGGCCTATCTGGCGGAACACCCGGACACCACGCCCCAGGAGATTTTTAACCGGCTGCACGACTACGCCTGCGCCTCCCTGGAAAAGACCCCGGAGCTGCTGCCGGTGCTGAAAAAGGCCGGCGTGGTGGACGCAGGGGGAAAGGGCTTTATTGTCATTTTGGAGGGGATGCTCTCGGTCTTCAACGACGGGGTGATTGTGGGGGCCGGGGAGGCCGCCGCCAAGCCCCAACAGCGGGAGAGCAAGAGCGGCAAAAAGAAGAGCGAGGTGCTGGCTGATTTTGAGTTCAAGTACTGCACCGAGTTTATTATCAACCGGGAGAACGAGGCGGACCCCCTCTCGCTGCGGGCCTATCTGGAGTCCATCGGCGACAGCGTGGTGGTAGTGGACGACGAGGAGATTATCAAGGTGCATGTCCACACCAACAACCCGGGCAATGCTTTGCAGGAGGGGCTCAAGTTCGGGATGCTCTCCAACATGAAAATCGAGAATATGTGGGAGCAGTTTTTGAAAAACGAGAGCGTATATGTGGCGGAGAAGCCCGAGGAACCGGAAGGGCCGGAGGAGGAGCTGGCCTATGCCGTGCCCGAGGAGGGGATTGGGTTTGTGGCTGTGGCCGCAGGCGCCGGGATTGAGCAGCTCTTCTTTGACCTGGGGGTGAGCCATGTGGTGCGGGGCGGGCAGACCATGAACCCCAGCACCGACGACATCCTGAAAGCGGTACAGGCCACGCCGGCCAAGACGGTCTTTGTGCTGCCCAACAACAAGAACATCATCATGGCTGCCGAGCAGGCCCAGCCCCTGGCGGACCGGAAGGTACGGGTGTTGCAGACCCGGAGTATCCCCGAGGGTATTTCGGCCATGCTGGCCTATGACCCGGAGCAGGGGGCGGAGGAGAACCACCTGGCCATGATTCGGGCCTATGAACAGGTGATGACCGGGCAGATTACCTTTGCAGCCAGGGACTCGGACTTTGACGGGCACAAGATTAAGGAGGGGGAGATTTTAGCCCTCTCCGGCGGGAAGCTGGCCTTTACGGAAAAGGACATCTGCCGGGCGGCGGTGAAGCTCACCCGGTCGCTGGTGAAGCGGGAGGCCTCCTTTGTCACAGTGCTCTACGGGCAGGACGTGACGGCGGAGGAGGCGGGCGAGATGGCAGAGCAACTGCGGGAACGCCTGCCCGACGGCGTGGAGCTGAACTTGGTGGACGGCGGGCAGCCGGTGTATTACTATATTATCTCGGTGGAGTAGGATTTGTGTTTCGGATTGCCGCCCAGTGTTGCTTTGGTGATGCTGGGCGGCGTTTTAGGAGCGGAGGGAAAAGCGGATGGACTGGCTTTGTGAGATACAGTATCTCAAGGGGGTGGGGCCCAAACGGGCGGAGCTCTACGGGAAGCTGGAGATTGAGACAGTGTATGACCTGCTGCACACGGCGCCGCGCACCTACTTAAACCTGACCCGGCCCCTGCCCATTGCGGACTGCCCCCTGAACGAGCCCTGCGCCGTGGTGGCTGTGGTGGCGAAAAAGAGCCCGGCACAGCGCATCCGCGGGGGGATGACCCTCTATAAAATCCGGGTGACAGACGGCAGCAGCGACATGACTGTCACCTATTTCAACAGCCAGTATGCTGCGGACAAGCTGAAGGAGGGGGAGCAGTACCTCTTTTTTGGCAAGATGACGGGGAATTTGCTGCGCAGGGAGATGGGCTCCCCCTTGGCAGAGCCGTTGGAGGCGGCGGGGGGGCTCTACCCCATCTATGGCCTGACTGCGGGGCTCACCAACCGGATTGTGCAGAGCCATGTGAAAAATGCCCTGGAGCAGGCGCTGCCCTCCCTGGAGGATCCTCTGCCGGAGAGGATGCGGACAGAATACCAGCTGTGCCATCTCACCTATGCGCTGCAAAACCTGCATTTCCCGGCAGGGGAGCAGGAGCTGGAGATTGCCCGGGCCAGGCTGGCCTTTGAGGAGCTGCTGCTCTTCCAGCTGGGAATGGCGAAGCTCTCGGAGGACCGGGAGGAGCCCTCGGGTATCCGGCCGGAAAACAGGGATTTGGGGGCCTTCTATGCTGCGCTGCCCTTCGCCCTCACTGGGGCGCAGAGGCGGGTGATTGAGGAGATTGCAGGCGACCTGGGGTCGGGCAAGCGGATGAACCGGCTGGTGCAGGGGGATGTGGGCTCGGGGAAGACCATGGTGGCTGCGGCTGCGGCTGTGATGCTGTGCCAAAACGGGTGGCAGGCGGCGCTGATGGCCCCCACGGAGATTTTGGCGGAGCAGCATTTCCGGTCGCTGGCGCCCCTCTTTGAGCAGCTGGGGATGCGGGCGGGATTGCTGACGGGTTCCATGAAGAAGCGGGAAAAGGACGAAATCAAGCGGGCCCTGGCGGCAGGGGAGGTGGCCTTTGTGGTGGGCACCCACGCGCTGATTGTGGAGGACGTGGCCTTTGCCAAAATCGGGCTGGTGATTACCGATGAGCAGCACCGGTTTGGGGTGAAGCAGCGTTCCCGGCTGGGGAGCGGGGGGGAGGAGCCGCCCCACACCCTGGTGATGTCGGCCACGCCCATCCCACGGACATTGGCGCTGATGCTCTACGGGGACCTGGACGTCTCTGTCATTGACGAGCTGCCAGGGGGGCGCAAGGCGATTGAGACCTACCTCATCGACGCGGGGAAGCGGGAGCGGGCTTACGGGTTTATCCGGCGGTATCTGGACGAGGGGCGGCAGGCCTACCTGGTGTGCCCGCTGGTGGAAGAGGGGGAGAACGGGCTCGTCTCGGTGGAGGAATACTACAAAGAGGCGGTGAGGGGGCCCTTTGCCGGATACCGGGTGGGGCTGCTCCACGGGAAGCTGCCCGCCAAGGAGAAGGACCGGGTGATGCGGGCCTTTGCCGGGGGAGAGCTGGACGTGCTCATTGCCACCACGGTGATTGAGGTGGGGGTGGATGTGCCCAACGCGGTGGTGATGCTCATTGAAAACGCCGAGCGGTTTGGGCTCTCCCAGCTGCACCAGCTGCGGGGGCGAATTGGGCGGGGGGAATACCAGTCCTTTTGCATCCTGGTGTCAGACCACCGGGCCCCCGAGACCAGGGAGCGGCTCAAGTTCCTCTGCAAAAGCACGGACGGGTTTCAAATCGCGGAATTTGATTTGCAGCAGCGGGGGCCGGGGGACTTCTTCGGCAGCCGCCAGAGCGGGGCGCTGCGGTTTAAAGTGGCGGATGTGTTCTCCAATATGGAGATGCTGCGGCAGGCCAGGGAGGCCTGCCAGGGGCTGCTGCGGGAGGACCCGGAGCTGGAAGGGTATCCGCTGCTGAGAAGATTGATGGAGCGGTTTTTCAATGGGTTTGTGGGGTAATCCCGGGGCGGGCTTTTGGATGGGAATTGGGTTTTCTACTGGAAAAGCGGAACCTTTTTCTGCGTTTGGCGTATGATAAAGCAGAAAACAAAAAACCGGCTCCCCAGAGGGGCCGGAAGAGAGAAAGAGGGGCGCAACAGTATGAAAGTGGTGGTTTTTCGCAGTACGGGATTTTTGTCTGGGATTTTGAGGATGATTTTTGGGATTAAAAAGGAACAGGAATAGGGACGGAGCCTGTGCCGGAGGCGACTTCGGCACCTGTTTTTTGGGAGAGACGGGGACAGGCCTGCGGGGAAAGGAGAACCGGATGAAGCAGATTCGACGGGGGAAGGGGCCCTCGGCCCAGAGCGGGGCGCTGAGTGTGGTTTTGGCGGTGTTTGGGGTGGTGTGGACGGTATTCACGCTGCGGATGGGGGCGGGGTTTTTGGCCCTGTTTGGGGTGTTCTTTGTGGTGTTTGCAGTGATGCAGGCGGTTTACCACCTATCCAACGCTACAGGGAAGCGGCGGGACCCGCTCTATGAGATTGTGGACACGGAGGAGGCGCGGGAGGAGAATGCTGCCCAAGGGAAACCGCCCGCCCCGGCAGCGCCGTCCCCGATAGCGCCGCCGGTGGCAAAGGCGGGGATGGGGCGGTACTGCCCGTACTGCGGGGAGGCGGTGCAGGCGGACTTTGCCTTTTGCGCAGGATGCGGGCGGAAGCTGCCGGATTAGCGGGGAAAAGTGCCTGTGGCAAGCTCCAGCAGGTGGACGGCTTTGCCGCCGCCCAGCAGGATACCCTGTTTACACCGGTTGCAATAGGTGACGGCCAGGGGGCAGGGGAGTTTGGACACCTGTTCCCGCATTAGGCGGGCTTGGACGTCCTGAGGGAGCTGGTGGAGAGGTGTGCCGCTGTGCTGCGCCAGGAGGGCCTGGTTTTCGGGGAGGCGGGGTTCCAGGTGCAGGTTGCCGCAGAAGGTGGTGTGTTCCCGGTTTTCCGCCATTTCCAGGACGGTGACGTGCATTTTGGCAAGGGCTGCCCGCACGGCTGTCAAGATTTCCGGGTGGCGCCTGTCCCGCCAGCAGTCTTGGACAGTGGCGGTGAGGCCGCTGTAGTCGGGCCAGGGGAAATCGGGCTGCTCCAGGAGATAGGCGAACAGGTTTTGCAGGGTGAATTTGCCGGGGACGCGGGCTTCCAGCGTTTCCCGGCAGGCCTGGCAGAAATAGAGGGCGATGGATTCCGGGGGATATTCCAGCTTATCAACACGGCAGCAGGCGGCGACAGGCATCCGCTCCTTGAGGTAGGCACGGATTTTTTGGGCGGCTTGGGGGCTGTCTTTGGTGAAATTGCAGCTGGGGAAATAGAAATAGTCCATAGTGTTTCCTCCTGTCTCTGAAAAATGAAAACCCGGGCGGGAATCCCCGCCCGGGTTTTTGGCTGGGTTACGCCTGCGCGGCCTTGTGCAGCGCGGCACGGACGGCACCTTTTCCGGAAACCAGCTGGGCGAAGGCATCGGCCACGCGCTGGGCAAGGCCGGCTGCGAACAAATCGACGCCGAAGATGGCCTGGTTTTCCAGGATGGGGCGGAGGGTTTCCAGGAAGGGGCCCTTGTCGCCCAGGGAGATGCCCGCTACCAGGGGGCGCACGGTGTCCAGCAGGGGGTCGGGGCTGGGGGGGAAGGGGCTGCCGTTGTCGTCAATGCCCATGAGATAGCGGCACCAGCCTGCCAGCACCAGGGGGATGATGTGCAGGGACTGCACATCCAGTTCCCCGTCGGCGAGATAGGCCTTGATGGTCTCGCCAAAGCGGATGGACAGCTTTTGGGAGGTATCGGTGGCAATGCGCTGGGGGGTGTCGGGCATGAAAGGGTTGGGCAGGCGCACCTCCAGCACTTCCCTGATGAAGGACTGGGGGGAGAGGATGCCGGGGTCGGTGACAACGGGCATCCCCTCCTCGTAGCCCATTTTGCTCACCAGGCGGCGCAGGTCGTCGTCCTGCATCTCCTTGTAAATCGTGTCAAACCCTAAAAGGCAGCCGAAGATGGCCAGGGCAGTGTGGAGGGGGTTTAAGCAGGTGCAGACCTTCATGCGCTCCACCTTGTTGACGGTGTCCCGGTCGGTGAAATAGAGGCCGGCCTTTTCCAAGGCGGGGCGGCCTGCGGGGAAGCAGTCCTCCACCACCAGGTACTGGGCCTCCTCGGCGTTGACAAAGGGGGCGGTGTAGGTGTTCTTTTCCGTGATGATGAGGCCGGTGTCGGCAAAGCCGTCGGCCTCCAGCATCTTCTGGACCCCGGCGTCGGGCCGGGGGGTGATTTTGTCAATCATCGACCAGGGGAAGGAGACCTTCTGCGGGTCGGCCAGGTAGGCGGCAAAGCCGGGGGCGGCTGTGCCCCGCTTTACCCACTCCCCTGCGATGGTCTGGACTGCGGCGGCCAGCTTTTCCCCGTTGTGGGAGCAGTTGTCCATACTCACCAGGGCCAAGGGCATGGCCCCGGCCTGGTAGCGCCTGAGGCACAGGGCAGCCACCTTGCCCATCAGGGTGGTGGGGGATAGTGTGCCCTTCTCAAAGTCCGCCTGGGCGGCGGGGGTGAAGGAGCCGTCGGGCGCGGTGAGGCTATAGCCCTTCTCGGTGATGGTGAAGCTGGCCATTTGCAGGGAGGGGGCTTCAAAAATCTGGATGAGGCGCTGCCAGTCCCCAGCCTCGGCAGGGTCGCCGATGAGGGACTCCACCACGCTCCCCACCACTTTTTTGCGCACGGTGCCCGCGCACTCCAGCACAGCCAAGAGGCTCAGGTTGTCGAAGGGGCGGTAGGCCTTTTGGATGATTTCGGGGTCAAAGCCCTCGCAGACGATGAGGCCGGTATCCTCCTCGCCGGAATCCAGCAGGGTTTGCAGCAGGACGGCGGGGAAGGCACGGAAGATATTGCCCGCGCCAAAGTGAATCCACTTGGGGGCCTTCCTGGCGGCGGCTGTGGCGGCTTCCCGGTCAAAGCCCGGCAGCTCATAGCCCTTTTGCTCCCACTCGGCCCGGCGGGAGAGGGCGTCGGTTAATTTTAGCATCGTGTCTGCTCCTTTCCTAGCGGGTCTGGGATTTGCCGATGGCCTCCCACAGGCCGTTGAGGTAAGTTGCGCCCAGGGCACGGTCATAGAGGCCGTAGCCGGGCATGGCGACCTCGCCCCAGATGGCGCGGCCATGGTCGGGGCGGATGGGGCCGTCAAAGCCGATGTCATAGAAGGCCTTCATAATCTCGTACATGTCAAAGCTGCCGTCGGAGGAGAGGTGGGCGGCCTCGTCGAACTTGCCGGGGGCATGGTGGATGAGGTTGCGCACATGGCCGAAGTGGATACGGCCCTTGAGCCCCCGGATGATGGCGGGCAAATCGTTCTTCGGGTTGGAGCCCAGGGAGCCGGTGCAGAGGGTGACGCCGTTGCAGGGGCTAGGCACCATATCGCACATGCGGTGGAGGTTGGCCTCGCCGGTGATGATGCGGGGGAGGCCAAAGACGGGCCAGGCGGGGTCGTCGGGGTGGATAGCCATTTTGATGCCGTACTTTTCACAGGTGGGCATGATGGCGGCCAGGAAGTAGCGGAGGTTCTCGAACAGCTTTTCCTCGTCCACGTCTTGGTACAGCGTGAACAGCTCCTTGATTTTCGCCATGCGATCAGGTTCCCAGCCGGGGAGGACAAAGCCGTTGGAGCTGCTGTCCAGGGCCTCGAACATCTTGGCGGGGTCGATTTGGTCGATGATGCTCTGGTCGTAGGAGAGGACGGTGGAGCCGTCGGGGCGGGGCTTGGCCAGGTCGGACCGGGTCCAGTCAAAGACGGGCATGAAGTTGTAGCAGACCAGGTCAATGCCCTGCTCCCCCAGGACTTCCAGGGTTTTGATATAGTTTTCGATGTACTTGTCGCGGGTGGGGAGGCCCACCTTGATGTCGTCGTGGATGTTTACGCTCTCGATGCCGCTGATGCGCAGGCCGGAATCTTCCACAGCCTTTTTTAAGGAGGCCACCTCGGCTTTGTCCCAGGCTTCGCCGGGAGTGCTGCCGTAGAGGGTGGTTATCACACCGGTGACACCGGGGATTTGGCGGATTTGGGTGAGGGTTACGCTGTCGTGGCCGGGGCCATACCAACGGAGGGTCATTTCCATGGGGTGTTCATCCTTTCTGGGTAGTTATCGTTTTGTAAAGCGGCTGCCGCTGTGCCGGTAGGAGCTGCGTCGGCAGAGCTCCATTGGCGGGACAAGAACGGTTGGGGGTGCCCGGAACTTTTCGCGCTGCTCCGCCGCGATAGGCCGGAAGCAGGAGGGGTACCAAAGAAAAGGCCCGAAGCGCGCTCCGGGCCTTTGGGGGTTAGGCGTGGTAAATCATCTCGGCCTGGGCCTGGGCTTGGAGGCAGAGCTCGGCAGCCTTGAAGGCGTGGGCCTGGGTCATGGCGTTCTCGGTGCGGTTTAAGCAGTCGAGAATCAGCTGGCCGAAATAGGGGTAGCCCACCTGGCCGCTGACCTGGAAGCGCTTTTCCTCCTTGCCGTTGGCTAAGAACACCTGGTTGCCGCCGTCTTCGGTGCCGATATTGATGTACTTGCGCAGCTCAATAAAGCCCTCGGTGCCCAAAATCATGGTGCGGCCGTCGCCCCAGGTGTGCAGGCCGTCGGGGGTGAACCAGTCTACCCGGAAATACTGGGTGGCGCCGTTGTCGCCCACCAGGGTGGCGTCGCCGAAGTCGTCCAGCTCGGGGTACTGGGGGTGGTTGTAGTTGCCGATTTGGGCACGGACCACCTTGGCATCCTTCACGCCGGCGTAGAACAGGAACTGCTCAATCTGGTGGCTGCCGATGTCGCACAGGATGCCGCCGTACTGCTCCTTTTTAAAGAACCAGTCGGGACGGCCGGGGGCGCCCAGGCGGTGGGGCCCAAGGCCCAGAACCTGGATGACACGGCCAATAGCCCCCTGCTCAATGAGATAGCCCGCGAAGATGGCGCTCTCCACGTGCAGGCGCTCACTGTAGTAGACCATGTACTTTTTGCCGGTCTCCTCCACCTTTTTCCGGGCGGCGGCCAGCTGCTCCAGGGTGGTGAAGGGGGCTTTGTCGGTGAAATAGTCCTTGCCTGCGTCCATCACCCGCAGGCCCAGGGCGCAGCGCTGGGAGGTGACGGCGGCACCGGCCACCAGCTTGACCTCCGGGTCGTTTAACACCTCTTCCTCGCTCTTTGCCACTTTGACATCGGGGAAGGACTTGACAAAGGCCTCTACCTTCTTGGGGTCAGGGTCGTAGACCCATTTCAGGGTGGCCCCGGCCTCGGTGAGGCCGTTGCACATGCCATAGATGTGGCCGTGGTCTAAGGCCACGGCGGCGAAGACGAATTCGCCGGGCTTTACCACGGGGGTGGGCTTGCCCTTGGGGGCATAGTTCATGCCGTCTGCTACTTGGAATTCAGCCATTGTTATAATCTCCTTTCAGGGTTATCCTTTGGAATCCCTGTTTGGGCCAAGGGATGGGCGTTATTTTTTGTCGGTGCCAACGGTGATGCCCACATCGGCCAGGTTTTCTACAGAGGAGGTCTTCTCGTAGAAGTGGCGGACGTGGGAGAGGATGCCGTCTACGGTGTAGAAGGGGTCGTCCTTTTGCAGGGGGAGGGAGACGGTGCGGCCCTCGAAGCCGGATTTGTAGACGGCGGTGATGAGCTCAATGGTGCGGCGGCCGTCTTTGCCGTCGATAAAGGGGCGGGAGCCGGCCTCCAGGGCGGCCATCACGTTATCCAGCTCGGCGGTATGGCCTTCATAGGGTAGGGGGGGCAGGGCTTCGTAGTCCCTTTGCAGCTCGGCCTCCAGGGCCTCGTTGCGGGTGGGGAAGCCGTTTTCCTTGGAGAGGGAGGCGTACACCTTCCAGGGGGCGGAGATACGGGCCTTTTCCCCCTGGAAAATCACCTGCTGCTCCTCCCCGTGGTGGATGACAGAGCTGGTGAGGGTGGCTAAGGCCCCGCCGGGGTATTGCAGCGCGGCGATGGAGATGTCCTCCACCTCGGCGTTGTCGTGGGCGGCGTTGGAGAGGACGGCAGTGACTTTCTCGGGCAGGCCCATCATCCAGCCCAGCATGTCTACATGGTGGACGGCGTGGTTTAAGGTGCAGCCGCCGCCCTCCTTTTCCCAGGAGCCCCGCCACCACAGGTCATAGTAGCAGTGGCCCCGCCACCAGAAAGAATCCACCTGGGCGTGGAGCACCTTGCCGATTTTGCCGGAATCCAGGATGTCTTTTAAGTGCATAAAGGAGTTGCGGAAACGGTTTTGGGCAATGATTGCCAGGGTCTTGCCGCTCTTTTTCTCGGCCTCCAGCATCCTGTCGCACTCCTCTAAAGAGGCGGCCATGGGCTTTTCACAGATGACGTTCTTGCCGTCGTTTAGGAAATCAATGGAAATCTCTGCATGGACATAGGGGGGTGTGCAGACGCTCACCAGGTCAACGTCCACCTTGCCCAGCATGTCCTTGTGGGAGGAGAAGACCTGGGCGTCGGTGAGGCCGTATTCCGCTTTCTTGGCCTCAGCTTTTTCGGGATAGATGTCGCACAGCGCCACGATTTTGCACCGCTCGGGGAAGGCCAGATACCCCTGGATGTGCATGGCGGAGATGTTGCCGGTTCCAATGATTGCTACCTTTAGCATGACTGATTCCTCTCTTTTTCCACCCATGTTTTTGCAATGGGGGTTGTTCGCCCCCATTATACACTGTTCAGGAAATAATTTCAATTTGTTTTGCCGGTTTTGGGAAAGAAAATAGGGGATGACTGGGCTCCTAATCAGACCAGGGGTTGGGGCGCGCCGGCAGCCAAAGGGCGCTGCACCGGACTGCCCTCCAGGGGCCGATGCCCCTGGAAGCGGGGAGGGGTGGGAATAAAATGGAATAGGGTGAAGGCCGAATCCAATATTCTTTCAAAAATGGAAAAATTTTTGAAAGCGGGGCAAAAAAAGCCTTGATTTTGTACGGTTTGCGCAGAATGGGACGCGGGGATATGAAAGATTTGAACATTTTTGATGCGGTTTCCGCGGCGAAATTCTTGACAACTAGGGCGAATTTCAGTATAATAGCTTTGTAAATTTTCTGTGAATCTGGGATAGACAGCCAGGACGCGCTGCTTGCAGGAAGTTAGGGCCGCGCTTTTTTTGGAGGAATCAATTTTAGTGCTTTAATGTATTAAAGCAAAGGGAGACAATCGCAATACGATTGTCTAATCATCTCTGGAGGCGCAGAAGGTGAAGCTGAATTTGACCGGGCGGGGTAGAAGGCCCGCACGGTTGAAGCAAAATGATAGGAGGATTACCATGAAGAAAAGACTCTTGTGCCTGTTGCTGGCGGCTTCTATGCTGGCAGCCGGACTGGCCGGGTGCAGCGGCGACGATAACCAGAGCGTGCCGACAAACGGCAACGACAGCCAGAGCGACAACCAGACCCCTGGTAACGAAGAACAGCCCTCTGACGGCGAGGACCAGGCAGACCCTTCTCAGCCGACGGCGTTGCCCACCGACGACCAGGGGCTCTATGATGCGAACTTCAGCGAATTCTATGACTACTATATGCAGGCCTTTGAGGCGGACAGCGTCTCCCAGCGCTATGCCCTGATGGCTATCGCCGAGGCCAAGCTGCTGGAGAGCGGCGTTATGTTCCCCCTGACCACCAGGGGCGGCAACTATGCCATGTCCAGAATCGCTCCCTACACCGCTTCCACTGTCATGTGGGGCAACGACACCGAGCGTTACCACAATTATGTGGTGACAACTGATTTTATCAAGGTTGCTGACCGGGATGAAATCAAGGCGAAGTGGGCCGAGCTGGCCGGTACCGGCGAGTTTGAGCAGTGGACCAAGGACTTTCTCACCGGCAAGGGCTACACCTTGAAGGACGAGCTGAACATCTCCTACAGCAGCGACCCCAACAACTGGGACGTGCTGGCTACTTACTATGAATCCGACTCTGTGGTGCTGACAAAGACCTATGACGGCCTGGTTGAGTACGACATGGAGAACGTGATGCAGCCCGCTCTGGCTGAGAGCTGGGAGGTATCCGAGGATGGCCTGACCTACACCTTCCACCTGCGGGAGACCAACTGGGTGGATTCCCAGGGCCGTGTGGTTGCTCCTGTGGTGGCCGATGACTTCGTGGCTGGCCTGCAGCACCTGCTGGATGCCAAGGGCGGCCTGGAGTACATGACCAGCGGCATCATTGTGAACGCCGACGAGTATATGACCGGCGCAGTCACCGACTTTAACGAGGTTGGTGTAAAGGCGGTTGACGAGCACACGCTGCAGTACACCCTGTGCCAGGAGACTCCTTATTTCCTGACAATGCTGGGCTATGGCATCTTTGCCCCTCTGAGCCGCACCTACTATGAGTCCAGAGGCGGTAAGTTCGGCGCTGACTTCAACGCTGCGGACGCCACCTATACCTATGGCCAGGGCCCTGACTCCATCGCCTACTGCGGCCCCTATCTGGTGACAAACGCCACCGAGAAGAACACCATTGCCTTTAAGGCCAACCCCTCTTACTGGAATGCCGACGGCATCAACCTGAAGGCGATTACCTGGCTCTACAACGACGGCAGCGACGAGGCGAAGTACTACAACGACGCCAAAGAGGGTGTGACCGACAGCTGCACCCTGACTACTGCCCGTGCCGAGATGGCGAGAAATGACGGCATGTTTGACGACTATGCCTATATTTCCTCCACCAACGCCACTTCTTTCGTAGGCTTCTACAACCTCAACCGGCAGGCTTTTGCCAACTACAACGATGCCAATGTGGCGGTTTCTACCCAGAGTGAGGAGGAAGCTGCCCGGACCCATGTGGCTGTCAACAACCAGAACTTCCGTCTGGCGCTGGCCTTTGGCTTGGACCGCGGCTCCTGGAATGCCCAGAGCGTAGGCGAGACCCTGAAGTACAACTCCCTGCGTAACTCCTATGTGCCCGGCCATTTTGTGCAGCTGGACGAGGACATCAATGTGGACATCAACGGCACCTCTACTCCCTTTGCTGCCGGCACCTACTACGGCGTTATCGTGCAGGCCCAGCTGGATGCGGACGGAGTGCCCATCAAGGTTTGGGACCCTGAGGCAAACGGCGGCATCGGCTCCGGCGACGGCTTTGACGGCTACTACAATCCCGATAACGCCAAGGCCTATATGGCGAAGGCTGTGGAAGAGCTGAAGCAGTATGGTGTGGAAGTCTCTGCGGAGAATCCCATCCAGATTGACCTGCCCTACAACGAGAACGCTGAATCCTACAACAACCGCGCTCAGGCCCTGAAGAAGTCCATCGAAGAGAGCCTGGACGGCTTGGTTCAGATTAACCTGGTTGCTGTCTCTGACTTCACCCAGTGGCAGGATGCCGTGTACTACTACGGCAAGGGTGCTGAGGGCAACTTCGACCTGAACGACTACACTGGTTGGGGCCCCGACTTTGGTGACCCCTGCACCTACCTGGATACCCTGCTGCCCGGCGGTGACGGCTCTATGAGCAAGAACTTTGGCCTGTGGTAATCGGCTAGGAATCCTTTAAAAGGCATGGCCTTTTGGAGGAAAAAAGATGGCCTGCAAGACAAGGCGTGGGCTTCGCACTCTGCGAAGCCCTGCCAAGTTTTCCAAAGGGAAAACTTGATTTTGTCCTGAGCGGCCTGATTATTCTGAAACGAACGACGTGATGGCAGGGGAATGGAGCTTTTTCTATTCCCCTGCATCGCTATAGAGGTGGGGGAAACCGATGTGACGAAATATCTGCTCAAGCGGCTGCTGCATGGCGCTGTCTCCATCGTTGTGGTGGTGGCTGTTGTCATGACGCTGATTTATTCACTCTCGAACCGCGACCTGGTGTTTGCCGGGGACGCGCTCTTTACCAAGCAGACAAACAACAACCGTGTCACCTACTCCTATATGAGGTGGGAGGAATACGGGTATCTGGACTACGTGCCCTATGCGGACTGGCTCTTGGAGCTGCAGCACAACGGGGAGATTGACGAGGAGACCCGGGTGGAAGCTGTGGCGATTGGACGTACAGCGGACAACGACTCGGAGACCGCCAAGGAATACGCAGAAAAATTTAGGGAGCACTATGAGTCGCAGGGCTATACAGTGGAGCGGCTGGATGCAGTGCTCAACGGCAGGCGGGTGGCCAACGGCGGCCAGCAGGCCCTCTTTGCCCATAAGGATAAGCCGCTCATTGGACGGCTGTTCTCTTACTTTGCAAATATTATTGATGTTGACAGCGTGCACGACGTGCAGGAGGATATTCCCGACAGGGGAGTGACCTTTACCTGGCACGACCCGGTGTATGGCGGGAAATTTGCCCCGGCCATTATGGGGAACGGGACCACGCACAAGTATTTGCTGTATTTCGACGACAAATTCCCCTTTATCCATCAGAACATTGCAACCATCCGGCTGGGCACCTCTTATTCGGTGAACTACGGCATTGATGTGTTTAAAACCATGACCCGCAGCCAGGGTTCCTATGTGCAGACCACCACCACTTTCCCCACCGGCCTGGTGGAGGAGAGCGCGGACGACCTGCATACCGCTACCTATATCCCCGGCTCCCGCACCTCCAGCGTGATTTATGAGGACCGCTTTACTGACGACTACACCAATGTGGAAGTGGTGAAGAACGGGATGTCTAAGCTGGGCTACTCCTTTGTCATCGGTATTATCGCCGTGGCCCTCTCTTACTGCTTGGGCGTGCCCATTGGCATTATGATGGCGCGGAAAAAGGATAAGCTCATTGACAAGCTGGGCACAATCTATATTGTGTTTATCATTGCGGTGCCTTCGCTGGCCTATATCTTCCTCTTTAAGGCATTGGGCGGCAAGATTGGGCTGCCCACCACCTTCATTATGGAATCCTCCAGCAAGCTGATGTTCGTCCTGCCCATTGTATCCCTGGCGCTGCCCTCCATCGCCAACCTGATGAAGTGGCTCAGACGGTATATGATTGACCAGATGAACTCCGACTATGTGAAGTTTGCCCGCTCCGGCGGCCTTTCGGAGGGGGAGATTTTCTCCAAGCATATCCTCAAGAACGCCGCAATCCCCATTGTGCACGGGATTCCCGGCCAGCTGCTCTTTGCCATGACGGGCGCCATCATCACCGAGCGGGTGTATGTGGTCCCCGGCGCCGGTAACCTGCTCACCGAAGCCATCGGCAAGCACGACAACGGCGTGATTGTGGGCGTTGCCCTCTTCTATGCAATCCTCAGTGTGGTCTCGATTATCCTGGGGGATATCCTCATGGCAACTGTAGACCCCCGTATTTCGTTCTCGACAAAGGATAGGTAGGTGATTTTGAATGGATAATGATTACAGCAAACTGGGCCTGACAACAGAGGAGCTCTTTGCCCCCATCGACCACAATGACATGGAATCGGAAAAAATCACCGCGCCCCGCTATTCCTATTGGCAGTCGGTGTTCCGGGTGTTTTTCCGCAACAGGCTCAATATCGTGATTTTGGTGCTGCTGCTGACCCTCATCGCCTTTGCCTATCTCTATCCCATGCTTACGGAATATGACAAGTTTGGCAACTTGATGAACCCGGAGGCAAAGCACCTCTCTCCCAGGCTGGCTATCAAGCAGTTTGGCTTTAGCATCAAGTGGATTCTGGGCGCCGGTGCGTCTGGGCAATCCACCTTTGACGCCGTGTGGAACGGCTCCCGCATCTCCATCTCCCTGGCCCTCATCTGCGCCGCCATCAACATGACAGTGGGCGTAGTGGTAGGGGCTATCTGGGGCTTCTCCAAAAGAGTGGACGCGGTGATGATGGAGGTCTACAACATCATCGGCAACGTGCCCTATATCCTCTTTATCTCCGTGATGGTGATGCTCTTCACCGCCAGCTTCTGGACTATGGTGCTGGCCTTGACCATCACCGGCTGGCTGGGTATTGCCTATTTTATCCGGACACAGGTGGTTATCATCCGCGACCGGGAATACAACCTGGCCTCCCGCTGCCTGGGCACCTCTACCATGAAAATTGCCATGAAGAATATCCTCCCCTTTATGACCAGCGTTATCGTCACCCTGCTGGCTACGGAGATTCCCTCCTATATCTCCTACGAGGTGTTCTTGGCCTATATCGGCATGGGCCTTTCGGAAATGAGCCTGGGCCGCCTGATTTTCGAGGCGGAGAGCGCCATGGTGACGCCGGGCTGGGGATTTGAGTTTTGGAGCCCTGTGGCAGTGGCCTCCATCATCACCGTGGTGCTCTACGTGCTCGGCCAGAATCTGGGCGACGCGTCTGACCCGCGGACACACATGTAAGGGGGGAGCGCCATGGCAGAGAAAAATGTGTTGTTGTCCATTGAAAACCTCAGCGTGAAATTCCGGGTGAGGGGACGGGTGCTCACCGCTATCCGCAATGTCTCCCTGGACATCTATGAAAACGAATCCATCGCCATCGTGGGGGAGTCGGGCTCGGGCAAATCCGTGTTCACCAAGACCTTCGCGGGGATGCTGGACTCCAACGGCTTTGTGGACGAGGGGAACATCATCTTCAACGACGAGACCCTCTCCGACACCACGGTGAAGCTCTCCTCCGGGGCCAGGAGCACCATTGAGAGCGCCGCCGCCAAGCTGAACGAGGCCGCCAGGCTGGAGCTGGGCGCGGGGACCTATCAGAAAATCCTGGAGCTGGAATCCAAGCTGCGGGAGAAGAGCAGCCTCAGCGACGAGGAGGCCGCCAAGGCGGAGCAGGAACGGCTGGACATCATTGCCCGCCGCACCGACTTATATAACCTGAAGCAGACCTTGGACCCCAGGAAGGAAAAGGACAAAATCAAGGAGGCAACTGCCCAGATTGCGGCGCTGGACAAGGAACTGAAGGCCTTAGAGCAGCGCAACAAGCAGGCTGCCCAGGCCAAAAAGGCCGCTGTCCAGGCGGACGCCGCGTTCCAAAAGGAGTATCACCAGGAGCATGGGCGGTTGCAGGCCCAGTATGAAAAGGAAATTGCCGGGCAAATCAGCCAGGAGACCAGGAAGCGCAATGAAATCCTGGCAAAGGAAATCTACCTCTCGGTGGGGCGCTATGGGCTGCACCAGCGGATGCGCTATGTCCGCAAGCTGCTGGCGGCCCTGAAGGAGGCCATGAAGCTGGGCGTGGATTTAAACGACGAGGGGCAGCGCAACGCGGTGTTTGACGGCGTGACCTTCCGGGTGCGGTATCTGGACGAGACGCCGGAGAGCCTCCACGGCACCTGCATCATCAATTTGGCAAAGGTGCAGTATGCCAAGGACTGGAGCCAAATCCGCGGGCGGCGGATTGCCACCGTGTTCCAGGACCCTATGACCAGTTTAAACCCCATCATCACCATCGGCAAGCAGATAACCTCCATCATCCTCAAGCACCAGGACTGCACCGAGGCCGAGGCCCGCAGGCGCGCCCTGGAGCTGATGCACAAGGTGGGTATCCCCAATGCGGTGGCAAGGTTTGACGACTACCCCTTCCAGTATTCCGGCGGGATGCGGCAGAGGATTGTTATCGCCATCGCCCTCTCCTGCCAGCCCAAAATCCTCATCTGCGATGAGCCCACCACGGCTTTGGACGTGACAATCCAGGCCCAGATTTTAAAGCTCATCAAGGATTTGCAACGGGATTTTGGCTATACCATCGTGTTTATCACCCACGACCTGGGCGTGGTGGCAAATATCGCCGACCGGGTGGCCGTGCTCTACGCCGGGCAGATTGTGGAGCTGGGCACGGTGGAGGAGGTCTTCTACGACCCCCGCCACCCCTATACCTGGGCGCTGCTCTCTTCGCTGCCCCAGCTGGCCCAGAAGAATACCAAGCTCTATTCCATCACCGGCACGCCCCCTTCCCTCTACAACAGCATTGTGGGCGATGCCTTTGCGCCCCGCAACCCCTATTGCCTGAAAATTGACACACTGCTGGAGCCGCCCATGTTCCGGGTGACAGACACGCACTTTGCCAAGACCTGGCTCTTAGACCCCAACGCCCCCAAGGTGGAAAAGCCCGAGGGCATCAAGGACATCCATGAGAAGCTGGTTGCCGCATTCAACATTTAGGGAGGAGGAGAAAGCGTGGCGAATCAAACACAAGAAAAAATGACCCGTGCCTCCCGGCTGCCAGAGAAGGGGCCGATTGGGGAAAACGGCAAGGAAATCCTGCTGTCGCTCAAGGACGTGGACATCACCTTTGGCAAGGGGGAGGACGCGGTTAAGGCTGTACAAGATGCCTCTTTTGACATCTACAAGGGCGAGACCTTCTCCCTGGTGGGGGAGTCCGGCTCGGGCAAGACCACAGTGGGCCGGGCTGTTATCCGGGTCAATCCCCTGGCAAAGGGGGAAATCCAGTACAAGGGGGTACGCATTTCCGGCAAAATCCCCCATTCCCTGGACAGGGAGGTTATCCGGAATATCCAGATGGTGTTCCAGGACCCTGCCGCTTCCCTGAACGAGCGGGCCACGGTGGACTATATCATCTCCGAGGGGCTCTACAATTTCCACCTCTTTGAGAACGAGGCCGACCGGGTGCAGAAGGTGGAGCATATCATGAACGAGGTAGGCCTGCTGCCGGAGCATCTGACCCGGTATCCCCATGAGTTTTCCGGCGGGCAGCGGCAGCGTATCGGGCTGGCCCGCGCCATGGTAATGGAGCCTGAGCTGGTGGTGGCCGACGAGCCCATCTCCGCGCTGGATGTCTCTATCCGCGCCCAGGTGCTCAACCTGATGAAGAAGTTCCAGGAAGAAAAGGATGTCACCTTCCTCTTTATCGCCCATGACCTCTCCATTGTCCGTTTTATTTCCGACCGCATCGGCGTCATTTACAAGGGGCGGATTGTGGAGGTGGCAGAGGCAGAGGAGCTCTTTAACTTCCCGCTACACCCCTATACCCACTCGCTGATTTCCGCAATCCCCATCCCAGACCCGCAGCTGGAGAAAAACAAGGTGCTCTACACCTATGACCCCTCTGTCCACGACTACTCGGAGGACAAGCCGGAGTTTGTGTGTATTGGGCACGACCACTATGTCTATGGCAACAAAAAGGAGATTGAGGAGTACAAGGCGATTCGGGAGAAAAATGTTCCGGTGAAGCCCATTACCATCCGCCAGCCTGGGGAGGAAATCCCGGAGGAGACGGACGAGGCGGAGGAACAGGCCATTGCCCAGGAGATGGAGATGGTGCACCCCTCCCACGATACCGGCAGCCCTTGGTATATGGTGCTCGCCTTCCTGCTGCCTATCCTGGGTATCTTGGCGGCCGTGCTGTTCAAGCATTTCCGCCATACGCGAAATTACAAGATGTGCCGCAAGGGCGCCATTGCCGGGTTTATTGCGGTGGGTATCATCTTAGCGGTGTTCCTGCTGCTGTTCCTGCGGGTGGTGATTTAGCTTGGGCAGGGAGACCAGAGGCAGCCGCCGGGGGCCCCTGCGGCCCAAGCCGGTGGAAAAAATCGAGCTGAACGAGCAACACGCCGGGCGGCGGCTGGCCCTCTCCATTGCCCTGCTGGTGTTCGGCGTGGGGCTGGCGGTGTTTGCCCTGGTGCGGTTCCTCTCCCCTGACCGGGGGTGGAACACCATTGAACCCAACGGCAGCGCCGGCGTCACCTGCGGGGAGGAGTTTGTCTTCCTCTATCCCATTGGGGAGAGCGGGCAGGGCGTGTGGCAGGAGCGGCGGGAGATTACCGAGGCCTACACCGCGCTGTGCCTGACCGCCTACCGCTCCTTTCACAACGAGGAGGAGTTTGCGGGGATGGCAAACCTCTGCACCCTGAACCGGCACCCCAACGAGACCTTTACAGTGGAGAAGGCGCTCTATGATGCCCTGGAAACCATGGAGCGTTCGGGGAGCCGGGCGCTGTATCTGGGGCCGGTTTACAACCGGTATGACGACCTGTTTTTCTGCACCGACGATGCCCAACTCGTCGACTTTGACCCCCGGCTCAGTGAGGAGGTGCGCCTGGAATATGAGGCGCTGGCCGCCCTGGCCCGGGACGAGGAGGCGGTGAAGGTGGAGCTGCTGGGGGAAAACCAGGTGCGGTTGCATGTCTCCCAGGCGTATCTGGCCTTTGCCCAGGAGGAGGGCGTTGACGATTTCATCGATTTTTCCTGGATGAAAAACGCCTTTATTATCGACTATTTGGCCCAGGGGCTGATGGAGCAGGGCTACTGCCGGGGCGCGATAAGCAGCTATGACGGCTTTGTGCGCAACCTTGACAGCACAGGGACAGGCTACGCCCTACAGCTCTATGACCGGCAGGGGAAGACAGTGTATCCGGCGGCGGTGATGGAGTACCGGGGGCCCATGAGCATTGTCACCCTGCGGGACTATCCCATGAACGACCTGGACAGGCGCCGGTTCTATGAGCTTGCCCACGGGGAAATCCGCAGCATGTACCTGGACATCGCCGACGGGATGTGCCGCAGCGCTTTGCCCAACCTGGTTTGCTATTCCGGGGAGGCGGGCTGCGGGGAAATACTGGCCAAGATGCTGCCGGTGTATATTGCCGACCAGTTTGACCGGGAGGCCCTTGGGGCATTGGAAAAAGAGGGCATCCAGAGCATCACCTTCCGGGAGGGGGAGATTTTCTGTTCCGACCAGGCGGTGGCGCTGGGGCAGCTCTATGACAAGGACGGCGTGACCTACCGGCTGCCGGAGGAACCGGGCGGCAAAGACAAGTAGAGAATAGCAAAAAACGGGTGGTGCCGGTGTGGCGCCGCCCGTTTTTGTGTGGGGAAAATGCCCTTTGGTGCCTCAGGGCTCAAAGGGTTTTAGGAGCTTGAACCTCTTCCGCTCTGTTTCCAGGAAGCCCTGCCGGACCAGTTTCCCCAGCTCAACTGACAGGCCGCTGCGCTCCACGCCCAGGTAATCCGCCAGCTCTTGGCGGCTATAGGGGATGGTAAAGCAGGTTTGGTTATTCTTTTTCGCCTGTAGTGTGAGATAGGCGGCCAGTTTTTCCCTTGTGGAGCGCTTGGACATGACCTCAATTTTTTGCTGAAAGGCCAGGTTTTTCCCGGCGACAATCTTTAACAGATTGTAGATGATTTGCCGGTGGAATTCGCAAGCGCTGCCGCAGGGGGAGGTGATTTTCCCGCAGGGAATCAGCATCACCTGGGCGCGGGTGGTTGCCACTGCGTTTACAGGGATGGCAGCGACCCCGGCACAGGCAAAGGATTCCCCCAGGAGATCCCCCGGCCCCAGTTCGCCCAGGATACTCTTGTTGCCAAAGTAATCGGTTTGGACGATCTGGACGTTTCCCGCCAGGACAATCCCCAGATACCGGGCCGGGTCCCCCTCGGAGAGGACGGATTCCCCCCGGTTATACTGGGAAACACGGGCGTCAAGACAGCGGAGCAGGGCCGGCAGGTCCTGCGGGTTGATGCCGGAGAACAGGGGGCACTGTTCTAACCTGGGAAAAGATTTCTCCATCGTTATCACATCCTGTTGAAATTTCAACATACAGATGGGGACTATTATACTATACTGGTGCCAGAAGGTCAACGAAAAAAACAGCGTTGACTGGGAAAAGGGAAAAAGGAAAGGAAGATTTTTTATGATTCGGAAAATAATCCGCATTGACGAGGAGAAGTGCAACGGCTGCGGGGCCTGTGCCGCCGCCTGCCATGAGGGGGCGATTGAGATGGTGGAGGGCAAGGCGAGGCTTACGCGGGAGGACTACTGCGACGGCCTGGGCGATTGCCTGCCCGCCTGCCCCACAGACGCCATTGCCTTTGAGGAGCGGGAGGCCCCTGCCTACAATGAGGCGGCGGTATTGGCCGCGAAGCGGGAGAAAGCCCCCTTGCCCTGCGGCTGCCCAGGGACACAGGCCAAGGCCATCCGCCGCGAACCGGGCGAAGCGCCTGCGGCTGCGGTGGCGGGCCAGCTCTCCCAATGGCCGGTGCAAATCAAGCTGCTCCCGGTAAATGCCCCCTATTTTGACGGGGCAAAACTGCTCATTGCCGCCGACTGCACGGCGTATGCCTATGGTAATTTTCACAACGAGTTTATCCGCGGCCACATTACGCTGATTGGCTGCCCCAAACTGGACCAGGGGGATTATACTGAGAAGTTGACCCAGATTATCGCCAACAACCGCATCAAAAGCGTGACGGTGGTGCGCATGGAGGTGCCCTGCTGCGGCGGCATTGAGGCGGCGGCAAAGCAGGCGTTGCAGGCCAGCGGGAAATTTATCCCCTGGAACGTGGTGACGATTTCCACGGACGGCAGGATTTTGGAGCGGTAAAAGCGTGAAAAGGGGAATTGTGACTTTGTCACAGAAAGATGCGGGGGAGAGGGCTATAATGGAGACACAAACAAGAGAAGGGAATGAACGCAATGTCAGTATTACATATCACGAAGAACAACTTTGATTCTGTTCAAAACAGCGATAGGCCTGTTTTGCTGGATTTCTATGCCGATTGGTGCGGCCCTTGCCGCATGGTTTCCCCCATTGTGGACGAGATTGCAGGGGAGAACCCCCAGTATATGGTGGGGAAAATCAATGTGGACAGCGAGCCGGAACTGGCCCAGGCCTTTGGGGTTGCCAGCATCCCCATGCTGGTGGTGATGAGGGAGGGGAAGGTGGTGAACCAGTCCTTGGGCGCCAGGCCAAAGGCGCAGATTCTCTCCATGCTAGAGGGCTAGTTTGCGCAGGCGGCCCTTGTCTAAGACCTTGACGCCTTTGCGGGAGACCTGGACAATGCCCTCGCCGGCAAAGTATTTGAGCATCCTGGAAACCACCTCCCGGGCGGAGCCCATGTACCGGGCAATCTGCTCGTGGGTGAGGGCCACTGTGTCGTTCCCGGTGCGGGAAATCTCGTCGGAGAGGAAGATGGCAAGGCGCTTATCCATACTCATAAAGAGGATTTGCTGCATCACCCACATCACATCGGAAAAGCGGCTGACTGCTGTTTCCAGGGTGAAGATTTTGACACAGGGGTTGCGCTCGGAGACAGCGGCATAGGCCGGGCCGCTGATGATACAGCACTGGCTGTCTTCCTCTGCATCTACGAAGATATCGAAGGTGATGGTTTGCAGGACGCAGGAGGCGGAGAGCATACACATATCCCCGGGGTGGAGCCGGTAGAGGGTGATGTTTTTGCCCTCATCGGACAAAATAGAGACACGCAGGCAGCCCGCGCTTACGAGAATCACGCCGGAGCACTCCTGCCCGTCGTGGAGGGTTGCCCCCTTGGGATAGGCCAGGGAGACAGAGTGGGCGCAGAGATAGGCCCGGTCATGCTCCGGAATCTCCTGCCAAAAGGGGAACAGCTCGCTGTAAATAGGCTCAAAGGTTGTGGGTGCCATAGAATACTCCCTTTCATGAAAAGAGGTAATGATGATGAAAACAGTGATTATCGGCGGTGTGGCAGGCGGCGCCTCTGCGGCGGCACGGCTGCGCAGGCTGGATGAGAAGGCGGAGATTGTCGTCCTGGAACGGGGGGAATACGTCTCCTTTGCCAACTGCGGCCTGCCCTATTACATCGGCGGCGCAATTACCAACCGGGACCATTTGACCTTGCAGACCCCGGCGGGTTTTAAGGCCAGGTTCTGCATTGACGTCCGTGTCCAGAGCGAGGCGGTCAAAATCGACCCGGAGGCCAAAACGGTTACGGTGAAGGACCTAAAAACCGGGGAATCCTACTTTGAGAGCTATGACAACCTCATCCTTTCCCCGGGCGCAGAGCCGGTGAAGCCGGATTTCGACGGGGTGGAGGGCGGCAATGTGTTTACCCTGCGCAATATCCCGGACACCTTAAAGATAAAGGGCTATATCGATTCGGCAAAGCCAAAGACTGCTGTTGTGATTGGCGGCGGGTACATTGGCGTGGAGATGGCGGAAAACCTGAAAGAGGCCGGGCTGGATGTGGCAGTTGTGGAACTTGCCGACCATCTGATTGCCCCGCTGGATTTTGACATGGCCGCCGATGTGCACCGCTACATCAAATCCAAGGGGATTAAGCTGTACCTGAACAACGGCGTTCGCGGCATTGAGGGGGACCGGGTGGTGCTGCAAAAGGGCAGTGTCCCGGCCGACCTGGTTATCCTCTCGGTGGGGGTGCGGCCCGAGACAGCGCTTGCAAGGGAGTGCGGGATTGAGACGGACCGCCGGGGCAGCATCCTGGTCAACCGGAAAATGCAGACCAACCTGCCGGGCATCTACGCGGTGGGCGACGCTATCCAGGTGGAGCACTTTATCCACAAATCCCCCGCCTTTTTGGCGCTGGCGGGCCCGGCCAACAAGCAGGGGCGTATTGCGGCTGACAACATCGCCGGGATTCCCTCGGAGTATACCGGCACCCAGGGTTCCTCGGTGCTCAAGCTCTTTGACATGACGGTGGCGGCGACTGGGCTCAGTGAGGCGGGGGCCAAGGCAGCGGGAATTGACTATGACAAGGCGTACATCTATTCCGCCTCCCATGCGTCCTACTATCCCGGTGGGACAAATATGTCGGTGAAGGCGCTGTGGGACAGGAAGACGCTGCAAATC
This sequence comes from Oscillospiraceae bacterium, assembly GCA_022791315.1. Taxonomy (GTDB): domain Bacteria; phylum Bacillota; class Clostridia; order Oscillospirales; family Ruminococcaceae; genus JAAVYW01. The sequence goes on along the minus strand of JAAVYW010000014.1, from coordinate 75,236 downwards.
ATCGGCGCGCAGATTGTGGGCTTTGACGGCGTGGATAAACGCATGGACGTGCTTGCCACGGCCATCCGCTTGGGCGGGAAGATTACGGACTTGACAGAGCTGGAGCTCTGCTATGCCCCGCCCTTCGGCAGCGCGAAAGACCCGGTGAACATGCTGGGGTTTGTGGCGGAGAACGTGGTCTCCGGCAGGGTGAAGCAGTTCTTTTGGCACGATGTGGAAGGCCTGCCCCGGGACGGCAGCGCCACGCTGCTGGATGTGCGCACTGCCACAGAGGTTGGCCGGGGGAAAATCGACGGCTTTGTCAATATCCCGCTGGATTCGCTCCGGGAACGCATGGGCGAAATCCCGAAGGGGAAGGCAGTGTATGTGCATTGCCACAGCGGGCTGCGCTCCTATCTCGCCTGCTGCATTTTGCAGGGGAACGGCTATGAATGCTACAACCTGGCAGGGGGATGGCGGCTGTATGAGTCGGTCATCCACGAGAGGACAGTACCGGAATATGTCTGCACAGAGTGCAAATAGGCAAACCCCCACACTGCATTGGTGTGGGGGTTTTTCTCAGTGGCAGCTGTGTTCGCCGCAGCTATGGGAACCGCAGCCGTGGGCGCCGCAGGTGTGGCCCTCGCTGTGGGAATGGCCGTGGTGGCCGCACTTGGCGTTTGGGTCGTAGGCGAGGACGCCTGCGGCAAAGTCCGCTGCGGCCTGGTCGGCATCGCCCTGGACACCGCCGAAGAGGCGGATTCCCGCCTGGGCTAAGGCTGCCTGGGCCCCGCCGCCGATGCCGCCGCAGATGAGCACCTCCACCTTTTGCGCCGCCAGGAGGCCGGCCAACGCCCCGTGCCCGCTGCCGTTTGTATCAATCACTTGGGAGGAAACAATGGCTCCCCCCTCCACGTTGTAGAGCTTGAACTGCCCGGTGTGGCCAAAGTGCTGGAATATTTTCCCGTTTTCATAGGTTACTGCGATTTTCATAAGTGCCTCCTCTAAGTTAGACGGTTTGATTGGCTTTCCGGCGGTGCTTTTGGCAGCCGCCGCAGCCGCATTCCCTTTCCTCGCCGCTGCACAGCGTGTAGCTCCCGCCCTCAATGCGCAGCCCCGCGCCCTCTACCAGGGCGCAGGCGATTTTGTGCCGCGCGGCATTGTAGATTTGCTGGACTGTGGTGCGCGCCACCTGCATGAACCCCGCACATTCCTCCTGGGAGAAGCCCTCCCTATCGATGAGGCGGACGGTCTCGTATTCATCGATGGTGAGCGTGACCCACTGTCCCGCAAAGCCTACGGGACAGAACTCGCTTACGCTGGGCATCCGGCAGACTTTTCGACATTTTCTTGGCCTTGGCATACTCTCTTCCTTCCCGAAAATTCTTGACATATGCCATTTACAGGGGATATTGTACCACTGTTTTTAGCATATGTCAAGAATTTTTGCCGTGGGGTATTTCACAATCCACACAGGGGAGAGTGAAAAAAACCACCCCTCCTGGGAAACCAGGAGGGGTGTCGCCAACTTTCGACTGCGGCTAGGCAGCTCGAATTTTTATCAAAGCGGTGTTGCCACCGGCTTTGTCAGGGGAGATTGGGGGAAGGCTTATTTAGAGGCCTTCTTGGAAGCAACCAGACCAGCGGCAGCCAGGGACACAACAGCCATAGCGACAGCCAGAGAAATAGCATTGGAGGAACCAGTGCCGGGGTTGTTCTCAATGGGGTTGCCATCTTCGTCAACCAGATTGTCGTCGTCCTCGACGGGCTCGTTAATCAGGTCGTCGTCTTCGATGGGCTCGTCGGTGTTGGCATCAGCATCAAACAGCTCCTCGGGGATAGCGCCCTCGGTAACAACATACTGACCCATGGGGCCTTCAAAGGCCACATCGCCGTAATCGTAGCTCTTCACATCAACCTCGGTCAGGGAACCATCCTCATTTACCAGGTAAACATGGGGATGGTTGTAACCGGAATCAAAGGAATGGGTGCCTTCGATGTTGCGATGCACAACATAGTTGAACCAGGTATTATCCACATCGGCCTCATCCAGAACGTCTTTGATCTCATCGATAGCATTGTCGTTTACTTTGATGTTGGCATTGGCGTTAGAGGAGAACTCCTTGATGGCCTTGCCAGTCAGCTCCAGAGTCTTGGAGCTATCAAAATAGACGGACTCGTCATCGTTATAGAAGATAACAGACTTGTTATTGCTCAGGTTCTTTTGCAGATAACGGATAACAGAAGCAGGGATAACAGGATTATCCTTCAGCAGAATCTCAAAGCTGTCTTCATCGTAGTCGTTCATATCTTCCAGACCCTGGACAGCTTGGTCATACACGCCGTCTTCGTCAATGTCGCTGTAACCAGCTTCCCATTCGGTGTTCTTGGCATCGGTTTTACCCTTCAGGCCGGAACGGGTGGGGACGGAAACAGTCTTGGCACCATAGGTAATGACGAGGCCCTTATACTTGGTAGCGTCTTCGTTGGTGGCTTTCATGGTGAAGATAACATCAAAGGCTACATAGATATGGTCTCCGTCTTCCCAAGTGGTGAAAGTGTTGCGGTCGATTTTGGATTTGGTTACCTCGGCCGGCCCCTTGATGCTGATAGCAGGCTCATAGTTGCCAACCCGAATCTTGTTTACATAGTGGGTGCCGTTGTATTCTTTGTTGCCAGTGCCTACAAAGGTATACTTCAGCTCTACATCGTCCAGGGCGTCCAGAGTGGTTCCGGTTTTGCCATCGGTTCTCTCCAGATTGCTAATCCACTTGTCTCCGGTGTTGGGAGCCAAGTCAGCAGCCGTCTTAGGTCCAGTCGAAGTAGTGTCAAACACAGTGTTCTTATCGTACTTCTGGGCATCAACAGCGAAGGCAGTAGCAGTTACGCCCAGCGCCATGGCCGCAGCCAGTACTAAAGAAAGTACTTTTTTCATGACGAATTCCTCCTGTCATTCTCTTCATTTTGAATCGTTGTCCCCCAGGGCCCCGGGGCTCATTGGCTTTGCCCTCTCCCTTTAGGACATCCTCATTATACCGTAACCATTTTGTAATTTCAACTATTATTTTCATTTAATTCTAAATATATCATTTCTATTTCATGAAATTATAAGATATTTTGTGTCTAAACTATTAAATATAAGATAAAAATGATACAAAAGCGAGATAAAACGATTTCAAGAGAAGAAAAATCTCCTGCCCTGGGAAGGGGCAGGAGATTGGGAGGGGCGGGGGGCAAGCTGGGCTTGACTGCCCCTGCGGAGACGGGGACTCCCTCAGAGAGGGGGCGCGCCTGCGGGCGCGGGGATTTTTGGCCCTTTTCCGGAAGGGACAAAGAGGGAAAATTGGCAAAAAGAAACCGCCACTCGGCCAAGTGACGGTTTTTATAAAGTAATTTTATTAACCTAAACAAGGCCAACCGCTTATCACAGTGCCTTTTCAGTTTTATTATAGCACAGGAGATGCTTTTGTCAAGCCTGGCAGAAAGAAAAACGCCCGGACTGGGGGAAACCTCCCAATCCGGGCGCGAATGGTTTTGGGCTTAGTTTTTGAGGCTCTGCAGGGGGGCGGGGATGCGGCCGCCGCGGTGGATGAAGCGCTCGGGGGATTTGCCGTTGAGGGGCATGACGGGACCGCTGCCCAGCAGGCCGCCGAAGACCAGCTCATCGCCCACCTGCTTGCCGATGGCAGGGATGACGCGCACGGCAGTGGTCTTGGAATTGACCATGCCAATGGCGGCTTCATCGGCAATGATGGCGGAGATGGTCTCGGGGGTGGTGTCGCCGGGGATGACAATCATGTCTAAGCCCACGGAGCAAACCGCTGTCATGGCCTCCAGTTTTTCAATGGTGAGCACGCCGGCCCTGGCGGCGTCAATCATGCCGGCATCCTCGGTGACGGGGATGAAGGCGCCGGAGAGGCCGCCCACATGGGAGGAGGCCATTACGCCGCCCTTTTTCACGGCGTCGTTTAAGAGCGCCAGGGCAGCGGTGGTACCGTGGGTGCCGCAGGACTCTAAGCCCATCTCCTCCAGGATATGGGCCACGGAATCGCCCACGGCGGGGGTGGGGGCCAGGGAGAGGTCCACAATGCCAAAGGGCACCCCCAGGCGGCGGGAGGCCTCCTGGGCAACCAGCTGGCCCATGCGGGTGATTTTAAAGGCAGTGCGTTTGATTAAATCGGCCACCTGGGTGATGTCGCAGTCGCCGGCCTTGGAGAGGGCGGAGCGCACCACGCCGGGGCCGGAAACCCCCACGTTGATGACGCAGTCGGGCTCACCGGGGCCGTGGAAGGCGCCGGCCATGAAGGGGTTGTCCTCCGGGGCGTTGCAGAAGACCACCAGCTTGGCCGCGCCGATGCACTGGCGGTCAGCGGTCTTTTCGGCGGTCTGGCGGACAATGCGGCCCATCAGGGCCACGGCGTCCATATTGATGCCCGCCTTGGTGCTGCCCACATTCACCGAGGAGCACACCCGCTCGGTGACGGCCAGGGCCTCGGGGATGGAATCGATGAGCGCACGGTCGCCGGGGCCGAAGCCCTTGTGTACCAAGGCAGAATAGCCGCCGATGAAGTTGACCCCCACGGTGTGGGCGGCCTTGTCCAGCGTCTTGGCAAATTCCACCGGGTCACCGCCGCTGGCCGCGGCCACCATGGCGATGGGGGTGACGGAAATGCGCTTGTTGATGATGGGGATGCCGTATTCCCGCTCAATGTCCTCCCCGGTCTTCACCAGGTTTTTGGCCTGGCAGGTGATTTTTTCGTAGATTTTGGCGCAGGCCCGCAGGGGGTTGCTGTCGCAGCAGTCCAGCAGGGAGATGCCCATGGTGATGGTGCGGACATCCAGGTTCTCGTTTTGAATCATCTCAATGGTTTCCAGTATATCACGTGCGTTGAGCATACGCGGTTCCTCCTGTCTTGGCTGATTAGATGGTGTGCATGGAGTTGAACAAATCCTCGTGCATGGCGTGGACAGAGAGGCCCAGGGCGTCGCCCTCTTTTATCAGGGACTCTTGGAGCTGGGCAAAGTCGCAGTTGAGCTTGGAGACATCCACCAGCATAATCATGGCGAACATGTCCTGCATGACAGACTGGGTGACCTCGATGACATTGGCGTTTTTCTCGGCGCAGATGCCGGAAAGGCGGGCCAGGATGCCCACCATGTCTTTCCCGATTACGGTGATAACGGCTTTCATAGGGTTTCTTCCTTTCCTCTTGCTTTGGTGGCTGGGTGTTTTTCTCATTATACTTGATTTTTCGGAAAATTGCATCATATATGGCGAAAAAATTTTGAAAGTGTGCTATAATAGACGCAAAAACGTGCTTTGCATGTTTTCCTGCGCCTAAAATCGGTAAGGCTGATTTTTGGATAGCGAGACAAAGGAGCGGTGAAAAATGAGTGAGATGAATCGGGCCCCGATATTTGACAGCCATGTCCACAGCGATAACTCCCCGGACGGCAACCATTCCATCACCTATCTGGGCATCGCTGCCCAGGAAATGGACCTCTTTGGCCTGTGCGTAACCGACCACTGCGAGGCCCAGGCCTATCGGGAGGAACGCTATGACAAGAGCATCTTCCAATCGGTGTTTGAGTGCAGAAAGGCCTGCCGGGTGTTCGGGGAATCGCTGAAAATCTGCGTGGGCATTGAGCTTGGGCAGCCCTTGCAGGGGATAGAGGCGGCCAAGGCTGTGCTGGAATCCCAGAGCTTTGACTTTGTGCTGTGCTCGGTACATAACCTGCCGGGGAAAAAGGACTTTTACTACCTGAACTACGCCGCCATGACAGACGGGGATATCCACGACATGATGACCGCCTATTTTGAGGAGGTCCTGCAGAGCACAAAACAGGCGGACTTTGACAGCCTGGCCCATCTCACCTATCCCCTGCGCTATCTGGTGGGGGAGCAGGGGCGGGCAGTGGAGCTGGAGCGCTATGCCCCTGCCATTGACGAAATCCTGCGGGTGCTGGCGGGCCGGGGCAAGGCGCTGGAACTGAACACCTCGGGCCTGCGCCAGCCCTATGGCGTCACCCTGCCGCAGGGGGCGGTGCTAACCAGGTTCCGGGAGCTGGGGGGGCAGTACATCACCATTGGCTCGGACGCGCACTACAACCAGGATTTGGCCGCCGGGTTTGCCCAGGGCTTTGTACTGGCAAAGGCGGCGGGTTTTGAGAGCTACGCCTATTTTGAGGGGAGAGAGCCCAAGACATTATCCATTGTATAGTCCTGACAGGACAGAAGAAAGGAAGGATACCTATGGCAAGAGACAAGCTGCTGCGGTTATTGGACCAAAACGCCCGCCTGGATTCCCAGGCACTGGCGGTGATGCTGGGGAGCACCCAGCAGGAGATAGAGCAAAAAATCGCCGACTATGAGGCAAAGGGGATTATCCGGGGATACAAGGCCCTGATTGACTGGGACAAGACCGGGGAAGACTACGTGGAGGCCATCATTGAAATCGGCGTGACCCCCAAAAAGGACCTGGGCTTTGAGGAAATCGGCAAGCAGATTATGGCCTTTGACGAGGTGGACAGCGTGTACCTCATGTCGGGGGGCTTTGACATTGCGGCTATTGTAAAGGGGGCAACCTTCCAGGACATTGCCCTCTTTGTGGCCTACCGGCTGGCGGTGCTGGAATCGGTGTGCTCCACCTCCACCCACTTTGTGCTGAAACGGTATAAGGACAAGGGCATCTCCTTCTGCGAGGAGGAGAAGGACGAAAGGAGCTATGTATGATTGACATTGGCTCCCTGTTGTCGGCCAAGGTGCGGGAGATGAAGCCCTCGGGCATCCGGCGCTTTTTTGACATTGCAAACGAACTGGACGACGTGATTTCCCTGGGGATTGGCGAACCGGATTTCAAGACCCCCTGGGCCATCCGCAAGGCGGGGATGGAATCCCTGGAACAGAGCAAGACCTTCTACACCGCCAATTCCGGGCTCATCAAGCTGCGGGAGGAGATTGCGGCCTATTTACAGCGCCGCTTTTCCCTAAACTACCAGCCCAAAGACGAAATCCTGGTGACAGTGGGGGGTTCGGAGGCCATCGACCTGGGTATCCGCGCCTTTGTGGAGCCGGGGGACGAGGTGCTGGTGCCGGAGCCCTGCTTTGTGGCCTATGCCCCCATTGCCAGCCTGATGGGCGCTAAAGTGGTCCCTATCCCCACCAGGGAGGAGGACTGCTTCCGGCTCACCCCGGAGGCCCTGCGGGCGGCGCTGACGGAGAAATCCAAGCTGCTCATCCTCCCCTTCCCCAACAACCCCACCGGCGCGGTGATGCGCAGGGAACACCTGGAGGAGATTGCCGCTGTTATCCGGGAGACCAACCTGATTGTGCTCTCGGACGAAATCTACGCCGAGCTGACCTATGGCAGCCAGCGGCATGTCTCCATTGCGGAGATACCGGACATGTGGGAGCGCACGATTCTCATCGGCGGTTTTTCCAAGGCCTATGCCATGACCGGCTGGCGGCTGGGCTTTGCCTGCGCGCCAAAGGCCATTGCCTCCCAGCTGCTGAAAATCCATCAATACGCCATCATGTGCTCCCCCACCACCAGCCAATATGCCGGGATTGTGGCCATGCGGGACTGCGACGAGAACATCCAGGACATGAAAGAGGACTATGACATGCGCCGCCGCTTTGTGCTGGACGGCTTCCGCCGCTTGGGATTCCACTGCTTTGAACCCCAGGGAGCTTTCTACCTCTTCCCCAGCATCCAGCACACCGGGCTGACCTCGGAGGAGTTCTGTGAGAAGCTGCTCTTCTCCCAACGGGTGGCCGCCGTGCCGGGAGACGCCTTCGGCGCCAGCGGGGAAGGGTTTATCCGGGTTTCCTACTGCTATTCCATTAAGCACCTGGAGGAGGCCCTGCGCCGGATTCGGCTGTTTTTGGAGACGCTTTAGGTGCAGCGGCTCAGGCTTCCGCAGTGGAGCGATACTGAAAGTTTCCGGGCCAGTATAGCTGGCCTTGTCCACATCTTTCAAGGGTAGCGCCCTTGTGGGTTTGGGCAGCGCCCAATTTGCCTTGTCGTCAGACTCTAACATTTCCATTTGCCCTGCAAATGGAAACCTGCCGATGCGGCGATAGCCGCCATTGGCAGGCCTACGGCGGCATAGCGGGTGTGGGCCTGTTTGCCTGCGGCAAATGCGGCGTGGGCGCTTGAGGTGATGGCGACAGAGGGGGGGACTCAGGGAGGGCGGCGTGTTGGCTGGGTGCGGGAGATTAGCTTTGATATAGAACGCCGCCCGGGAGAGAGGGGGAGTTTCGCTCACTGCGGTGAGCGATGGGGGCTTTGCCCCTCAACAAAGTCAAGCCGCAGGCTTGACTTTCAAGAATCGCAAGGCGATTCTTGCCAGACCAACTGCGTTGGTCTTCACCACCCTTTGGAAAGGTGTGGACAAGGCCAGCTGCGCTGGCCCGGAAACTTTATTTCGCCTACGGCGTGGTTATGAAAGAAACTGAGACGCGGGACATAGAATAGGGGAGGGAAGCGGGATGCTGGTGAGCGTGGTGCGCACGGGGGATTATTCGGAGCGGGTGATGGAGCAGGCGGTGGAGCGGCATTTTGCGCTGTTAAAGCTGGAAAGGCTGCTGAGGCCGGGGATGCTGGTGGTGCTCAAACCAAACCTGCTGATGAAGCGGAGGCCGGAGGAGGCCACCACAACCCATCCGGCGCTGGCGGGGGCAGTGGCAAAGGCGCTGCGGCGGCGGGGGATTGACCGGATTGTGCTGGCGGACAGCCCCGGCGGACCCTATACCAGGGCGCAGCTTTCCGGGATTTACGGGGCCTGCGGGATGGCGGCAGAGGGGGAACGGACCGGGTTTGCGCTGAATTTGGAGACGGGGCACGGGGAGCGGGAGAATCCCCGGGGGGAGGTGTGCCGGGCGTTTTCCCTGATTGACCCTATTTTGCAGGCGGATTTGGTGATTAACCTGTGCAAGCTCAAGACCCACTGCATGACAACCCTCAGCGGAGGGGTGAAAAACCTGTTTGGGTGTGTGCCGGGGCTGATGAAGCCGGAGCTGCACTGCCGGTTTCCCAGGCGGGAGGAGTTCTGCGGGATGCTGGTGGATTTGTGTGAGACAGTGCGGCCGGGGATTACTTTCTGCGACGCGGTGGTTTCCATGGAGGGGGATGGGCCCTCCGGCGGGGTGCCGGTGGAGACGGGGTATACCTTTTGCAGCGAGAACCCCTATGCCTTGGACAGCCTGCTCTGCCGGTTCGGCGGGTTTGATGAGGGGACTGTGGAGACCCAGGCGGCGGCACAGCGGCGGGGGCTCTGGGCGGAACCCGAGCCGGTGGGGGATGTGCTGGAGGTGCATCCTTTGAAGATGCCCCAGTCAAAGCCGGTGGATTTTATGAACCAGGTGCCGGCGGCGCTGCGGAGGCCTGCCAAGTATTTGATGGAGCATGTGGCGGCGCCCAGGCCGGTGATTCAAAAGCGGCTGTGCGTAGGGTGCGGCAAGTGTGCCGAGAGCTGCCCGGCAAAGGCCATTGATTTGCGGGAGAAAAAGGCCGGGATTCGGGCAAAGGATTGTATCCGCTGCTTTTGCTGCCATGAGATGTGCCCGGTGAAGGCCATACGGATTAGGCGGCTGCCGTTTTTGCAGATATGAGGAGGGGCATATGGAGAATAGCAAGGTGTTTTCGATGAAGTTTGCCAAGGTCTATGACCTGCTGGTGCAGAAGGCGCAGCGGAAGAACCGTACCCGGCAGGAGGTGGATGAGATTATCTGCTGGATGACCGGGTATGGGGAGGAGGAGATTGCACGGCTGCGGGAGAGCGGGGTGGAGTACGCCGCCTTTTTTGAGGGCGCGCCCTGCATGAATCCCAATTGCAGCCTTGTCACGGGAAAGGTGTGCGGGATTACAGTGGAGGAGATTGCCGACCCGATGATGCGCAAGATACGGATTCTGGATAAGCTGGTGGATGAGCTGGCAAAGGGGAAGAAGATGGAGAACATCCTGCGGGGATAGGGAAGGAGGGGATGGCTTGACTCGTTCGCTGAAAATCAGGGCCTATGCCAAGCTGAACCTGGGGCTGGTGGTGGAGGGGAAGCGGGCCAATGGCTATCACGACTTGGATATGGTGATGCAGTCGGTTTCCCTCTATGACACCATCACAATAGCCAGGTTGGAGGAGCCGGGGATACGTTTTTCCTGCGATGCGCCGGGGATTCCGGGGTCGGATAACCTGTGTGTGCGTGCGGTGAATGCGCTGGCCCGGTGGGTGGGGGCGCCGCTGCCGGTGGCGATGACGCTGGAAAAGCGGATTCCCGCCCAGGCGGGGATGGCCGGGGGAAGCGCAGACGGGGCCGCTGTGCTGGCAGGGCTCAACCAGCTCTTTGCCCTGGGACTATCGGAGGAGGAGCTGCTGCCCCTGGCAGCAGGGCTGGGGGCTGACATGCCCTTTTGCCTCACCGGGGGGACAAAGCGGGTGCGGGGGTTTGGGGAACGGCTGCTGGAACTGCCCCCGCTGCCGGATTGTGTGATTCTGGTGGCGAAGCCGGGGGAGGGGGTTCCCACGGCGGAGAGCTTTGCCCGGTATGACGCACTGGGGGAAAAGCCCCGCCTTTCAGTGGAGCCGCTGGTGCGGGCGCTGCTGGAGAGGGACCTGCGCCGGGCTGCCGGGGCCCTGTGCAACGGGCTGGAGTGCTGCGCGGGGCTGGATGCCATTCCCAGGCTGGTGGGGAAAATGGAGGAAATGGGGGCACTGGGCAGCCGGATGACCGGCAGCGGCTCGGCGGTGTTTGGGATTTTTGAGGGGGAGCGGGAGGCGCTGGCCTGCCGGGAGGCGCTTGGAAAAGAGGCGGCTTTTACGGCGCTTTGCCGCCCGGTGGCGGCAGGGTGGGAGATCGAAGGAAGATTGTAATGGATATAAAAGAAATGATAGATGTAAATTTCAGGGGAAATATATACATTGTCCAAAATGGTAAAGTTTTATTGGAAAGAGAAAATGGGTTTGCAGATTTACAAAATGAAATTTCCAACACGATAGAAACAAAATTTGCAAGTGCTTCAGCGGGGAAAGTGTTTGTTGCAGTGGGGATATTGCAGTTGATGGAACGAGGAAAAATAAAGTTTGATGACACATTGGGAATGCTGCTTGATATGCCATTAAATGATATTGATAAAGATGTCACGGTTAAACAGCTTTTGAACCATACATCAGGTGTCCCGGATTATTTTGATGAGAGTGTTATGGAGGAATATGAAGAATTATGGGTTGATTACCCCAATTATAAGATCCGACATAACAGTGATTTGCTCCCGCTGTTTATAAACAAGCCTATGATGTATCCCAAAGGAGAAAAATTCCAGTATAATAATACAGGGTATGTCCTGCTTGCAATGATTATAGAAAAAACGACAGGTGTGTATTTTGACCAATACCTAAAGGAAAATGTATTTGACCTATGTGGCATGAAATCAACAGGGTATTATGAGCTGGATCGGCTGCCCGCAAAGTGCGCAACGAACTATATTTATTGTGCCGATACAGAGGATTACCGCACAAATATCTTTTCTGTAGATGCGAAAGGCACCGGCGCGGGCGGGGCGTTTATAACAGTAAGAGATACTATTAGTTTTTGGACTAATTTGCTGGAAGGGAATTTAATTTCAAAAGCATTTGTTTCAGATATGTTTAGTAAGCAGAGCGGAGAGGGGGATGATGCGGAAGAAGGATATTATGGCTATGGTGTGTGGGTAATTGATAATCCGGGTGGCAAGGATTTTGTGTATTTTCAGGGCTGTGACCCGGGTGTCAGTTTTATATCCGAGTATAATCCGAATAACGGGATTATTTCCGTTTTGGTGAGCAATTATGGAGATAATGTTTGGAGGGAAATGCGAAAGGTCAGAGAAGCTCTTTACTAATGATGAATCACTGATTTTGGAGAGAAATGTAGATAAAAGAGATAGTTTCATATGAGCAAAACAGCTCTTTGGGACTTGATGGAGGCGCTGATGATGCCTGATATTCCAAGCTCCCCGCATATCCCTTGGAAGAACGGCCCATACTTCTGACAGAACAGAAGAAGGGTTGTGACAGGATGAAACAGGGGAGAGGGACTAGGATTTTTGCAGCGGTGTGCATCGGGTTTTTGTGCGCGCTGACTTTTTCGGCTTTTACGGATTTTGACCGCACCTGCCGGGAGGTGCGGCGGGACGTGATACGGCTGCATGTGCTGGCAAACTCCGACGGGGAGGAGGACCAGGCGCTGAAGCTCAAGGTGCGGGACCGGGTACTGGAACAGGTGGACGCGCTCTATGAGGAGGGGCAGAGCCGGGAGGAGATGGAACAGGCCCTGGACCGCAACCGGGAGCTGTTACAGAAGACAGCGGAGGAGACAGTGCGGGAGGCGGGCTATGCCTATCCCGTGTCAGTGGAGCTGACGGACTGCTATTTTTCCACCCGGGACTATGAGCAGTTTACCCTGCCTGCCGGGACCTACCGGGCGCTGCGGGTGGTGATTGGCGCGGGGGAGGGGAAAAACTGGTGGTGTGTGGCCTTCCCGCCGCTGTGCCTCCCGGCGGGGCAGGAGGAGGCGCTCTCGGCCTTTTCTCCCGCAGAGGCGGAGATTATCACCCATCCGGAGAAGTACCAGGTGAAATTTGCCGCCGTGGAATTCTTTGAAAATGTAAAGGCACAGCTGGGCCTGTAAAAAACCTGCCGCAGAGGGAACCTCTGCGGCAGGTTTTTTATGCTGCCCCCAGGGCCATTGCCGTATCGTCCCGCAGCGCTTGGAGGAGGGCGGGCCAATCGTACTCCTGGATGGGGAGGGGGGAAGCGCTTTCCCGGGTGCAGGAGAGGCACAGGGCCAGGCCGGTGTCCCATTCCGGGGCATAGTGGTGGAAAGGGCATTGGCAATCGTGCCGTTCACCATGGCTTTGTAGCTCTTCCGCGCCCATTCCCCAACGCCGCCATGGGAGATGATGCCAGTGGGGAGGCCGGAGAGCTCGGGACGATAGGAATTGTCCCGCCACCAGGGGAGGAAGGTGATTTCCTCCATCTTTTCCAGGAGCATACACAGCTTGGGCGGGGATGGGGGCATAGTGGGGCGAGACCAGGAAGAGGGCGCAGGAGCCCGCCAGTTTTTCGTAAATCCGGTTGAAATCCCTGCACCCAGTGCAGGGGGAGGGGGCATCCTACCGCAGGTCCAGGATTTCACAGGGGGTTCCCAGTTCCCCGGCCAGGCGGGCGATGTGTTCGCAGAGCCGCAGGGGAAATGCTGCCGCTGCCCGCCATGTTGGAGGCACAGATACAGACGGCCTGTTTCATTTTTGCGCCAGGGCCTCGGCCCACTCCTTCTCCTTAAAGCCCAGCAGGACCGTGTCGCCGGTTAAGAGGATGGGGCGCTTGACCATCATGCCGCTGCTGGCTAAGAGCTCCAGCTGTTCCCGGCGATCCAGGGAGGGGAGGAGGTCTTTTACCTTGCCGTCCCGGTAGAGGGCGCCGCTGGTGTTGAAGAACTTTTTCAGGGGCAAGCCGCTCTTTTGCTGCCAGCTGTCGATTTCCTCCGCTGTGGGGGGGTCTGACTGGATGGGGCGGGTGGTGAAGGAGAAGCCCTGCTCTTCCAGCCACTTTTTGGCCTTTTGGCAGGTGCTGCATTTGGCGTAGGCGATGAATGTCATGGTGGGGCTCCTTTCTATTTTCCGGGCATGATGTCGCTGCCGGTGAATTCGCTCATATTCTGTAAAAGCTCCATTTCGGCCTGGTAGCCGTCCTCGCCCATCCAGCGGGCGATAATCACGTGCATCCCGCAGTGGAGCAGCATACACAGGGCAAAGACCCCCAGGCAAAAGAGCACCTGCTTTTTTACCGGCAGGTCGGGGGCGATGGCAATGCGCAGGCAAAAGTATCCCCCCGCCAGGCCCACCAGCAGCCCGGCCAGGTCGGCCAGGAGCAGGCCTAAAAAGGCGCACAGGAAGAAAAACAGCCACACAAACCAGGGGATACGGTTGACCGGGCGATAGGGTTCCCCGGAGGTGAGGAATACCCCGTCCACCGCCACGTCGGCTTTGCGGCCCACGATGACAAGCTGCACAGGCTTGGGGCCCAGCCAGATGGTATTGTCAATCAAGGTGAAGAAGGGGACACGGCTCTTGAGGCGCTCTTCGATATTGTCGATAAACAGGCGGCCCCGCAGGCCCTTTTCCCGGAATTCCACGGTGTGGGTTTTGCCCTCTACATCAATGTTCCAGACAGACATCCTGACACTCCTTTCCTATGCGATGAGGTCGAAGCCGTCCAGGTAGATAGACTCATACCGGGCCAGCTTGGCCTGGGCCTCTTCCAGCGCTTGGAGAGCGGCCTGTTCCTCCGTCTCCAGGCCCTGGAGTTCTTCGGTGTACTCCTCTTCGGAGAGGGCCTGTTCCGCAAAACTCTGCTGTGCCATCTGCCGGCGCAGCAGGATGTCTTTGTACTGATACTTGCAGTCAATATAGGCCCGCACGCTGTCCATAATCAAGGTGACGTGCTGCTCGGTGAGCTGGTAATGGGAGGCCAGCATACGCACTACCTTTTCCAGCTCATAGGCGATGTTGCCGGTCTGTTCCTTGAGGCCCTCTCGATAGGACTCCTGGTCGGTTTGGCCGCCGGCGTAGCGCTGGCCCAGGGTTTCCAGGTCGTATTCATACTGGGCCATGCTCTGCTCAATAGCCAAGTGGTTTTGGCGGATTTCCTCCAGGGTGAGATAGCCCTCGGGCTCTACCAGGGCGCCGGTATAGGAGTTGAGGTATTCCACTTGGAGGAGGCCGAAGAGGTCGCCCCCCAGGCCGCTGGCGTTGATTTCCACGGTCTTGGGGATATAGACGGTAATTTCCTCAAAGGTCTGGTCGTTCATCAGGGAGAAGACCCGATCCAACACGCCGGAGCCGCCATATTTTTCCGTGTTGCCGGTGATGTTGAGATAGGAGCGCTCGGCGTCCTGGGTGCGCAGGACGCGCAGGGAATCGTCGGGCATCCGCTTGCTCACCCGGAAGACGCGCACCTTATCGTCCTCTGACTGGCGAAGGCGCACGTTGACATCCCCAAAAAAGCGGATTTGGTTGATGTCCTCGGTAGTGGTCTCGTAGAACAGCTCGGTTTTATCGAATTCCTCCCGGTAGGAGGTGACAATTTGGTTTACATTCTTCACGGCAAAGGGCAGGCAGAGCACAAAGCCGGCAAAGCCCAGCACGGTAATCATCCCGCCGACGAGCATGGTGTGTTTGAGCATGGGGCGCCTCCTTTCTCACAGCTTGATTTTAGGCAGCTTTTTTCCCTGGCGGGCATAGATGCGCTGGAACCGGCCGCCGGCCCAGCGGAACAGCTGGCCCACCATATACACAAAGAGGGAAAACAGCAGCAGCGAGACCCCTAAGAAAAAGATGCTGATAAAGAGGAAGCACAGGGCCAGCACGCCGTCCACATAGGAAAAGGAGAGGAAGGAGGAGAAGATGCCGGCTAAGGAGCAGATGGAGAGGAACCCCACCACCAGCAGCACGCACAGCGACAGCAGCAGCGAAAACAGCAGCGCCGGGAACCCCAGCACCGGGCCCCAGATGGACATGCGGTACAGGGAGCCAAAGGCGGAGAAGAGGTTTTTGAGGTTAGGGGATTTTTTCAGGGTATCGCAGGCCCACATGGCGATGATTTGGTTGGCCAGTTCCTTGGGCTTGCCGATTTCGTTGGAGATTTCAAATTCCCGCTTGCCCTGCCGTTCCCCGTGGTTGTAGATGTCGGCAAAGCTGTGCAGCACGGCGTAAATCTGGTTTTGGTCCAGAGACTGGTTCAGGTTTTGCTCCAATTCATTGAGAAATTCCGTCCTGGTCATTCCTGCACTCCTTTTTCTGAAAAAACAGGTATTGTCTTGGTTCTATTATAATGCGGATTGAACCGCTTGGCAAGGATATTTCTCGTTCCGGAGATGGAAATTTGTTGGGAGGCAACTAAGGACAGGTGGGAGAAGGAAGAGTCTAGGGAAATAGAGAGGCTTGATGAGAACATATCCGCTACCGCACCCAGCCAAGGCGGCCTAACGTTGGGGCCGCACCGAGCCCGCTTCACCTGGCCTTGTCACTGCTAAAAGTGGGAGAACGCTAACAACCGGAGCGTCCGCCGACATCCGAGTGACCCCTGCTGATACCGCCAAATCTGTATAGGAGCTTTGCCTCCTATACAGATTGTACATAGGGGCTTGCCCCTATGGGCCTTTCGCTTCCTTGCAGCAAGGCAAGGAAGCCGCTTGTCGGTGTGGGAGCCGACGAGCTTGGGCTGAGATGAAGCCTGGGCCTGTTTGCCTTCGGCAAAGGCGGCGAGGGCGGGGGACGTGATAGCGGCTAAGGAAAGCTGGGAGGAGGGCGGCTTGTGGGCTGGGAGGTAGCCTTAGCTTGTTATGGATACGCCGCCCGGGAGAAGGGGAATTTCGCTCATTGCGGTGAGCGCCGGGGGCTTTGCCAGACCAATGCAGTTGGTCTTCACCACCCTTTGGAAAGGTGTGGACAAGGTCAGCTGCGCTGGCCCGGAAACTTTGATTTGCCTACGGCGCGATAGGACTAAAAGGGCAGGGCTCATAAAAAATAATTTGTACCAAACAGGGAAATACTAGGAACAGGAAAGGGAGGTGGGCCTGTGGCAGGGCGAGTGGAAGTGGAAATCTGTGTATGTGCCAGCTGCGTGTTGTGCGGGGCTATGGATTTGGTGGAGGCAGTGGAGGTATTAGGGAGCCTGCGGGGGAGGCTGCACTACAGGGCCAGGGTGGAGACCAAGCTGTCCCCCCACCTGGGGCAGGGGTCGCACCGGTATGGGGCGCCCTATGCCAGGGTAAACGGGAGGATGCTGGAAAATACGGTGTGTGAAAACCTGATGGCTGCGGTTTTGGAA
The DNA here is from genome assembly GCA_022791315.1 of Oscillospiraceae bacterium. Lineage (GTDB taxonomy): Bacteria > Bacillota > Clostridia > Oscillospirales > Ruminococcaceae > JAAVYW01. The sequence goes on along the minus strand of JAAVYW010000014.1, from coordinate 58,391 downwards.
GAGGCAGAAAAGGGGGAGAGGAAGCTGTGAAGGGGATTACAACGCCTATGGCGCGTATCCGGCGGCGGGTCTTTGAGGAGGCGGCGCGGCTGGGGTTTGAGGGGGGCGGCCTTTCCCGGATGGACCAGGTGCCCTATCAGATTATCCCAGGGGAGGTGGCGCTCTACCGGGACAGCGTATTCCGGGAACGGGCAGTGGTGGGGGAACGGCTGCGGATGGCCTGTGGGCTGCCGCTGCGGGATACCGGGGAATACGCCCCCATTTCCCAGGGGATTGAGAGGGCGGCAGTGTGCGGGCGCTATGTGGAGGGGCCGCTTATCCAGGTGATTCCCTTTGCCTGCAATGCCTGTGATACCCACCGCTTTGCCGTTACCGACGCCTGCCAGAGGTGCCTGGAACATCCCTGTGTCAGTGCCTGCCCGGTGAAGGCGGTGTCGTTGGGGGAACGGCGGGCCAGGATTGACACTGAGACCTGCATCCGCTGCGGGCGGTGCCGGGACGCCTGTCCCTATCACGCGATTTTGGAGGTGCGCAGGCCCTGTGCGGCAGTGTGCGGGGTGGATGCCATCCAGAGCGATGAGTTGGGGCGGGCGGTGATTGACCAGGAGAAGTGTGTGGCCTGCGGGCAATGCCTCTCCCACTGCCCCTTTTCCGCCATTGCGGACAAGTCCCAGGTGTTCCAGCTGGCGCTGGCGCTGCGGGAGGGGAAGCGGGTGGCGGCGGCACTGGCCCCCTCCTTTGTGGGGCAGTTTGGGCCCTTGGCTACGCCGGGCCGGGTGAAGAGCGCCCTGCTGGCCCTGGGGTTTTCCCAGGTGGTGGAGGTGGCAATGGGGGCGGATTGGAGCACCGACCAGGAGGCCAGGGAGTTTTTAAAGCATGTGGGGAAGGATATGCCCTTTTTAGCCACCTCCTGCTGCCCCTCCTGGTCGGTGATGGCAAAACGGGAGTTCCCGGAGCTGGCGGGGTATGTCTCCCTCTCCCTTACGCCCATGGTGCAGGCGGCCCGGCGCATCAGGGAAGAGAACCCGGGGACCATGGTGGCCTTTATCGGGCCCTGCCTGGCGAAAAAGCTGGAGGCGGGACGGGAGAGCGTGCGCAGCGACGTGGATTTTGTGGTGACGTTTGAGGAGATGATGGGGATGTTTGCCGCAAAGGAGGTGGATTTCGCCGCCCTCTCTGAGTCGGAGGTGTTGGCGGACGCCACGGCGCTGGGGCGGGGGTATGCAGTGGCCGGGGGCGTGGCGGCGGCGCTGGCAAAGCGCATTGAGATGCTGGAGCCGGGACGGGAAGTCCCCATTGACCGGGCAGACACCCTCTCGGCCTGCAAAAAGCTGCTGATGGTTGCCAGGGCGGGGAAGCGGGACGGATACCTTTTGGAGGGTATGGCCTGCCCAGGGGGCTGCATTGGCGGCACCGGCGGGATGCTGCCGGTGAAGAAGGCGGCGGGGATGGTGGAGCGCTTTGCCCAGGACAGCCCAAGGGGATGGGATGACCCGAAGAGCCCGCCAGTACAGCCCGCGGAATAGGCCCAAAATTGTCTTCTGAGGGGAGAAAAAAGCCCACCTATAACGGATAGGTGGGCTCGAATATTTATGCAAAGAGTTTTCCGGTGAATGCGTGGTAATCCGTGAGGTCAACCGGGGTTTCGGGCACGGCCCAGGGGAAACCCAGCTGGGAGGGGAGCTTGCCCTCCTCAAAGCAGCGCCAGAGGTCGAGGTACAGGCCCTTTACATAGATTTGCTGGCCGGTGTTGACCACCAGGTCTCCCGGGAAATTCCGGATGGGCACAAAGTCCAGCAGGGCGTTGACGCAGGCCAGGTGGGGGACAATAGTGTCGATGCCACAGTAGGGGGGATTTTCCCCCTGGATTTGGCCCACGGTGTAGAGGAACTTGGAGCTGACCCCCACGTCATTGGGGGAGGGGAGCTGCTCCGTGCTGCCGTCCCGGTGGTGGATGACCACACTGCCGTCGGGGGCGAAGAGGCTGACGGTGACAGTGGCCCGCTCAAATTCATAGGACATGGTGGGGTTGGTGTTGAAGGGGGAGGCGTGGGTGGCGTAGAAGTACAGGGGAACCCCCTGGGCCGTCTCGCCCCGGAAGGCCACGGTGTCATAGGTGTCGATGGCGTTGGCCCGGTAGAGGCCGGCGGCGAGCTTGGCAAGGGGGGCTGAGGAATCCATGGCGTCCCCCAGCAGGAAGAGCATGTTGTGGATATAGTGGGCAGTGGCATTGCTGGCGATGGAGTCCAGGATAAAGCTGCCGTCCTGGGACTTGTACTTGCCCGCCCAGCCGCCGCCCCTGCTATAGTACACAAAATCCCGGGGCCAGGAGGTGTAGGAGCGCAGGCGCAGGGGGGCGCCGTAGTCCCCGGCCAGGACGGAGCGCTTGATTTGCAGCATCACATCAGAGAAGGACCACTGGAAGCCCACGCTGAGTTGTTTGCCGGTGCGGGCCATGGTCTCCCGGATGGGGGCCAGGTCCTGAAGGCGGGGCACCAGGGGCTTTTCGCACAGCACATGGGAGCCCTGCTCCATGGCGGCAATCACCTGCCCAGCGTGGAGATGGATGGGGGTGGAGATGACAGCCAGGTCGGCCTGGTGCTCCTGATAGAATTCCTCCAGGGTATCATAGCAGGGAATTTTTTCCTGGGTGATACGGTCAAAAAGCGGGCTCTGGGGGGCGAAGGGGTCCACCACGCCCACCACGGGGAACTGGGATTTGTCCAGTTGGTTCAGCAGCAGGTCGGTGTAGGTGCGGCCATAGCCGCCCACGCCCACTAGCAGGGTACTTGTCTGTTTCACAGTGATTTCCTCCCCTGTTAAATATCCATCTCCGGCAGCAGGCTGCGCATGGCTAAGATGGTCTTTTGGATTAGCTCGTCCAGCTCCCAGCCCAGCAGCTCGGCCCCTTTGGAGATGACCTCGCGGGAGCAGCCTGCGGCAAAGGCTGGGGTTTTGAATTTTTTCTTCACTGACTTGAGTTCCAGGTCGCGCACACTCTTGGAGGGGCGCATGATAGCCACCGCGCCGATGAGGCCGGTGAGCTCGTCGATGGCGTAGAGCACCTTTTCCATGATGTGCTCCGGGGCGATGTCCACGCAGGCCGGCCAGCCGTGGCTGGCACAGGCCCGGATGATGCTGGGGTCAATGCCCCGCTCTGCCATCAGCGCCTGTTCCCTGACGCAGTGCTCCTCCGGAAACTGCTCAAAGTCCAGGTCGTGGAGCATTCCCACCACCCGCCAATAGTCCTCCCGCCCGCTGTCCAGCTCCTTGGCAAACCAGCCCATGACGCCGGAGACGATTTGGCCGTGGCGCAGGTGGAATTCCTCTTTGTTGTATTCCATAAGCAGCGCTTTTGCCTGTTCTACTGTGGGGATAACGCTCATCGCCAAAACCTCATTTCTCAATGTAGATTTCCTCCAGGGGGCGCTTGGGGACATAGTGGACATCGTTTTCGTCCCGGTAGTAGCCCACGTCGCCCTCTGCGCCGGGATGGGTGAGGACAATGGTTTCATCCGGCTTGCCCAAGGCCACCACCAGCTGGGGGGCAAGATAGCTGGGAAGTTCCAGGAGTTGGGCGGCCTTGCCTGCGTCGAAACTGCCAATCATACAGCCGCCAAAGCCCTTTTCGGCGGCTGCCAGCAGGATGGTCTGGGCCGTGATGCCCACGTCCCGCTGGAAAGGGGCGGGGTTCTCGGCAATGCGGGTGTCCAGGCAGATAACCAGGAAGGCGGAGGGGTGCTTGCCTTCGTGGGGGAGGTGCAGCTGGGGGAGACGGCCGGCCCAGTGGGTGAGCTTTTGCAGGCTCCCCACTGTTTCCGGGGTGGAGACGGAGACAAATTTCAGGGGCTGGGCATTGCGGGTGGAGGGGGTGAGGCGGGCGCACTCCACCAGTCCCCGCAGGGTTTCCGGGGGCAGGGGGACGCTGGGGTCATAGCCGCGGAAGCTGCGGGATTGCTTTACCAGGTCTAGCAGCATGGGGAATCACTCCTTCGTTAAAATATGCTTGATTTGGCTGCGCACAGTGTCCCAGTGTTCTCGGGAAATATTGCAGCTGTGATATGGTTCTCCGATGTTTTCTAAGACTGTCCGGTCGTTTTGGAAACGGCTTTCCCAAAACCGGATTTTCTCCGGCGTGGGGGCGGCCTGCCCGCGGCTTTGGCGCGCCCTTTTGAGTTGCGCGCCTATCTCCCGGCTTTGCAGGTAGAAGATATGCCGTTCCCGCTGCCCCAGAGCCCGGAGCAGCGCGCGGACATGGGGGATTGCCTGCCCGCCGGTGATGTGATAGTTGCGCATCATGTCGTTGAGGGGGTGATGGAGGAGAGAGCCGTCAAAGAGGAGGAAGTCATCGGATTCGTCAATGGATGCGGCAAAATTTTCCCACACCTTTTGATAGGCTGCGGTGTACGCTGCCAGCGGGACAAGACGGGTGGGGTTATAGCAAAACTCCCGTTCCGCCAGCCAGGACAGCAGGGGCTCTTCAAACAAGGGGGTATCCTCGTTATAATACCGCACAAGCCGGATGTCCCCTGCCCGGATCGTGTGCTTTCGGGCCGAAGGGCATTCCCGGCAGAGCGCCCGGTGCTCGTCCTCAGTCAGGTAAGCGGTACCGTAAAAATCAATGGGATTGGTATAGTCAAACTCCACATAGGACTTTGCGCGGTACCCAAGAGCCGTTAAATCCTCTGCCAATCCGCGGACCATTGTGGATTTTCCCACACCGGAAACGCCCTCTATAAAAACGAGCTCTGTCATATGAGATCTCCTAAAAAGTAAAAGGGCGGTTGGCCTGCAAAGAGACGGTGCGTTCCCCTTTTGGGGTACATAAAGTCACAGTCTGGGAGACGGGGGAGAGCAGCTCCAGACGGGTGATTTTCCCCTTTTGCCAGGCCATGTCTACCCGGATGTTGCCCTTGGCCTTGGCGCCGGTGAGGGAGCCGTCGGGCCAGGAGGGGGGCAGGGCGGGGAGGAGGAGGAGCTTGCCGTCCCGGCATTGCAGGAGGGTTTCCAGGATGCCTGCCGTGCCGCCGAAGTTGCCGTCGATTTGGAAGGGGGGATGGTTGTCCAGCAGGGAGGGGAGGGTGGATTTTGCTAAGAGGGCCCGCAGGTTTTCCCCGGCCTTTGCCCCGTTGCCCAGGCGGGCATAGAAGTTGACAATCCAGGCCCGGCTCCAGCCGGTGTGGCCGCCGCCGTGGGAGAGGCGGCGGTCCAGCGTGGCACAGGCGGCCTTGGCTAAGTCCGGCGTCTTTTCCGGGGTGATTTGGGCCGAGGGGTAGAGGCCATAGAGATGGGAGATGTGCCGGTGGCCGATTTCGATTTCCTCGTATTCCTCCAGCCATTCCATGATGGTGCCGTTTGAGTGGATGCGGGTGGGGGGAAGGGCGGGGAGCATTTCCCGCAGCTTGGCGGTGAGGGCGTCGTCAATCCCCAGCACTTGGGCGGCACAGAGGCAGTCCGTGAACAGGTCCCGGAGGATTTGGGCGTCCATGGTGCAGCCTTCGCTAAGGAAGGAGGGTTCCCCTGTGATGGGGTGGACATATTGGTTTTCCGGGGAGACTGTGGGGCTTGCCACCCATTCGCCCTTTTGATTCTGGATGAGAAAGTGGGTGAAAAACAGGGCGGCATCGGCCATCAGGTCGTAGTGGGCGCGGAGGAACTCCTTGTCCAGGGTGTATTCGTAGTGCTGCCAGATATGGGTGGCAAACCAGGGCATGCTCATCACCCAATAGGTGGCGGGCATGTACTCGTCCTGGGGGGCGGTGTCGCCCCAGATGTCGGTGTTGTGGTGGGCAACATAGCCGGGGCAGCCGTACATCTTCCGGGCCGTCTCCTCCCCGTGGGGCTTGAGGCGGCGCAGATGCTCAAAGAGGGGAAGATGGCAGTCGGCGAGGGCGCAGCTCTCGGCGGGCCAATAGTTCATCTGGGTGTTGATGTTGATGGTGTATTTGCTGCCCCAGGGCGGGTCAAGGTGCCGGTTCCAGATGCCCTGGAGGTTGGCGGGCAGGGTGCCGGGGCGGCTGGAGGAGATGAGGAGATAGCGGCCAAAGTCAAAATAGGTTTCCATCAGGCCGTTGTCCTCCTCCCCGGCGGCAAAGCGGGTGAGGCGCTCCGAGGTGGGGAGGCTGTCGAGGGAGGCATCGCCCCCCAGGGAGAGGGACATGCGGGAGAAATAGCCCTGGTAGTCCTGCCGGTGGCGGGCGAAGAGGGTGTCAAAGGGGAGCCGCCCGGCGGCTTCGGCGGTTTTGCGGGCGGCGGAGGGGTAGTCCTCCGCCCGGTAGGCGGTGGCGATGGAGAGGGTGAGGAGCACTTCGTCGCAGCCCTCGGCCACCAGATAGGCCCCGATGCGCCTGAGAGTGCCGCCGGTGTGGGTGCCCTTCAGCCAGGCGCAGAAGGGGACCCCTGCCCCGCCCTGCATGCCCACGGCGTCAGGTTCGGTGAGGAGGTAGCCGGAGAGGGCGTCGGCCATCAGGTCTCCCCGTTGGAGGGTACAGTCAAAGGTAATGGAGCCGGGGCGGGAGGCGGTGAAGCGGATAACCAGGGCATTCTCCGGCGCAGAGACAAAGGCGGTGCGGGTGAAGGCAGTATCGCCGCAGGTGTAGTGCAGAGCTGCTGCGGCGTCTTCCAAAGAGAGCTCCCGGCGGTAAGCGGTGAAATCCCGGTGGGGGGTGCGCAGGATAAGGGCCCCCGCCGTCTGGTAGGCAGACTCGTTGCGGCCCACGCCGGTGCGGGAATAGCGGGTGAGGTCCTCGGCGCGGCGGGTTTCCCCTTTTGCCAGCAGGGTGCGGATTTCCTCGGAATAGGCCAGGGAATCCGGGTTGTTCCGGTCGTACCAGCGGGAGCTCCAGATGCTCTCCTCGTTGAGCTGGATGGTCTCCTGGGACGGGTGGCCGAAGACCATCGCGCCCAGGCGGCCGTTGCCCAGGGGCATGGCCTCGTCCCAGCAGGAGGCTGGGGCAGAATACCACAGTGTTTTCATGTTGTCGCCCTCCTTGTCGGATGTCGGTTGGGTTTCTTTTGCGGCACAGCTGATTCTGCGCCTATTGTACCACATTGTACCGGGATTTTCCACTGATAAATGAGATATGCGCCGGGCTGATGCCCGGCGCATGTTGAAATTATAACCCGAACCGCTTTTGCAGTGCCTGGGAGGCAGCGGGGAGGTCGGAGGCGGGGATGAGGAAGGAGATGTCCAGCTCCGAGGTGGTGATGAGATAGATGTGCTCAATAACTTGGGAGACGGTTTGGATGGCTGCTGCGGCGACACCGTGCATGTGTACCATCTCTTTGCCGTAGAGGGAGAGCTTCACATTGCCGCTGCTGAGCAGGGGGCGGATTTCGGCGTGGCGCTCCTTGAGCCGGGCGGTGAGGGACATCATCTTTGGCAGCTCCTCCCCGGAGACGGTGAAGGACAGGCTCACCCAGCCGCCCTGGGGAGTGGTTTGGGAAATCATGTCGATATTGATGCCGCTCTCGCCCACTGTTTCAAAAATCCCGGCGATGAGGGGCAGCTTGGCGGGCACCTGGTGAAGGGTTACCAGGGCCACGTCTTCGGTGACGGTCATTTGGTCGATTCCATACACAGGGCAACAGTCCTTTCTGGCGAGTGTTTTCGGGTAGGGCGGGAGGAAAGTCAAAGACTTTCCCCTCAGCTTGTCGTCCCCCTGCACCCGCAGGTGCATTATGATCCCGCGCAGCGGGCAAATTTTCCGACGACATGCGCGTCGGAAAATTTTCTCCTATTTTGCAAGTGTGGCCCGCGTCTGCGGGCTGCGCGCAGCAAAATGCTCGGTTAAGTGAAGGGCCAACGGCCCGGAGCGAACTCTCCAAACTGTCGAAAAAGTCGAAGACTTTTTCGACAGTTTGAGGAAAGTCAAAGACTTTCCTCTCGGAGCTTTAGCAGGTCGCCCATGTCGTAGAGCCCGGCAGGCTGCCCGGACAGGAAACGGGCGGCGTTCAGCGCGCCGGTGGCGAAGACCTCACGGGAGCGGGCGGAGTGGGAGAGGGTAATCACCTCGTCGTGGCCGGCGAAAACCACCTCGTGTTCTCCGGTGATGGTGCCGCCCCGCAGGGAGTGGATGCCAAGCTCCCGCTTTTCCCGCCTGCGGCGGACGTTGTGCCGGTCGTAGACATAGGATTTCTCCCCGGAAAAGGTCTCGTTGATTTGGTCGGCCAGCAGCAGGGCGGTGCCGCTGGGGGCATCCAGCTTTTGGTTGTGGTGCTTTTCGATGATTTCGATGTCGAATTCCTCCCCCAGCACTGCCGCGGCCTGTTTGGCAAGGGCGGCCAGGAGGTTGATGCCGAGGGACATATTGGCGGAGAAGAACACGGGGATTTGGGCCGAGGCCTCTTTGATTTTTGCCAGCTGCTCCGCGCTGTAGCCGGTGACGCAGAGCACGGCGGGCAGGCCCTTTTCCAGGGCGCAGGGCAGCAGGGAGGCAAGGGCGTCGGGGTGGGAGAAATCCACCAAGACATCGGCCTCATAGGGGCAGTTGGACAGGCTCTGATACACGGGGAAGGGGAGGGAAGCGCCCTCCTGCTGGTCAACCCCGGCCACGATGCGCAGGTCCTCCTGCTCCTCGGCCAGGCGGGCGATGGTGTGCCCCATCCGGCCGCAGCAGCCGGAGAGAATGAGTTCGGTCATTTGCTTTGTCCGTCCTTTCTGGGTGGGCCCTAGAGCAGGCCCTGCTTTGCCAGCTCGGCCTTTAGCTTGGCGCGGTGCTCCTGGCTCAGCTCGGCCAGGGGGAGGCGGCAGGGGCCGGCCTGCCAGCCCATCAGGTTCAGGGCCTCCTTGACCGGGATGGGGTTTACGTCGATAAACAGGGCCTTGCACAGGTCTAAGAGCCGCAGCTGAAGGGCCAGGCTCTCTTTGGCCTTGCCCTCTAAGTACAGGGAGACAATGTCGTGGGTCTCCTGAGGCATCACATTGGAGAGCACGGAGATGACGCCCTTGCCACCCAGGGAGAGGATGGGCACAATCTCGTTGTCGTTGCCGGAGTAGATATCCAGCTTGTCGCCGCAGGCGGCAGCCAGGGCGGCAATGGCGGCGATGTCGCCGCTGGCCTCCTTGGTGGCGACGATGTTATCGATTTCACAGAGCTCCCGGTAGGCGTCCAGGGAGATGGTGACGCCGGTACGGGAGGGGACGTTGTAGAGGATGATGGGCAGGGATGTGCCCTCGGCGATGGCGGCGAAGTGGCGCACCAGGCCCCTTTGGGAGGTCTTGTTGTAATAGGGGGTCACTTGGAGCAGGGCGTCGGCCCCGGCCTCCTCGGCCTCGTGGGAGAGCCAGACGGCGTAGGCGGTGTCGTTGCTGCCCGCCCCGGCAATTACCGGCACCCGGCCCTTTACCACCTGCACCGTATGGCGGATGCACCGGATATGCTCCTCGTCGGTCATGGTGGAGGACTCGCCGGTGGTGCCGCAGATGACAATGGCGTCGGTGTGGTTTTTCAGCTGGAACTCAATGAGGGCAGTGAGCTTCTCGTAGTGGATGGAGCCGTCTTCGTGCATGGGGGTGACGATTGCCACGCCCGCGCCGGTAAACACTGTGTTTTTCATAGCGGATGGACTCCTTTCTGTTTGTTACAGGGCCGCGGGGATGGTGTACCCACAGCCGGAGCGGTTGAAATAGGAAATGGTTTTGAGCGGGTGCCGGAAGCAGTCAAACACGGCCTCCAGCCCGAAGGCGTCATAAATCGTGCCGAAGAGGTCGTTGCCGAAGCTGTAGACCGGCGTTTGCTCCAAGAATCTGGACTCCTTGGGATAGAGCCGGGGGTTCCACCAATAGGCATCCAGCTGCCGCTCCACCTCCTCCCAGGGCATTGTCCCCGCCCCAAGACGGGCAACGGTATCGCAGAAGAGGGCGAAGTGCTCGGGGAAATGGCAGTTGAGCAGGGGGAAGGCGGGGAGGGCGATGTTGGGCTTCAGGGTGGGGTCGAGACGGCGGGAGATGACGCCCTCGGCATTGTTGCAGAATTTTACGGCCAGGCCCTCGCCGGTAAAGGTGAAGAGGTACTGTTCCAGCGGGGTCATGGGGGTATCCTCCCTGGCGGCCAGGAGCTCCTCCTCCAGCTTCGCCAGGCAGAGGTGGTGCATCTCGTGGAGGAGGACAAAGGGCAGGCCCTCGAGGGACACATAGTTGCCGATGCCAAATAGATCCAGGTGCAGGGCGTTTTCAAAGGCATAGCCAAAGGAGGGGCCAAAACTGAGGGTGGAAACGATGTGGGCGCCCTCCAGGGAGATGTCCTGCAAAAAGCAGGCCCGCAGCTTTTCCTCTAGGGCGGAGAGCTTTTCCGGGGCGAGGGCCTGTTCCAGCCGCGCAAAGCGCGTCCGGTAGAGCGGGAGATGGGCCAGGCAGTCCAGCCAGAGAAGGTGCTTGCCCCGCAGGGCCTCTTCCCGGCCCGGGCAGAGCTGGGGGATATCCTCGGGGGCCACCGTGTCCAGACGGGCCAGGTAGGGGACCAGGTGCTCCACAGAGGGCAGGCCGTAGCGGCGGGCCTCAAACTGGTAGTCGGGATGGGCCAGAAGCGCCCGGGCCGCCCCCTCGTCCCCCAGGGAGTGCTCCAGGTAATCCAATGTCAGGGGGATGCTGGAAAGGCGCAGGTTCATGGTCGTACCCCCTTTCGATTCTTTCGGCCCAGCCGTTTTATGGCTTGGCTCGCCACGCAGGGCCGGCATTGCGCTGAGATATTAGAGATAATCCTTCTTCGCCAGCAGCTCGGCCATCAGGACGCCGCCGCCCGCCGCGCCCCGCAGGGTGTTGTGGGACAGGCAGACAAATTTGTAGTCGTACTGGCTGTCTTCCCGCAGGCGGCCGATGCAGACGGCCATGCCGTTCTCGGTGTCCCGGTCCAGGCGGGTCTGGGGGCGGTTTTCCTCCTCAAAATAGTGGAGGAACTGCTTGGGGGCACTGGGGAGCCCAAGCTCCTGGGCCGGGCCGGAGAAGGCCGCCCAGCGGGCCAGAATCTCCTCCTTGGTGGGCTTGCGGTCAAAGGAGACAAACACTGCCGCCATATGGCCGTCGGACACCGGGACCCGCAGGCACTGGGTGGTGATGGAGGGGGAAGAGGCGTTTACAATACGGCCGTTTTCCACCGTGCCCCAGATTTTCATGGGTTCCAGCTCGCTCTTCTCCTCCTCGCCGCCGATGAAGGGAATCACGTTGTCCGCGATTTCAGGGAAGGTCTCAAAGGTCTTGCCCGCGCCGGAGATGGCCTGATAGGTGCAGGCCAGCACGTTTTTAAGCCCAAATTCCCGCAGGGGATGCAGGGCGGGGACATAGCTCTGGAGGGAGCAATTGGATTTCACGGCGATAAAGCCCCGCTTGGTGCCCAGGCGCTTCCTCTGGGCTTCGATGACGGCGATGTGGTCGGCGTTTAACTCCGGCACCACCATGGGCACGTCGTCCATGCCCCGGCCCGCGGAGTTATTGGAGATGACAGGGCATTCCAGCTTGGCATAGGCCTCTTCCAGGGCCTTGATTTCGTCCTTTTTCATATCCACCGCGCAGAACACAAAGTCCACCTGGGAGGCGATTTTCTCCTTGTCGGCCACTGCGTCGTAGACGGTGAGGTCTGCCACTGCCTGGGGGATGGGAGTCTTCATGGCCCAGCGGCTGCCGACTGCCTGGGCATAGGGCTTGCCCGCGCTGCGGGGGGAGGCCGCCACCAGGGTGACATGGAACCAGGGGTGGTTTTCCAGCAGGGTGATGAACCGCTGGCCCACCATGCCCGTTGCGCCGATAATGCCTACGTTGTACTGCTCTTTCATGGGAATCACGTTTCCTTTCTGATACGGGAGGGCGAAGGCCTGCTCCCGGAGAATGCTTTTTGGGGGGCTGGGGGTCAAACTGCGCTTGACGGCTTTACAAACGCTGGGGACTCCTTCAGCCAGCCTACGGCTGGCAGCTCCCTCAGGGGGCCTAAGTATATGCTTCTGCCCCCGCAGGTGAGCGTCTGCAAAGCGGGCTGCGCGCAGAAAAATGTAGCGCCCTTGGAGCGGGCCTTCGCGGATGGAAAGGGCAAAGCCCTTTTTGTCCGCGAGGTACAAAAAAACCGGTTGAAAACCGGCAGAACATGCAATATAATAGAGATACTGTTTTGCGAGTAGCTCCCCATCATATCCATGATGACAGTTGGACGCCTGTTGAGCGCCCACCCAGGGTAAGCCGCCTCCCCTGCGGCTCCCTTCGGCGTTCTGCACCTTTTGCTGCGGGCTCTGGGACTGCGGGGACAATCTCCCCCGCGGCTACTCTTTGCAGGACGCGCCTCTACCTTGTAACGACTTTTTGAGCGGCTGGAACAGCCTATGTACTATCTATATTATCATTCTGGCCCCGGAAATGTCAATCGCTTTTCCACTGTGGCAGAATACTTTATGAAATTTTAGAGAAGTTTGGAGAATTGCCGGATGAAAACACGGGATTTTTATTATACTTTACCAAAAGAATTGATTGCCCAGACCCCGGCAGAGCCCAGGGACCATTCCCGGCTTCTGGTGCTGCACCGGGAGAGCCGGGCGCTGGAACACCGGCACTTCTACGACCTGCCGGACTACCTGGAACCGGGGGACCTGCTGGTGGTGAACGATTCCCGGGTGCTGCCTGCCCGGCTCTACGGGAACAAGGAGGGCACAGGGGGGCACATGGAATTCCTGCTGTTGCAGCAGCGGGAACCCATGGTGTGGGAAATCCTGGTGAAGCCGGGGAAGCGGGCCAAGCCTGGGGCGCGCTTTTCCTTTGGGGAGGGGAAGCTCACCGGGGAAATCCTGGAGGTGCTGGAGGGGGGCAACCGGCTGTGCAGGTTTTCCTGCGCCGGGGAGTTCTACGAGACCCTGGAGGAAATCGGAAAAATGCCCCTGCCCCCCTATATCACCGAGGAGCTGGGGGACAGGGAGCGCTACCAGACCGTCTATTCCAAGGAGCTGGGGAGCGCGGCGGCACCTACGGCGGGGCTCCACTTCACCCCGGAGCTGATGGAAAAGCTGCGGGACAAGGGGGTGGGCATTGAGACGGTGACGCTGCACGTGGGGCTTGGCACCTTCCGCCCGGTGAAGGAGGAGGAAATCACCGACCACAAAATGCACACCGAGCACTATGTGCTGCCGGAGCGCACCGCAAAAGCTATTCAGCAGGCAAAGGCGGAGGGGCACAGGGTGATTGCCGTGGGCACCACCTCCTGCCGCACGCTGGAATCCGTGGCCTCCTTCCATGGGGAGATACGGCCCTGCGCGGGGGATACCGGCATCTTTCTCTATCCCGGCTATGAGTACAAGGTGCTGGACGGGCTCATCACCAATTTCCATCTGCCGGAGAGCACCCTGATTATGCTGGTGAGCGCCTTTGCAGGCTACGACTTCACCATGGAGGCCTACCGGGTGGCGGTGGAGGAGAAGTACCGGTTTTTCAGCTTTGGGGATGCGTGCTTGATTTTGTGAGGGCGGGAATTCATTGACTTCATGGGATGTGTCCTGTATAGTAGAGAGGGGAAAGAGGATGCCAGAGATATGCCGGTTTTACGGGATTGTAATTAAGATGTTTTTTAAGCCGAAGGAGCACGAGCCCAGTCATTTGCACGCACTGTATGGCGAGTATGTGGGAATTTTTGATTTACAGACGATGGAAATGACAGAAGGCGACCTTCCCAGGAAGGCCCAGGAATTGGTGAAGGAATGGATGCTGGCAAATCAGAGGAAATTGCTGGCCATGTGGGAGACACAGAGCTTGGAAAAGCTGCCGCCGCTGTAAGGAGGGAAAAATGATACCGCGTATTCAAAGTATATTGCCTCTACCGGATTTTTGTCTGCGGGTGGTATTTGACGACGGAAAAACCGTTCTCTATGATGTGAAAGAGGATATGGAGCAGATTGCGTCGTACCGGGATTTGCGGCTGATACACGGGCTATTTGACCAGGTGCAGCTGGATGAGAGCCGTACCTGTGTCTTCTGGAACGATATGATTGACTTACCTAGCGATACTATTTATGAATATGGCAGGCCGCAGTAGCGTTCTTGGATGGGCGGAAAAGCGGGCAGAGAGGAAAAGTACTATGAAATTTACAGTGACAAAACAGGAGGGGGCGGCCCGGCGGGGCGTGTTTGAGACGGTGCACGGCGTGGTGCAGACCCCGGCCTTTATGAATGTGGGCACCTCCGCCGCTATCAAGGGCGGGGTGAGCTCCTATGACCTAAAAGAGCTGGGGTGCCAGGTGGAGCTGTGCAACACCTACCATCTCCACGTGCGGCCGGGGGACAATGTCATCCGGGAGCTGGGCGGGCTGCACCGCTTTATGGGGTGGGACAGGCCCATCCTCACCGACAGCGGCGGGTTCCAGGTGTTTTCCCTGGCGGGGCTGCGGAAGATCAAAGAAGAGGGGGTGTATTTCCACTCCCATATCGACGGCAAGGCCATTTTCATGGGGCCGGAGGAGAGCATCCGGATTCAGTCCAATTTGGGGTCCACCATTGCCATGGCCTTTGATGAGTGCGTGGAAAATCCCTCTACCCGGGAGTACTCTGCGGCCTCCTGCCAGCGCACCACCCGGTGGCTGGCGAGATGCAAGGCGGAGCTGGAGCGGCTCTCCCTCCTGCCGGAGACCCTGAACCGGGAGCAGCTGCTCTTTGGCATCAACCAGGGCTGTGTGTATGACGACCTGCGCATCCAGCACATGAAGGACATTGCGGCGCTGGACTGCGACGGCTATGCCATCGGCGGCCTGGCTGTGGGGGAGACAGCGGGGGAGATGTACCGCGTCATTGAGGCGGTGGAGCCCCATATGCCCAAGGGCAAGCCCCGGTATCTCATGGGGGTGGGCACGCCGGGGAACATCATTGAGGGGGTATTCCGGGGGATTGACCTCTTTGACTGCGTGATGCCCAGCCGCAATGCCCGCCACGGCCACCTCTTTACCTGGGAGGGGGTGCGCAACATTGCCAACCAGAAGTACCAGAGGGACGACGCCCCGGTGGACAGTGCCTGCGGCTGCCCCCTGTGCCAGCGGCATTCCAGGGCCTACCTGCGGCATCTATTCAAGGCCAACGAGATGCTGGGGATGCGCCTGGCGGTGATGCACAACCTGTACTTTTACAACACTCTGGCCGCCCGGATTCGGGAGGCGCTGGAGGAGGGGCGGTTCCGTGCCTTTTATGAGGAGTACAGGGAGCGGCTGGACAGGAGGATTTAGGGGATGGCTTTTGACATGAGAGAGGAGAGCAGACTATGAAACCATATTTAAAACTGTTGCGGGTGAAGCACTATGCAAAAAATGTGCTGATTTTTTTCCCGTTGTTCTTTTCCGGACAGATGGGAAACCCGCATTTGCTGCTTCAGACGGCGCTGGGCACGGTGTCGTTTTGTTTGGCTAGCTCGTTTGTATATATCCTAAATGACATACGGGATGTAGGGAATGACCGGGCCCATCCAACGAAGCGGGATAGGCCCATTGCCTCCGGCGCGGTCCCAGTTCGGCAGGCCACGGCAATCGGCGTGCTTTTGCTGGTGTTCGCCGCGCTGCTAAACGTCACATGGCCATGTGACGTTTGTGCCCTAGGGCACAAATACCTCTATCTTGCCATTTATATTGTGATAAACTGCCTGTACAGCCTTGGCTGTAAAAATATACCAGTTTTGGATGTGGCGCTGCTGTCTGCGGGGTATCCAATCCGGGTGCTGTTTGGGGGGCTGCTGGCGGAAGTCCCGGTATCTTCCTGGCTGTTCCTCACGGTGCTGTGTATTTCCCTCTATCTGGGGCTGGGAAAACGGCATGGGGAACTCTCCCGCCTGGGAGGGGAGAAGCTGGAGGCTCCATTGGGGACAACCAGGCCGGTGCTGGCGAAATATACGCTTTCCTATCTGGACGGTGAAATGTATTTGTGCCTGGGGCTGGGATTGGTCTTCTATTCCCTGTGGGCGCTGGAAAAATCGATGGCGCTGGTTTACACTTTGCCGCTAGTGCTGCTGATTTGCATGACATATAATTTTTTATTAGCTGGCAGGACGGATGGGGACCCAGTGAATGTGGTGTTTTCCAGTAAGGCATTGATGGGGTTGATTGCGGTATATGGTGTTGCCATCTCCCTGATTTTGTATTTATAAAGGGGGATGGACGATGAAACAGCAAGGCATTTTCCGTATAGGGTTTTGGGCGCTAGGTATTTTTACAGCGGCGTCTTTTGCGGTTTTAGCTTTTCAGCAAATCATATCTGCGTACTATCAGCCAGTTTACATATGGATTACATTGGCAGTGGCTTTTACAACGGGGCTATTCCTCTTCTGCCATTCGTGGGAGAAAAACCTGGAGTTTCTCAAAGCACATAAAATGGTGGCGGCTGCCATAGCACTGGTTGTCTTTTGGTTTTCTTATATGAGCTGCAATACGAAAGGGGCTGTGTGTTATCAGGAGATAGCGCCGTCACTTCCGGTAAACCTGTTCCGGCAGCGGTGGTATCTCTTTGCAGCTTGGTCTGCTTTTTGGTTTGGGCTTTTGCTGGCCCAAATTGTGAGGGAGCTGTTGCGGGATTTGTTTGAAGGGATTGGCGCCAAGGAACGGAAAACGTATGCGGTGGTATCGCTTGTCCTATCCCTGGTGGTGCTGGCAGCCTATCTCTCGAATGCGCAGTGGTATCAGCAGTATGATAAGGTGTATTCGATTGACTCCGGCTGGTGCTACCGCAATATTTTTCCAAACCTCAATTACTATGACATCCGCCACCCTATTATGGGAGAACTGGCTTTTCCTGTCTGGGCTACGGTGACTGGGATATTGCGGCTGGTTGCCCCGGCGAATCAGATGGAGGTTCTGACAGCGATACTGATGCAATGGCTCAACATCCAGACACTGCTCTTAGTGGGCCTGATGCTGCATAAGCTGACCGGAAGCCGGGCAGTGTTTTGGCTCTACCTCTGCTCCTTTCCCACGCTGTTGTATGCCTTGTTCTTTGAAAAATACCAGATATGCACAGTGTTGTTGGTATTTTATGTCTATACCGTTTGCCGGGGGAAAAAGTATTCGTCCGGTGCCTTTATCCTTTCGGTAGGGACAATGCCAACCAATGGCTTTGCGGCCCTATTGGAGCTGTTGGCGCCCAGGCCGTGGAAAGACAAGCTGCGGCGGATTACCGTGATGATAGTGGGGGGCTTTGCGGCCCTGGTGTGCATGGGGCGGGGATTTTTGCTGAACCTGCCACTGGCGGTAGAGCAGTTGGGTTCGACGCACTCCTACTTTGGCAGTGGGGCGTTGGGGCTGAGGGAACGGCTCTATTCTGTGATTAACTTGTTTCAAAGCTGCTTTGTAGCGCTTTCGTCTTCAGCCGAGGGCCGGTATTTGTGGACTTCTATTACCACAGGGGTGACATGGATGGGCATGCTGCTCTTAGCGCTGATGCTGCTAGGAGCTGTTGTGGGGTGGAGAGATAGATTTCTCCTGGTCTGTATCCTGTGGTCGGCCTTTGCCCTCCTTCTTTTCGTTGGGTTGAACTGGGCCCCACATGAGACCCCCCTGTTTTCTATCCTCTTTTCCTGGGCGGTGATTCCTCTGGCGAAGAGAGGGATTGATTGGCTGATTGAGCACCTGCATCTGCCGGAAAAGGGGACATATGCCGTAATCCTGGCAGCTATGTTGACAGTAAACCTGGCCCAGCTTGCGGATGTGAACCGTTTTTTGGCTACGCTGGGATAGGGGGTAGGGATGAACGTATATGACTTTGACGGCACCATTTATGACGGGGATAGCACACTGGACTTCTATTTCTATTGCCTGAAAAAGCGGCCGGGACTGGTAAGGTTTTTGGGCAAGCAGGGATTGGGATGGATGAAATACCGGCTGGGAAAACAGGACAAGACCGCCTTGAAACAGGACTTCTACTGCTTTTTGCAGGGGATTCCGGAGCCCCAAAAGATGGTGCAGGATTTTTGGGATGAAAATCAGGGGAAGGTTAAGGGATGGTATTTGGGCCAGCGGCGGGAGGACGATGTGGTGATTTCCGCTTCGCCGGACTATCTGCTGGGAGAAATCTGCCGCAGGCTGGGGATTTCCCGGCTCATTTGTTCCCGGGTGGATGGAAAAACCGGGGTGTACCAGGGGAAAAACTGCTATGGGGAGGAAAAGGTGCGGAGGTTCTATGAGGAGATGGGAGGGGACACGCGGATACAGGGGTTTTACTCCGACTCGGACGCAGATACGCCTTTGGCGCTCCTGGCAAAAGAGAGCTATTTGGTAAAAGGGGAATGCCTGCTTCCTTGGCCAAAGCAGGGCAAGGAAGGGCTGGACATTTTCGACCGGGGAATGAAGCTGCCAGGGTTCCGCATTTTTTTCCCGTTTTATCGTGCGCATAAAGAGGGGCTGCTCTATCTCTTCTTCGGCGGGCTTACGTTTCTCATCAGCGTACTCTCATACATGCTATTCTATGAATCGCTGGGGATGCACGAGCTTTTGGCCAATGGGGTGTCCTGGATTTTGGCAGTGCTCTTTGCCTTTTTTACCAATCGGGCCTGGGTATTTGGCGGCCGGGAGAGGACAGCCGGCAGCTTGATTTCCCAAGTGGCGCGTTTTTTTGCGGCCAGGGTTTTTACACTGCTGGTAGAGGAGGCAATCCTCTATGGGCTGATTACCAGGCTGGGCTGGGCCAGCACGCCAGTCAAGATACTGGCCCAGATAGTAGTGATTGTGCTGAACTATGGTGTTAGCAAGTGCTGGGTATTTGGCCAAAAGAAAAAGTGAAAGGGGAAGCTGCTATGGGGAAAGGGAGACAGAGTAATTTTGAACTTTTAAGGATACTAAGTATGGCTTTTATCATATCTTTCCACTATGTGTTGAAAGGTGGCTTCAATTTTGAGGGGGGGGGGGTACACTAACTGTTAATAAATTTATATGGGACATACTCTATCACTTCGGGGAATTGGGAGTGAATTGTTTTATTCTCATTACTGGCTATTTCCTGCCCCATTCCAGGTTTGGGCTGAAGAAATTAGTGCTGTTGGTGTGCCAGACAGAATTCTATCTCATCTTCTGCCGGGCGGTTTTAGTGCTGCTTGGGCAGGCAGAGTGGACAAGCTGGATGCTGAAGGATTATCTCTTCCCGATTTTGCGGCCGCAGTACTGGTTTGTCTCGGTATACGTGCTGATTTATCTGCTGGGGCCCTATCTGCAAAAGCTGGTGCAGGCTATGAACCAGCAAGAGTTTGCCAGGCTGCTGCTGATACAGCTGGGGGTGTGGTCGGTGTATCCCACGGTGGTACAGGGGCTCCTCTACCAGAACGGGAACACGGAGGGAATGACGTATTACAGCCGGTTTGTTTGGCTGATTGTCATGACGTTACTAGGGGCCTATATCCGGCTCTACGGCTTGCCGTTTTTGGCAAACCTAAAGCGCAGCATCCTCTGTACCCTGGCTTCTTTTGGAGCCATCGTGCTCTTTGTACTGGGAGTGGAGCTGGGCATCCTCACATTTCCGGGGATTGGCCCGGTTTATTTCTGGCCGCCCAATGCTGTGCTGCTGGTTCTGCTGAGTGTGGGCCTTTTTGGCGTGTTTGTACACCTGCCTGTACCGGCAGTAGGTTGGGTGAACTATACGGCCTCCTGCACGCTGGGAATTTACATGCTACATGACGGTTCGCTGCAGGCCTTTTGGTGGCGGCAGGTGTTCCGCAATGCCACCCATCAGGATTCCCGGTTCTTTCTCATCCATATCGGGATTGCCACCGGGCTCATCCTGCTTCTCGGTACCGGCATAGATTCCGGGAGGAAGGTGCTGGAGGAGGGGATTTCCAGGCTGTGGGACAAGCTGACAGCCGGGAAGGGGAAAATCCCTTCCTCCAGCCGATGATTTTGAAAATTCCCCTATCTTCTGCTTGCAAGTTTTGGCGGGAACGGGTATAATAGGATTATTATGTCCCCTGGCAAATGCTGGCAGGGGATGGCCAAAGGCCCTGGCCCCTGGCCTGTATAGAGAGAAAGGAATGGTTTTCAGAATGTTTTTGAGCGCTTTGGCTGCCACAGGCAGCGGAGAAGGCAGCGGCGGGATGCTGGTGATGCTGGTACAGATGGTGCCGCTGATTTTGGTGTTTGTGGTGATGTATTTCATCATGATTAGGCCCCAGAAAAAGAAGGAGAAGGAAGTACAGGCCATGCGCAGCGGCCTGCAGGTGGGCGACGAGGTCATCACCGTGGGCGGCATTATCGGCCGTGTGGTGAGCCTGCGGGACGATACTGTGGTGATTGAGACGGGGACAGACCGCAGCAAGCTGCGGATTTTGCGCACTGCTGTGCAGACCAACAACACC
The DNA here is from genome assembly GCA_022791315.1 of Oscillospiraceae bacterium. Taxonomy (GTDB): domain Bacteria; phylum Bacillota; class Clostridia; order Oscillospirales; family Ruminococcaceae; genus JAAVYW01. The sequence goes on along the minus strand of JAAVYW010000014.1, from coordinate 38,115 downwards.
ATCCACGACGACAGCGCCGAGGAATAGGATTGCCGCGCCCGGGTGCCCATTCCCGGGCGTTTTCTTTTCCATGTATGACAGGCAGGCCTCCCGCATAGAGTTAAAATAGAACATTGGGATTAAGGGAGGTCTTTGCGGTGAGCAAGTGGAAAAATCAGATAATATCGCTTGGTGTGAGTATGGGCATCGGGCTGGTGCTGGGAGTGGGGCTGCTGCTGGCCTTTTCCGCCGTGCTGAAGGGGCGGGAGATGCCCCCGGTGCTGCTGCAGCCCATGGCCTTTTTGCCTGCGGCGCTAGGGGCGCTGGCGAGTGCCTTTATCGCCTCGAAAAAAATAGGGGAAAACGGGCTGGTCTATGGCTCCATCTGTGGCCTGGTGCTGTTCTGCTGTTTCCTGGGGGCTGCTGTGGCTGCGGCAGGGCTGCCTTTGGGGCTGGGCGCGCTGATGAAGTGTATCATCTGCGTGCTGTGCGGGTGCATTGGCGGGGTGCTGGGGGTCAATACCGGCAAGAAACTGAAGTTTTAGAGTTTGGGAAACCCGAACGGAAAGGAAGGGAAAAACATGAAACAGGAAATGCTAAACGGGCTGAAAGAGCGGCGCAGTGTGCGGGCCTATGAGCCGCGGCAGATTGCAGACGAGGAGCTGGATATCATCCTGGAAGCGGGGACCTATGCCCCCACGGGGCAGGGCTTGCAGTCGCCGGTGATTGTGGTGGTGCAGGAGCCGGGGCTGCGGAACCGGCTGGCAAGGATGAACGCCGCCGTGATGGGCCGGGAGGGCGACCCCTTCTATGGCGCGCCCACAGTTTTAATCGTGCTGGCCGACAAAAAGCGCCACACCTATTTGGAGGACGGCAGCCTGGTGCTGGGGAACCTGATGAATGCGGCCTATGCCGTTGGGCTGGGCTCCTGCTGGATTCACCGGGCCAAGGAGGAGTTTGAGACCGAAGAGGGCAAGGCACTGCTGAGGGAATGGGGCCTCTCCGAGGACTATGTGGGCATCGGCCACTGCATTTTGGGCTATGCGGCTTCCCCGGAGTTGCCGGCGGCAAAGCCCCGGAAGGAAAACTACATCATCCGCGCCTAGCGGGCAAAAGAGAAGCAAAAAAGGATTCCAAAGAGCGCCGCGCCTCCAAAACGAACACTTGCCCACAGCGGGGCACGGCGCTGTTCGCGGGCGCATTGCGCCCGGAACCCCGAAGGGGCGGAACCTAAAATAAACACGCAAAGGGGACAGGCACTGGAAAGCCGGCGGGTGTATCAGGACAGGGAAAACACTGCCTCCATCTGCGGGAGCGGGCTTTGCGGAGAGCCGGAACGGGTACTGGGGTATCGGTCAGCTGGACGGCTTTGATTTCTACTGGAAACGGGGCTATGGGCCGGGAGATACCGGATAGTTCTTTCAATTGGAGGGATAAATCCTTCCTTGGGAAAGGGGGACAGGCTATGAGGCAACGGGGCCTGATGTTGGGCGGCTTAGTGCTGCTGATTGCGGCTGTGGTGGTGCTGCGGCTGGCGGGGCAGGAGCGGGGGCAGCTGCTGGTGATGGGCATGGCGGTGACCCTGGTGCTGATTCTGGGGCTCAGGCGGCGCAGGCCGGTGAAGCTCTCCCCGGATGACCGCTGGATACGGGCGTGGCACGAATCCGGGCTGCCGGTGGAGCAGGGGATAGCCTGCACCCTGGCGCTGCGGGAGCACGACCTGGCCATTGTAGCAGGGGACCGCACCTTTTGTTTCCCCTATGGGGAGATTGCCGACGCGCGCGCCGAGAGCGGGGAGCGCCGGGAGGTGGGGGGAAAAAGCGGCCGGGACGGGGGGATGCTGATTCTCTCCTGGCTGGCGGACGGGGAGGAGACTCCCATTGTTTTACGGACAGAGGGCTGGGATGAGGCCGAGCTGATGGCCGTGCACTGCCGCTTTCGGGTGCGGCAGTGGGAGGGGAAGTGATTGCCGCCGGGCGGGCTGGTTCCGCAGGCGGCATTTTTGCGTGCTGATTTTTTTGGTGCGGGAGCTGTCAGGCAGGGGGCGGGAAAAGCGGCTATACTGAGAGACAGAAAGGACAGACAAGGAGGGTGCACATGGACTGGCTGGAAAACCTAAACCGGGCGATGGACTACATCGAAGGGCACTTGGAGGGGGAAATCTCCTATGACCGGGCGGCGCAGCTGGCCGGGTGCTCCAAGTACCACCTGCTGCGGATGTTCCCCTATCTGACAGGGGTATCCCTCTCGGAATACATCGGCGGACTTTGCCCTGCCGGAGAGGGTTGCCGTGCTGGAAGTGCCGGAGACGGACTGGGCGGTATTCGATGTGCCGGGCTGCGAGATGCAGAAGGTGTGTCCCAGGGTATACAGCGAGTGGTTCCACGATTCGGGCTATGAATTGGCCCAGGGGCCACAGTTTGGGATGTACTACGGGCTGGCCGGGCACCAAAATGCCTTCGGCGAAATCCGGGTGCCGGTGCGCAAGAAGTAGTGCCGGGCAAAGCAAACTCCCCCAGTCCACAGGGATTGGGGGAGTTTTTCTGCCTGAATGGTTAGAACATGGACTTGAAGGAGCGGTTTTCGCTCACGGCCTCGGTGACTAAGGCCAGCTTGGAGGTGTCGCCCAGGAGGGTGGCCCCTACCAGGCGGCCGTTGAAGAAGTAGTATTTCTCAATGGTGCGGCGCTGGTCGTCCCGGAACTCCACGGTCTTATACTGCTTCTTGGGGTCGGAGCCACTGTCGCCCACGCTGTAGAGGCTGGTGCCAAAGGCGGCCAGGTGAAGGGCAGGTGTCTGGGGGACATAGGGGGCGCTGTCGTCCCCGGCAGCGGCGGCCCCGGCAGCCTTGCCCATCTCCACGGCCTGGGACCAGAGGCCGGTGTTCACGCCCTGGTATTCGGCGCAGTCGCCGCAGGCGAAAATATCGGCGGCGCTGGTGCGCATCTGGTCGTCCACCTGCACGGCGCGGCCCAGGGTGAGCCCGGCGGCCTTTGCCACATCGGTATTGGCCCGGATGCCGCAGGAAACCACCACCAGTACGGCGGGAAGGGTCTCGCCATCGGCCAAAGTGACACCGGTGACAGCGCCCTGGCCGGTGATTTGGGAAATCACCGCGCCGGTGCGGATGGTGATGCCCTGGGCCTTGGCCGCGGCAGAGAGCATCTCACTGACAGCGGTATCGGCTTTGCCGGCCAGGAGGCGGTCGGCCACCTCAAGCACAGTGACCTTGCGGCCCTCCCGGTGGAGTTCCCAGGCGGCCTCCAGCCCTAAGACGCCGCCGCCGATGACGACAGCGTCGCCAGGGGCTTCCAGGGCGTTTTTGACCTTCTTCACGTCCTCCAAGGTGCGCACCGCCACTACGCCGGGCTGCTCCGCGCCGGGGATGGGGGGCACAAAGCAACGGGCCCCCAGGGCATAGATGCACTTGGCATAGGAGAACTTGCTGCCGTCGGTCATGGTGACTTCGTGGGCAGCGGGGTCGATTTTCTCAATCTCCTTACCGGCAACGCGGTAGATGTTGTTTTCCTCATACCAGCGGGCGGGGTGGATAGCCAAATGCTCCTCGTCCAGGCCGGCAAACATGTTCTTGGTGAGCATGGGGCGGTTATAGGGCAGGGCCTTTTCCTGGGAGACCAGGACGATACTGGCGGTGCGGTTGCGCTGGCGGATGGCCTCGGCGGCGCTGACACCGGCAGCCCCGGCGCCCAGAATCAGGAAAATCTCCTCGGTGTCCTTCACAAAGGCGTTTTCGGATTCCTCCACCTCCACGAAGTTCTCGGGGCCCACGCCGCAGACAGGGCAAATCTGGGTGCCCTCTTCCAGGATGGCGCCGCACACCAGGCACTTGAGCACCTTGCGCTTGCCAGCCTGTTTCCGGTCGTTCTCCTTGCCCAGCAGGGTGCAGCCGAACTGGTAGCCAAACTCATAGGCGTCGGTGAGCTGGTTATCGTCGGGCTTAAAGCGGACGCGGAACCCGTCCACCACTTTGAGGCGCAGCTGCTTTAAGCGCTCCACGATATGGGGCACGCCCTCGCCGCTCCAGCCATAGCTGCCAAAGGCGCTTGCCAGCTTGCCGCCGTGGACAGGGGGATACATGGAGGTGAGCAGGCCCCAGATGGGGGCCAGGGCCTCGCCCAGGATGGTGGGGGTGCCAAAGAGCAGGCCGTCGGCAGCGGCGATGTCGCCCAGGACCTGGGACTGGTCGGCCCCTACCAGGTCGTAGAGCCGCACCTCGATACCGCCGCAATCCTCCACGCCTTTCGCGATTTTCTCGGCCAGCATGGCGGTGTAGCCGTAGGCGCTCACATAGGGGATAACCACCAGCTTTTTCTCGGGCTTCTCGGGGGCGGCGCACCACTCCTGATAGATGGCCATCAGCTCGTCGATATGGCTGTCGAGCACAGGGCCGTGGCCGGTGCAAATCATCTCTAAGGGCAGGCCCTGGATTTTCTTCAGGGCGTTTGTGAGATAGGGGCGCTTGAAGGGGCCCAGGATATTGTCAAAGTAGTACTTGGTGGCCCGCATGTAGCCCTCGGTGTCGGTGACAGTGCTGCGGAGGATGCCCTCGTGGCTGTAGTGGGAGCCGAAGGAGTCGCAGGTGAAGAGCACCTTATCTTCCTCGGCATAGGTGTACATGCTGTCGGGCCAGTGGAGGTTGGGCAGGGAGAGGAAGCGCAGCGTCTTGTCCCCCAGGGAGAGGGTGTCCCCGTCCTGGACGGGGATACTATAAAAATCCCGGTTGAGGATGTGCTTTAAAAAGCCGATGGCAGTGGGGGTTGCTACGATGTTGGCGTTGGGGCTGTAGTCCAGCAGCTTTGCCAAACTGCCCGCGTGGTCGGGCTCGGTGTGGTTGACGATGATATAGTCAATTTTGGAGGGGTCGGTGAGCTCCTTCACCTTCTCCAGGTACTCGTCGAAATACTTCTCCTTGGCTGTCTCGAACAGGGCGGTTTTCTCGCTGCCCTTTAACAGGTAGGAGTTATAGGTAGTGCCAAACTCGGTCTCCATGATGATGTCAAAGACGCGCAGCTGCGGGTCGAGAACACCGGTCCAATAGAGGCCCTCTTTGAGCTTGAGAGTCTTCATAGTCAACGTCCTTTCTTGTGGTTTTTATTGTCAGGGGGTTGTCCCCCAATATCGCAAACTGGCGCCCGCAGGCGATTGTCTGCCTTGCAGCCAAGGTCTGCAAAGCAGACGCATTTCAATCCTGCGAAGCGGGCAAATTTTCCCCTATTTTTGCTGCGCGTATCCCGGCACGGGATGCGCCCAACAAAAATGCAACGCCACTCCAGTGACGTTAGCCCGGCGGAAATCAAATTCTCCAACTTAGTTGGAGAATTTGATTGGAGCGGGCTCCCCAGGGGAGAAGCCGCAGGCTCCTCCCCCAGAGGCCCCGCAGGGGCTTTACTGCTCCTCAAACTGGTCTTTGCCTACGCCGCACAGGGGGCAGACGAAATCCTCAGGGACATCCTCCCACTTGGTGCCGGGAGCCAGGCCCTGCTCCTCGTCTCCCTTTGCCTCGTCGTAGATATAGCCGCAGATGGTGCACACATAGGTTTTCATTTTTCGTTCCCTCTTTCTTTTTTCCGGATTCAAACCCACCCGGCCCCTGCCGGGCAGTTCCCCTATATTATAATACACCAGGCCAAGAAAAGCGACGGGAAAAACAGAAAAAACAGCTGTTTTTGAGAAAAGTTTTCAAAAATTTCATTTTTCCTGTGGGGCGGTGCCCCAGGGAAGGGCTATTGGGGGAAGAGCCTGCGGAGTTCCCTGCTGGCGGCGGCGGTGATGGCGGCCAGCTGTTCCTCGGGGAAGGAGGCGCCCAGCCAGATTTCCTGGGCGCGGGCGGCCTGGCGCACCAGCATAGCCATACCGCTGCGGGCCGTGGCCCCCCCTGCCTGGGCGGCCTGCACCAGGCGGGTGTCCTCGGGGTTATACACCGCGTCGAAGACGAAGGGGACGCTGGCGGCCAGCTCCGGGGAGACGGGCAGGGCGTCGGGGTGGGGGTACATGCCCACGGGGGTGGAGTTGAGCAGCAGGTCGAACCGGCCGGCAGCCTGGGAGAGCGGGGTTACGGCGAAGGGGCGGCCGGGAAACAGCTCCTTTAGGAAGGCGCAGAGGCCACGGGCCGAAGGGCTTTCGGGGTCCCGCACTGCCAAAGTGAGATGGCCCCCTGCCAGGAGGGTCTCCACTGCCATCATCTTACCGGTGCCGCCGGAGCCCAGCAGCAGCACCTCCCCGGAGAGGGAGGCCCCCATGGCCCCCAGGGCGGAGAGGAAGCCAAAGGCGTCCGTGTTATAGCCCACCCAGCGGCCCTGGCTGCCCCTGGCAGCGGTGTTTACCGACCGGTAGCGGGCGGCGGACTCGTCCAGCCTGTCCAGATAGGGGATGACGGCCTGCTTATAGGGGATGGTGATGTTGAACCCGTCCAGCGCCAGCAGGGAGGGGATGCCCTGTTCCAGCTCCTCCGGCGGGAGAGGGCACAGGCGGTAGTCCCCCTGCCGGCCCCCCAGGGAGAAGAGCGCTTCGTGGATAAAGGGGGACATGCTGTGCCCCAGGGGGTGGCCCAACAGGGCAAAATGCTTCATCCGGCTTGCTCCTTTCACAGCTGGGCCAATGCCTCCCGGGCCTTTTCCAGGGTGGGGAGGTCTTGGACACCCAGCACAGTTACGTTTTCCAGCGTCTTTTTTACCAGGCCCTGGAGGGTCTTGCCGGGGCCCAGCTCCACAAACACGTTGTAGCCGTCGGCCTGCAGGGCGGCCAGCTCCTCCGTGAAGCGGACAGGGGAGACAAGGTGGTCCCGCAGATAGGCGGGGAGGGCGGAGAAATCCTCCATCTTGCCGCCAGTGACATTGGAGTAGAAGGGGACGGTAGGGGCAGTGAGGGGGAAATCCTTCACATCGTCATAGAACCCCTGGGCAGCGCCCTGCATCAGGGCGCTGTGGAAGGCGGCGTTCACCGCCAGGGGGGCAATGCGTGCCCCCTGGGCCTTGCAGCGCTCCGCCGCGGCCTGGGCAGGCCCGGACTCCCCGGCGATAACGGTTTGGAGGGGGCTGTTGTAGTTGACAGCTTTCACATAGCCCTCGGTCTCCTCGCAGGCGGCCTCCACCTGCTCCGGGGTGAGCTTGAGCACGGCGTACATGGCGCCGGGGCGCTCTTCGGCGGCCCGCTGCATGTGGCGGGCCCGGAAGGAAAGGAGGGAGAGGCCCTGGGCAAAGGAGAAGGCCCCGCCTGCGCACAGCGCGGCATACTCCCCCAACGAGTGGCCCGCCAGCCCGGCAGGGGAGACGGACTCCTCCAGCAGCAGGGTAAGGGCGCGTTGAAGGATGAAGTTTAACGGCTGGGCAAAGAGGGTGTCGTTGAAGTCCGGGGAATCGTGGAAGGACTTGGCGGCAGTGTCATACCCCAAGAGGGCGGAGGCCTCTTCGTAAAGGGCCCGCAGGCTGGGGAAGGCCTCATAGAGGTCCCGGCCCATGCCGGGGAACTGGGCGCCCTGGCCGCTGTAGAGGAATGCAATTTTGTTCATCGTTATGACCTCGCATGTCTTTTCTAGTTTGCCGCAATCCGGCGGGAATTTAAGCGTGCGTGCGTTTTTTCTTGACAAATATTTTGGGGAACCTTATTATAGAAGGAGCCGGGTTGGTTCCGAATGCTTTGACAATAGAATTGAAACACTGGAAAAGCGGTGCTTTTCCAGTCTGCGGCTTTTTGGCCGCAGAGGGCCCGCAGGCGGCTCCGTTTCGCATTCGCATAGCCAAAAATCGCACTGCGCGCGCAGGTGGGCAAAGCCCATCTATCCCGGGACAGTGTCTGTTTTGGGATGATTTGACTATACCATATTTATCCGGAAAAAATCAAGGGGGAATGAATGTGTCGGGAATCCGTATCGTGGGAACAGGCAGCTTTGTACCGGAAACTGTGGTGACAAACGACGACTTCAGCCGGATTGTGGAGACCTCGGACGAGTGGATTACCACCCGTACCGGAATTAAACGCCGCCATATCTCGGTGGAGGAACCCACCTGGATGATGGGGGCCAGGGCGGCAAAGGCCGCGCTGGAGAGCGCCGGGGCCGCCCCGGAGGACATTGACCTGCTCATCGCCACCACGGTGACGGCGGACACCTACACCCCCAGCATGGCCTGCCTCATCGGCGGGGAGCTGGGCATCACGGCCCAGAGCATGGACGTGAACGGGGCCTGCACCGGCTTTATCTATGCGCTGGACGTGGCCCAGAAATACCTCTCCTGCGGGATGAAAAGGGTGCTGATTGTCAGCGCCGAGCGGCTTTCCAAGTTCACCAATTTTAAGGACCGTTCCACCTGTGTGCTCTTTGGGGACGGGGCGGGGGCCTGTGTGGTGGAGCGGGCGGAAAAGCCCTTTGCCTCTTACCTCCGTTGCGACGGGACAGGGGCAAAGCTGCTCTACGCCGCCAGCGGGGCCACGGAAAACCCCTTTGCAGAGAAGCCCGTAACCATGGGGGAGGAGTTCTCCTATGAGCCGGTGGGGGCGATTTATATGAACGGGCAGGAGGTCTATAAATTTGCCGTGAAGGCCATGCCAGAGGCAGTGGAACAGGCGGCAAAGGCCTATGGCATCGGCCTGGAAGACATCGACCTGATTATTCCCCACCAGGCCAATATCCGCATTTTGCAGACGGCGGCCAAGGCGCTGGGATTGCCCATGGAGCGCTTTGCCATCAATATCGAGGAATACGGCAACATTTCCAGCGCCTGCATCCCCCTGTGCCTGGACGAGCTCACCCGGGCCGGGAAGCTGGCGGCGGGGCAGACGCTCTGCCTGGTGGGCTTCGGCGCAGGGCTGACCTACGGCGCCGTGATTTTTGAACGATAACGGGAAGACGTTTTAGGAGGTTAAATTAGGATGAAAAATCAAACTGCACTCATCACGGGGGCATCCCAGGGCATTGGGGCGGCCATCGCCCTGCGGCTGGCAAAGGAGGGCTACCACATCGCCATCAACTGCCGGGGGAACCAGGAGTTCCAAAACGGGGGCAAGGAGACCGCCGCCGCCTGCCGGGAATTCGGCGTGGACGCCGACTGCTTCCTCTGTGATGTGACGGACTATGAGGCCTGCGAGGCCATGGTAAACGATGTGAAGAGCCGCTTTGGTTCCCTGGACGTGCTGGTGAACAACGCCGCTGTGACGAAAGACGGCCTGCTGGTGCGCATGAGCGAGGAGAACTTTGACTTTGTGACGAATGTGAACTACAAGGGCGTGTTCAATATGATGCGCCACGCCGCTGTGGTGATGATGAAGCAGAAGAGCGGGCGGATTGTGAACCTCTCCTCGGTCTCGGGGCTGCGGGGGAATGCGGGGCAGTTCAACTATGCCGCTGCCAAGGCGGGCATTGTGGGCATGACAAAGACCGCCGCCAAGGAGCTGGGGGGGCGGGGCATCAATGTGAACGCCATTGCCCCTGGGTTTGTGAACACCCCCATGACCGCCGACCTGCCCCAGAAGGTGGTGGAGACCGCGCTGGCGGGCATTGCCCTGCGCCGCTTTGCCGAGCCGGAGGAGATTGCCGCCGTGGTGGCCTTTCTGGTCTCCCCCGACGCCTCCTATGTCACCGGCCAGGTGATTGAGGTGGACGGGCTGATGGCGCTTTAACTTCATCGGAAAAGCTGCCGGGAAATTGGCCCGCTGGCGGGATGGGAATGCGCCTGCGGACGCAGAGGAGACAAGATTCTCTCTATTTGAAAAGACAGGATGAAGGGATGGTTTGGTATCGATGAGACGAGTGGTTGTCACTGGATTGGGCGTACTCTCGGCAATCGGGATGGACAGGGAGAGCCTGGTAAAGAGCCTGAAGGAGGGCGTGTGCGGGATTGACGAAATCCGCTCCTTTGACACGGAGGACCTGAATGTGAAGCTGGCGGCGGAGATTCGGGACTTTGACCCGCTGGCCTATGGCCTGGACAAGAAGGCCGTGCGCAGGATGGACCGCTACTGCCAGTTTGCCCTGGCGGCAGCCAGGCAGGCGGCGCAGGACGCGGGGGAAGACGCCAGGGCCGACTTAGACCCCTTCCGGGTGGGCTCCATCGTGGGCAGCGGCATCGGCGGCTTCGACACCTTTGATTCGGAGCACCGGAAGTTTATCGAAAAGGGGCCGGGGCGCATCTCCCCCTTCTTCATCCCCATGATGATTTCCAACATGGCCGCGGGGATGGTGGCGATGGAATTCGGCGTGAAGGGGGATAACTTCGCAGTGGTGACGGCCTGCGCCTCAGGGGCCCACGCCATTGGCGAGGCCTTCCGCAAAATCAAGTACGGGGTGCTGGACGCCTGTTTTGCAGGCGGCGCCGAGGCGGCGGTGAACAAGATGGCTATCGGGGCCTTCTCCAATATGACCGCTTTGTCCAAGAGCACCGACAAGGCCAGGGCCTCCATCCCCTTTGACAAGGAGCGGGACGGCTTTGTGCTGGGCGAGGGCGCGGGTATCCTCTTCTTGGAGGAGTATGAGCACGCCAGGCGCCGGGGAGCCCATATCTACGCCGAGCTGGTGGGCTATGGCGCCACAGGGGACGCCTACCACATCACCAGCCCCGACCCGGATGGGGCAGGGGCGGCCAGGGCCATGAAAAACGCCGTGGAGGAATCCGGCGCGGCCTTTGACGAAATCGATTACGTGAACGCCCACGGCACCTCCACCGGGCCCAACGACCGCTGCGAGACCCTGGCGCTGAAGAGCGTCTTTGGGGAACACGCCAAGGAGATGATGGTGAGCTCCACCAAGTCCATGACCGGGCACCTGCTGGGGGCCGCCGGGGCAGTGGAGGGGGCCATCTGCGCCCTGGCGCTGGAGAGGGGCTTTGTGCCCCCCACCATTGGCTACCGGGTGCCGGACGAGGAGTGCGACCTGGACTATGTGACTGAGGGGGTCAGGGAGCGGCCCATCCGCTTTGCCCTGTCCAATTCCCTGGGTTTTGGCGGGCAGAACGCGTCCCTGCTTTTTCGGAAATATGAGGATTAAGGAGAGGTTTTTCACATGAGAGAATACACCACACAGGAGATTTTGGAGCTGATGGACCGCTTTGCCCAAAACAAGCTCTCTTTCCTGGAACTGAAAAACGAGGGGTTCTCTTTGAAGCTGGGAAAGGAGACGCCCCAGGCTGTGGTGGCCGCGCCGCTTCCCCAGGCCGCCCCGGCTGCGCCTGCGGAGGAGCCCGACCAGGCCCCCCAGGGCAACCTGGTGACATCGCCCATCGTGGGCACTTTCTACAGCGCCCCCGCGCCGGACAAGCCCCCCTTTGTCCGGGTGGGGCAGCATGTGTCCAAGGGGGATGTGCTGTTTATCGTGGAATCCATGAAGCTGATGAACGAAGTCACCAGCGAGTACGACGGCACTGTCACCCGCATTTTGGCGGAGAACGGCCAGCCGGTGGAGTACGGCACCGGGATTTTGGAGATTCAGGGGTAGAAGAGGAGATTGTTTTGGATGCCTCTGCACAAACCGCCTGCCCGCCACGCCGGACAACGCCCCCTATTCCCACAGCCTCTTTGACGTGGGGGAGCTGCCGGGGAAGTACCCGGGGCAGAAGATTGCCCGCCGCTGAGAGGGGGCGTTTCCCGGCTCCCGCCCCGGCGGTATCCGCCACGAGCACGCCTTTGAATAGGCGATTGCAAAACGCATAAAGTGAGGAGAATTGTATGCCTGCACTGAACTTGGAACAAATCAAGGAGATTATCCCCCACCGCGACCCCTTCCTGCTGATTGACGAAATCACGGAGCTGGAACCCGGGGTGCGGGCGGTGGGCAAGAAATACCTGCGGCCGGAGGAGGACTGGTTCCGGGGGCATTTCCCCGGCCAGCCGGTACAGCCCGGCGTGCTCACCATTGAGATGCTGGCCCAGACCGGCGCGGTGTGCGCCCTGTGCCTGCCGGAGAACAAAGGCAAGCTGGCCCTCTTTGCCGGCATTGACAAGGCCCGGTTCCGGGGCCAGGTGAAGCCGGGGGACACGCTGGTGCTGGAGGTGGAGATTATCAAGAACCGGGGCAGCATCGGCGTGGGGAAGGCCACTGCCACCGTGGAGGGCAAGAAAGTGGTGACGGCGGAGCTGACCTTTGCCATCTTTGCGCGGGAGGAATAGGCCCGCCGCAAGGGGAGAGACCCAAAGAGGACGAGAACTGGCCGAGACGGAAAATGGAGGATGGATATGTTTCAGAAAATACTGATTGCCAACCGGGGGGAAATCGCGGTGCGCATCATCCGGGCCTGCCGGGAGATGGGGATTGCCACTGTGGCGGTCTATTCCGAGGCGGACAGGAGCGCCCTCCATACCAAAATCGCCGACCAGGCCGTGTGTATCGGCCCCGCCCCCACGAAGGACAGCTATTTAAACGTGTGGGCCATCCTCTCGGCCTGCGAGCTCACCGGGGCCCAGGCAGTGCACCCGGGCTTTGGCTTTTTGTCCGAGAGCGCGGATTTCGCCAAGAAGTGCCGGCTGTGCGGCGTGGAGTTTATCGGGCCCGACCCCTCAGCCATCCAGCGCATGGGGGACAAGGCCGCCGCCAAGCAGACCATGAAGGACAGCGGCGTGCCGGTGGTGCCGGGTTCCGACGGGGAGCTGGAATCGGTGGAGGAGGCCGTAAAGCTGGCGGCGGAAATCGGCTATCCCGTGCTGGTGAAGGCCAGCGCCGGCGGCGGCGGGCGGGGTATCCGCCGGGCGGAGAACCCCGAGGAGCTGAGAAGCGCCTTTCCTGCCGCCCGCCAGGAGGCATTGAGCTTCTTCGGCAACGGCGGGGTGTACCTGGAGAAGTTTATCGGAAACCCCAGGCACGTGGAAATCCAAATTTTCGGGGATAAGCAGGGGAATGTGGTGCACTTGGGGGAGCGGGACTGCTCTATCCAGCGGCGCAACCAGAAGGTGCTGGAGGAAGCCCCCTCCCCCAGCCCGGTGATGACCCCGGAGCTGCGGGCCCGCATGGGGGCCGATGCGGTGAAGGCCGCCAAGGCCGTGGGCTATTACGGCGCGGGCACCATTGAGTTTTTGCTGGACAAAGACGGAAACTACTATTTCATGGAGATGAACACCCGTATCCAGGTGGAGCACCCGGTGACCGAGCTGGTGACGGGCATTGACCTGGTGAAAGCCCAGCTGCTGGTGGCAGCGGGGGAGCCCCTGCCCTTCTCCCAGGACCAGGTGGAACTCAGGGGGCACGCCATTGAGTGCCGAATCAATGCGGAGAACCCCAAGCTGGGCTTTCGGCCCTCGCCGGGGGCCATCCAGTCCCTGAATATCCCGGGAGGGCCTGGGGTGAGGGTGGACAGCGCGGTGTACCAGGGCTATGTTATCCCCCCCTACTATGATTCCATGATTGCAAAGGTCATTGTCTATGCCCCTGACCGGGACACGGCAATCCGGAAAATGAAGTGGGCGCTGGCAGAATTTTTGGTGGAAGGTGTTGACACCAACATCGATTTTCAGTTAAACTTGTTACGGGACAGGGACTTTGAGTCGGGGAACTTTGACGTGGGCTTCCTGGAACGCCGGGATTTGACCTGATGAGGGCCGCCGGGGCCCGATGGGGAGGGAATGCTGTTGGCTTTAGAGGATTTATTTAATATGGTGAAGGACCGGCTGCGGGATGATTCCGCGGCGGAGTCCAAGGGCGGGGTGGCCGTCCCGAAGAACATGCTGTTCAAGTGCCCGCGGTGTGCCAAGGTGCACTTTGCGGAGGACTTTGAAAAGCTGGGGAAGGTGTGTACCTGCGGCTATCACGCCAGGCTCTCTGCTGCCGAGCGGCTGCGCCTTGTGGCCGACAACCTCTCCTTTTCCGAATACGACCGGCACATGAAGAGCAAAAACCCCATCGGCTTTGACGGCTATGAGGAAAAGCTCCAGGACCTGCGGGCCGCCACCGGGCTGCGGGATGCCATTGTCACCGGGGAGTGCGAAATCAACGGGGAGCCCTGCATCATCGGCATTATGGACTCCCGGTTTATGATGGCCTCCATGGGCTCCGTGGTGGGGGAGAAGGTTGCCAGGGCCTTTGAGCAGGCCACTGCGAAACGGCTGCCGGTGGTGCTCTTTACCGCCTCGGGCGGGGCCAGGATGCAGGAGGGCATTATCTCCCTGATGCAGATGGCCAAGACCTCCGCCGCTGTCAAGCGCCACAGCGACGCGGGGCTGCTCTATATCACCGTGCTCACCGACCCCACCACCGGCGGGGTGACGGCCAGCTTTGCCTCCCTAGGTGACATCATCCTGGCCGAGCCCAAGGTGCTGGTGGGCTTTGCGGGGCGCAGGGTGATTGAGGGCACTATCCGCCAGCGGCTGCCAGACGATTTCCAGTCCGCCGAATTTTTGGAGCAGCACGGGTTTGTGGACGCCATTGTCCCCCGCACCGAGCTGCGGCGTACCCTGGCAAAGCTGCTGAAATACCACAGGCAGACGGCTTTGCCGCAGCCAGAGGGAGAGGGGAGGTCGTAGTATGGCAAAACTCACCGCCTATGAGCGGCAGCTGCTCATAAGGGAAAAGAACCGGCCCACTATCCGCGACTATATCCCCATGCTGTTTGAGGAATATTTTGAGCTGCACGGGGACAGATTATTTGGAGACGACGGGGCCATTACCGGGGGCATTGCCCTGTTTGAGGGGAAGCCGGTGACGGTGGTGTCCCATGTAAAGGGGAAGACCCTGGCAGAAAACCAGAAATCCAATTTTGCCATGCCCCATCCCGAGGGCTACCGCAAGGCGCTGCGGCTTATCAAGCAGGCGGAAAAATTCCACCGGCCCGTGGTGTGCTTTATTGACTCCCCGGGCGCCTACTGTGGCATCGGCGCGGAGGAGCGGGGCCAGGGCGAGGCCATTGCCCGCAGCCTCTATGAACTGATTTCAGTGAAGACCCCGATTTTTTCCATTGTGCTGGGGGAGGGGGGCAGCGGCGGCGCGCTGGCGCTGGGGGTGTGCGATGAACTGGCTATGCTGGAAAACGCCCTTTACTCCGTGATTTCCCCCCGCGGGTTTGCCAGCATCCTGTGGAAGGACGCCTCCAAGGAAAAGCAGGCGGCCAATGCCATGCGCATCACAGCGGAAGACCTGACGGAATTTGGCATCTGCGACGCAGTGATTAAGGAGCCGGGCGGCGGCGCCCATCTAAACCCCGCCGGGGCCGCCCAGGGCATCCGTGCCTATCTCCATGCCGCGCTGGAAAGAAAATCACAAATACCACTTGATATTTTGCTGGAAACACGGTATGATAGGTTCCGAAAGATAGGGGAGTTTGAAGAGTGAGGCCTGGGAGCCTGGAACCATGCGGGCAGACAGGCGCTTCACCAGTAGGCAGAGAAACGGTTTGCCGCGGCGCGAAACGGAGGACGCCATTCCCCCTATCGGGAAAGCGAGTCCTACGGCGGACTGCGGCTGAGAAAAACGATTTGAAGGAGGAGCCGTTATGGTATTCGAGAAAGTAAAAGACATTTTAGTGGACCAGCTGGACGTGGATGAGGATAAGGTGAAAGCCGATTCCAGCATCACCGACGACCTGGGGGCGGATTCCCTGGATGTGGTAGACCTGGTCATGTCCCTGGAAGAGGAATTCGACGTGGAAGTCCCCGATGAAGAAGTGGAGAACATGAAAACAGTGGGCGACATCGTCAAGTACATCGAAGACCGCATCTAACGCCTCTGAAACGGAAATGCGTCCCTGCTGCACCCCTCTGCAGCAGGGATTTTTATGCTTCTTTCCCCTGGCTTGACGGGACAAAAGAGACATTCCGGGGCAGTGCCCAGCGCCTCCTCTGTCAGGCTCCGCAGGAATGGCGGCAGGGCAAAAAGGGGAAAACACCGGCTTGTGTTTTCCCGGCAAAAGTGATACACTAAGGGGCATCAGGAAAAAATAAACGGGGAGATTGCCCCGATGAAAAGAAAAGGATGGTTGAAAACGATGGCAAAGCAGAAGATGGTGGAGGCCATTACCTCCCGGGACGTGGATTTTGCCCAGTGGTATACGGACATCGTGAAAAAGGCCGAGCTGGCGGACTATTCCAGCGTCAAGGGGTGCATGGTGGTGCGGCCCTATGGATATGCCATCTGGGAGAATATCCAGCGGATTATGGACGCAAAATTTAAAGAGACCGGGCACGAGAATGTGGCCATGCCCATGTTTATCCCCGAGAGCCTGCTGCAAAAGGAAAAAGACCACGTAGAGGGCTTTGCCCCCGAGGTGGCCTGGGTGACCCACGGCGGCAGCGAAAAGCTCTCGGAGCGGCTGTGCGTGCGCCCCACCTCCGAGACCCTTTTCTGCGAGCACTTTGCCAGCATCATCCACTCCTATCGGGATTTGCCCAAGCTCTATAACCAGTGGTGCTCCGTGGTGCGGTGGGAGAAGACCACAAGGCCCTTTTTGCGCACCACGGAATTCTGGTGGCAGGAGGGGCACACCATGCACGAGACGGAGGAGGAGGCCAGGGAGGAGACCCTGCGGATGCTCAATATCTATGCCGATGTCTGTGCCCAGGCGCTGGCTATCCCGGTGCTCAAGGGGCAGAAGACTGAGAAGGAGAAATTTGCCGGGGCCCAGGCCACCTATACCATTGAGGCCCTAATGCACGACGGCAAGGCGCTCCAGAGCGGCACCAGCCACTTCTTTGGCGACGGCTTTGCCAGGGCCTTTGACATCACCTATACCGACCGGGAGAACCAGGTGCGCTACCCCTTCCAGACCTCCTGGGGTGCCTCCACCCGGCTGATTGGGGCCATCATCATGTCCCACGGCGACGACAACGGGCTGGTGCTGCCCCCGGCTGTGGCGCCGATTCAGGTGGTTATCGTACCCATCGCCCAGCACAAGGAGGGCGTGCTGGACAAGGCCAGGGAGCTGGAACAGCGGGTCAAAGCCGTCGCCCGGGTGAAGGTGGACGACAGCGACAACACCCCCGGCTGGAAATTTGCCGA
This sequence comes from Oscillospiraceae bacterium, assembly GCA_022791315.1. Classification (GTDB taxonomy): domain Bacteria; phylum Bacillota; class Clostridia; order Oscillospirales; family Ruminococcaceae; genus JAAVYW01. The sequence goes on along the minus strand of JAAVYW010000014.1, from coordinate 21,213 downwards.
ATACGAGATGAAGGGCGTGCCCCTGCGCCTGGAAATCGGGCCCAAGGACATCGAGCAGGGGCAGTGCGTCTTGGTGCGCCGGGATAACCGGGAGAAGGCCGTCGTGCCCTTGGAGGAGCTGGAACAGCGGGTTCCGGAACTACTGCAGCAGGTGCACGACGGCATGTATGCCGCCGCGCTGGAAAACCAGCGGGAAAAGACCTACGCCGCCCTCACAATGGAGGAGCTGGTGGGGATTGCCGAGAGCAAGCCGGGGTATATCAAGGCCATGTGGTGCGGCGACCGGGCCTGCGAGGAGAAGCTGAAGGAAGAGGCCGGGGTCTCCTCCCGCTGCATCCCCTTTGAGCAGGAACACCTGGGGGACACCTGCGTCTGCTGCGGGAAGCCCGCCAAGGCGCTGGTGTACTGGGGAAAGGCATACTAAATCCGGAGAAAAGGAGAAACGATATGTGGCCCTATTTGACGATGACCCTGGTGGCCCTGGCCGGGGGCTTGGTGTTGGGGGAGTGGAAGAAATCCAAGGTGGGGATGGAAATCCTCTACTGGGGATGCTGTGTGGCGATGATTGTCATCGCCGGCCTGCGCAATCCCTATGTGGGCGGGGATACGATGCCTTATCGGGGATATTTTGGCTATGTGGCCTCTGACGGGATAGAGTACCTTACAGGCCCCTGGAATACCTATCGCTGGGAACCAGGATATGGCGCGGTGAATTTTCTGATTTCCAAATTCACCGCAGACCCACAGGTGTTTTTGGCTGCTGTAGCGGCGCTGACAATTGGGCTGCGGTTTCTTGCCATGCGCAGGGCCTCCTCTAAGCTGTGGCTGAGTTTATTTATCTATGCCAGTTTTGGTTTTTTCAGCTACTCCCTCTGCACACTGCGGCAGGAGCTGGGGATTACGGTGTACTTCTTCGCCTTCCCCTTTTTGCAGAAGAAAAAGCCCGTTCCCTATTTCCTGCTCACTGCCTTGGCGGCCAGCTTCCACCGCACGCTCTGGATTCTGATACCGGTTTATTTCCTGGCCTGGATTCCCTGGAAGCGGTGGTCGCAAATCCTCTACGGGGCAGGCACGGCGCTGATGCTGCTGTTGGCGGTGCCGGTAATCTACTTCTTGGCGGAGCGGTTTGCCCCTGCGTATTTGGTTGACACCCAGTTCTTTGAGGGGCGGAATATCCAGACGGCGTTTATCCCCATCCTGGTGTGTGTGTTCACGATTTTCATGCAGAAGAGGCTGCTGGAACGGGACCCGCGCAACCTGGTCCTGCTGAATTTCAGCGTGTATTTTGCGGCGCTCTTTGCGGTGACGCTGGAGGTGTTTTTGTTCCAGCGGGTGGCACTGCTGTTTTTCCCCTTTGTGGTGTACCTGGGGCCGGAGCTGATGGGCTGCCTGGATGCTGCACCGGAGGATTTTGGGCTGGGTGTGGAGATAAAGGGCAAAGGGAGAGGAAAAGAGCTGGCGCAGAGGCGCAAGGAATACAAGGATGCCCGCTCCCTCTATGTGACGGCGCTGGGGCTCTTTATCGCTGCGGCGCTGCTCTACCAGGTATTTTTGCTCACGGCCAATCGTCTGGGGCTGGTGCCTTACCGGACGTTCTTTTAAAGAAAGGGAGGGAGAGGCAATGGTATCGGTCGCATCGATGGCCTGTATGGTGCTGGCTGGGATGCTGGCTGTCCTGCCGCCGGTGGCAGTGGCGGGGGTACTCCTGTACAAGCGGAAAATCCAAATCCGCTGCGTGCTGGCAGGGGCGCTGGTGTTCTTTGTGGTGCAGGTTGTGGTACGAATGAACGTGCTGAACCTTCTGGCGCTGCTGCCGGCCTGGCAGGGGTTTGCCGCCTCCCACACGGTGCTCTATGCGCTGCTGCTCTCCTTGACCGCGGGGCTGGTAGAGGAATGGGGGCGCTACGGCGGCTACCGGCTGCTGCTCAAGGGACGGGGCGGCTGGTGGACAGGCTTTGGCTACGGGCTGGGGCACGGCGGGTTTGAGGCGCTGTTCCTCATGGGGAGCGCTACGCTTAACAACCTCCTCCTGTCCTTCGCGGTGAACACCGGCATATTGGATAAGGTGGCGGCCGGCGTGCCCGCTGCCACCCTGTCCCAGATTCAGGCGACGCTGGTAAACACGCCCCCTGCTATGTACCTGGTGGGGGGCCTGGAGCGGGTCTTTGCCCTGACGGCCCATCTGGCCCTCTCAGTGCTGGTGCTGCGGATGGTGGAACGGGGGCGCACGGCAGGCGTCTGGCTGGCGGTAGGGCTCCACACCCTGCTGAACTTCCCGCCGGTGCTGCTGGCCCAGGCGGGGCACACCCTGCTCTCGGAGGGGTATATCGCTCTGTGCGCCTTGACGGCGGTGTGGTACCTGTGGAGGAGCCGGAAAGCCCAGGCTTCGCCGCAATAGTTCCTGCACAAAGGAGAAAAGAAAATGGATTTGGCTTTACTTTATCGGGAAATCGAACTGCGGATTCGGAAAGTGGATTTTTCTGCCGTTTGGAAAGGGTTTTATCCCCTCCGGTTTGCGGTTTACACGGATGAGCAGTGCTATTTTGATGGGAATTACATTGAAAAAACGGATGCCTTCTGTGCGAATACCGCCATCCAATGGGGTGATGAGTACATTGCGATTTGGAATATTACAGAGAATCCGGAAGACATGGACGCCCTTGCTGCCTCCATTATCCACGAGATGTTCCACGCTTTTCAGAGGACCTCTGGGGAGCGGAGGTTTCCTGACGAGAGGGAAGCGCTGTTCCAGTACCGCTATTTTGCCGACAATCTGTCCACAAAGCGCGCGGAAGCAGAGTGCATGAGGGCCATTTTGGAGGCCAATGACCTGGACGCTTATTCTGGGCTCCTCTCGCTGCGGAAAAAGCGGGCGGAGGACTATCCCTATGAATATGAGTATGAGGCAAGGGTGGAGCAAATCGAGGGGACGGCAAACTTCGTTGAACTCAGCGCGCTGGCCCAGCTTGATGAGGAGAAGGGGAACCTGGCGTGGAAAAGGCTGCTTGGCCGGCTGGCCCTTCCGGAATCCTACTTCCCCATCCGGAGGATTTGCTATGAAACCGGCGCTGCAATGATAGCCTGTATCAAACGGTGCTCCAGCATAGACTGCGAAGGGTTTCGGGAGTTGCCCTTCTCCTGTGAGGTGCTCGCCGGTGTGAACGGCGGGGCGGCGGCGAACGACGCTGAAATGGAGGAATGCCTGAACCGCTATTTGGATGAGACCCACCGGATGATTGTATCAGCCGTGGAGAAAAACGACTGCGTTCTCAAGGGGGAATACCCGCTGATCAGCGTGAATATCTGGGATGCCCGGTGTGAAGGGCGTTATGCCACCTCCAACCGTCTCCTCATTTATGCAGACGGCGAAGAGCAAAAGGTGATTTATGGGGATTTTGTAGTTGAGGTGGATACTGGTTACAATGTGCTGTCGGTATTCCGGCAATAAGCCATAGTAAATTGGGGTTTTGGTCTTGGAGAGAATCCCTTGGCAACCTTTGGGAGGGGAATTTCCGGAAGATTGGTATATTGTTAGAAAAAATGCACAAAAATAGGGAGGAGAGAACCGAAAATTTCTCCTCCCCATTTTTGCGCAGCGGAGAGAAAAACCTTGCAAATGCAGGGCGTTTTTGGTATTATAATAAAGCGTGACTGCACTAGATATGCGATGAAGCGGGAGGTTGCTGCTTGGAGACAAGCGGGGAATTTCCGCCGAGTAGGTCCGATTTGAAACCGGGCGACAAAAAATACTGTTGACGCAAAAGCGTGCCGGCTCCCTAAAAAGCGGCTGGCGGCTTTGTACGGCCTTTTTGGGTGTATTTTGTCCGGACCTGATCGAGAGCGCTCCGCTCCACGGTCGATCCGGTTTTTCTATGGGAAAAGAACAAACACCCGGAACCGTGTCCAGTTTTTTCATCGCTCCCGAAAAAAGAATTTAAGGAGGCGGATGGCTAATGGCAGTCAAGGAAGTAATCCGAATCAAACTAAAGGGATACGATCATCAGCTGGTGGACAATTCCGCGGAGAAAATCGTGGAGACCGCCAAGAGAATGGGCGACAAGGTATCGGGGCCCATCCCGCTGCCCACGGAAAAAGAAGTGGTCACAATCCTGCGCTCTGTCCATGTAAACAAGGACAGCCGCGAACAGTTTGAAATGCGCACGCACAAGAGGCTGATCGACATCATCAAGCCGTCGAAGAAGACGGTGGAAGCGTTGATGGGTCTTGAGCTCCCTGCCGGCGTTGATATAGAGATGAAACTCTAAACCAAAGACGTGCAGGTCATGTTGGCCGCTTAGCCGGTCAACCAATAACCGAAGGAGGTAGGATTTTTTATGGTGAAAGCAATCATCGGCAAGAAGATTGGCATGACCCGGGTGTTCGACGAGAACGGGAAAATGATCCCCGTTACCGTCATCGAGGCCGGCCCCTGCGTGGTGGTCCAGAAGAAGACCCAGGAGAACGACGGCTACGAGGCTGTGCAGCTGGGCTTCGGCGAGGCCAAGGCCTCTGCCCTGAACAAGCCCGCCAAGGGCCATTTTGAAAAGGCGGGCGTGGCCCCCAAGCGGGAGCTCAAGGAGTTCCGCCTGGCAGACTGCTCCGCGCTGAATGTGGGCGACCTGGTAAAGGCCGACGTCTTCGCCCCCGGCGATAAGGTGGACGTGGTGGGTATCAGCAAAGGTAAGGGCTACGCCGGCGTTATCAAGCGCTATGGGCACCGCTCCCTGAAGGAGACCCACGGTACCGGCCCGGTACACCGCCATGCCGGTTCCAACGGCGCCAGCGCCTCCCCCTCCCATGTTATCAAGGGCAAGAAGCTGCCCGGCCACATGGGCAACACCCAGGTGACAGTACAGAACCTGGAAGTGGTTAAGGTGGATACCGAGAACAATCTGATTGCTGTCAAGGGCGCTGTGCCCGGCGCCAATAAGGGCATTGTGTATATCGCCGACAGCGTAAAAGCGTAAGGGAAGGAGGAAAGCGAAATGCCTACCGTTAGTGTATTTGATATGACCGGCAAAGAAGTCGGAACCATGGAGCTCTCTGAGAACGTATTCGGCATCGAGCCCAACGTCCCCGTGATGCACGCGGCTGTGGTGAACTATCTGGCCAACCAGCGCCAGGGCACCCAGTCCACCCTGACCCGGGCTGAGGTCAGCGGCGGCGGCCGCAAGCCCTGGAAACAGAAGGGCACCGGCCACGCGAGGCAGGGCTCCATCCGCGCCCCCCAGTGGACGCATGGCGGCATTGCCCTGGGCCCCAAGCCCCGGGATTACCGTTACACCCTCAACAAGAAGGTGAAGCAGCTGGCGCTGCGCTCTGCGCTCTCCAGCAAGGTGGCGGACCAGGAAATCATCATTGTGGATGACATCCAAATCCCCGAAATCAAGACCAAGACCGTGGTGGGGATGCTCAAAGCCCTGAAGGCCGAGAAGAAAACCCTCATCATGACCGACGGCGTGAACAAGAACCTGGTTATCAGCGCGAACAACGTGCCGAACGTGAAGACCGCCCCCACCAACAATATCAACGTCTACGATGTGCTGAATTGCGAGAAGCTGATTCTCACAAAGAGCGCTGTACAGAAAATCGAGGAGGTGTACGCGCAATGACGAAGACTGCCCAGGATATTATCATCCGCCCCATTATCACTGAGGCCAGCATGGGCGCCCAGGCCTTCAAGAAGTATACCTTCCAGGTTGCCAAGGACGCCAACAAGATTGAAATCGCCAAGGCCTGTGAGGAGCTCTTCGGTGTCAAAGTGGCAAAGGTGAACACCATGAATGTGAAGGGCCAGCTCAGACGGCAGGGCCGTTTCCAGGGCTACCGCCCCGATTGGAAAAAGGCCATCGTCACCCTGAAAGAGGATTCCAAGGGAATCGAGTTCTTTGAAAGCATGGCATAACCCCTACGGCTTATGCCCTCAGGTATGGAAAGCCCCCGGCGAGCAATCCCCGGCGCGGCTGAGGCAAGTCCCCCCGCGGGAAAAGCCTCCGGCAGTCCCCGGCGTTGGTGGGACGCTGTTTCGCAAAGTTAGAAGAGGAGAGTGAAACGACATGGCGATTAGAGTTCTCAAGCCGACAACTCCGGCACATCGTCAAATGTCTGTTACGGATTTCGGCGGTTTGAGCAAGGTGGCTCCTGAAAAGAGCCTGCTGGCCAAAAAGGAAAAACACGCCGGCCGCAACAGCTATGGCCGGATTACCGTGCGCCACAGGGGCGGCGGCAACCGGAAAAAATACCGCGTTATCGATTTCAAGAGGGATAAAGAGGATATGAACGCCACCGTGCTCACCTTAGAGTACGACCCCAACCGCAGCGCCTATATCGCGCTCGTCCAGTATGAGGATGGGGAGAAGCGCTATATCATCGCCCCCCACGGCCTGAAAGTGGGCGACGTGGTGGAGTCCGGCGCTTCGGCTGACATCAAGCCCGGCAACACCCTGCCCCTGGCCAATATCCCCGTGGGTACTTTCATCTACAACATCGAGCTGCATCCCGGCAAGGGCGCGCAGCTGGCCCGGTCCGCCGGTGTAATGGCCCAGCTGATGGCGAGGGAGAACCAGTACGCGCTGGTGAGGCTGCCCTCCGGCGAGCTGCGGTATGTGCCGGTGAACTGCAAGGCCTCTATCGGCCAGGTCTCCAATATCGACCACGAGAACGTGAAGATTGGTAAGGCCGGCCGCAAGCGCCACATGGGCATCCGTCCCACCGTGCGCGGCTCTGTCATGAACCCCAACGACCACCCCCACGGCGGCGGTGAGGGCAAGTCGCCCGTCGGCCGTCCCGGCCCTGTGACGCCTTGGGGCAAGCCTGCCCTGGGCTACAAGACCAGAAAGCACAAGAACCGCTCCGACAAGTTCATTGTCAAGCGCAGAAATGCGAAATAAGTGTGGCCGAAAGGAGGAAAATGACGCATGAGCAGAAGTATTAAAAAGGGACCTTTCGTACAGCCCGCTCTGTTGAAAAGAGTTCGCAATATGAACGAAAGCGGCGAGAAAATCGTGCTGAAGACCTGGAGCAGAGCCTCCACGATTTTCCCGGATTTCGTGGGACATACCTTCGCGGTCCACAACGGCCGCAAGCATGTGCCGGTCTATGTGACCGAGGACATGGTGGGACACAAGCTGGGTGAGTTTGCCCCCACCAGGACCTACAAAGGCCATGCAGGCTCCAAGACATCCAATAACGGTAAAAAGTAGGCGAAAGGAGGATTCTTTATGGAAGCACGGGCTTATTTGAGACACGCCCGCATCTCGCCCCGCAAGGTGCAGATAGTCCTGGATTTGATTCGGAAACAGGATTGTGAGAAGGCAATGGCGATTCTGAGATATACTCCCAAGGCCGCCTGCGAACCGCTGGAAAAGCTGCTGAAATCAGCCATGGCCAATGCGGAAAACAATTTCAGCATGGATAGAAATAACCTCTACGTCTCCGAGTGCTATGTCACCCCCGGCCCTACGATGAAGAGAATCAGGCCCCGGGCCCAGGGCAGAGCCTTTAAGGTGCTCAAGAGGACTTCCCACATCACGCTTGTGGTGAAGGAAAAAGAATAAGCTGAAAGTGAGGGAAATACAATGGGTCAAAAAGTAAATCCGAATGGATTCCGTGTTGGCATTATCAAAGACTGGAATTCCCGTTGGTTTGCTCCGGATAATGCTTTCGGCGATATCCTGGTAGAAGACTACAAGCTGCGTAAGTTTCTGAAAAAGACCCTCTATGCGGCGGGCGTGCCGAAAATCGAAATCGAGCGGGACGCCAAGCGGGTGCGGGTACACATCCACTGCGCAAAGCCCGGCATGGTAATTGGCCGGGGCGGCACCGAGATTGACAAGCTGCGCAAGACCCTGGAAGACATGCTGGGCAAGCCTGTCGTCATCAATATCATCGAGATTAAGAACCCCGACCTGAACGCGCAGCTGGTGGCGGAGAACATCGCCTCCCAGCTGGAGAGACGTATCTCGTTCCGCCGGGCCATGAAGCAGTCCATCGGACGCACCATGCGCTTTGGCGCCAGCGGTATCAAAATTATGGTATCGGGCCGTCTGGGCGGTGCGGAAATCGCCCGTAAAGAGGCCTATCACGAGGGCACTATCCCCCTGCAGACCATCCGGGCCGACATCGACTACGGGTTTGCCGAGGCGGCTACCACCTACGGGCGTATTGGCGTCAAGGTGTGGCTCTATAAGGGCGAAGTGCTGACCGACACCAAGAGACCCCGGAAGGAAGGAGTGAGCAAATAATGCTGCTGCCGAAGAGAGTAAAATACCGCCGTGTCCACAGGGGCCGGATGAAGGGCGAAGCCCATCGCGGCAACCAGGTGACTTACGGCGAGTACGGCCTGCAGGCGTTAGAGCCCGCTTGGATTACCTCCAACCAAATCGAGGCCGCTCGTATTGCCATGACCCGCTACACCAAGCGTGGCGGTCAGGTGTGGATTAAGATTTTCCCCGACAAGCCCATCACAGAGAAGCCCGCTGAAACCCGAATGGGTTCCGGTAAGGGCAGCCCCGAGTACTGGGTGGCTGTGGTGAAGCCCGGACGGGTGATGTTTGAAATCGGCGGGGTGCCGGAGGAGATGGCGAGAGAGGCCATCCGCCTGGCTATGCACAAGCTGCCGATTAAGTGCAAATTTGTGAAAAAGGAAGAAACGGGTGGTGAGGAGTAATGAAGGCTGTCGAGATCAGAGAACTGTCCCAGGCGGAACTGGCTGATAAGCTGAAAGACCTCAAAGCCGAGCTTTTCAACCTTCGTTTCCAGCTGGCTGTCAATCAACTTGAGAACCCGGTGCGGATTAAGGCTGTCAAACGGGATATCGCCCGTGTGAAGACCGTCATCCGCCAGCGGGAACTCCAGCAGTAATGGGAAGGGAGGAGTGAAGCTGTGAGCGAGAGGAACCTCAGAAAGACAAATGTAGGCAAAGTCGTCAGCAACAAGATGGATAAGACTGTGGTTGTGGCGATTGAGGATCACGTAAAGCACCCCCTTTACAAGAAAATCGTGAAGCGCACCGTGAAGTTAAAGGCCCATGACGAGCAGAATGCCTGCGGCGTGGGCGACCGGGTGTCTATCATGGAAACCAGGCCCCTTTCCAAGGAGAAGCACTGGAGAGTTGTAGAAATCCTGGAGAAGGCCAAATAATTTAGAATCTAAGCGAACCAAAAGACCGAAAGGAGGAACGCACTGTGATTCAAATGCAGACTCGCCTGAAGGTGGCCGACAACACCGGCGCAAAGGAGCTGATGTGCATCCGCGTGCTGGGCGGCACCCGCAGAAGATACGCCAACATCGGCGACGTGATTGTGTGCAGCGTGAAGAAGGCAGCGCCCGGCGGCACCGTGAAAAAGGGCGATGTGGTAAAAGCTGTTGTAGTACGTTCGGCAAAGGGCATTGGCCGCGAGGACGGAACCTATATCCGCTTCGATGAGAATGCCGCCGTCATTATCCGTGACGATAAAAACCCCAGGGGTACCCGTATTTTTGGGCCTGTGGCCAGAGAGCTTCGGGAGAAGGAATACATCAAAATCTTGAGTTTGGCCCCTGAAGTTCTTTGATGGGAGGTGGACTTTGAAGATGAAAAACAAAGTACACGTGAAAAAGGGTGACGAGGTCATCGTGATTTCCGGAAAAGACAGAGGCAAATCCGGAAAGGTATTAGAAGTCAGCCCCCGCGAAGGCAAAGTGATTGTGGAAGGAATCAACATGATCACCAAACATGTAAAACCCAGGAGAATGGGTGAGCCCGGCGGCATCGTGGACGCAGAGGCGCCGATGTATGCCAGCAAGGTTATGCTCAAATGCCCCAAGTGCGGCAAGGCTACCCGACTGGCCCATAAAGTGTTCGCTGATGGCAGCAAGCAGCGCCTGTGCAAGCACTGCCAAGAGACGTTTTAAGCAAGGAGGAGTATCACATGGCAAGACTGACAGAGGCGTATAAAGCTGATATTGCGCCCGCTCTGATGAGCAAGTTCGGCTACAAAAGCGTCATGCAGATTCCCAAACTTGACAAAATCGTCGTGAATGTGGGCTGCGGTGAGGCAAAGGACAATTCTAAAATCATTGAGGCCGTGGTGTCTGACCTGTCCCAGATTACAGGACAGAAGCCCATGGTGTGTAAATCCAAAAAATCAGTGGCAAACTTTAAGCTGAGAGAGGGCACTCCCATCGGCGTGAAGGTGACGCTGCGGGGCGAGCGGATGTATGAGTTCCTAGACCGCCTCTTCAACGTGGCGCTGCCCAGAGTGCGTGACTTCCGGGGCATCAACCCCAATTCCTTTGACGGGCGGGGCAACTACACCTTTGGCATCAAGGAGCAGCTGATTTTCCCGGAAATCGACTACGATAAGATCGATAAGGTACGCGGCATGGACGTGTGTATTGTCACCACCGCGCACACGGACGAGGAAGCCCGCGAGCTGCTGACGCTCTTCGGCGCTCCCTTTATGAAATAAGGAGGTATCGTTGTGGCAAAAACGTCCCAAAAAATAAGGCAAAAGCTCCCGGCGAAATTCTCCACACGCGCCTATAACCGGTGCAAAATCTGTGGAAGACCTCACGCTTACCTCCGCAAATTCGGCATTTGCCGTATCTGCTTTCGAGAGTTGGCATACAAAGGTGAAATTCCCGGCGTGAAAAAGGCCAGCTGGTAAACAACAGAAATAGCTCAAGCGAAGGAGGTTAACGGCATGCAGATTACGGATAGTATCGCTGATATGCTGACTCGTATTCGGAATGCGAATTCTGCCAAGCACGACACCGTCGATGTCCCCGCCTCGAACATGAAAAAGGCTATCGCCCAGATTTTGCTGGACGAGGGATACATCAAGGGATTTCAGGTGATTGAGGGCAACACCCAGGGCATTATCCGCATTACGCTCAAATACGGCGAAAATAAATCAAAAGTCATTACAGGACTGCGCAGGGTTTCCAAGCCGGGTCTCCGCATCTATACCAGTGTGGAGGAAATGCCCCAGGTGATTAGAGGCTTAGGTATCGCCATCCTCTCCACCCCCAAGGGCGTTATGACCGACAAGAAGGCCCGCAAGCTGAACGTGGGCGGCGAAGTTCTGGCATTTGTATGGTAAGGGGGTGCGCGTAACATGTCTCGTATCGGAAGAAAACCCATCCCGGTTCCCGCAGGTGTGGATGTCTCCATTGCCGACCACAAGGTGACGGTGAAAGGGCCCAAGGGCTCGTTGGAGTGCGCCTACCACAGGGATATGGATGTGAAATTAGAGGGCGGCGAGATTCTGGTGCAGCGGCCCGACGATGAGAAGCTGCACAAATCCCTGCACGGCCTCACCCGGACCCTCATTGCCAACATGGTGGAGGGCGTCACCAAGGAATTCCAGAAAGAGCTGGAAATCAACGGCGTGGGCTACCGTGCCGCCAAGCAGGGCAAGGACCTGGTGATGAACCTGGGGTACTCCCATCAGGTTATCATCCCCGAAGTGCCGGGAATCACCATTGACGTGCCTGCCCCCAACCGTGTCATCGTGCATGGCCCGGACAAGAAGCAGGTTGGCCAGTTTGCCGCTGAGATTCGCGAAAAGCGTCCCCCCGAGCCCTATAAAGGCAAGGGCATCAAGTATGTGGACGAAGTGATTATCAGAAAAGAAGGCAAGACCGGTAAGAAATAAGAAGGAGTGAGCCATTATGGTAAAAAAGCCTGACAGCAACAAGGCAAGGCTTTTGCGACACACGAGAGTACGCACCAAAATCTCCGGCACTGCCGAGCGTCCTCGTCTGGATGTATTCCGCTCCTCAAAGCATATCTATGCCCAGATTATCGACGACGCCTCCGGCAAGACCCTGGTGAGCGCGTCCACTGTGGAAAAGGACTTTGATGGATACGGCGGAAATAAGGAAGCCGCGAAAAAGGTGGGCCAGCGTGTGGCCGAAAAGGCTCTGGCAGCCGGCATTACCAATGTGGTCTTTGACCGTGGCGGCTACATCTATCACGGCCGGGTCAAAGAGCTGGCAGAGGGAGCCCGCGAGGGCGGCCTGAAATTCTAAGGAGGAGGGATACTGTTGACTAGGATTGATGCTTCTACGCTGGACCTCCAGGAGAGAGTGGTGTCTATCAACCGCGTCTCCAAAACGGTCAAGGGCGGCCGTATCTTCAAGTTCGCCGCGCTGGTCGTGGTGGGCGACGGGAATGGCATTGTGGGTTTCGGCCTGGGAAAAGCCTCCGAGGTGCCTGAGGCCATCCGCAAGGGAATTGAAGACGCCAAAAAGAACCTGATGAAGATTTCGCTGAAGGACACCACCATCCCCCACGAAGTGCTGGGCGCCTATGGCGCGGGCCGGGTGCTGTTAAAGCCCGCCGCCCCTGGTACCGGCGTTATCGCCGGCGGCGCAGTGCGTGCTGTGGTGGAGGTAGTGGGTATTTCCAATATCCGTACCAAATCGCTGCGCTCCAATAACCCCACCAATGTGGTAAAGGCCACCTTGGAGGGCTTAAAGGCTCTGCGCACTGTGGAAGAGGTTGCGGCAATGCGGGGCAAGCAGCCCAGCGAGATTCTGGGTTAAGGAGGGGCAAACATGGAAAACGTGAAAGTGACCCTGACCAAGAGTCTGATTGGGAGAAAAGACGATCAGATTGCCACTGCCCATTCTCTGGGCCTGCGGAAAATCGGCGATGCCACTGTGCAGCCGGACAACGCGCCCACCCAGGGCAAAATCAAGAAAATCTGCCACCTCATCCAGGTGGAAAAAGCCTAACGGCTTAAGCCTAATTTAGCAAGCGCAAGAAGACAGAGGTGCGGGAGGTTCCCCGCAATTCTGGACAAGGAGGTGCGTATTCGTGAGACTGCATGAACTCAGTCCGGCTCCCGGTTCCAACAAAAGCGCATACCGCAAGGGCAGGGGCGCGGGCTCCGGCAACGGCAAAACTGCCGGCAAGGGCCACAAGGGCCAGAAGGCCCGCTCGGGCGGCGGCGTGCGGCCCGGTTTTGAGGGCGGCCAGATGCCTTTACAGAGAAGAATCCCCAAGCGGGGCTTCAACAATAAAATCTTTGCCACCACCTATGCCAACATCAACCTCTCCGACCTGGAGCGATTCGAGGACGGGGCAGTTGTAACCCAGGAGGCCATCCTGGCGGCAGGTTTGGTGAAAAAGCCGCTGGACGGTATCAAGGTACTCGGGGACGGTGAGCTGACTAAGAAGCTGACCGTGGAAGCAGCAGCTTTTTCAAAATCTGCCAAGCAGAAAATTGAGGAGGCAGGCGGAAAGGCCGAGGTGAAGTAAGGTGTTCGAGACCTTAAAGAATGCCTGGAAAATGCCCGAGCTGCGGAAAAAGCTCCTTTACACCCTGCTTATCATTGTGATTTTCCGCGTTGGGGCGGCGATTCCAGTTCCCTTTCTGGACCCCAGCACATTGCAGCAGATGATTAGTTCCAACAGCGGCAACCTGTTTGGCTATCTGAACATGCTCACCGGCGGCGCCTTTTCCCAGGCGACCCTGTTTGCAATGTCGGTCACTCCGTATATCAATGCGTCCATCATTATCCAGCTGCTCACCATTGCCATTCCCTATCTGGAACGGCTGAGCAAAGAGGGGGAAGAGGGGCGCAAGCGGCTCAACAAAATCACCCGCTGGACCACTGTGGTCCTGGCGGCCATCCAGGCTTTGGCCTATTACCTGACCCTGCGCAGCTACGGTGCCGTCACCTATGAGGACGGCGTCTCCGGCGTGTTTGCCGCTGCCATCATCATCGTGTCCTTCATTGCAGGCACCACGCTGATTATGTGGCTGGGCGAGCAGCTGGACAAGAAGGGCGTGGGCAACGGTATCTCCATCATCCTGTTTGCCGGTATCATCTCCCGCGGCCCCGCGGCGGTGACGACGCTGTGGAACTATTTGCAGCTGGCGGCGCAGGGGGAGACCAAGTACTTCTTCTTTGTCCCGCTGATTGTGGCGCTCTTTGTGGCTATCATCGGCTTTATTGTGGTGATGACCAACGCCGAGCGGCGCATCCCTGTGCAGTATGCCAAGCGGGTGGTGGGGAGAAAGATGTACGGCGGCCAGTCCTCCCATATCCCGATTAAGGTGAATATGTCCGGCGTGATGCCCATCATCTTCGCCTCTTCCCTGATTGCCATCCCCGGCACCATTGCCGCGTTTGTCAATCCCACGGAGGGCGGGTTCTGGGATAAGGTCCTGGGCGTGTTTGACTATACCGGATGGCTCTATGCCATTGTCTATTTCGTGCTGATTATCGCCTTTAACTTCTTCTATGTGGCGGTGCAGTACAACCCTATTGAGATTTCCAACAACCTGCGGAAGCAGAGCGGTGCGATTCCCGGTATCCGCCCCGGCAAGCCCACTTCGGACTTCATTGCCAAGGTGGTGTCTAAGGTGACGCTCTTGGGCGCCCTCTTCTTAGGCGTTATCGCAGTGCTCCCCATCGCGCTCTCTGCCGTCACCGGCATGAATGTGGCGCTGGGCGGTACTTCCATCTTGATTCTGGTGAGCGTGGCGCTGGATACCACCCGTGCGCTGGAATCCCAGATGATGATGCGCCACTACAAGGGCTTCTTGGAATAGGCGCCATCAGACCCGCCCGGTAGGGACGGAACCCCAAAAAGGAGCAAACGACTATGAAAATGATTCTTCTGGGAGCCCCCGGCGCGGGGAAAGGCACACAGGCGGAGGTCATCTGCGACACGCTGCACATCCCCGCCGTGAGCACAGGCAATATCCTGAAAGAAGCAGTGCGCAAGGGCACAGAGCTGGGCGTAAAGGCCAAGGGCTTTATGGATGCCGGGCAGCTGGTGCCGGACGACCTGGTGATTTCCATCATCAAGGAGCGGCTGGCCGAGCCTGACTGCGCCGGCGGCTTTATCCTGGACGGCTTCCCCCGCAATGTGCAGCAGGCACAGGCGCTGGAGGAGCTGGGGGTGGCGATTGACCTGGTGCTGGACATCGAGGTGGCTGACGAGGACATCATGCGGCGCCTCACCGGGCGGCGGGTGTGCGCCTCCTGCGGCGCCTCCTACCACACCGCCTTTAAGCCCTCCAAGGCCGAGGGCGTGTGCGACCGGTGCAGCGGCGAGCTCATCGTGCGGGCGGACGACGCCCCCGAGACAGTGGCCAAGCGGCTCACTGTCTACCATGAGCAGACCGAGCCCCTCAAGGATTTCTACGAGGCAAAGGGCAAGCTGGCCATCGTACAGGGGCAGGAAGAGGTGGCCGATACCACGAAACTGGTGCTGGATACGCTTTCCCGGTATGGAGGATAGCCATGATTGTACTCAAAACAGCGAAGGACATGGAGAAGATACGGGACGCCTGCAAGCTCTCTGCCCTGGCCCTTGCCACGGTGGGGGAGGCGGTAAAGCCCGGCGTAACCACGGCGGAGCTGGACAAAATCGTCCACAAGGTGATTGTCTCCCACGGGGGTAAGCCCTCCTTCTTGGGATACAACGGCTTTCCCGGCAGCGCCTGTATCTCCATCAACGATGAGGTGATTCACGGCATCCCCAGCCCCAGCCGGGTGGTGAAGGAGGGGGACATCGTGAGTATCGACGTGGGGGCCTTTTTAAACGGCTTCCACGGGGATAACGCCTATACCTTTGCCGCAGGGGAAATCTCCGAAGAGGCCGCGCTCTTGCTGCGGGTGACGGAGGAAAGCCTCTATAAGGGTATTGAAAAGGCTGTGCCCAAGGGCCGTCTGGGCGACTTGGGCAATGCGGTGGAATCCCATGTAAAGCAGTATGGCTTTGCAGCGGTGCGGGACTATGTGGGCCACGGTGTGGGGCGGCAGCTCCACGAGGCGCCGGAAGTGCAAAACTATGGCGTACCGGGCCGGGGCCTGCGCCTGCAGAGCGGCATGACGATTGCCATTGAGCCCATGATTAACGCCAAGGGTTCTGCCATTGAGGTGCAGCCCGACGGCTGGACAGTGCTCACTGCCAGCAGGAGCCTTTCCGCCCATTTTGAGCATACGGTAGCCATCACCGACAACGGCCCCGTCATCCTCACCAGAGTCTAGGAGCGTAGGGTATGGAAATTCGGCTTGGCAGCATTGTGCGGTCCCTGGCGGGCCATGACAAAGACAGATTTTACGCGGTGCTCCGGTTGGAGGCAGGCAGCTGTGTCATTGCCGACGGCAAGGTGCGCCGGGTGGAAAAGCCCAAACGCAAAAACTTGAAACACGTGGCGGCCACCGGGGGGACGGTTTCTGTGGAGCCCCTCCCCACCAACCGGGAGCTGCGCCGGGCCCTCTTCCCCTATCAATACGGGGATGGGCGCCCAGCCGACTGACAAGGAGGTAGTTTGCTTGTCCAAAGACGATGTCATTGAGATTGAAGGCGTGGTACTGGAGTCTTTGCCCAACGCCATGTTCCAGGTGGAGCTGCAAAACGGGCATAAAATCCTTGCCCATATTTCCGGAAAGCTGCGGATGAACTTTATCCGCATCCTGCCCGGGGACAAAGTAACAGTGGAAATGTCGCCCTATGACCTGAGCAAGGGCCGCATTACCTGGCGTTCCAAATAAGCGAGTGATAAAGGGGCCGTTGGCCCCAGGCAGTAAGGAGGTAATTCAAGTGAAAGTGAGACCTTCCGTGAAGCCCATGTGCGAAAAATGCAAGGTGATTAAGCGCAAAGGCCGTGTTATGGTAATCTGCGCCAACCCCAAGCACAAGCAGCGTCAGGGCTAAATTGCGATACTGCTCTGCTGCGGCGCGGGAGCGCCGCGCCCGCCGGCAGCGGGCAGAACAGTATTTTTGGCGGCAGGGCCGCCGGGCCGCAGCAGGCGGCCGGATAAGTTAGTATAAATCCAAATTAGTGGAGGTGTACAGGAAATGGCGCGTATTGCAGGCGTTGACTTGCCCAGAGAAAAGCGAGTCGAAATTGGTCTGACCTATGTGTATGGGATTGGACTGAAAACATCCAGAGATATTCTGGCGTCCACCGGCGTCAACCCCGATATCCGGGTGAAGGACTTGTCGGAAGACGACTTGGCAAAAATCCGTGATTATATTGATAAAAACCTGACCGTGGAAGGCGACCTGCGCCGGAACGTGGCGCTGGACATCAAGCGTCTCATTGAAATCGGCTGCTATCGTGGCGTCCGTCACAGAAAGGGCCTGCCGGTGAGAGGGCAGCGCACCCGGACGAATGCCCGTACCCGTAAGGGACCGAAGAGAACGGTCGCCAACAAGAAGAAGTAACAGGGAGGGAAATGTGAGATGGCAAAAGCCAATGTAAAGAAGGCCACGACCCGCAGACGCCGTGAGCGGAAGAATATCGAGCGTGGAGCCGTCCATATCCAGTCCACATTCAATAACACCATTGTCACCATCACCGACGTGCAGGGTAATGCGATTTCCTGGGCCAGCGCTGGCGGGCTGGGGTTTAGAGGGTCGAGAAAATCCACCCCCTTTGCCGCCCAGACTGCTGCCGAGACCGCTGCCAACGCCGCGAAGGAACATGGCTTAAAGAGTGTGGAGGTATACGTCAAGGGGCCGGGCGCGGGCCGTGAAGCCGCGATTCGTGCGCTGCAGTCCGCTGGTCTGGAGGTCAATATGATTAAAGACGTGACCCCCATCCCCCACAATGGTTGCCGCCCGCCCAAGAGAAGACGTGTCTAATCCTGAAAGGAGGAAACGACTATGGCTAGATATACTGGTGCGGTTTGCAGATTGTGCCGCCGCGAGGGCGCGAAATTATTCTTAAAGGGCCAGAGATGCTATACGGACAAGTGCGCCGTGGCCCGTCGCTCCTATGCCCCTGGGCAGCATGGACAGAACCGTAAAAAAGTTTCGGAATATGGCTTGCAGCTGCGGGCAAAGCAGACTGCGAAGCGCTATTATGGCGTTTTGGAGAGCCAATTTGCCAAATACTTTGAGATGGCTGAGAAGAAGTCCGGCGTGACCGGTGAAAACCTGCTCCAAATCCTGGAGAGCCGCCTGGACAACGTGGTCTATCGCCTGGGCTGGGCAAATTCCAGAGCGGAAGCCCGCCAGCTGGTGCTGCACCGCCATTTCACTGTCAATGGCAAAACCGTGAATATCCCCTCTTATCTGGTAAAGGCCGGCGATATGGTGGCCATTAAGGATGAGAGCAAGCAGAGCCCCAAGTTCAAACTGATTGCCGAGGTCAACGGCAGCCGTCCCGTGCCCGCGTGGCTGGACCTGAACGCCGATGCCGCCCAGGCAAAGATCAATACCCTTCCTGCCCGTGCCGATATTGATTTAGAGGTAGAAGAGACGCTGATCGTCGAGCTGTATTCCAAGTAATCTGACGTTTTATGGCAGGGGAAGCCGAACAAAAGGCAGATCATTCTGTCCAGTTAAGGAGGGTTATAAATGATCGAGATAGAGAAACCCAGAATTGAGACATCGGACCTCAAGGCCGATGGAACATACGGCAAATTTATCTTGGAGCCCTTGGAAAGGGGATTCGGGATTACCTTGGGCAACAGCCTGAGGCGTGTGTTACTCTCCTCGCTTCCTGGTGTCGCTGTCACGTCAATTAAGATTGACGGTGTTCAGCATGAATTTTCCACGGTGCCCGGCGTCAAAGAAGATGTCACCGAGATTGTGCTGAACCTGAAAGGCCTATGCGCGAAAATCTATGGGGACGGCCCGAAGATGGTTATCATCAAGGCGGAGGGCGAGTGCGAAGTCACCGCCGGAAGCATCCAGGCCGACTCTGAGGTGGAGATTTTGAATCCAGGGATGCACATTGCCACGCTGGGCCCGGACGCCAAACTGTATATGGAGATTACAATCGACCGGGGGAGAGGCTACGTCCCCTCCGAGCGCAATAAGCAGGATTTGCAGTCCACCATCGGGGTGATTCCGGTGGACAGCATCTATACGCCTGTTTTAAAAGTGAATTACAGCGTGGAAAACACCCGTGTCGGTCAAATCACCGACTATGATAAATTGACGCTGGAGGTGCTCACAGACGGAACGATTTCCGCCAAGGAAGCGGTATCTCTGGCAGCCAAGGTCCTCAACGAACATCTCAACTTGTTCGTGGATTTGTCTGACGAAGGCTATTATACTGAAATCATGGTGGAAAAAGACGATGATGGCAAGGATAAAGTCCTTGAGATGACCATTGAGGAACTTGACCTTTCGGTGCGCTCCTTCAACTGCCTCAAGCGCGCCGGAATCAACACAGTGCAGGACCTTATCAACAAATCCGAGGAAGATATGATGAAGGTACGCAACCTCGGCAGAAAATCTTTGGAGGAAGTGGTCAGCAAGCTGAACTCGCTGGGCTTCAAGCTCACCGACGACGAGGACTGAGCACCTTCCGCAGTACGCAGTAAAGGAGTGAATTTCCATGGCCGGTACAAGAAAACTGGGCAGGACTTCGGATCATAGAAAAGCCATGCTCCGGGCAATGGTGACGTTTTTGCTGGAAAACGGGAAAATCGAAACCACTGTAACCAGAGCAAAGGAGGTTCGCGCGGTAGCCGAGAAGATGATCACTCTGGCAAAGCAGAACAATCTCCACTCCAAACGGCAGGTATTCTCCTTCGTGACGAAGGAAGCGGTGGCGAAGAGGACCTTTGACGAAATCGCCCCCAAGTACGCCGATAAAAACGGCGGCTACACCCGTATCATCAAAATCGGCCCCCGCCGCGGCGACGCCGCCGAGATGGCTGTCATCGAGCTGGTGTAGGGCTTGTTTGAAAAAACGCGGCCACTGTCTTTCCGCTGTTTTCAAATAACCCCTAGGGAAAGCGCCTGATTCTCTGTATTTTGCCGCCTGGAGAGCTGTCTTTGGCTTTCCGGGCGGTTTTTGGTTTTCCTCTGTGGCAAAATAGACAAGGAGTCTCTCAAATGCTTATAGGCTTTTTCCCTTGATAAGCGGGGAAAAAGATGCTATACTATTTGATAACCTTTCTTTTACAGGATTTTCCTCGGGAGAAGGAGAGATGAGCCGGAGGCGTGCCCAGAGAAATTTGCGGAATGGATACGGCTTGTTTTCAGAAATAACATATTTTTGGCTTATGATGGGAATTATAAGCTCATTTTATTGGAGGTTTTAGTTATGAAATTGCAGGTTCTCTATTTCTCGCCTAAGGGCTCGGCCCAGGTGCTGGCTGAAAACATCGGCAAGCACCTCAAGAGCAAGTGTGATAAGATTCCCCCCGCATATCCCTGCGACAACGAGAAGCTGGTTTTTGTAGGCCTGGAGCCCAAGGCCGCCGGGAAATCCCAGTTTGTGGATTTCATGAAGGGCATGACCGCCGACCGGGCCAAGAATGTGGCTTTCTTTGCCTGCTCTGCTACCGGCAGCGAGGGCGTGGAATCTGCCAAGGCCCTGGTGAAGAACAACCCCGGTGTCAATGTGGTGGATAACGTCTTTGAGTGCAAGGCGAAGGGCATGTTCCATCCCCAGCCCTCCCAGGAGGACATCAGTGCCTGTGTGGCCTGGGCCGAGGGCATTGTCAAGGAGCTGTTTGACGTACAGTAATTTTGCCCCTATTTGCGCGGAGGTCTGCAGTTTTGCGCCTCCGCGTTTTTCTTTGCGCTGCCGCCGAGGACATGCGGCGGATTATCCAGGGTTTGCCCCTTGACAGAGCCAGGCTGGGGCTTTTTATTCGCCCACGCTGCGGCAGGGCGGAGATTGCACTTTTTCCAAGAATATGTTATGATACAGAGAGATTCATGGGTTTTGAGGAAAGGAATGGTTACAAAGCAATGAAGAACGGGAAGACCTTTTATATCACGACCCCGATTTACTATCCCTCGGACAAGCTGCACATCGGCCACAGCT
Source organism: Oscillospiraceae bacterium (assembly GCA_022791315.1). Taxonomy (GTDB): domain Bacteria; phylum Bacillota; class Clostridia; order Oscillospirales; family Ruminococcaceae; genus JAAVYW01. Next base: position 466 of record JAAVYW010000014.1, on the reverse strand, counting down.
ACACCACTGTGGCGGCGGACACCATGGCCCGCTATAAGCGGATGCAGGGCTATGACGTGATGTTCCTGACAGGCACGGACGAGCACGGGCAGAAGATTGAGGACAAGGCTAAGGACAAAGGCGTGACCCCCAAGCAGTTTGTGGACGAGATTGTGGCCTCCATCAAGGAGCTGTGGAAGCTGTTGAATATCTCCTATGACCGCTTTATCCGCACCACAGACCCCTATCACGAGGAGGCGGTGCAGAAGATTTTTAAGCGCCTCTATGAACAGGGGGACATCTACAAGGGCGTCTACAAGGGCAAGTACTGCAAGCCCTGCGAGTCCTTCTGGACCGAGAGCCAGCTGAAGGACGGCAAGTGCCCCGACTGCGGCCGGGAGGTAGAGGAGGCCGAGGAGGAGGCCTATTTCCTCAAGCTCTCCAACTACGCCGAGCGGCTGGTGAAATACTATGAGGAGCACCCTGG